>NZ_PISE01000085.1 GCF_002835805.1 Niallia nealsonii | reverse complement strand
ATAAGGGGTGAAATTAATATGTCAAACGAGAATAAAAGTGATATTCGCGTTAAAATACAACGTTTTGGCAGTCATTTAAGTGGAATGATTATGCCAAATATAGGAGCATTTATTGCATGGGGATTAATAACTGCTTTGTTTATACCAACAGGATGGTTCCCAAATGAGGAGCTTGCTAAGTTAGTGAGCCCAATGATTACGTACTTATTGCCATTATTAATTGGTTATACGGGCGGTAAAATGGTATATGATGTTCGCGGAGGAGTAGTTGGTGCCATTGCCACTATGGGGGTAATTGTTGGGGCGGATATCCCCATGTTCCTTGGTGCTATGATTATGGGGCCAATTGGTGGATATTTAATCAAAAAAGTGGATGATTTATTAAAAGGAAAAGTTAAAACAGGCTTTGAAATGCTAGTTAATAACTTTACTGCAGGAATTCTAGGAGCTATTATTACTATTATTGCTTTCAAATATGTTGGTCCTGTAGTAGAAGGCTTAAGCAGTTTATTATCAAATGGCGTACAAGCGATTGTGGATGCAAATCTATTGCCATTAGCAAGTATTTTTATCGAGCCGGCTAAAGTTTTATTCTTAAACAATGCGATTAACCAAGGAATTTTAGGTCCAATTGGGGTAGAACAAGCAAAAGAAGTTGGGAAATCTATTCTGTTTTTATTAGAATCAAACCCTGGACCTGGTTTTGGAGTACTATTAGCATACTGTTTATTTGGAAAAGGTACATCCAAGCAAACAGCACCTGGAGCAGCTATTATTCACTTCCTAGGTGGGATCCATGAGATCTATTTCCCATATATCTTAATGAAACCTATGTTATTATTAGCTGTTATCGGCGGAGGAATGAGTGGAGTATTCACATTCACATTATTCAACACTGGTCTTGTAGCTACGCCATCTCCAGGAAGTATCTTTGCTCTTATGGCAATGGCTCCAAAAGGTGAGCATTTAGGTGTGTTAGCTGGTGTATT
>NZ_PISE01000084.1 GCF_002835805.1 Niallia nealsonii | reverse complement strand
ATCATAAAGGAGACCTCTTTTTCTTCCGCCTTAACGGGCATTAAGACCCTGATTGGTTTAACTAATACAGAGAACCATTCGTTAAATTTTTACTTTATCTGGTTTTTCCCCGGCTATTGCTGTAAATAGACATAGCCGGGTGTGAGCCGTTTGTAAGAACAGCACTTAATATTTTGGCCAATGCCATGCTATAAACAAGTCCATTATCGCCATATGCCATTAAAAAGTAACAGTTTGGATATTCCTCGTACTCTCCGATAATAGGAAGACCATCATGTGTTCCTCCATAAAATGCTCCAAGATAATATTCTGGATAAATAGTTAATTCAGGGAAAAGTTTTTGGCATTCTTTTATTAATTTATCTTTTCTGTGGGTAATCTTAGAATCTCGATCTTCTGGATTTGTTGTATCATCATCGAGACCTCCGATGATAATGCGATTATCTTTTGTTGTGCGCATATATATGTAGGGACGCGCTGTTTCCCAAATTAACGTGCGCTTATGCCAATGGGGAAAATCTGTAAGCTGGTTGGTAACAACAGCATAGGAGCTTAACAACAAACCATTTTTTTCTGTTTTAAATTCAAGATTTTCATATCCTGCTGCAAAGATGACTTTTTTCGCTGTAATCGAATACCCATTTTCTGTTGAAAAAATAGCGGCATCTTTAGTGAGTTTTTTTCCATTTATTCTCGTATGCTCATACATCCGCACTCCTTTTTTTACAGCGTCAGCAATTAGGGCATGGTTAAATTTAAAAGGATTAATTTCCCCATCATTAAAAGTATATAATGCTTTATATTTGCCAAAACCATATTTATCTTTAATTTCTTTTTCATCTAAAAGAGTAGCTTGAAAACCATGTTTATTTAAATAATAATATTCTTTTTCTAACTTCTCTACATCCTCTTGGTAACTTGCAAAATACAAAGAGTCTCTTCGAACAAAATCAGATGATATATCTAATGAATGGGAAACATTCTCTATATCATTAATAGCAGTCTCACATAATTTAGTATGAGCAATGGCTGTTTCCTCGCCAAAGCTATTTACTAATTCGAATAGCATCTTGTCTCCTAAGTATTGAATAAGAGCGGTGTTTGTAAGCGTACTGCCTTCCCCAATCTTTCGCTTATCTACGACTACTACATCAAGTCCTGTTTCGCTTAAATAGTGAGCACATTGAGCACCAGAACTGCCGCCACCGATTATTAAAACATCACAAGCAATATCCTCAGTTAATGAGGAATAGGAAGGATGTTCTAAAAAGGTTGTGGGCCAGTAGAATTTTCCTGTTTGCAGCTGCATAATAAATCCTCCATATTTAAAAATCTTCTAGCTAAGTATTGCCAGTTTTATGAATCCCTACTACTGCATTTTAAGAAGTTTCCAAAATTTTTACATGCATTCTGAATGGAAAAGGAGAAAGACTAATGGAGGAAGAGGGGAGAGGTAACTATGCAGCCATTAACAGGTAAAGAACTTGAATATCTAGCTGATTGTATGTCAAATGAAGATTTATTAATAAAACAGGCAATTGTTTCTCTTACACATGTGCAAAATCCTGCTGTACAGCAATTATTTACAGGACTTGCGAAAGAACATCAAAAGCATTACCAAACGCTTTTAAATACAGTACAGCAGCATGCTTCTATTGCACCAAACATGAGTTAAAGGGAGAGGAGATTATCGATGAATATACAAACACCTACAATTGGAGAACAAGATATTGTTTACTCTTTTTTAGCAGACCTAAAACGTTCAGCTCGGGAATATACAACAGCTGTTACAGAATCAAACTGTCCAGAAGTCCGTCAAGTATTTGAACAGCTTTTGCAAAGTACGTTGAAAATGCAGGATCAAACCTATCAGTTAATGTCCCAGCAAGGATGGTATAATACATCTTCGCCGGTATTAAGCGCGGAAATTAATAAACAAATAAATACGTATACACAAACTCAGACGCAAACGAATCAAATTCTTCAACAAAATGTAGGAATTTAATTAGCAAAAAACAGCGAATTTTCTTTAGAAGATTCGCTGTTTTTATGTAAAATGAAAGAAGCTCCTATTTCACATAGGAACAATAAACCAAAAGGGAATAAATACATGCAGCCATTTACTCTAAATGTAATTAAAATAATTCAATCGATTCCTCGAGGAAAAGTCATGACATATGGACAAATAGCGAAAGCGGCCGGGAGCAATCGAGCGGCAAGACAAGTGGTTCGTATCCTTCATTCTATGAGTGAAAAATATCAACTTCCATGGCATAGAGTCGTTAACGCCAGCGGCAAGCTGACAATTCCAACAGAGGAGGGCAAAGTGCTTCAAAAGCAGCTGCTGCAAAATGAAGGCATAGTTTTTGAAAAGGATGATCAACTATCATTAAAAAGGTATATGTATGACCCTATAGAATTTTGGGAGGAATAAAAAGACCTGTAAGCTATGATAGAACTTACAGGTTTTTTTAACAATTTTGTTGCTATTATAGGACTGGTGCCATTGTTTCTTTTAATATTTTAACAGAGTGGTTAAATTTTTCTTGTTCTTCTTTTGTTAAGTCCAGCTCCATGATTTCTCGAATGCCATCACGATTAATAATAGCTGGGACGCCAATATATACATCGCTTTGGCCATATTGGCCATCGAGATAGGCAGATACTGTTAAAATAGAGTTTTCATTGTTTAAGATGGCTTTTGTAACACGAACTAGTGACATGCCAATACCATAATAAGTGGCACCTTTTCGTTCAATAATATGGTAGGCTGCGTCACGAACATTTTCAAAGATTTTATCTAAATCTTTTTGATTATACGTTTCATTTTTCTCTAATAAAGATGCAATGCTTTCAGAGCCAATAGTTGCTTTACTCCATACAGGAAGTTCTGTGT
>NZ_PISE01000083.1 GCF_002835805.1 Niallia nealsonii | reverse complement strand
TATTTTCTACAAAAATTTGCTGCGATAAAGCTTTCTGTGCTTTTCCTATCTCTTGCTCCATTTCTCTGGAATACTCATTCAGCATTCCAATTGGATCCTCCATGCTATCTAGTAAACTATTAATATCAGCCTTTGCGATTGTTTTGATTCTTTTAAAAATACCCATTTTATTTATTCTCCTTTTTAGTTGTTATATTTTTTTCCCATTGATCTAAAATGCTTGCATGATTATGGTTTATCGATGCTTTTGGTGAAGTCATTAAGGATGTATCAATAAACTGTTGCATGGAAGAAGTTTTTGACTTCTTTTTTAGCCATTTAACTAGTAATACTAAAACAGCAATTCCAATGATAAGGAATAAAAGGAACCCCATCCAGGAAAATCCAGTTCCATGGTGAAAACCTTCATGACCAAATCCACCTTGCGCACGCATTCCTCCATCTGGCCCATGCCCATGTTCATGAAAACCAGCTGCAAAAGTAACGTTTCCTCCTAATAGATTGGAGATAAAGCTCATTACTAAAACCATCGATGTAATGACTGTACTCCAGAAAATACCTTTTTTCATTCTAGTATTCACTGTTTTCTTTCCTCCTTTTCTTTTCGATAGTTGTAGTTTAGTAGTCTTTGGTGAAAACTTGGTGAAATCATTTCAATTAATAGAATCTATTTTAAATTTTTGTGAGAAAAGAAAAAGAGTAGATATTAGCTACTTTAATTGAATGAGGCCAAACTTTTATATTGGTGGACTTATTTTAAATGAAGATAATCATATAATTTAGATTTTAATTTCTCCATATCGACTAAACTATAAATAGAAGATAGATGAAAAAATTTATTTAAAAAGACAGATTCTTAAAAATTATAAAATTTGGCAAACGTTACATTGACACTACGTATACAAATGTATACAATATTCCTAAGGTATACGTCTGTATACATAAAAAGGAGTGATAGGATGAGAAACAATCACGACAGATGGTACAAAAGAGATGAAAGACCTTTTGAAGGGGAACATAACCGAGAAGAATTTCGTCACCCTAGAGGCGGCGGCCATAAACGCAAAGAACATCATCGTGGTGCAAAAACATTCCGTCGAGGAAGAGCCATTGAATTTTTAGACAGATTAAATGTAAAACGCGCAACATTAAAACAACAATTAGAATCACCAGAACTACAATCCATTAATCCCATTTTAGTGGGAGAGCTAAAAGCTGTTGAAACGATCATCAATGAATTTATTCAATTATTTGAGATTCACGAAGAGGAAGTAAAGGGAAATAACGCTATTGCAAATGAAGAAGCGACGCCTAAAGATAACGTGCCGACAGAGGAATGATTTCAAATACAGTGCTTAAGTGTGGAGAAATAATTAATTTATCCATAAAAATACAGATTGGGGATAGTTTATGTTTGTTCAATTAAGAAAAATGACAGTGACGGAAGGAAATTCTGAACAAGTGGTAAGTCGATTCAGCAAAGCGGGCATAATTGAAGAACAAGAAGGGTTTGTTGACCTTAAAATCATGGTAAAAAAAGTGAGACGTGGAGAGGAAGAAGTCATTATTTTAATAACTTGGGAATCAGAAGATTATTGGAAACAATGGGAAAAAAGTGATGCACATATTGCTGGCCATAAAGCCAAAAATAATCAAACAAAACCAGAATTTATTATCCATACAGAAGTAGGCAAGTATGAAGTTAAAGCAGTTAAAAAGGCAGTTAAAAGGCTAGAATCCTGAATGAATGAACGTGCCTGATTTATTCAGTGAAAGAAACTTTATAAGCGGGACGTCGATTTCTCAGCTACTGGATAGCTTTTTCCTATTTAAGCGCCATATTTTTATGATAGACGAAAAGTTTATAAAACACCTATATTAAAATAAAAAAGGAAGTTGTCCATTTACAACTTCCTTTTTTATCGACAAACTGAAGGGGCTGTGCTCAAAAGTCATTTTTACTGATTTTTGAGCACAGTCCCCTTTTTTCATTTATTTTTCTTCAACAATTTCCTTAAAGATTTGATACGACCGTTTTTGTTTATCAGGATCAAAGATATAGGAAACCGCCATAATCTCATCTACATGATACTTTTCTTGAAAATTCATTAACTGTGCTTTTACTGTCTCTTTGCTTCCCATAAATGTCATACTGGACATAGAAGAAGCCATTTCTTTTTCATGTGGTCGCCAAATGGCATCCATGCTGTCCACTGGTGGCTGCAAGGGGGTTTGGGAACCTCGGACAACATTTAGGAAAAATTGCTGCATCGTTGTGGATTCTCTTTGCGCTTCTTCATCTGTTTCCGCTGCAATTACATTTAAACAAACCATCATATATGGGGCATCTAGATATTCAGAAGGCTGAAATCGATTGCGATAAATCGAGATTGCTTCCTCCATATATCTAGGAGCAAAATGTGAAGCAAACACATACGGAAGCCCTAATTTAGCCGCTAAATAGGCTGAATCTGTCGATGATCCTAAAATATATAATGGAATATTTGTATCAACACCTGGATATGCCTTCACATAGCCTTGTTTTTCTTTCGGTCCAAAGTAAGAAAGCAAAGAATTGACGTCATCAGGAAATGCATAAACAGCAGCATCATTTTGTGAACGCCGTAACGCACTTGCCGTTTTCATATCGGTGCCAGGAGCTCTACCAAGCCCTAAGTCTACACGATTGGGATAGATAGTTGCCATTGTGCCAAATTGTTCGGCAACAACTAACGGAGAATGATTTGGCAGCATAATTCCGCCAGATCCAACACGGATGGTTTTTGTATGCTCTAATGTATGTTTAATTAAAATGGAAGTAGCTGAACTTACTAATGTGGGAGAATTATGATGTTCAGCAATCCAGTACCGCTTATACCCCATTTCCTCCGTAGCTTGAGCTAAATCAATCATTGATTCAATAGCTTCTTTAGGTTCCTGCCCCTCGCGAATTGGAGCAAGGTTTAAAACCGAAACAGGTATATTTATATTTGTCATTTCTATAATTCCTTTCTAAATCAAGATACCCTACTATAGTATCAATTAGCTTAGTAAAAACAAACTGATATGCTTGGATATCGAATAGAAGTGCTTTATGCATTGTAGTGAATAGAAAGATTATATTCTCATTTAGATTAGCATCTACCGCATATGCTTAGAAATATTTTGCCCGTACTTAATCACTCTATTTAAAAAAGGAATAGCCAAGTGGCAACCCAGTTTATTTTTATTTAAAGTTATCGCAAAAGGATTTAACTATCTTTGTCAAAAATACTTCTCCATCTGCAAATAACAAATTTTTGTGCTTTCTTGCAAAATAATAAGAATACTTCTATTTAAATGTAACAAAAATGTTACATAAGTAATATAAAAAACATATTTTTTACCAAAATGTTACTTATGAGAAAAATTTTAGGCATATATAATTACATTTATATTTAAAAGAAAGGAGGTTTTGATTTGCCTAGTAATAAAAAAGAAGGAATTATTTTTGGAGTTTTTATGTGTTTTGGAATGGTGTTTATTATGACCTTTTACAACACAGCATTACACGGATTTTCATCGTTTACAATAGGAGGTTCAGTAATTCCATTTGTTATAACATTGATTGTTGCTTTTGCTGTAGAATCATTAGTCGAACCACAAGTACGTAAAATTGCTCTATCACTTCCTTATGATAAATCAAAAGAAATCAACTTTATTCTAGTATTTGCTTGTTGTATGGTCCCTATGATGGTTCTTATTATGTCCATTTACGGTCTTGTTTTAACGAATATCATGACAGGAATTGAAGGTTCTATTTTCACTGCTTACCTTAAAACAGTTGGGTTAAACTTTATCGTCGCGCTTCCAGCACAATTATTAATTGTTGGCCCTATCTCTCGTTGGCTGTTAACTAAATATGTGAAACCATTGACACAAAAAACTGAATTAAACATGTAAAACAAACACGAAGCAAGCTGCCACTTTGCTGGCTGGCTTCGTTTAAATAACACTTTCAAACTAACTTTTATTACTTATATATATAAAATAAAATTTAATAGATTTTTTGGATACGTAAAATTTAAAACAAGAGTACTCTTCCCTCTGCTAATAGGAAACTAAAAGTGCTTTTCTTAAAAATATAATGCCTCGCCATTATATTTACGCTATCTAAAAACGCAATAGCATCTAGCAAACTGCTCTCCCTTACAATATTTTTTGCTTAGAAATAATCGACTGACGCTATTACAAAAAAAAAGACAGCTTTTCTATTCCTCTTCTTTAAATGAAGCATATAACTTTGTGTCTTTTGGCATGTATGCTACAATGCCCTGTAATGACTAGAAAGAGGTGTTAGGATGAAGATCGAAGTATGGTCTGATTTTGTATGTCCCTTTTGTTATATAGGGAAACGAAGATTGGAATTGGCACTGGATAAGTTCCAACATAAAAGTGAAGTAGAAGTGGAGTTTAAAAGTTTTGAATTAGATCAAAATGCTCCTATATACTCTGGAATAAATATTCACGAAGTCCTTGCATCCAAATATGGAATGAGCATAGAACAAGCTAAACAGAATAACATTCAAGTTGGCCAACATGCTGCTGGTGTGGGATTAACTTTTAATTTTGATGATATGAAGCCAACAAACACGTTTGATGCCCACCGTTTGGCAAAATTTGCAGGCGAAAAAGGAAAAGAAAAAACACTTACTGAAAAATTGCTTTATGCTTACTTTACCGAAGGAAAAAATTTAAGTGATATGGAAACTCTTGCTGAAATTGCGGAAGCTTCTGGTTTAAACAGAGAAGAAACAATAAATGTTCTAAATGATAAAACATCCTATGCAAATGATGTTCGCATAGATGAAGGAATTGCCCAACAATATGGAATTTCTGGGGTTCCTTATTTTATTATCAATCGAAAATACGCTATTTCAGGGGCGCAGTCACTAGAAACATTTGTCGATGCTCTCCAAAAGGTTTGGGAAGAAGAAAATCCTCAGCCTAAATTAACAGATTTTTCATCAGAAACTGGGAATAACGCTGCATGCCAAGATGGAAGCTGCGTAGTTCCGCCAAATCAAAAATAAAGAACTTTTGTTGCAAAAAGCAGCTGAAAAAATCAGTCCATTTTGTTCAGCTGCTTTTTTAGCGACTAATTTTATGTTCATTCACTTTATTTGCTTAAACGTTTCCCTATTTTGAAAGAGATATTCGTTGAATCTTTTATTTAAAAATGATATATGTATATTTTTATGTCTCATTAGCTCCATCATAAATAATGGTTCTTTGCGTTCATAATTCATATTCACTATTTTATTGAAAAAAAATAAAAGAAAAATAACGCTTTTAAAAATTCCGAGCTTCTTTTAACAGTCGAATTCCTATATCTATTGCTTCTTCTGATAATCCTCCAAATCCTATTAAAATACTATTTTTTTTGTTTTTATGCCGCCCATCTCATAAATTGATAATGGATATACTTTTACCCCAGCATCTGCTGCCTTGCGGATGAGGTCGTCTTCATCCATCCCATTTTTCACCTCTAGCACCATATGGATACCTGAATTTCTACCAATTACATTATTTCTCAAATTGTTTTTGATGACAATTAATAAGCGATGTGCTTTTTCCAGTATGATGTCCTCATTTTATTCAAATGCGTCTGCCCATGCCCAAGTTTCATAAAACGAGATAATGTATCTTGATGAAAACGGGAAACTGTCTGCTTATAAAACGTAAATTTCTTTGTCCTTCTTCAGCAATTCTTCTGGTAATACTCTATAGGTTATGCGAATAGAGTAGCTAGTCCTTGCAGAGATGAAAAAGAAAAGCATCCTTCATATGTATTCTCCTCTCTTTTTTTCATACAGAAAAAAGCACCTTCCTATATATTCAGGTGCTTCTTTTCTTGTATATCTTTAATTATATGGTCTCTTTTTCACTCTTTAGCTTCTCTATTTCCCTGCTGATCTCTTCTTCGCCTACTAGGTTTAAGCTGTTTGCTTCATAGCTTGATAATGGATTGGAAGAATAACTTCCTGCTTGCACTTCTGCCTCCATGAAGAGAATTTGTTCTTCCGCTTTTGTCACGCCTCTTAGAATAGTATCTGATTGGAAAGAATTCGAAACTTTTTGAATCTGCTTCATCGATTTTGCGACATTTGCTCGTGAAGCTAACA
>NZ_PISE01000082.1 GCF_002835805.1 Niallia nealsonii | reverse complement strand
TGGAGTTAGTATATTTTTATGGACACCACTTAGTTAAGTCCTTACAATGTAATTCATGGAAGGATGTGTCCGTATGGAACGTAATAACACAAGCAAAAAGTACAATGAAGATTTCAAAAAAACAGTAGTGGATTTATATCATTCCGGTACCTCTGTGAAAGAATTAAGCAACGAATATGGCGTTTCTGAAGTGACTATTTATAAATGGATTAAGGATTTTACTCCTATTGGAACGGGGGAAGAATCCCTTACGCCTAAAGAACTGGCTGCCATTCAAAAAGAGAACCTTCGTTTAAAACAAGAGATTGAAATCTTAAAAAAGGCTATGGCCATATTCGCGAAAAAATAACCAATACAGAGCTTACCGATTTTATGGAGGAACACAAACAATATTACTCGGTTCAAATGATGTGTGATGTACTAGCTGTTCCAAGAAGTACCTATTACCATTCCTTACAGAAAACAGCGTCCACCCGTGAACGTGAAAATCATGCGATAACCAAGAAAATAATACAGATCCATCAAGAGAGTAAGGAACGATATGGCGCTCCGAAAATACATCGGATACTCCTGAAAAGTGGGCTCTCTGTGAGTTTAAAACGTGTACAGCGACTTATGACAAAAGCAAAAATCCGTTCGATTACCAAGAAAAAATACCGTCCGTACTCCAGTCGAGAAAAAGTGATGGAACGCAAGAATCTGTTAGATCGAGACTTCTCTACCACCACAATCAATGAGAAATGGGTCGCAGATATCACCTACATTCACACGGTAAGAGACGGATGGTGTTACCTGGCTTCCGTAATGGATTTACATTCTAAGAAAATTGTCGGTTATTCGTTTTCACGTTCCATGACAACGGACTTAGTAAAAATCGCTTTAGGAAACGCTTACTCTACTCAAAATCCTGCCAAAGGCTTACTTCTACACACAGATTTAGGCTCACAATACACAAGCTCGGAGTTTATGCAATACGTTCAATCTCGTGGTATTATTCAATCATTTAGCCAAAAAGGTTGTCCCTATGATAATGCCTGTATCGAGTCCTTTCACGCTATTTTAAAGAAAGAAGAAGTAAATCATGTACAATATCCAGACTACTACACGGCAAAATTAGCGATGTTTAAGTTTATTGAAGGTTGGTACAACAGAAAAAGAATACATAGTAGTTTGGATTACAATACTCCCCAGACAGTGGAAGATCAAATGAAACAATCAGCGTAGAACTTAACTTTTTTGTGTCTAAAATATTGACTCAAATCCAAT
>NZ_PISE01000081.1 GCF_002835805.1 Niallia nealsonii | reverse complement strand
AGCTTACATGCTTCAAATCGGTGTATTTGGTAAGTAAAAAATGTATTTAACGGAATTCAAAAACGTAACCACTTGCCAACAATAATTTAACTCTGTATGATTGACTCCTTATAGCGATGACTATCGCCCTTAAATACGATCAAATGTGAGTGATGAATAAGTCGATCGATAACTGCTTCCGTTAAAATAGGATCGCCAAATATGTGATTCCATTGACCAAACTGTAAGTTAGTAGTAATGATGATACTTTTGGTTTCATAACACATGGCGATGACCTGGAAGAGTAACTCAGCTCCTTGTTTATGCAATGGAATGTACCCTAATTCGTCCAAAATCAAAAGGTCTAACTTTTCAATCTGCTTAAAAAGCTTATTAAGATTTCCTTTTTCATTTGCCTCTAATAATTTATTGACTAATGATGCCACTGTATAGAATTTAATTGGTCTGCCATACTTCTGTATGGCATTAAGTCCAATGAGTGATGCTAAGTACGTTTTACCCGTACCAACACCACCATAAAAAATTAGATTTTCTTGCTGTTCTATGAACGTTCCGTTCAATAAGTCCTCCTTATCCATACCTGCAGTGAGGACAATATCTTTCCAATCAAAAGGATTTCCACTGGCTTTGGGGAGTGTAGCTTGTGTAAGCAGTAAATTCACCTTTCGTTCTTCACGTTGCTCTATTTCTTTCTCAAATAGCTGAAGTAAATAATTCTCATTGGATGATGCTTCTAACTCATGATAATGTTCTCTAATCCAACTTAATTTCAAACGTTTAGCGTACTCTTGAATTTGTGCGTTCAATTTCATTCAGCTCCTTTCAGAAGCTGGTCATAATGCTGTAGACCTCTTGTTGCTATAGGCATACTTGGTAATGGCTTTTGGATATGTAACTCTTCCCGAATTCCTCGTCCATTAATGATCTGATAGAACACCTGTTTAATTGATTCAACAGAAGGATGACCATGCTCTGATGCAATATTTAGAGCCTCTGTAATTCTATTAAAGTCGTAATCTTTCAATAACGTTCCCAACAATTTCAAGGCCTCTGATTTTTCAGAAGTAGTACAAGAATGAAAATATGTTTGCCATTCGGGAGGTAACTGCTCATAAAAACTAGTATATTTGAGTGCCATAGGGCGTTTGGCCATCAAATTTAGATATGGCTGCCATTTCATTGATTTTCTGTACTGTCCATACAATCTCGAATGACTCACTACCAATTCATGATTATCGATCAGAATGTCAATCTTATTATACGAAATTCTTATAAGAACCTTACTTAATGCGAACCTCGGTGAGGTTGAATATAGGTTTTTATCTAACTTTACGTAACCATACTTATCGGCTTTCAAAGTTTCGTATCTTATACATTGGTATTCCTTAGTGGGGAGAACCAGACAAGCCTTCCGATCATCCTCAAATAATTTTGAGATTAAAGATTCCTTTTCGTAATGTTTTCTTTCTCGATCTTTTTCAGCTTTTTTCCACAACATTTTATTAAGTTCATCTAGATCCAATACATGAAGACTCGGGAGTAAGAAATTGTTTCTTACATATTTCACCATGGCCTCTACATGGCCTTTTTCATTGCCACTGTTTGGATTACAAAATTCGCACTCAAACCCGTAGTGAAGAACGAAGTTCTGGAACCCCTCTGTCAACTGCCGTTCCCCATTTGGCAGTACCTTCTTTACGGCAGCTGACAGATTATCAAATCTGATCGTTTTAGGAACTCCTCCCATGTGATGAAATATACGCTTTAACCCTTCTAAGAAACATTCTCTGTTTTGGGAAGGGAATACTTGAAAGTAAAATGCGTTGCTATATGGGTAAGATAACACAAGATACGGTAAGACGATCTGTTCTCCTTGATACTTGAATGGAGCTTCTCCAAAGTCTACTTGGGCAGCACCCGGTCTGTTCTCTAGTGGTAATGCTGCTTGGCTTGATTCATTTAACAATTCTTTCTTCCTGTTTGACACATAGTCTCGAACTGTACGATCAGATCCTTTGAAAGCAAAGTCCTCTTTCAGCTGTTCCCACATTCTCTTTGCTGTTCTACGAAACTTCTTCTTTAGTTTAAAATCCTCTAGTAACCATTCGTCAATAATTGGTTTCACTGAATCCATCACTGGAGATGGTCTAGTTTGCTTCGGTCTAATCTCTAGGTTGAAATCTTCTTGATCTGCATACTTCTTTACCGTTCTAGGATCTCTTCCCATTCGCTTAGCTATTTCCGAATAATTCCCGTCTTTTATGTTTACTTCATGTCTGATATAATTAATCTCGGCCACTGCCAACATCTCCTTAATACCTCCTGCACTTGATTGTCCCAACAGGAAGTGTATGTGTATTTTGGAATGTTGACAAGTGGTTTTTTTAATTTGTGCAGCGCCGTAGGCGCTGCACAAATTAAATGCCGTAACTCACATTTTTATGATGCCATAAACAACACCAATTTATGAGATAGTCA
>NZ_PISE01000009.1 GCF_002835805.1 Niallia nealsonii | reverse complement strand
CAATTCTTTAGGCGAGGCAGGATTGAATGAAGGAACGTTCATAACGGAAGGAAATGGGCAGGCAATCCCACTTCGAGAAACATTAAAATTCAGTCAGGGTACCAGTCAATTAGTACAAAAGAATAAAGATGATGCTAACCGCTCAGGTGAAGTAGGAAAAGATCCTAATGCTCAAATAATTGAAACAAAGGGAAGAATAAAGGAAGAGACTAATACAAGCAACTCAGTGACTAGAATAAACCCTTTATTTGGACAATTGCAGCCTGTACGCGAAGGCAATCTATTAAGTCGTCTAAAAAACCAGCCTGCAAACAAAAGTCTTGCATCAGAAGCTAATAATGGAAATATCAGTAATGAGGCCACTTTATCACAAGAAACGCTAACAGCTACTAGTGTAGCAATAGGGCAAACGGGCACAACGGTGAATGTGGAAAAAGTGATGCCGACCAATAATGGCAAGATGTTTGGAGAAACAAATGTAGTGCAGTCGGATTCTCAGTCCAAACACAAAAAGGCGATGCCTGCAAATCAAACAATCGCACTTGATACCGTAAAATTGATCAATCCATTGCTTTATCAATCACCGGCGCAAACGGCAGAAAAATCAGCAGATGCGATAAATGCAATAAATCAGGATGCAATCATTGCAAATGGCATCCAAGCGACGTCAGCAGTGATAATAGATGGGGCTGGAGCAAAATTAGGGCATGCAGCAAATCAGGAGCAGCTAATCAATCCATTTCATTACAACACTTTTCTAGGAAGAGCAGATAATCAAACAAAATCTTCTAGTCAAGCAGTGAAGCTAGCAGAAGCAGCAACAAAAGGACAAGACTCTCTATTGCCGTTAAATAGTATCAAGTCATTGGTCTCGAGCGTGGTAGATAAATTAAATACAGCTGCAAAAAAAGAAGAAAAACCAAATACAATGCTTGCGAAAATGGTAAATCCGCTAATGGTAGGTTCTATTAAAAACACAAATGATGTGAAACCTACTAGAATGGAAAATATTAAACCGCTAGTGGAAAAGAATGAAACAGATGCTAAAACTATTGTTGTAGGACAAATGCAAACAGTTGTCTCGACTAAACAAGAACCTTTAGTATTATTAACCGCAAGCGGCAATCCAGTTTCAGCACATCAGTTGCGAGAACAACTAGAGAAGGTGCTTGTAAATGGAAAGTTTGTGAATAATGGAGATAATCAAACATTTACGCTAAGATTAGCGCCAGATCATTTAGGGTCTATTAAAATAGAAATCTATCAAAATGAAGGCAATATTTCAGCAAAAATTCTTACTGCTTCACAAGAGGCAAAAGATATATTAGAAAGCCATTTAACAAGTATTAAACATAGCCTTGGTCCGCAAAATGCTGTTGTCGATAAATTAGATATTGCGTATACCCCATCGCAGCAAGATAAAACGACAAAAGATAATCAACAGCAACAGCAACAGCAACAACAAAAAGAAGAGCAGTCTTCCCAGCAGAAAGAGCAAGAAAAACAACGAAAAACCTTTTTGGAGGAGCTTCTTAATATGGAATAAACGTGAGGAGGTGAAAGCATGGCAAATACAATTGATTCGTCTCTTTATTTATCAAATTATCAAGAGCAGACAAAAACAACTGGAAATTCTAGTCTAGGAAAAGATGATTTTTTGAAAATATTAATTACACAATTGCAAAACCAGGATCCAACTAAACCGTTAGAGGATAAAGATTTTATTGCACAAATGGCAACATTCTCCTCTCTTGAACAAATGACTAATATGAATGCAACGATGGAGAGTTTTACCACCTTGCAAACACAATCGAATTTAATTTCGTATGGTCAATTTGTTGGTAAGGTAGTCGACTGGAACAAAACAGAAACAGACAGTTCTGGTGCAGACACGACAACTTCTGGAACAGGAAAAGTTGTCTCTGTAGCTTACAAAGATGACAGTGTTGAATTTACATTAGAAGATGGGACAACTTTGTCTCCTGCTAATATTTCTAGTATGAGTGCAGAAACAAGTAATTTGGCATCAGCAAGTCAAATGATTGGAAAAATAGTCACTTACTTAAATGATAATCAGGAAGAGCAAAGCGGGGAAGTGAAATCTGTTTCCTTAAAAAATGGTGTGATGCAATATACATTAAATGATGCAAATAACACCCAGATCACTTCCAAGCAAATAACTAAAATTGAATAGGAAGTGATTAAAATGGATAAATCCATTTATCCTGCTTTTAAATCACAAGCCGCAATTAAAAATAGTTTAAATGCTATTAAAGCTCAAAAAACTGCTTCATTTTCTGCACATCTACAAGTATCTATTGGTGCATTCGATAAATTAAATATCAGCAAACATGCGAATGAACGCTTGCAGCAAAGAGGCATTGTAATTGATGATGCGAAATGGAAGCAAATAGAAGCAAAAGTTAAACAGGCAAGGCAAATGGGTGTAAAAGAATCATTAGTTCTGCTGAATGATGCTGCACTGATTGTCAGCGCCAAAAATAATACGGTTATTACCGCGATGGACAGACAAGAAGCAACGGAACAAATATTTACAAATATAAATGGCACAATTGTTATGAATGAATAAAAATTTAGCTGGACCAATATTGGAAGCTTATCACTGTGGAAGGATAGAAGCAGTGAACTCGAAGGGAGAAAAAACAAATGCTACGTTCATTATATTCAGGTGTTACAGGAATGAAAAATTTTCAAACAAAATTAGATGTTATCGGGAATAACATTGCAAACGTAAATACGTATGGCTTTAAAAAGGGCAGAACAGCATTCAGCGACTTAATCAGCCAAACAACAGCTGGAGCAACTGGATCGGCTGCTACAGGAACTGGAGGTACAAATCCAAAACAAGTTGGATTAGGTTCACAAGTGGCATCCATTGATACGATTGCCACACAAGGAAGCATGCAGACAACAGGAAGAACATTGGATTTAGCCATTTCAGGTTCTGGTTATTTTATACTGGAAAATGCTGATGGCACAAAATCTTATACAAGAGCAGGGAATTTTTATTTAAATGATAAAGGAAACATTGTAACATCGAGTGGTTTAACTGTAGTAGTAGATAATAATGGAACGCAAGGAATGGGAAATATTCCTACAGATTCTCAAAGTTTTAGTATTGGTAATGATGGTTCCATTTCTTATATTGATGCAGCTGGGGTAAATCAAGCAGCAGGACGAATTCAAATGGCTAAATTTTCAAATCCTGAAGGGTTAACAAAAACAGGAGGAAATACATTTCAAGTATCTCCTAACTCTGGTCCAGAAACACTTACCTTTGCCGGAGAAAATGGCACTGGCTCCCTTAACAGCGGATACCTTGAAATGTCCAATGTTGATTTAACAGATGAATTTACAGAAATGATTGTTGGTCAAAGGGGATTCCAATCCAATTCAAAGATTATTACAACATCTGATGAAATCTTGCAAGAACTTCTTAACTTAAAACGATAAGTAGAAGGGGGATTTAGAGGCTAGTGGATACTTATTCATTAGTCTCTAAAAAATAATTGATGATAACTGTAACGCGATTAAATGGTAAAAAATTTAAATTAAATGCTTTGTTTATTGAAACAATTGAATTATTTCCAGATACAACAATTATGCTGTCAAATGGAAATAAATATGTTGTAAAAGAGACGGAGCAAGAACTGATGGAATTAATACATCAATTTTATCGATCTGTGAGCCTTTTCGGATTACCGAACTTGGGAGAGAAGCACAATGAAGAATAATAAAATACTTATGATTATGCTAATACTACTACTTACAATTGCCATTGTTGGTGCGGGAGCATTTTTTTATTTGTGGAAGTATACTGGAGATCAAAAAGAAAAAGAACCTTCTATTGATGAAGTCATTGAATCCTCAGTAGATATAGAGGAAATGACTACAAATTTAGCAACTGATAATTTCATTAAAATATCATTCAAAATCCAAACAGACAGCAAAAAAGCAAAAGAGGAATTAGAAAAAAGAGATTTCCAAGTGAAAAATATTATAATTCAAGAACTTTCGGAAAAAACTGCGGAAGATATGAAAGGGAAAAAAGGACAAACTATATTAGAGAATGACTTAAAAGAACAAATAAATGAGCATATGCAAGAAGGTAAAGTGGTGCAGGTTTATATTACCAGCTCTTTACTTCAATAATGTGAAACTTTTAAGGCAGGGAAAAATTTTGTCTGAACCTAATCCGTGTCGGCTAATGGAACGAATCAAATTAATGAGTAGTATAACCTCCATTTCCTCTTAGAAATAACGAGAACATACTGCCGTTAGCTGTGATAAATGATGGAATCATCATATTTAAGGGGTGAGGATTTTTTGTCAGGAGATGTACTATCCCAGAATGAAATAGATGCACTATTATCTGCTATAACTTCTGGTGAAATGGATGCAGATGAGCTAAAAAAGGAGCAATCAGAAAAAAAGGTAAAAGTGTATGATTTTAAACGGGCACTCCGGTTTTCGAAAGATCAAATCAGAAGTTTAACACGCATACATGAAAATTTTGCTCGATTGCTGACGACGTTTTTCTCTGCACAATTGCGAACGTATGTACAATTTAATGTTGCTTCTGCTGATCAAATACCATATGAAGAATTTATTCGCTCAATTCCAAAAATGACCATATTAAATGTATTTGATGTATCACCTTTAAATGGGCGAGTTCTTATGGAAGTAAATCCTAATATTGCGTATGCAATGATGGATCGTATGATGGGCGGCAGGGGATCAAGCATTAATAAAGTGGAAAATTTAACAGAAATAGAAACAAAAATAATGTCTAGCACATTTGAAAATGCCTTTGATTATTTTCGAGAAGCGATGGAAGATTTAGTTGATATTGAACCATCTTTAGAGGAATTTGAAGTAAACCCTCAATTTTTGCAAATGGTTTCTCCGAATGAAACCGTTGTGGTTATTTCGTTAAATACCACAATCAGTGATACAAGTGGAATGATTAATATTTGCATCCCTCACGTTGTATTAGAACCAATTATCCAAAAATTATCTGGACACTATTGGATGCAAAACGAAAAAAAGTCTCCAGAACCAGAAGTGACAAAACAATTAGAAAAAGGTGTGAAAAAATCGATTATCCCGTTATGCGCGCAATTGGGAACGTCGGAGATTTCTATACAAGATTTTTTAATGCTAGATGTTGGCGATGTTATAGAAATGAATCAAACAATAGAAGAACCTCTGCTTATTAAAGTAGGAGATATTCCTAAATTTTATGGACAGCCAGGTAAAGTAAATAAAAAACTAGCTGTTCAAATCTTAGGAGCTTTAGAGAGGGGGAAAGAAGATGATGAGTAAGGATATGCTTTCACAAGATGAAATAGATGCTTTATTAAGAGGCGAAGATATTGAACAACCACAGATAGAATTAGTAGTAGAAGATTATTTATCTGCAATGGAGCAAGATGCTTTGGGGGAAATTGGCAATATATCGTTTGGAAGTTCTGCTACTGCATTGTCTACTCTGTTAAATCAAAAGGTAGATATTACAACACCTACTGTGGGTGCTGTGTTAAGAAATAGGCTTCCAGAAGAATTTCCTCATCCGTATGTTGCTATTCGAGTCAATTATACAGAAGGTTTTTCAGGAATGAATTTATTAGTAATAAAGCAATCAGATGCTAGTATCATTGCGGACTTAATGCTTGGTGGTGACGGGCTGAACCCATCAGAGATAATGGGAGAAATCCAACTGAGTGCTGTCCAGGAAGCAATGAATCAAATG
Organism: Niallia nealsonii; assembly: GCF_002835805.1. Taxonomy (GTDB): domain Bacteria; phylum Bacillota; class Bacilli; order Bacillales; family Cytobacillaceae; genus Niallia; species Niallia nealsonii. Next base: position 46,224 of record NZ_PISE01000009.1, on the reverse strand, counting down.
ATGGGATCTGCTGCGACTTCCATGTCAACTATTTTTAATAAAAGGGTGGATATATCACCGCCTACGATTGATCTACTTGATTTAACACAAGGGGAAGGCACAGATAAATTTCCAACAGATGATATTTTTGTGAAAATATCTTTTCGTTTAAAAATTGGAACACTTATTGACTCAAAGATCATGCAATTATTACAGCTGCCTTTCGCCAAAAAATTAGTAGAAGGCTTATTAAATACATCAGATAGTACAGAAGAAGTTTCCAATCCATCTAATTTAGATTATAATTCTGTTTATGAGCCAAAAGAACCAACTGTGGAAGAAGCTTTAGCCTCTCCCGCTTATTCGGAAGGAAACGGTGGAGGATACAATCAGTATGCTCAAGTAAATCAAGCAGCTCAACCGATTGCTCCACAGCCAGCCAATCATCCAACACAACATTTTGGGGCAAGTTTCCCGAATGGCTCACAACCGAATGTGCAACCAGCTGTATTTTCAAATTTTGAACCATTTACACCTGCAGAATCGGAGACAAAAAATTTAAATATGCTGTTGGACATTCCTCTTCAAGTAACAGTAGAATTAGGACGAACAAAGCGCTCCGTAAAAGAAATTTTAGAATTAACAGCAGGTTCGATCATCGAATTGGATAAATTAGCAGGTGAACCGGTCGACATATTGGTAAATAATCGGCTTGTTGCACAAGGGGAAGTAGTCGTTATTGATGAAAATTTCGGTGTGAGAGTAACCGATATTGTTAGTCAAAGCGATCGTTTAAATAAACTAAGATAATTATCATTTTAATGGGGGTAGAGATTTATGGCACAAAAGATTTTAATAGTGGACGATGCAGCATTTATGCGCATGATGATTAAAGATATACTATCAAAAAATGGGTATGAAATTGTTGGAGAAGCTGCTGATGGTATGCAAGCAATCGAAAAATACAAAGAAACCCAGCCAGATTTAGTTACGATGGATATTACAATGCCGGAAATGGATGGCATTACAGCATTAAAAGAAATCAAAAAAATTAATCCAAATGCAAAAATAATTATGTGTTCTGCTATGGGGCAGCAAGCGATGGTAATAGACGCCATTCAAGCAGGGGCAAAAGATTTTATTGTGAAACCATTTCAAGCAGACCGTGTATTAGAAGCTATCAGCAAAACATTAGGTTAAGTTAAAAAAAGTAGAGGGTGCCTTTAGTGGATAGATTAAAGTATTTATTTACAAGTTCACTACTCATTTTTGTTCTCATAGGCTTGGGAAATCAAGCCTATGCAGAGCAGCTTGATAATAGTGTCCATGATATGTTTGAAGACTCAACGAATGATGCAAAAGAAAGTACAAAAGAAAATCAGGATCAAACACAAAAAGAAACAAATATAGCACAAGATACAGCTGATATTGGAATTTCTTTTTTTGATATTGTAAAAATGGTATTTGCTACTGTGTTTGTTGTGGCACTTTTGTATATCCTTTTGAAATTTATTAATAAGCGCAATCATTCTTATAAAAGCTCACAATTAATCGAAAATTTAGGCGGGGCGTCTCTTGGAGCAAACCGTTCCATTCAAATTGTAAAGCTTGGCAAGCGCTTATTAGTTGTTGGAGTAGGAGAAAATATTCATTTAATTAAAGAAATAGAAGATGAAGCAGAGTATAAAGAGATTTTAGAGGACTATAATCGAAAAATCGATCAGTTGATTATTCCAAGCGATATTGTGACAAAGGTAATGGGGAAGGTAAACAAAACATCAGTAGAAACAAATAGCAAAGAGCCTTTTGCCGCACATTTAAAAAAACAATTACAAGAAATTTCTAATCGCCGGAAAGAAGCATTAGATGATAAAGAAAAGAAAGGGTCAGAAAAAGATGAATGAATTTATGCAATTTTTTAATAATAGTTCTCCTGAAAATGTTTCTACTTCAGTACAGCTGTTATTGTTGTTAACTGTCCTTTCTTTAGCACCAAGCATTTTAATTTTAATGACTTGTTTTACAAGAATTGTGATTGTTCTTTCCTTTGTCAGAACGGCGCTTGCTACCCAACAAATGCCTCCAAATCAAGTGATTGTCGGTTTATCTTTATTTTTAACTTTTTTTATTATGGCACCGACATTTCAAGAAGTAAACGATAAGGCTTTGACTCCTTTATTTAATGAAAAAATAACGTTAGAACAAGCCTATGATAATGCAGCAGTGCCTTTTAAAGAATTTATGAGCAAACAGACAAGGCAAAAAGATTTGGCGCTATTTTTACAATACTCTGGTGCAGAAAAGCCTAAATCTATAGAAGACATTCCTTTAACAACACTTATTCCGGCTTTTGCTATTAGCGAATTAAAAACAGCCTTTCAGATTGGGTTTATGATATTTATTCCCTTTCTAGTAATCGATATGATTGTTGCAAGTATTTTAATGTCGATGGGGATGATGATGCTTCCGCCAGTTATGATTTCCCTGCCATTTAAGATATTGCTGTTTGTCCTTGTAGATGGCTGGTATTTAGTTGTTAAATCTTTATTAGAAAGTTTTTAAGAAGGTGTGAATTAGATGTCGCAAGAAATGGTTATATCCGTTGCAGAAAAGGGAATACTAACCGTACTAATTGTCAGTGGACCATTGCTTATTATTGCATTAGTTGTAGGATTAGTTATTAGTATTTTTCAGGCTACTACCCAAATACAAGAGCAAACTCTAGCTTTTGTTCCAAAAATAGTAGCAGTACTACTTGGAATTGTTTTTTTTGGTTCTTGGATGCTAAGCCATATGCTATCTTACACTTCCGATATATTTTCAAATTTAACAAGGTTTATAGGGTAATGCGAGATGATTGATTTTCTGCCGGAATTTCCAAGTTTTTTACTTGTATTAGTGCGTGTTACATCATTTTTTCTTATGCTTCCTTTATTCTCTTATCGGACGATTCCAACAAATCATAAGATAGGTTTAGGTTTTTTTCTTTCGATTCTTATTTTTTTTAATATGGATGCGCCTACCTTAACTATTGATGGTACATATTATTTACTTATTTTAAAAGAAGCGCTTGTGGGATTATTTATTGGTTTTTTAGCCTATATGCTATTTTCTGCCGTCCAGATTGCTGGAGGCTTAATTGACTTTCAAATGGGTTTTGCAATGGCAAATGTTATGGATCCGCAAACAGGTGCCCAAAGCCCTCTTACAGGGCAATACTTAAATATTGTGGCCTTATTTTTTTTATTATCAGTAAATGGGCATCACCTTTTATTAGACGGCATTTATTACAGTTATCAATTTATTCCATTGGATCAAGCATGGATAGCATTTGGCCATGAGAATGTCTCCCTGTATTTAATAAAGTCGTTTTCTGTTATGTTTGCCGTTGCTTTTCAAATGTCTATTCCGGTTGTAGCAAGTATTTTTTTGGTGGATGTAGCCTTGGGAATAGTAGCAAGAACGGTTCCTCAATTAAATATTTTTGTTGTCGGTGTTCCGATAAAAATTATTGCTGGGTTAGTGATATTAATGATTGTGATGGGTGTATTAATGGCATCTGTTTCCAATCTTTTTACAACTATTCTGAAAGCAATGCGGGGAATAATGAACATATTGGGAGGTTCATAATGTGAAGCTTCTAGTTTTAGATTTGCAGTACTTTGCTGGAGAAAAAACAGAAAAAGCAACCCCGAAAAAAAGGCAAGATACACGCAAAAAGGGACAAGTTGCGAAAAGTCAAGATGTTAACACAGCAATTGTCTTAATTGCAGTGTTTGCGGTTCTTTCTTTTACAGGAAGTTATATGCTTAAAGGCTTTGTTTCTTTAATGAATCATTCTCTTCAGGATGTTTTATTAATCAACATAACAGATGAATCTATTAGGGGAGTATTTTTAGACGTTTTAAAAGAGATGTCTCTATTATTGACGCCTATTTTGGCTGCAGCCTTAGTGGGAGGTCTTATTAGCAACTATATGCAAGTTGGAATTATGTTTTCAACAGAAACCATTCAATTTAAATTGGATAAAATTAATCCGTTATCAGGATTTAAACGAATATTTTCTATAAGATCGATTGTTGAATTATTAAAATCAATCTTAAAAATAAGCATTATTGGCATCATTACGTTTGCTGTATTATGGTCTAAATTTAGTGAACTTCTTGTTTTGTCACAAAAGTCGACGTATTTCATTTTAATCACATTGGCTAAATTAACGATACAGATGGGATTATATGCGTCAGGAGCTTTATTGTTTTTATCCCTGCTAGATTTTATGTATCAGCGTTATGATTATGAAAAAAATATTCGGATGTCGAAACAAGATATTAAAGATGAATATAAAAATATGGAAGGGGATCCATTAATAAAATCCAAAATTAAGCAGCAGCAGAGAGAAATGGCCATGAGAAGAATGATGCAGGACATTCCTACTGCGGATGTTGTTATAACGAATCCGACCCATTATGCCATTTGCTTAAAATATGATGAGAATAAATATGATGCACCATATGTTGTGGCAAAAGGAGTAGACTTTGTTGCTCAAAAAATAAAGCTGATTGCAAAGGAAAATGATGTGGCAATAGTAGAAAATCGCCCACTTGCACGAGCTTTATATAGCCAAGTGGAAATTGGGGATATTGTTCCAGAAGAATTTTTTAAAGCAGTAGCAGAAGTGCTCGCATTTGTTTATCGTACAAGAAATGAAAAAATATAAATGCTTTTCCTTAGTCTTATTTCATAGGCGTTCATTTTTTTTGGTGGAAGTGTCCCTTTATTAAATGAAGCATAAGACGACAAAGCAAGAAATGATGGAAGTGTGACTAGTTAGGAGCGAAACATATGTCTGGTAGAGACTTAACCGTAGTATTTAGTGTTATTTTAATTGTGGCAATGCTGATCATCCCTTTTCCAACATGGCTTTTAAGCATATTAATTCTTTTAAATATTTCGTTGGCCTTGCTAATATTATTATTAACAATGAATATGCAGGAGCCATTAGAATTTTCCATTTTTCCATCCCTACTCTTATTGATGACATTGTTTCGTTTAGGATTAAATGTATCGACTACCAGATCCATTTTGTCTACAGGCGATGCTGGTGGGGTGGTTCATACTTTTGGTACATTTGTAGTTGGGGGAAATATTGTTGTAGGATTAGTTGTTTTTTTAATATTAATCATTATTCAATTTATTGTTATTACAAAAGGATCGGAACGTGTTTCAGAAGTTGCGGCAAGATTTACATTGGATGCAATGCCAGGGAAACAAATGAGCATTGATGCCGATTTAAATGCAGGCATGATTTCGGAAAAAGAAGCACGAGCAAGACGGGAAAAAGTAAGCAGAGAAGCAGATTTTTACGGCTCTATGGATGGGGCAAGCAAGTTTGTTAAAGGAGACGCTATTGCCGGTATTATCATTGTTCTTATTAATTTGATTTTTGGAATAGTGATTGGAATGACCCAATTAGATATGGCTGCTGCAGATGCAGCAAATCACTTTTCCTTATTATCAGTAGGAGATGGGATAGTAAGTCAAATACCGGCATTATTAATTTCCACTGCAACAGGAATTGTGGTAACAAGAGCAGCTTCTGATGGCAATTTAGGATCCGATATTACTAGTCAGTTACTATCTTATCCAAAAATGCTTTATGTAGCAGGAGGAACTATTTTTCTATTAGGGCTCGTCACGCCTATTAACGACTTGATGACGATACCAATTGCAGGGTTGTTATGTTTTGGTGGATATCAACTATCCAAAGCACCAAAGGAAAATCTAGAAGAAATGCAGGAGATGGAAGAAGAAGCGCAGACAGAAGAACTAAAGAGTCCGGAAAATGTTGTGTCACTGCTTAATGTTGACCCGATTGAATTTGAATTTGGCTATGGATTGATTCCTCTTGCAGATGCCAATCAAGGTGGGGATCTTTTGGATCGTGTGGTCATGATCAGAAGACAACTGGCAATTGAATTAGGACTTGTTATTCCTGTTGTTCGCATTCGAGATAATATTCAGCTTCAGCCAAATGAATATCGATTAAAGATTAAAGGAAATGAAATGGCGCGGGGAGAACTTCTGCTTGACCATTATTTGGCGATGAGCCCTGGAATGGAGGATGATTCCATTGAAGGAATCGATACAATTGAACCTTCTTTTGGACTGCCTGCAAAATGGATAACAGAAAAAGTAAAGGAACAAGCAGAGATTTTTGGATATACAGTAGTGGATCCTCCTTCTGTCGTATCGACGCATATTACAGAAGTGATAAAAGCAAATGCACATGAATTATTAGGAAGACAAGAAACGAAACAATTGGTAGATCATGTGAAGGAATCCTATCCGATTCTAATTGAAGAAGTGACTCCAAATCCATTGTCGATTGGAGATATTCAAAAAGTATTGGCAAAATTATTAAAGGAACATGTATCTATCCGCAATTTGCCGATAATCTTTGAAACATTGGCGGATTTCGGAAAGTTATCAAGTGATACAGATCTGCTTGCAGAATACGTAAGACAAGCATTGGCACGGCAAATAACCAATCAGTATACAGCAAAAGGGAGTTCATTAAAGGTTATTACTTTGTCAGGAAGAGTCGAGAAAGTAATAGCAGATAATATTCAGCAAACAGAACATGGCAATTATTTAGCGATTGATCCTGGAACGTCTCAAGCGATATTAGAAGCAATCGCAAATCAGGTGGAACAGCTTTCCATCATGGAACAAATTCCGATTATATTATGCTCGCCGGCAGTAAGGATGTATGTAAGACAATTAACAGAGCGTTATTTCCCGCAAGTGCCAATTTTATCGTATAACGAATTAGAGGCAGATGTGGAAGTGCAAAGCGTAGGGGTGGTGAATGTCGATTGAAAATAAAAAAATTTATTGCAACAAGTATGCCAGAAGCGATGAAGCAAGTACGGGAGCAGCTAGGTTCGGAAGCTGTAATATTACATTCAAAGGTAATTTATACAGGCGGCTTTTTAGGGGTGTTTAAAAAAAGAAATATTGAAGTATTAGCGGCAATTGATCCGGAAACGAAGCAAGAAAAAATTCAAAAGAAAACAGATAAAATAAACTCTCTTCCCCATTCTCATTTTGTCGCTAAGAGTAACGATTCAAAGGAAAATAGAGTACACTCAAGCGTAGAGAAACCAGATCAAGTATTAAAGCAGCTGAATGAACTAAGTCGTGTTGTAAAAGAAATATCTGAAAAAAATGCAGCAAATCATTTGCATATACCCAGTGTAGTACTTGAAGAGATAAATGTACTGGAAAAGCAAGAAATTGATAAAGAAATAAGGGAAACTATTTTAGCAAATGTTATGGAAAAGTGGTATGCAGAAGGCGGCAATAAAACAGCAGCAGAGGTGAAAATATGGATAAGAGATATGCTGCTAGAAAAATTGTCGCCATACTCTTTTGGAGATATTACCTACAGCAAAAAATATGTTAATGTTATTGGACCGACAGGGGTAGGAAAAACTACTACATTAGCCAAAATGGCTGCAGAATTAATACTAAAGCATCAGAAAAAAATTGGTTTTATCACAACAGATACGTATCGGATTGCAGCGATTGAGCAGCTTAAAACATATGCTAATATTTTAAATGTTCCTTTAGAAGTGTGCTATAACCTAGAAGACTTTGAAAATGCCACAAAAAAATTAGCTATGTGCGATATTATTTTAATTGATACAGCAGGAAGAAATTTCCGCAATCAAAAGTATGTTGAAGATTTGCAAAAAGTGGTCGATTATAAAAGAGAGATGGAAACATTGCTTGTTTTATCTTTAACAGCAAAACAAAGGGACATGGAAGTAATTTATCAGCAATTTTCAACTATACGTATTGATCATTTTATTTTTACAAAAATAGATGAAACATCTGCCATTGGGAGCATGCTAAATTTAATTATGAAATATAAAAAAGGCGTTGCATATATCACAACCGGACAAAGTGTTCCAGAAGATATGCTTGTAGCAGCCCCCCACGAGATTGTAAATAGGATAATCGAGGTCGAATAATATGACAGATCAAGCTGCAAATTTACGTGAAAGATTTAAACATCAACGTATTCGACAGCAAAAAACAATAGCTGTTGTGAGTGGAAAGGGAGGAGTTGGAAAATCTAACTTTTCTCTTAATTTTGCCCTTTCATTAATAAAAAAGGGACATTCTGTTTTGTTAGTAGATATGGATATTGGAATGGGCAATATTGATATTTTAATGGGAACACAAACAAATGCTACCATTGTTGATTACTTTGAAAATAATACGCCTTTATCAGAGATTATTAATCAAGGAAAAGAAGGAGTTCATTTTATTGCAGGTGGATCTGGTTTAACTAAGTTTGTCCATATGGAGCAAAAAGGTCTGGAAAAATTTTTTTATGATTTCACAAATGTATTAAGCATGTATGACTATGTCCTGTTCGATATGGGAGCAGGAATCAGCACAGATTCTTTGAAATTTATTCTTTCTGCAGATGAAGTAATGGTTATTACAACACCCGAACCGACGTCCATAACCGACGCATATGCAGCGATGAAATTTATTTATTTAAATAAAAAGGATATGCCTTTTTATTTAATAATCAATCGAACAATAACAAGTACCGACGGCATAGAAACGTTTGAGAAGCTAAAAAATGTATTGAATCGTTTTCTTGGAAAAGAAGTATTGTGTCTAGGAATGATACCTGAAGATCACAGTGTCGTAAAGGCCGTTAGAAGTCAAATTCCTTTAGTTTCCTTTAATGAAAAGTCTACAGCTGCTAAAGCATTGTTTGAAATTGCCGATAGATATTGTAAACAACAGTTTTCTGAACTAACGACAATAAATAAACCTCCATTTGTGACAAAATTGAAGAGGTTTCTGTTTGAAAGGTAGTGCGTTAACATGGAAAAAATAAAAGTGTTAATAGTGGATGATTCGGCATTTATGCGCAAGCTTATTACTGAGTTTCTTTCGGAAGATCCTCGCATTACAGTTGCTGGTACAGCAAGAAACGGTGAAGACGGAATTAAGAAAATTAAAGAACTAAAGCCTGATGTTGTAACATTGGATGTAGAAATGCCAGTTCTTAATGGCATTTCTGCATTAAAACGGATTATGGAAGAAAATCCGGTTCCCGTTATTATGCTTTCTAGCACAACGCTTGAAGGGGCAGATAATACCCTCCATGCTATGCAGATAGGTGCCATTGATTTTATTGCAAAACCATCTGGATCTATTTCTCTTGATTTATATAAAGTAAAAAAGGAATTATTGGATAAAGTAGTTTCTGCCAGTTCGGTAAAGGTAAAAACGATTTTAAATTTGTCTAATGAGGTACAAAGTACTATTGTTCCTCAACGAAACTATAGTAAAATAGAACCAAAAGATAAAGAGAAACAAAGTCAAAAGTCTCTCTCTACGGAAAAGTGGAACAGCAATAAACAAAAGCTTATACTTATCGGAACATCTACAGGGGGACCTAGGGCGCTTCAGCATGTTATTACCAAACTGCCGAGAGATATTAATGCGGCTATACTAATAGTGCAGCATATGCCGCCAAATTTTACAAAGTCACTTGCAAGCCGATTAGACTCTCTTTCTGAGATAACGGTAAAGGAAGCTGTTCACGGAGAAATCATTCAAAAAGGTGTAGCATATATTGCTCCTGGTGGATTCCATTTAAAGGCAAAGTCTATTGGCAGAAATATTGCTGTTCAACTTGATCAGACTGAACCAATTAATGGTCACAGACCGTCTGTGGATGTTATGTTTCAATCCGCAAGCACGATCAATAATTATGAAAAAATTGCCGTTATAATGACTGGGATGGGCTCAGATGGAAAAAATGGTCTAGTGGAATTAGCTAGTCGGGGAGAAATAAAAGCAATTGCAGAATCAAAAGAAACCTCAATTGTATTTGGAATGCCAAAAGCTGCGATTGCAACTAATTATATTAATAATATCGAGAATGTAGAAAGTATTGCAGAGACAATCATGAAATATGTATAACGCCAAGGGGTGTGAAGCAAGTGGAGATGAATCAATATTTAGAAGTTTTTATCGAAGAAAGCAAGGAACATTTACAAGCATGCAATGAACATTTGCTAGAATTGGAGAAAAATCCAGGAAATATTCAAATAGTAAATGAAATATTCCGTTCTGCACATACTTTAAAAGGAATGTCTGCAACAATGGGATATGAAGATTTAGCAAGTCTCACTCATCAAATGGAGAACGTTCTTGATGCAATTCGCAACCAAAAAATTGCATTTACTCCTGAAATACTCGATGTGATTTTTTTAGCAGTAGATGATTTAGAGGCAATGATAGCATCGATTGAAACAGGTGGAGACGGGAAAAAAAATGTAGAGAGCGTAGTCAAAAAATTGGTTGCTATTGAGAAAGGTGAAGTTATCTTTGATGTAGCCGCTGAAGAAGAAGTTGCAGCAAGTGTTGCAATAGAAGAAAAAAATGCTGCTGCAAGCTATGATGAATTTGAAATAACAGTAATGAAGCAATCATTTGAACAAGGATTTTTCCCTTATGAAATCAGCGTTACTTTAAGACAAGATTGTTTATTAAAGGCAGTAAGAGTATTTATGATATTTGAAGCTTTAGAAAGCCTAGGTGAAGTAATTAAAGCTAATCCTTCTGTGGAAGAGTTAGAAGAAGAGAAATTTGATTATAATTTTAATATTACATTTATTTCAAAAGAAGAAGCGGACATGATTAAATCGCGAGTTATGAAAGTTTCTGAAGTGGACAATGTAGAAGTGAAACCAGTTGTATTTTTAGAAGAAACAATTGTGAATAGAGAAAGTATTTCTGCATTGCAAAGCAGTGGTGCAGCAGAGAGTGAGTCAAGAGATACTTTTGAAAGTCAAAATCAGCAGGAAGAAAATAATCAAGAAGAAAAAGCAGCAACTGTGGTTTCTGCAAAACAATCAAGCAAAACAATTCGAGTAAATATCGAACGACTAGATATCTTAATGAATTTATTTGAAGAATTAGTGATTGATAGAGGAAGACTGGAACAAATTTCTCAAGATTTAAAAGATCAAGAACTTCATGAAACGGTAGAAAGAATGTCTCGTACGACAGGAGATCTGCAAAATATTATTTTAAATATGAGAATGGTTCCTGTAGAAACGGTGTTTAATCGCTTTCCACGCATGGTTCGCCAGCTTGCAAGAGATTTAAATAAAAAAATTAATTTAGAAATAGTGGGAGCCGAAACAGAGTTAGACCGGACAGTAATTGATGAAATAGGCGATCCACTTGTCCATCTTATTCGAAATGCTCTAGACCATGGCATTGAAACGCCAGAAATTCGCAGAGCAAACAATAAAAATGAAGAAGGAACTGTAATATTAAGAGCATACCATAGCGGGAATCATGTTTTTATTGAGCTAGAAGATGATGGTGCGGGGATAAATAAAAAGAAGGTTTTAGAAAGAGCATTAAATAAAGGGATTATTTCAAAAGAAGCAGCTAATAGTTTAACAGATTCACAGATAGCAGAATTAATTCTTGCTTCTGGCTTTTCAACAGCTGATAAAATCTCTGATATTTCAGGGCGGGGCGTCGGATTAGATGTTGTAAAAAGCACTATTGAAGCGCTAGGCGGCAATATTACAATTGAATCACAAGAAGGCAAAGGTTCTTTATTTTCTATTCAGCTGCCATTAACACTTTCTATTATTTCTGTCATGTTAGTTGAAATTCAAGCAGAAAAATATGCAGTTCCTCTTTCTTCTATTATAGAAACAGCGATTGTGCATAAAGAGGATGTATTGCAAGGACATAATCAGACCGTCATTGATTTCCGGGGAAAAGTGGTTCCACTTTTATTCTTAAAAGACTTATTTGAGGTTCCAGTAACAAAAGAAGAAGATGAATTTTATTCCGTAGTTATTGTAAGAAAAGGAGATAAATTAGCGGCTCTTGTGGTAGATTCCTTTATTGGCCAGCAAGAAGTTGTACTTAAATCATTAGGTAGCTATCTTTCTTACGCCTTTGCTATTTCTGGTGCTACTATTTTAGGAGATGGTCAAGTAGCATTAATTGTTGATTGCAATGCACTAATTAAATAGTTAATAGGCTGATAGAAAGGGATGAAAATAATGGCAGAATCTGTTGCAACAGATATAAAATTAATCATTTTTGAGCTAAAGGGAAAAGAGTATGCAATCCCAGTACATCAAGTTCGTTCAATTGAAAAAATGATGCATATTACACGCATACCAAATATCGCACCATTTGTGAAAGGTGTGATAAATCTTCGAGGTGTTGTTACACCAATTATTGATCTTCGTTTAAGATTTGCCCTTGATGAGCTAGAATATTCGGATCGAACGCGCATTATTATCATCACATTAAATGATATGGATGTAGGATTAATTGTAGATGGTGCAAATGATGTGGTAGATGTTTATGAGGACACATTTGAACCATCTCCAGAAGCTGCTTTCGGCACAGAAGTAGATTATATAAATGGTGTTGTAAAATTAGAAAAAAGATTGCTGATTCTTGTGAATCTAGAAAAAGTTTTTGATAGGGAAGTATTAAAAACTTATATGAGAAGTGAAGGATAACCATGGCGTTTATAGATAATATTCAATCCTTGCATCTGGATGTATTAAAAGAAATTGGTAATATTGGAGCAGGACATGCTGCAACTTCTTTATCAAAAATGCTAAATAAAAAAATTGATATGCAAGTGCCAGATGTCCAAATTGTATCTTTTGGTGAAATTATGGAGTTAGCTGGTGGAAGCGAAAATATTGTGGCAGGAGTGTTCTTGAGAATTGAAGGGGATGTTTCTGGAAGCATGTTTTTTATGCTGCCTATTGAGCAAGCAACTAATTTTGTTAAAGACATGATTGGCGATGAATCAATCGATTTACGACACCCTCCATTTGATGAATTGCCTTTGTCAGCTCTGCAAGAGCTAGGTAATATTTTGTCTGGGTCCTATTTATCGTCTTTATCAGATTTTACAAATTTGTCTTTATACCCATCTGTACCTGCACTGGCCATTGATATGGCTGGTGCGATTGTTAGCTATGGTTTAATTGAATTGTCGCAAGTAAGTGATTATGCGATTGTTATTAATACATCCATCAATGAAGAAAATACAGGTGTATCCGAAAGTGTTAATGGTCATTTTTTTTTACTGCCCGACCCAGATTCTTTCCATACCATATTTAAGGCACTTGGAGTGACTATTGATGACTGAACAAATAACTGTGGTTAAAGTGGGTATTTCCGATATGAACATGGTAAAAGTGCCGAATTTGATTAGAACGTCTGGTTTAGGTTCTTGTGTTGGAGTAGTGTTGTACGATCAATTAAGAGGAGTTGCAGGATTAGCTCATATTATGCTTCCAGACTCCTCCTTATCGAAGACGACTCCAGTAAATATAGCGAAATTTGCTGATACAGCTATTATTGCCCTTGTAAAAAAACTAGAAGGGTTAGGCGCTAAAAAAACAGCTTTAAAAGCAAAAATTGCAGGTGGAGCTCAAATGTTTCAATTTTCAGGAACAACTGACATTATGAGAATAGGGCCTAGAAATGTGAAAGCAGTAAAAAAGGAATTGCAGCAATTAAATATTCAAATCTTTGCCGAAGATGTTGGAGGAAATAGTGGCAGAACGATTGAGTTTAACCCAGAAAACTGTCAGTTAACCATTCGAACTGTAAATAAAGGAACAAGTATTCTATAAAAACCGTTCTCGCTGGAGGATGGTTTTTTTAGGTTTATTTTTCCTGTTTAAAAAAGAACACCATTATAAATTGTTCATCAGGCTGTTGACGAACACTCCCTTTTTTTGTTGCTGGATGCTCTCCGTATTATTAATACAACAATTTATAATGGTGGAGAGTGTAGATAAAGTCAAAAACGTACACTTTCAGGCTCATGGAAAACGTCTGTCTTTTGAGTTGTGAAGTCTTGAGAGGAGCAGAGCTACTAGATTTAAGTGGACTAATATAATCTAAAAAAAGATAGCTTTGATACAGTTTAATGTTGAATCTTTTGATAGAATAGAAACAGTGTACTGTTAGGCTAAAACAAGGGGATATTTTCTCTAACTACTAATCAGTTGAAAACAAGATCAATGAAAAAAATGTAAAGCTAGCTGATTTTTTGTTATGATATTAGGAATAATGTACTGTTTGGATGACAAGGTAATATGTAATGAATCTATAAAATAGTGGATGTTAATGGGAAAAAAGATAGAGTTGATTTACAGCTAACAAAAAAGTTTTTGGTTATAATAAGGGAACAGGGTATATAAATCTGATGGACTGCCTTCTTCTAAAGTAGAGGGATAAACTGATGCGGTACATGTTGTTTGTTAGGAGGAAATAGGATGGGCAATGAATTGACAACAGAAGATCAAAATGCCTGGAATTTATGGAGTGAAACAAGAGATGCTGATGCAGGCAATGTTTTAATTAAAAAATATATGCCTTTAGTCAGTTTTCATGTTCAGAGAATATCTGTAGGCCTTCCAAGAAGCGTTTCAAAAGAAGAACTAAATAGTCTAGGTTTGATGGGGCTTTATGATGCGTTAAAAAAATTTGATCCAAAAAGAGACTTGAAATTTGATACATATGCTTCATTTCGGATAAGAGGCAGCATAATAGATGGATTAAGAAAAGAAGATTGGCTTTCAAGAGGCACGAGAGAAAAGTCCAAAAAGATTGAAGCGGCAATAGAAAAACTGGAACAGCAAAAAATGAGGAATATAACAATTGAAGAAGTTGCATCTGAATTGGACCTTACGCCAGAAGAAGTGTATACGACGATGAATGAACATTTTTTTGCAAATGTACTTTCTATTGATGAACAGCTAAATGATCAAGAGGAAAAAGAAGGATCAACCTATGCAATACGAGATGATAAAACAGCTATTCCAGAAGAGAAAATTGTAAAAGATGAATTAATTAAAGAAATGGCGGAGATGATTGAGCAATTAAATGAGAAAGAGCAATTGGTCATCAGTTTATTTTATAAGGAAGAGTTGACTTTAACAGAAATCGGACAAGTTATGAATCTCTCGACATCAAGAATTTCTCAAATCCATTCAAAGGCCATCTATAGATTAAGACAATCTTTAGAAAAAATAATATAAGCAAGGATTGTTGTTAAAGAAGATCTGACATAAAAAAAATAGAGGTTTTTTAGGGGAATATGAGAAGATAAATAAACATGAAAACAATAGTTCTAAAAAAAACAGGATTAAATACGAGAGGGATTATTTTGATTACTTTTTTATTGATTTTAAGTATTACTTTAAATATGTTGGCATTTTTATTTATTGCTCTTTTGTATATTAGGCAAAATCGTTTTGTCACTATAGAAAAACAACAGAAGCAAATAATGAAGGAAATGGAAGAAATAATTTCGACTTTTATTGCAGAAGTGAAAGAAGAAAACGATCAATTTATTCGGAAGATTACCAAGGTAGAAGGGGGAAAAGCAAAAAAGGGAAAAGAAGAGGAAAACTCTACTATTCCCTTTAAGCAGCCCGCAGAGAAAAATAGAGGTAATCTTCAGAAAAGTTTGCTTAATAAACAGATGGTAAAAGCATATAACAACACAGCTCAAAATACAAAAAATTTAGAAGAAGATATCACAGAAAATTTATTAGAGTTAATCCAACCTAATGCAGCGGAGGAAAAAACTTTGTTGGATCAAGCTGTCGATTTACAGAAACAAGGCAAAAAAATAGATGAAATTGCTAAAATATTAAATAAAGGCAAAACAGAAATAGAATTATTGCTGAAATTTAGACAAAAATAGCAGGAATAACTTGATTGTCTTACTTACATATGCTATATTAACAAATGGTGTTAATACACACGCTTTTGGATTTAATCATTGGTGCTGTACGACTGTACAGTTTTGATTAAAAATGAAAAAGGCGGAGGAAATCAAAACCATTAGGAGGAAAAAACATGTCAGTTATTTCAATGAAACAATTATTAGAAGCTGGTGTACATTTCGGTCACCAAACTCGCCGTTGGAACCCAAAAATGAAAAAATTCATTTTCACAGAGCGTAACGGCATCTACATTATCGACCTTCAAAAAACAGTGAAAAAGGTTGACGAAGCTTACAACTATGTAAAAGAACTTGCTGGTAACGGCGGAACTGTTCTTTTCGTAGGAACAAAAAAACAAGCTCAAGATTCAGTTAAAGAAGAAGCTATCCGTTCTGGTCAATACTTTGTAAACCAACGCTGGTTAGGTGGAACTTTAACAAACTTTGAAACAATCCAAAAACGTATTACGCGTTTAAAAGATATCGAAAGAATGTCTGAAGACGGAACTTTCGAAGTACTTCCTAAAAAAGAAGTAGTTCAATTGAAAAAAGAATTAGAACGCTTAGAAAAATTCTTAGGCGGAATTAAAGACATGAAAAAAATTCCGGATTGCTTGTTTATTGTAGACCCACGCAAAGAGCGCATTGCTGTTGCTGAAGCACATAAATTAAACATTCCTATTGTAGGTATCGTTGATACTAACTGTGATCCAGATGAGATTGATGTTGTTATTCCTGCAAATGATGATGCAATCCGTGCTGTTAAATTATTAACTGCAAAAATGGCAGATGCTATTTTAGAAGCTAAACAAGGCGAAGAAGTAACTACTGCTTAATTTTTAAACGGATTTTGCATGTTGCAAAAAATAAAAGGTGATAAAGGGCATCCCTCTTATCACCTTTTTTTAAAGAACACTGCTTAAAAAAGCCTATTATTGGATAAAAAAATAATACATATTCATACAAGGAGGATAACTACTATGGCTGTAACAGCTCAAATGGTTAAAGAACTACGTGAAAAAACTGGTGCTGGAATGATGGACTGCAAAAAGGCACTAACTGAAACAAACGGTGATATCGAAAAAGCAATCGATTTCTTGCGTGAAAAAGGAATTGCAAATGCTGCTAAAAAATCAGATCGTATCGCTGCTGAAGGTACAACTTTTATCTCAGTAAATGGAAATGATGCAATTATTCTTGAAGTAAACTCAGAAACAGATTTCGTTGCTAAAAACGAAGGTTTCCAAGTATTAGTTAAGGAATTAGCTGATCATTTATTAACAAACAAACCTGCATCTGTTGAAGAAGCAACTGCTCAGAACATTGTAGAAGGTACAACAGTAGAAGCGCATATTAATGCAGCAATCGCTAAAATTGGCGAAAAATTATCTTTACGCCGTTTTGAAATCAAAACAAAAACAGACAATGATGCATTTGGTGCATACCTTCATATGGGTGGACGCATTGGTGTGTTAACAGTTCTTGAAGGAACAACAGAAGAAGCAGCTGCAAAAGATGTTGCAATGCACATCGCTGCATTAAACCCTAAATATGTTTCTCGTGATCAAGTTTCTCAAGAAGAAGTAGAGCATGAAAAAGAAGTATTAACACAACAAGCTTTAAATGAAGGCAAACCAGAAAAAATCGTTGCTAAAATGGTTGAAGGCCGTTTAGGCAAATATTTTGAAGATGTTTGTGTACTTGACCAAACTTTCGTAAAAAATCCTGATCAAAAAGTTCGCCAATTTGTAGAATCAAAAGGTGCTACAATCCGTGAATTCGTTCGTTATGAAGTAGGAGAAGGAATTGAAAAACGCGAAGATAACTTTGCAGAAGAAGTTATGAACCAAGTAAACAAAAAATAAGTGAATGATAAAAGCTTTTTATAGGGAACACCATGGTGTTCCCTATTTTTCAAGATATTTAACTTAAGCGGAGGTTTTCATGAGTAATCCAAAATATAAACGTGTTGTTCTTAAATTAAGTGGTGAAGCATTAGCTGGAGAAGCTGGATTTGGCATAAATCCTGCGGTAATTAAAAATGTAGCAGAGCAAGTGAAAGAAGTAGCAGAGCTAGGTGTAGAAGCAGCTGTTGTTGTAGGCGGCGGAAATATTTGGCGTGGCAAAATTGGCGAAGAAATGGGGATGGACCGTGCTAACGCTGACTATATGGGCATGCTTGCAACGGTAATGAACTCATTGGCCCTTCAAGATAGCTTAGAACAGTTAGGCATTGAAACACGTGTACAAACATCTATCGAAATGAGACAGGTTGCAGAACCATATATTAGAAGACGTGCTATTCGTCATTTAGAAAAAAAACGCGTGGTTATTTTTGCTGCTGGAACTGGAAACCCTTATTTCTCAACAGATACAACTGCTGCTTTGCGTGCTGCTGAAATTGAAGCAGAAGTAATCTTAATGGCAAAAAACAATGTGGATGGAGTTTATTCAGCTGATCCTCGTGTAGATAAAAATGCTACTAAATTTGATGAATTAACTTATTTTGATGTAATTAAAGATGGTTTAGCAGTAATGGATTCAACAGCATCTTCTTTATGTATGGACAATGATATTCCTTTAATTGTCTTTTCTATTATGGAAAACGGTAATATTAAAAGAGCGGTTATGGGTGAAACAATCGGAACTCTAGTAAGGGGGAAAAAATAATGCCTAAACAAGTTATGGATCAAACAAAAGAAAAAATGAATAAAGCAATTCAAAGCTATTCACGTGAATTAGCAAGCATTCGTGCAGGAAGAGCAAATGCCGCTCTTTTAGATAGAATAACAGTTGATTACTACGGGGCGCCAACACCTGTTAATCAACTAGCAGGCATCAGTGTACCAGAAGCAAGGCTTTTAGTTATTCAACCATATGATAAAAGTGTTCTTGGCGAAATTGAAAAAGCAATTTTAAAGTCTGACATTGGGTTAAATCCGTCTAACGATGGAAGCATTATTCGTTTATCCATTCCCATGTTAACAGAAGAACGTCGTAAAGAATTGGTGAAAAATGTAAAAAAAGAAGCCGAAGAGGCAAAAATAGCGATTCGCAATATTCGCCGTGATGGAAACGATGATTTGAAAAAGCTAGAAAAAAATGGCGATATTACAGAAGATGCACTTCGTGGATATGGTGAAGATATTCAAAAATTAACAGATGAGTTCATTGCAAAAGTGGATTCTTTAACAAAAGAAAAAGAAAAAGAAATCTTAGAAGTGTAAGGATTTTTCTTTAATTAGAACTTTCTTGTAGTGGAACGGCAAACTTTTTTGTTAAAAAAGAATACAAATGCTAAATGGAGCAAATATCATTTGGACAATTTAGCATCAATAAATTTTTTACAACTAAAAAGAAAGTGGACGTTTGCAAATAGATCGAACCCTCTAATTTTAGGGGGTTTTTTAACTATTTGCGGCTGCCAGATAAAACTGGTAGTTGCTTATGCGCCACCCTATCCTTTAAGATATAAAGGGAAACTTCTATTAAACATTATACATAAGGAAGCAGCTGGAAAGTTTAATTTGTTAATAGAAGATATGAGAGGATTTATTTTGGAGGAGCTATTTGTATGTTTAACAAGCTAACGTTTTGGAAGAAGAGGGCTATTTCTTCAAGTCTGCAAGAACGGATAAATGTCCTAAAGCAACAAAGTATTCCAGAACATATTGCAATTATAATGGATGGTAATGGTCGCTGGGCTAAAAAACGAAATCTTCCAAGAATTGCAGGCCATCATGAGGGAATGAAATGTGTAAAAAGAATAACAAAAATGGCAGATGAATTGGGAATAAAAGTTCTGACTTTATATGCGTTTTCTACAGAAAATTGGAAAAGACCCAAAAAAGAAGTAGAGTATATCATGTCCTTGCCTGAACAATTCCTTAGCACATTTTTGCCGGAATTGATTGAAAAAAATGTAAAAGTTACATCAATCGGCTATACGGAGCAATTGCCTGCCCATACATTAAAGGCATTGGAAAATGCAAAGGAAAAAACAAAGGATAATACTGGCTTAATCTTAAACTTTGCTTTAAATTATGGCAGTAGATCTGAAATTCTTTATGCTGTGAAAAATTTAGTAAATGACTGTAAAAATAATGATATAGATGCGCATGATATAACAGATGAACTTTTTTCCTCATATTTAATGACAGAAGGTATGGCAGATCCAGATCTGCTGATCCGCACTAGCGGGGAACTAAGAATCAGCAACTTTATGTTATGGCAGCTGGCTTATACAGAATTATGGTTTACGGAAGTTTTTTGGCCAGATTTCAGTGAAGAACATTTAGTAGAGGCAATTGAAGTATTCCAAAACAGACAAAGGCGTTTTGGAGGAGTCTAATAAGGGTTGTGAATAGATAAATGAAACAAAGAATCATAACAGCAATAATTGCAATCGCCGTATTTATACCATTTGTGTGTATGGGAGGCTGGCCTTTAGTATTATTTACATTCTTACTTTCAGCAATTGGATTATTTGAATTATTAAGAATGCGCCATATTCGCCTGTTTTCTTTGCCAGGAATTTTTTCTTTGCTAGTTGTCTGGCTATGGATTTTGCCCAATAACTACGATGGCTTTTTGAATGCAATCTCGTTATCTAAGATAGAAATTGGTTTATTTGCTGTTCTTTTTTACTTAACATATATGGTCGCATCTAAAAATAAATTTACAATTGAAGAGCTTTCGTATTCTATTTTATCTGTGATCTATATGGGAGTCGGCTTTCTCTTTTTTGTAGAGATTCGCGAGACAGCCGGATTATGGATGCTTATTTATTCCCTATTTATTATTTGGGCAACAGATTCAGGTGCTTATTTTATTGGAAGAGCTTTTGGAAAAAGGAAGCTATGGCCGGAAATTAGTCCAAATAAAACAATAGAAGGAGCAATTGGCGGAATTGTTTGTGCATGTATCGTTTCTGTTCTATTTAGCCTGTTTGGCAACATAGAATGGTATATCATGGTATTTATCACGATTATTTTATCTGCTTTTGGACAAATTGGCGATTTAGCGGAATCTGCATTAAAAAGGCATTTTCATGTGAAAGATTCAGGAAACCTTTTGCCAGGGCATGGTGGCATATTAGATCGATTTGATAGTTTATTATTTGTTTGGCCATTGCTTTATTTCATATTGGATGCCTTTCAGGTTATTTAATTTGTACTTCGACATCATTTGAAAGAAACATAGTAGGAAAAGAGAGTGAGATAGTGAAGTATATTAGTTTGTTAGGAGCAACTGGATCCATTGGAACACAAACACTTGATGTGATAAAAAATAATCCAGAAAGCTTTCAGCTAGTTGCATTTTCCTCAGGGAAAAATATAGAATTAACAAAAAGCATTATTTCAGAATTTCAGCCTTTTTTTGTTGCAGTCGCAGATAAACAAGATTGTGATCAATTAAAACAGGAATTCCCTTCTATTCGTTTTTCTTATGGACAAGAGGGGCTAATAGAAGTTGCGGTTTACCATAAAGCAAACATACTTGTGAATGCTGTATTAGGCAGTGTCGGTTTGCAGCCAACATTGCAAGCGATTGAAGCGAAAAAAACAATCGCCATTGCTAATAAGGAAACATTGGTAACGGCAGGTCATTTAGTAATGGAAGCAGCTAAAAGAAATAATGTGGCGATATTGCCTGTTGATAGTGAACACTCTGCAATTTTTCAAAGCTTACAAGGAGAATATGAAAAAAACATTGAGCGTCTTATCATCACGGCATCAGGAGGAAGTTTTCGAGAGTTAACAAGAGCGGACCTGCAGCATGTAACACGAGAAGATGCTCTAAATCATCCTAATTGGTCAATGGGGGCGAAAATTACGATTGATTCTGCTACAATGATGAATAAGGGGTTAGAAGTAATAGAAGCACATTGGCTATTTTCTCTTTCATACGATAAAATTGATGTGTTGCTCCATAAGGAAAGCATTATCCATTCTATGGTAGAGTTCCATGATAGCAGTGTGATGGCTCAATTGGGATCTCCTGATATGAGAGTGCCAATTCAATATGCTTTAACTTATCCTGATCGTATTCCTCTCAAGGGCGCTAATAGATTAGACTTAGCTACTATAGGGAAGCTTCATTTTCAAGAGATGGATTTAGATAGATTTCGCTGTCTTCGTTATGCATATGAAGCAGGCCGAGCAGGAGGAACATTGCCAACAGTATTAAATGCCGCAAATGAAATAGCTGTTGCTAAATTTTTAGCAGGAGAAATTAGCTTTCTGCAAATAGAAGAGCTAATTGAACAAGCTATCAACGATCATCAAAATATAGCAAACCCAAGTCTTGCTGTTATACAAGAGGTTGATTTGGAAACAAGAAAAAAAGTAAGCACACTTCGATAAAAAGGTGGTTATATTTTGAATACAGTAGTAGCGTTTATTATTATCTTTGGTGCATTAGTTTTTTTTCATGAATTAGGCCATTTTATTTTTGCTAAAAGAGCAGGAATTTTGTGTCGGGAATTTGCAATTGGTTTTGGGCCGAAAATATTCTCGCAAAAAAGAGGAGAAACAACGTATACCATTAGGCTTCTTCCTTTAGGAGGATACGTTAGAATGGCTGGCGAAGACCCGGAGATGGTCGATATTAAAGCAGGCCACCGCATAGGTCTTATTCTGGATAAAAACGAAGAAGTGACAAAAATCATTATCAATAATAAAGAAAAATATCCCAATGCTCGCATTATAAATGTAGAAGCAGCGGATTTAGAGCATGATTTATTTATTAAAGGATATGCCGAAGATGATATCGATGAAAAATTAATGATTTTTCCAATAAAAAAAGATGCAGTAATAGTGGAAAATGGCACTGCATCACAAATAGCTCCATATGACCGCCAATTTGCTAGTAAAACACTAGGTCAACGAACAATGGCGATTGTTGCAGGACCAATGATGAACTTTATTTTGGCGTTTGTAGTATTTGTACTAATCGCTCTTATTCAAGGCATCCCATCTGATCAGCCAAAGCTTGGAAAATTGATAGATGATGGGGAAGCAATTCAAGCAGGCTTAAAAGAAGGCGATACGATTATAAGTATTGATGGAGATTCTGTCACCAGCTGGAATGAAGTCGTAGCCATCATTCAGAAGAGTCCTGGAGAAGACTTGGAGTTGAACTTGCTTCGAGATGGAAAAGAAATGACTGTTGATGTTACGCCAAAAGCAACGGAAGCAGAAGATGGAAAAACAATTGGGTTAATTGGAGTCTATAGCCCAATGGAAAAATCGCCCTTAAAAGCAGTTCAATATGGAGCAACGGAAACATATACATGGACAAAAGAAATTCTTGGAGCTGTCGGCAAGCTAGTTACAGGCCAATTTTCAATTGATGCATTGAGTGGACCTGTTGGGATATATAAATCAACAGATACTGTAGCTCAATCAGGAATCTATTATTTAATGAAGTGGGCAGGTATTTTGAGCATCAACCTTGGTATTATGAACTTGCTTCCATTTCCGGCCCTTGACGGTGGCAGATTATTGTTTTTTGCAATAGAAGCTGTTCGTGGAAAACCTATTGATCGCCATAAAGAAGGCATGGTTCATTTTGTAGGATTTGCCCTTCTTATGTTATTGATGATTGTGGTAACATGGAACGATATTCAACGATTTTTTCTAAGAT
The DNA here is from genome assembly GCF_002835805.1 of Niallia nealsonii. Lineage (GTDB taxonomy): Bacteria > Bacillota > Bacilli > Bacillales > Cytobacillaceae > Niallia > Niallia nealsonii. The sequence goes on along the minus strand of NZ_PISE01000009.1, from coordinate 22,757 downwards.
AAGTATTTCTAACATGAGGAAGAGTGTTCCTCATGTTAGTTATTTTTTAAAATTAACTATATAAAAAACATCAAACCAACCAATTATTATAGAGGTGTCATGAAGATGAAACAAAGTAAAATGCTTATCCCAACATTAAGGGAAGTTCCAGCAGATGCAGAGATTTCTAGTCACCAGCTGCTTTTGCGTGCTGGATATATTCGTCAAAATGCAAGTGGGATTTATTCTTATTTGCCATTAGCAAATAAAGTGCTGAAAAAAATCGAACAAATTATTAGAGAAGAAATGGATGCAGCAGGTGCAGTTGAATTATTGATGCCTGCGATGCAGCAAGCAGAACTTTGGCAAGAATCTGGCAGATGGTATACTTATGGACCTGAATTAATGCGTTTAAAAGACCGCAATAATCGTGAGTTTGCTTTAGGAGCTACACATGAGGAAGTAATTACAAGCCTTGTTCGTGATGAGGTGAAATCATATAAACGCCTGCCTCTTGCTTTATATCAAATTCAAACAAAATTCCGTGATGAAAAAAGACCAAGATTTGGCATTTTGCGTGGACGGGAATTTATTATGAAAGATGCTTATTCTTTCCATTCTTCACATGACAGTTTAGATGAAGTGTATGATGCTTTATTCCAAGCATACTGCAATGTATTTGCACGCTGTGATTTAAACTATCGTGCCGTAATTGCGGACAGTGGGGCAATGGGCGGGAAAGATACCCATGAATTTATGGTATTGTCAGATGTTGGGGAAGATACAATTGCCTATTCAACAGAATCTAATTATGCAGCGAATGTTGAAATGGCGCCTGTTGTTGCAACCTATGAAAAAGAGGACAAGCCACTCTTTGATTTAGAAAAAGTAAAAACAGAAAATCAAAAAACAATTGAGCAAGTATCTAGCTTCTTGAACACTACGGCAGATCAATGCATTAAGTCATTGCTATTTAAAGTAGATGAAAAATATGTATTAGTATTAGTCCGTGGCGATCATGAAATAAATGACATTAAAGTGAAAAATTTATTAGAAGCAGACGTTGTTGAACTAGCAGAAGCTGGTGAAACAGCAAGTGCATTAGGCTGTAGTGTAGGTTCACTTGGGCCAATTAATGTAAAAGATGTTGAAGTTATTGCCGATAATGGAGTAAAATCGATTGTTAATGGTGTTTGCGGTGCAAATGAAGAAGACTATCATTATATCAATGTAAATCCAGAACGTGATTTTCAAGTTTCTCAATATGCAGATCTTCGTTTTATCCAAGAAGGCGACGCATCACCAGACGGCAAAGGAACGATTGCTTTTGCAAAAGGAATTGAAGTAGGACATGTATTTAAATTAGGAACTCGCTACAGTGAAGCAATGGGGGCAACTTATTTAGATGAAAACGGCCGCACGCAGCCAATCATAATGGGTTGTTATGGCATTGGCGTATCAAGAACAATGGCTGCTATTGTGGAACAGTTCCATGATGATAAAGGTATTGTATGGCCACATGATATCGCACCATTTGATGTACATGTTATTCCGGTTAATACAAAAGACCAAACCCAAACGGAATTGGCAGATAAGCTGTACACTCTATTAAAAGCGGACCGTTTAGATGTATTGGTAGATGATCGTGCAGAACGTCCTGGCGTTAAATTTGCCGACTCTGATTTAATTGGATTGCCAATCCGCGTAACAGTCGGGAAAAAAGCTTCTGAAGGTATTGTAGAAGTGAAAGTAAGGGCTACTGGAGAAATGCTAGAGGTGCATGAAAATGAATTAGTAGAAACTATCGCTAATTTATTAAAAAAATAAGCTAAGGCATAGAAAAAGGGGCTTTCCTCCTATCAGAAAGCTCCTTTTTCTATGCAAAAATCAAAAAACTAGAGGAAACAAGCAGGCTTATGCTAAAGTAGAAAGTTGTATTTTCATCTTCCACCTATTTCTAACAAGTTAGAGAAGGGAAAAACAAACCATATGGTATAATAATAGTTATCCTATCTTTTGCAGGTATGCAAATAATGGAATGAAAAGAGAAGAAAGGAGAGGGATAATGAGTGATATAAACGATCGAATAGATCGATTTCAACTGCTACTTCAGCAATTGGGATTAACGGATGATCAATATGTCAGCCATTTTCGCAATGCAAAGATTGATAAGCTTGTCATTGAAAAACGAGCAAAAAAATGGCATTTTTATTTTTTGTTTGATGAAATTATTCCATTTCAAATTTATCAGCTTTTTACAACGAAATTAATGAATAGCTTTTCTCATATTGCGTCTATTACGTATTCTATAAATGTTCAGAATGCACTTGTCACAGATAGTTTAATTAGAGATTATTGGTCTAGTGTGATTGAACAAATGCAAGGCATATCACCTCCTCTTGTTAAATTATTAAACGAACAAGTTCCAAAAATACAAGGAAATAAACTAACCATCCATGTTCGCAATGAGATGGAAGGCCTTGCTATTAAAAGAAAATATGCACAAATGATTACAGACTCTTACCAGTATTTTGGCTTTCCTCCCCTTGTTTTAGAAACAGAAATAAAACAAGAAGAATCCAATGCTGAGTATGAACAATTTTTGCAGGCGAAAAGACTAGAAGATCAAGAGAGAGGGAAACAAGCTCTTCTTGATATTCAGAAGATGGAAGCCGAAAAAGAAGCAAATGATATAGGAATTCCATCCGGTCCTCTTACAATTGGTTTAACGATTAAGGATGACAGCGACTACCGTCGTATAGAAGAAATCGTTGATGAAGAACGACGAATTACAGTAGAAGGATATGTATTCTTTGCGGAGACGAAGGAGCTTCGGAGTGGCAGAACACTTTTAACATTTAAAATAACGGATTATACAAGCTCTATTTTGGTTAAAATGTTTTCTCGTGATAAAGAGGATGCGGCATTATTTCAATTAGTAAAAAAAGGAATGTGGCTTAGAGCTCGTGGAAGTATTCAAAATGATACATTTGTCCGCGATCTAGTGATGATTGGTAATGACCTAAATGAAATAAAGCCAATTGAAAGACAAGATACAGCAAAAGCAGATGAAAAAAGGGTAGAACTTCATCTTCATACACCAATGAGTCAAATGGATGCCGTTTCTTCTGTCGCAAATTTGGTCGGTCAAGCAAAAAAATGGGGCCATAAAGCTATTGCTATAACGGATCATGCAATTGCCCAAAGTTTTCCTGAAGCATTTGGCGCAGGTAAAAAAAATGATGTTAAAATTTTATATGGCGTGGAAATGAATCTAGTTGATGATGGAGTGCCCATTGCCTACAATCCACAAGATATTTTGCTTGATGATGCAACATATGTTGTTTTTGACGTGGAAACAACCGGTCTATCTGCTGTTTACAATACCATTATTGAACTTGCAGCTGTTAAAATTCATGATGGAGAAATAATTGATCGGTTTGAATCTTTTGCCAACCCACATCATCGTCTTTCTGCAACGACCATTAATTTAACGGGCATTACAGATGAAATGGTCCAAGATGCACCAGAGATAGATATCGTGCTGCGTAAATTTGTAGATTGGACAGGGGACAGCATTCTTGTTGCTCATAACGCGTCTTTTGATGTTGGTTTTATTAATGTTGGCTATCAAAAGGCAGGCCTTAAGAAATCAACAAATCCAGTTATTGATACACTGGAGCTCGGACGATTTTTATATCCCGAATTAAAAAATCATCGTTTAAATACATTAGCGAAAAAATTTGATATCGAATTAACCCAGCATCACCGAGCCATTTATGATGCAGAAGCGACAGGATATCTTGTGCTTAAAATGCTGAAAGATGCAGGAGAAAAGGGCATTACAAATCATAATCAGCTCAATGACAATATGGGACAAGGCAATGCTTATCAAAGAGCCCGTCCATATCACTGCACGGTGCTTGCTCAAACCGAAGTAGGATTAAAAAATCTGTTTAAATTAGTATCAATTGCTCATATAAACTATTTTTACCGAGTGCCAAGAATTCCCCGCTCTGTACTGCAAAAACATCGAGAAGGACTTTTGATTGGTTCTGCTTGCGATAAAGGGGAAGTTTTTGAGGCGATGATGCAAAAGGCCCCTGAAGAAGTAGAAGAAATTGCACCATTTTATGATTATATGGAAGTGATGCCAAAAGAGGTATATGCACATTTAATCGAGAGGGAGCTTGTTAATGATGAAAAGTCATTAGAAGAGATTATTGCAAATATTGTTCGCTTAGGGGATAAGCTGGAAATTCCAGTAGTAGCGACTGGAAATGTTCATTATGTGAATCCAAATGATAAAATTTACCGGGAAATATTAGTAGGATCACAAGGTGGAGCGAACCCTCTTAATAGACATAAGCTTCCAGATGTGCATTTCAGGACAACAAATGAAATGCTTGACTGTTTCCGTTTTTTAGGTGAGGAAAAGGCAAAAGAAATTGTTGTCACAAATTCCAATAAAATTGCAGATATGATAGATGTCATTAAACCAATTAAAGACGATTTATATACACCAAAAATTGAGGGCTCTGATGAAGAAATGCGTGAAATGAGCTATAGCATGGCACGCAGAATTTATGGAGAGGAACTTCCTGAAATAGTGGAGGCGCGTTTAGAAAAGGAATTAAAAAGTATTATAGGCCATGGATTTGCGGTTATTTATCTGATTTCTCATAAGCTTGTAAAGAAGTCTTTAGATGATGGCTATTTAGTAGGTTCCCGTGGTTCTGTCGGTTCCTCTTTTGTTGCTACTATGACGGAAATAACAGAAGTAAATCCTCTGCCGCCTCATTATGTTTGTACAGCATGCAAACAATCGGAATTCTTTAATGATGGTTCTATTGGTTCAGGTTTTGATTTGCCTGATAAAGATTGTCCAACTTGTGGCATACCATACAAAAAAGACGGCCATGATATTCCTTTTGAAACGTTTCTTGGATTTAAGGGCGATAAAGTTCCCGACATTGATTTGAGTGCGTCACGTTGCTAATTGAAAAGATTAGCCACTAGGGTTTATACCTAGGAGAACTGCTATTTTCGAAGTGTGGAATGATGGAGTAACGCCCTGAAACACACTCACTGAAGCTGCGGCAGGCAAAAGGAGTAATGCAAAAACAAATTTTGTCTGAAGCCCGCTAAAGTAGGCTGAAGTTTACCCTAACAGTACGGCTGAGGAAAGGGAGCTATAAAGCTTCTGTGGATGATAGGTCTGGTGTCTATAAAATCTATATGGTTAGAATCAGTAGAATAACTGGGACGAACCCTCGACTGACTTCTCGTGAATGTCACATATCAGAAATGATATGGGTTCCAATAAGGAATTTTGAGTGTGGATGAGTAAACGTTTGGTTATGAAAATCCATACTGTGTTACAGGCACAGTCAAGCTCAACGGGATTTAGGGGGAACCTAAGTAGATTATGTACAGATAGAAATAGTGGAACGTGAGAAGCTCCCGACACTTCAGAAGGTTGCACTTCGCTAAAGGTGTTTCTATGGAAAAGCTTTCGCTATAACATAGATTAACGGGAGTGGCAGTGATGCCGTAGTACCATTGAAGAAAATGCCAATGAGGACTGAATAACCAATAAGTCTGAGGATAAAACATTTTCGAGGGAAGGGCATTAGTCGTTAACGTCGAAACAAACCTACAAAAGTCAGATTCTTGTAAGACTTAAAGAAATGAAAGCTTTCGAAAGGAAGTGATTAGTTGACTGACTTAATGATACAAAAGTTAAGAAATAATGAATACTTTGGAATGCAAGACCAGTTGGATACTCTTTTTGAAGAAAGTGAAAAAGGTAGGTATTTTAACAACCTTTATGACTTGATTATTTCAGAAGAGAACATTAGATTAGCCTATCGTAATATTAAAAGTAATACCGGAAGCAAAACCAAAGGCACTAATGGACATACCATTAAATAAACATCTACAAAGAATGGATACAAATAAGCTTGTTGCATTAAAACGAAAAAGACTAGAAGACTACAAACCACATTCAGTAAAAAGGGTACTAATTCCAAAACCAAATGGTGATATGAGACCACTTGGAATTCCAACAATAGAGGATAGGCTAATACAGCAAATGTTTTTGCAAATTCTTGAACCTATTATGGAAGGAAAATTCAACTCAAACAACTTTGGTTTTAGACCGAAAAGAAGTACCCACGACGCTCTTGCAAGATGCTATCATCTAGTAAATCATAGTTTTAATCATTATGTGGTACATGTTGATATCAAAGGATTTTTCGATAACGTTAATCATAACAAACTTATCAAACAACTTTGGACAATTGGAATTAGGGACAAAAAAGTAGTATCTATTATCAAGAAAATGCTGAAAGCGGAAATAAAAGGGATTGGAATACCAGAGAAAGGTACGCCACAAGGTGGAATACTATCACCTCTGCTCGCAAATGTAGTTTTAAACGAGTTAGACTGGTGGATATCAAATCAATGGGAAACAAAACCTACGAGGATACCTTACAAATTAAAAAGAAACAAAACAGATGCCCTTAAAAAGACTAAACTTAAACCAATGTATCTAGTACGATACGCGGATGATTTTAAAATCTTTACAAATTCTTATAACAATGCCAAGAAAATCAAAATAGCCGTTGAAAAATGGTTGGAAGAAAGATTTGGCTTAGAAATCAGTAAAGAAAAAAGCAAGATCACAAATCTCCGCAAAAATGGTACAGATTTCCTTGGAGTCAGGTTCAGAGCTGTTAAGAAGGGAACTGGAAAAACAGGATATATAGTAAACCCAAAAATGAGTCCTAAATCCAAAAGTAAGGTACAAGAAGTTATTAGGCATAAACTAATAAAGATAAGAAAAAGTCCAACACCAGAGAAGATTATGATGTACAACGCCAACATTCTTGGGATGCAGAACTATTACAAAATAGCCACAAGAGTCTCCCAAGACTTTAACGATATTAGGCATAATGTACACAAGAATATTAAATCACTATTGTATAGAAACATCTTCAACCCGACATTCGAAAAAAAAACAATGTGATTGAAAAATTCTATACTGGTTACAATTGTCCAAGATTCAAGAGTAATGGCATATTAGTATATCCACTGGAAGCAATTAAACACGATATACGAGGTCAACGCAATCCCAATTTCACAATATATAAAGCAAATGACCGTAAAGCCATACACAAAGAAATCAAAAACGTATCCGTTACTGAAATAGAATTGTTTAGAAAAGGTATATATAAATCCAAAAGCGTTAAATAAGAAGACAACCGTCTAAGTAAATACGTAGCCCAGAAAGGCTGTTGTGGGATAACAGGAGAAAGGTTAACTCCTTTCAACGCAATATGTCACCACAAAAAGCCAACTGCTCAAGGTGGAACGGATAATTACGAAAATCTAATCATTATCAAAGAGGATTATCATATGTTAATCCACAATAGTAACCCAACAAAAAATCCAAAGTATAAAGCAATAATTGAGATCTTTGATTTAAAAGCAGTTAAAAAGCTAAATCAGTTGAGAACGGAAGTAGGAAATCCAAAACTTAACTGAATAACTTCGACAAAGTTAACGATGGAATGCCGTATGACACCGAAAGGGTCACGTACGGTGTGAGATGGGGGAAAAGCTGGAGATGACTTCAAATGCTTACCTATCATCATATTTTTCCGGGGAATATCAGCCTAAAGCCCATAATTATACGAAAGTATTGTTTGGGGAGGAGTATGTATATCGTGCAGGAACGATTGGCACAGTTGCGGATAAAACAGCTTATGGATATGTAAAAGCCTATCAAAATGATAATAATCTGCAAATAAGGGGAGCGGAAATTGACCGGCTAGCATCAGGCTGTACTGGGGTAAAAAGAACGACTGGACAGCATCCTGGCGGTATTATCGTTATACCAGATTATATGGACGTATACGATTTTACACCTATTCAATTTCCAGCAGATGATAGAAACTCAGAATGGAAAACAACGCATTTTGATTTCCATTCTATTCATGACAATGTATTAAAACTAGATATACTTGGACACGACGATCCAACAGTAATAAGAATGCTGCAAGACTTAAGCGGCATTGATCCGAAAACCATTCCGACAGACGATCCGGAAGTAATGAAGATATTCAGTGGAACAGAGTCTTTAGGGGTAACAGCAGAACAAATTAATTGTAAAACAGGTACGTTTGGAATCCCTGAATTTGGTACGAAATTTGTTCGTCAAATGTTGGAGGACACGAAGCCAACTACTTTTTCCGAGTTGGTGCAAATCTCTGGTCTTTCTCATGGTACAGACGTATGGCTTGGAAATGCGCAAGAACTTATTCATAATAATATTTGTAATCTCAGTGAAGTTATCGGATGCCGTGACGATATTATGGTTTATCTGATCTATCAAGGTTTAGAACCGAGTTTTGCCTTTAAAATTATGGAAAGCGTACGTAAAGGGAAAGGTCTATCAGATGAGATGGAAGAAGAAATGCGCAAAAATGAAGTACCGGAATGGTATATCGATTCATGTAAAAAGATAAAATACATGTTTCCAAAGGCGCATGCGGCTGCATATGTACTGATGGCGGTTCGGATTGCGTATTTTAAAGTACATCATCCATTGCTTTATTATGCAGCATATTTTACTGTTCGTGCTGAAGATTTTGATGTAGATGCCATGGTGAAAGGTTCACACAGCATTAAAGCAGTAATTGATGAAATCAGCGGAAAGGGGCTTGATGCCTCTACGAAAGAGAAAAACTTGTTAACGGTTATGGAATTAGCATATGAAATGATCGAACGTGGATTCTCTTTTCAAAGGGTGGATTTATATAAATCAAGTGCAACAGAATTTATTATTGAAGGAAATGCATTGATACCTCCGTTTAATAGTATCCCAGGATTGGGTACAAATGCTGCATTAAACATCGTTCGTTCAAGGGAAGACGGAGAATTTTTATCAAAAGAAGATTTGCAGCAGCGTGGAAAAGTTTCGAAAACAATTATGGAATATCTAGATAACCATGGATGTTTAGCAGGTATGCCAGACCAAAACCAACTGTCTTTATTCTGATGATAGTGGAAGTGAATGGAGGAAGGGCTAGAAAGTCCTATGAAACATGAGCTCTATTTGCATAAAAGCTATGGTTATGGTATAGTTAGTTTGGAGATACTAAAGATAACTTTCGCAAAATGAGAGTGGGGCAACCCACTCTTTCCTATTGTGTTCACATTTTTTTCCAAAAAGAAAAGAGTGATTGCCTGTTTATGATGGGCAACATGCTTGGATGTGGCACTACATAAAAACCTTTATACCACTTGCATGTATTTATTGAAGGAAAGGTATAGTAAGAACATCATCGACCTTTAAAAACCGGTGAAACTAAGAGCGTATTGTCTAAAAGTATAGTGGATTCCTGATTTTAGGAACTTTTTACAAAAGAACGGTTCCTTGTACAAGGAGGGAAAAAGTTGAGCAAAGTAACAGAATTAGTAGAAGAAATGGTGACTCCCATTTTGGAAGAACTTCATTTAGAATTAGTGGACGTAGAGTATGTAAAAGAAGGTCCTAATTGGTTTTTGCGTGTTGCCATTGATAAAGAAAATGGTGTAGATATAGATGAATGTGCAGCCGTTAGCGAAAAGCTAAGTGAAAAACTAGATGAAGTCGATCCGATTACGGAAAATTATTTTCTAGAGGTATCATCGCCAGGTGCTGAAAGGCCTTTAAAAAAGGATAAGGACTTTGAAAGAGCCATCGGAAAAAATGTGTTTGTTAAAACCTATGAACCGATTGACAATGAAAAGGCATTTGAAGGTATTTTGACAAGTTTTGATGGAACAAGCTTATCAGTAGAAATAAAAATTAAAACCAGAAAAAAAACAGTAGTCATTCCATACGAAAAAGTGGCTAAAGCTCGCCTTGCAGTAACATTTTCGTAAATAATGAAAGCAGCCTTGTTTTTAGGAGATTAAAAGGGGGATACAATCTTTATGAGCAGTGAATTAGTGGATGCTCTTGTATTGCTTGAAAAAGAAAAAGGGATATCACGCGATGTGATTATGGATGCTATTGAAGCAGCCCTTATCTCGGCATATCGCCGCAACTTTAACCAAGCACAAAATGTTCGAATTGATTTAAATTTAGGATCTGGTACAATGCGTGTTTATGCTCGCAAGGAAGTGGTAGATGAGGTTTTTGACCCACGTCTTGAGATATCTATTGAGGACGCACAAAAAATTAATCCAAACTACGAAGTAGAAGATGTTGTGGAGTTGGAAGTGACGCCAAAAGATTTTGGCCGCATTGCTGCACAAACAGCAAAACAAGTAGTGACTCAACGTGTTCGTGAAGCAGAAAGAGGCATTATCTATTCTGAATTTATCGATCGTGAAGAAGATATTATGACAGGAATTGTTCAACGTCAAGACAGCAAGTTTATTTATGTCAGCTTAGGGAAAATTGAAGCGATCCTACCTGCTAATGAACAAATGCCAAATGAATTCTACAAACCTCATGATCGTATTAAAGTTTTTATCACAAAAGTAGAAAAAACAACAAAGGGACCACAGATTTATGTTTCAAGAACACATCCTGGCCTCTTAAAAAGATTATTTGAAATGGAAGTGCCGGAAATATTTGATGGTACAGTAGAAATAAAATCCGTTGCACGTGAAGCTGGCGACAGATCCAAAATCTCTGTTCATTCTGCTAATGAAGAAGTGGATCCAGTAGGTTCATGTGTTGGACCAAAAGGAACACGCGTGCAAACAATCGTCAATGAATTAAAAGGCGAAAAAATTGATATCGTGAAATGGTCCGAAGACCCAACCATATTTGTTGCGAATGCTCTAAGTCCTTCTAAGGTACTAGAAGTAATCGTAAACGAAGAGGGAAAAGCAACAACTGTTATTGTCCCTGATTATCAATTATCTTTAGCAATTGGGAAAAGAGGGCAAAATGCTCGTTTAGCAGCGAAACTTACTGGCTGGAAAATTGATATTAAGTCAGAAAGTGAAGCAAGAGAAGTTGGAATTTATCCGACTGAGTCTTCCCTAATCACATTTGATGATGTAGAAGATGAGCAAGATGAATTCCATTTAACTACAGAAGATTTGGATTAATTGAGGTGAATGTGTGTGAACAAACCGAAAAAAGTTCCAATGCGTAAATGTGTTGCTACCGGTGAGATGAGGCCGAAAAAAGAACTAGTTCGCATCGTTCGCTCGAAAGAAGGAGAAGTAACTGTGGATTTAACAGGAAAGAAATCCGGACGTGGGGCATATCTTTCTAAGGATAAAGACGCAGTGCTTTTAGCCAAGAAAAAAAATATTCTTTCTAGTCAGCTTGGAGTTGCTATTGAAGATACAATCTATGAAGAGCTCATGGAATTAATAGAGAAGGAGCAAAGACAATCCAAATGAATCAAAAACAATGGATGTCATTACTTGGCTTAGCAAATCGAGCACGGAAAATTACCTCAGGTGAGGAACTAACCGTTAAGGAAATTAGAAGCGGAACTGCAAAGCTTATTTTATTATCAGAAGATGCGTCGGAAAACACGACGAAAAAAATTACCGATAAATGCAAGTCATATGCTGTGCCGGTACGTTTAGTGCCAAATCGAGAATTATTAGGACAGTCTATCGGTAAAGAGGCGAGAGTAGTTGTCGCTGTTTTAGATAATGGATTTGCAAAAAAACTTTTAACGCTGCTCGATTAATTCTAGCGGGGGTGAAATGATGAGTAAAATGCGAGTTTATGAATACGCTAAAAAATTCAATATTTCCAGTAAAGATGTTATTACGCAATTAAAAGAGATGAACGTCGAAGTATCGAACCACATGACAACACTTGAAGAAGATGCAGTGAAACAGTTGGATAAGGTATATAATAAGAGTGCTGGAAGCAGCCAAAATAAACCATCGCAAACAAATCCTGCGAAAAATATAGCAGACAGCTACGAGGAGGAGACAAATGCAATGGTCGAAAAGGGGAAAGTAAATCAATCTGTGAAGAATACGAAAGATAATAAATCAACCTTTAATAAATCAAAAACTAATAACCGTCCTAATAATAATAATAAAACTAATAACCGTAAAGGCAAGCCGCAAAATCAAGCGCCTGCTGCACCGCCTGCTCCTAAAAAGGAAAAGGAATTACCGACAAAGATTACATTTAGCGAATCTTTAACAGTTGGCGAACTAGCAAAAAAATTACATCGTGAACCATCTGAAATTATTAAAAAGTTGTTTATGCTTGGTGTAATGGCTACTATCAACCAAGACTTGGATAAAGATTCTATTGAACTGATTGCAAGTGACTATGGAGTAGAAGTAGAAGAAGAAGTTAAAATCGATGCAACAGATTTAGAAGTATACTTTACAGATGATGAAGATGCAGAATTAGTAGAGCGTCCATCTGTTGTTACAATTATGGGACACGTAGACCATGGGAAAACAACATTGCTTGACAGCATCCGCAACACGAAAGTAACTGCTGGAGAAGCAGGAGGTATCACACAGCATATTGGTGCATACCAAATAGAAGAAAATGGCAAAAAAATCACATTTTTAGATACACCTGGACATGCTGCATTTACAACGATGCGTGCACGTGGAGCAAAAATCACGGACATCACTATTTTAGTAGTAGCAGCAGATGATGGTGTAATGCCACAAACAATCGAAGCAATTAACCATGCTAAAGCTGCGGAAGTGCCAATTATTGTAGCTGTGAATAAAATGGATAAACCATCAGCTAATCCTGATCGTGTTATGCAAGAATTAACAGAACATGCATTAGTACCAGAAGCATGGGGTGGGGATACTATCTTTGTTCCTCTATCAGCTCTTACAGGTGAAGGAATTGACACATTATTGGAAATGATTTTGCTTGTAGGTGAAGTAGAGGAATACAAAGCTAATCCTAAACGCAATGCGGTTGGAACAGTTATCGAAGCACAGCTTGATAAAGGAAAAGGTTCTGTTGCAACACTTTTAGTTCAAAACGGAACATTAAATATTGGAGATCCAATCGTAGTAGGTAGCACATTTGGCCGTGTTCGTGCCATGGTAAATGATTTAGGCCGTCGTGTGAAAAGTGTTGGACCATCTACACCTGTTGAAATTACAGGATTAAACGAAGTGCCTCAAGCTGGTGACCGTTTTGTTGTCTTTAAAGATGAAAAAACAGCAAGGCAAGTAGGGGAAGCGCGTTCTACGCAAGCCATTCAAGCACAAAGATCTGAAAAAACACGCATTAGCTTAGATAATTTATTTGAGCATATGAAACAAGGAGAAATGAAAGATCTTAATATCGTCTTAAAAGCGGATGTTCAAGGTTCTGCAGAAGCATTGGCAGCAGCACTTTACAAAATTGAAGTAGAAGGCGTTAACGTTAAGATTATTCATACAGCAGTTGGTGCAATTAATGAATCAGATATTACGCTTGCAGCAGCGTCAAATGCGATTGTTATCGGATTTAACGTTCGTCCAGATGTAAATGCAAAAAGAGCAGCAGATGCTGAAGAAGTAGATGTACGTCTTCACCGCATTATCTATAAAGTAATTGAAGAAATCGAAGCAGCGATGAAAGGAATGCTAGATCCAGAATTCCAAGAAAAAATCATCGGTCAAGCAGAAATCCGTCAAACATTTAAAGTATCAAAAATTGGAACAATTGCTGGCTCTTATGTAACAGACGGAAAAATTACAAGAGATAGCGGAATTCGTTTAATTCGTGATGGTGTTGTTATTTTCGAAGGTGAAATTGATGCATTAAAACGTTTTAAAGACGATGCAAAAGAAGTAAGTCAAGGTTACGAGTGTGGTGTAACTATCAAGAACTTCAATGATGTTAAAGAAGGCGACATTATCGAAGCCTATATTATGGAAGAAATTGAACGCAAATGATTATAGGCCTTTTAACTGTTGAAGCAATCATTTATGATGCCCATTCGTTAAAAGAAAAGCGGGCTGTACTTCAGCGAATTACAACCCGCTTAAAACAAAAATATAATATTTCTGTATCGGAAGTAGACTTTCAGGACACTTGGCAGCGCACAAAAATAGCTATTGCAGCTGTTGCTTCTATTAAAGTGTCTGTGGAAAAAGAGCTTCAACATGTTTTAAAATTTATTGACTCATTTCCAGAAATGGAGAGAACACTAACAGATATAGAATGGCTTTAATAAAAGAGGTGGAATAAGATGAGCCTTAGACCAAATCGTGTTGGAGAACAAATGAAAAAAGAACTTGGCGAGATTATTAGTCGCAAGATTAAAGATCCTCGCATTGGCTTTGTTACTGTAACCGATGTAAATGTTACAGGTGATCTTCAACAAGCAACGGTTTATATCTCTGTTTTAGGAGATCAGGAACAGCGTGAAAATACGTTAAAAGGATTAGCAAAAGCAAAAGGATTTATTCGTTCTGAAATTGGACAAAGAATTCGTTTGCGCAAAACTCCTGAAATTACGTTTGAATTTGATGAATCTATTGATTACGGAAATCGCATCGATACATTGCTTCATCAAATTGCAAAAGAAGAACAATCAGAAGAGAATTAAACAAATTTTGCTTACATGAGGGGTGGCTTTTTATTATGTCAAATTCCCCATGCAATAAGAAAGAGGCATCCCTTCTTTCGATATTGCATGGAGAAGAATGATATAAAAAAGCCGCCCTTTTTATATAGCAAGTACGGATAATTTTTTAAAAAGAGGTCTGAAAAATAAATAACTGCAATAACTTGGAAAAGGAGTTCTTGAAATGGAAGGAATATTGCCTTTATGGAAACCAAAAGGGATGACATCACATGATTGTGTATTTAAACTGCGCAAAATTCTACATATGAAACGAATAGGCCATACAGGTACATTAGATCCAGAGGTGGACGGAGTGCTGCCTATTTGTTTAGGAAGAGCAACAAAAGTAGCAGAATATATTACCGATGCGGGAAAAACGTATGAAGGGGAAGTAACCATTGGCTTTTCTACTACAACTGAAGATGCTTCAGGGGAAGTCGTAAATCAAAAAGAGGTTACACAAACAATCACAAGAGCAATGGTGGAAGATGTTTTAAAAACATTAACAGGTCCTATTAAACAAACACCTCCCATGTATTCTGCGGTGAAAGTAAATGGAAAAAGACTTTATGAATATGCAAGACAAGGCATAGAAGTGGAACGCCCAACACGTGAAGTAACCATTTATTCATTAAATTTATTGGACGATTGGGAAGAACTTGTGGGGGAAACTATTTCCTTTCGATTTATTGTCGATTGCAGCAAAGGAACGTATATTCGAACACTAGCTGTGATGATCGGAGAAATGCTGGGATATCCTGCACATATGTCTAAGCTTACGAGGACACGATCAGCAACAATGACGAAAAAAGACTGTTTGACAATAGAAGAAGTAGCAGAAAAACAGCAAAGTGGGACAATAGAAAAGGATTTGCGACCATTAGAAGATGCTTTATGTGATTTGCCGAAATTCCAAATAAATGATACATTAGCTATGAAGGTACGAAACGGTATGGTGCTTGAGCTGCCATTTGAATTAAAGGGAGTAGAAGGTCCGATTGTCATGGAGTCTGAAGAAGGAGAGGCATTAGCTATCTATGTGCATCATCCTACAAAGATAGGAAAAATCAAACCAAGCAAAATTTTGAAAGTACTTTGATTTATCTTTGTCTCATTGGCAAAAAGAACCTCGCTGATTAGAGTCTCAAGAAAAGAATACATTATTTGAGGATAAATATAATTATATAGCTAGAAAAGGTGAGTAGTGTAGTGGAAGTTGTGAGAATTAATAACCCTGAAAACTTTAAAAATAATAATTTTCCGCCATTAGTCATGGCATTAGGTTATTTTGATGGTGTTCATTTAGGACATCAGAAAGTGATTGGAAAAGCAAAAGAAATTGCAGAGAAAAAAGGATGGAAAAGTGGTGTAATGACATTTGCTCCTCATCCTTCTGCTGTGTTAGGAGATGCCAAGTCTATTTCTCTTTTAACTTCTTATCAATCAAAAATAGAGCAAATGGAAAGACTCGGCATTGATTATGTTTTTATTATTCATTTTACCAAAGACTTTGCAAACCTTCTTCCACAACAATTTGTTGATCAGTGTTTAATTAATTTAAATGTTCGGCATGTAGTAGCAGGATTTGATTACACATATGGAAAACTGGCTAAAGGTACTGCGGAAACATTAAAGGAGCAGTCACGTGATGCTTTCGAGACGACTATAATAAAAAAAGAAACCTACCATGGGGAAAAGGTCAGTTCTACTCTTATTCGCTCTTATATTCAAAAAGGAGAAATGGATAAGGTCCCTTCTCTTTTAGGACGATTTTATATTAGTGAGGGCATTGTCATCCATGGAGATAAAAGAGGAAGAACAATCGGATTTCCGACTGCTAATATTGAAAGTGACTCAACCCTTCTTTTGCCGCCGCAGGGTGTATATGCAGTGAAAATTAAAGCAGGAAATGTGTGGCATAACGGGGTTTGTAATGTAGGAACGAAACCTACTTTTAAAAAGGATAATAACAGACAATCGATAGAAGTTCACATCTTTGACTTTAAGGGGGAAATATATGGCGAAAAAGTCGCTGTAGAATGGCATATCCGCTTAAGAAGTGAACAGAAATTTGCAGGAATTGAAGAATTGGTGAACCAAATTCAAAAAGATAAACAACAAGCTCTTGAATATTTTCATGAAAATTAAAGGTCCTAGGTTTAACCTAAAAGCTTTTAGGGAATATTGTTTACAAGAAATTAAAAATTAAAGAAAAAGAATGTTTAACTTGATTTTTTTATAGAAAAAGGTTATTCTTATAAACGTACTAAAGACAACCATTGCTTGGCAAATCGATTCACCAACGTCTTGCTCGGTAATTGGGGATTAGTGTAATAGGATATAGGAGGTGAAACAGGATGGCAATCACTCAAGAACGTAAAAACGAACTTATCAATGAGTACAAAACGCATGAGAACGATACTGGATCTCCAGAAGTTCAAATCGCTGTCCTTACTGAGTCAATTAACAATTTGAATGATCATTTACGTACACATAAAAAGGATCATCACTCACGTCGTGGTCTTTTAAAAATGGTAGGTAGACGTCGTAATCTACTAACATACCTACGTAATAAAGATGTTCAACGTTACCGTGTTTTAATTAACAAACTTGGTCTACGTAGATAGTTTAAAAAAGCGGGATACTTTTTCCCGCTTTTTTATTGTGCAAGAACAACATAATAATGGTGTTCAAATCAGTTTAAATAAAGTGAAACTTCAATCCTTGTTTTTTTATTATCCACTGATTGTTAGTTGAACCAATTGGGCTTTTATGGGCAGTTATCCCTCACCGAAATTTCTTTTTTCTTCTCATAATTTTGAGGTGGTGGTCTTACTGCCCGTTACTGCTGGATAAATACTTGATACTTATATAATATACCCAACTTAAAGATTACATAAGAATAGTTTTTAAGTAACACAAATTGTGTATACTATAAGAAAAGCGAAGGCGTCTTGAAAGCTGTGAAAGACACTGGAGCTTCAGTAGAAGAAGTTGTACTTTGACTTCATCTGCTGAAACGAAGTGATCAAGCAGCTAGGCGCAGCAGCTGGACAAAGAAAAGCGAAGGCGCCTTGAAAGCTGCGAAAAGGCAGCTGTGCTTTCCACAGAAGAGAAACATACATGTTGAGGGGATTTTTCCTTCAACAAAAAAGTAAGCAGGTTTAGGTAGTACTTTTTTAAAGCCAAAACCTCTAATAAGTGAATGAGTAGAGAGGGGTTTATGAATGGGACAAGAGAAACATGTGTATTCCATTGACTGGGCTGGCAGGAAGCTGACAGTCGAAATAGGTCAATTAGCGAAACAAGCAAATGGTGCAGTATTGGTAAGATACGGAGATTCTGCTGTATTAAGTACGGCAACTGCATCAAAAGAGCCAAAAAATCTAGATTTTTTCCCGTTGACTGTGAACTATGAAGAAAGGTTATATGCAGTTGGGAAAATTCCTGGTGGATTTATCAAAAGGGAAGGAAGACCAAGCGAACGGGCGATTTTAGCAAGTCGTTTAATCGATAGACCAATTCGCCCGCTATTTGCTGATGGCTTCCGCAATGAAGTGCAGGTAGTCAGCTTAGTGATGAGTGTGGACCAAGACTGTTCAACAGAAATGGCAGCAATGTTTGGATCATCCCTTGCATTGTCTGTATCAGATATACCTTTTGGAGGACCAATTGCAGGTGTATATGTTGGCCGCATTGATGGAGAATTTGTTATTAACCCAACAGTAGAACAAGCAGAAAAAAGCGATATTAATTTAGTTGTTGCAGGAACAAAAGATGCGATTAATATGGTAGAAGCTGGAGCAGATGAAGTACCGGAAGAAGTAATGCTGCAAGCTATTGTATTCGGACATGATGAAATTAAACGCTTAATTGCTTTCCAAGAAAAAATTGTTGAAGAAATCGGCAAAGAAAAAAGGGAAGTTGTTCTGTATGAATTAGATCAAAAAATTGAAGCCGAAGTTCGCGCATTATGTGAAACAGAAATGCTTAATGCGATCCGTGTTCAAGAAAAACATGCAAGAGAAGCAGCAATTAAAGTAGTTAAAGATTCTGTTATCGCAAAATATGAGGCAGAAGAAGTAAGCGACGAAGAATTAAAACAAGTGAAACAAATTTTAGATAAGCTAGTGAAAAATGAAGTTCGCCGTTTAATCACAGAAGATAAAGTAAGACCTGATGGACGTGGTTTAGAAGAAATTCGTCCACTATCTTCAGAAGTCCACTTACTGCCACGAACACATGGATCAGGATTATTTACACGTGGACAAACTCAAGCATTAAGCATTTGTACATTAGGAGCATTAGGAGATGTACAGATTCTTGACGGTTTAGGTGTTGAAGAAGAAAAACGTTTTATGCATCATTATAATTTTCCAAACTTTAGTGTGGGGGAAACAGGCCCAATGCGTGGACCTGGCCGTCGTGAAATTGGGCATGGAGCACTTGGCGAAAGAGCATTAGAGCCAGTAATTCCATCCGAAAAAGATTTCCCGTACACAATACGTTTGGTTTCAGAAGTATTAGAATCAAACGGTTCTACATCACAAGCAAGTATTTGTGCAAGTACTCTTGCGATGATGGATGCAGGTGTTCCAATTAAAGCGCCAGTTGCAGGGATTGCGATGGGCTTAATTAAATCTGGAGACTTCTACAGCATTTTAACAGACATTCAAGGAATGGAAGATCATTTAGGCGATATGGACTTTAAAGTAGCTGGAACGGCAAAAGGTGTAACAGCACTGCAAATGGATATTAAAATAGATGGACTTTCTAGACAAATTCTGGAAGAAGCATTGCAACAAGCAAAAATTGGACGTATGCAAATTTTAGAATCTATGCTAAATACTATTAATACACCAAGAGAAGAATTGTCTTCTTATGCACCAAAGATTCTGATGATGAGCATTAATCCAGATAAAATCCGTGATGTAATCGGGCCAAGCGGTAAACAAATTAATAAAATCATCGAAGAAACGGGCGTTAAAATTGACATCGAACAAGATGGAACAGTATTCATTTCATCTGTTGACGATGAAATGAATAAAAAGGCGCAACAAATCATTGAAGATATTGTTCGTGAAGTAGTTGTAGGACAAATGTATCTTGGAAAAGTAAAACGCATTGAAAAATTCGGTGCATTTTTAGAAATTTTTAATGGTAAAGATGGACTTGTTCATATTTCTGAACTTGCAGAAGAAAGAGTTGGAAAAGTAGAAGATGTGCTTGCTTTAGGCGATGAAATACTTGTAAAAGTAACAGAAATCGATAAACAAGGCAGAGTAAATCTTTCTCGTAAAGCTGTTTTGCGTGAACAAAGAGAACAAGCAGAAAATGCTAAAAATTAAGGCATATCATGATGCTGACAACAGTGTAGTTTTAAAAAAATAGGAGGCTGACTCAAAAAGAATTATTCCTTGATTTAATTTTCTTGGAAACTGATTCTTTCTAAAAGAGTCAACCTTTTTTATTTAGATGTAAAAATGGAAAAAAATGTAATATTTTAACGGGCTAATTATGCTAGTATTCTAATTTTAAAAGTTCCCCATAGGTTTGGGCTTTCTTCATAAGATATGTTCTACCTTGTCCTTTTTAAACATAAAAATTTAAGAAGGAGGGGAAGGTAAAATGAAAAAGGTTGTTCCTTTAATAATATTAGTGCTAATATCATGGCTTATTGCAAATAATCCTTTATCTAATACATATGTAGCAAGTTTGAAAGAGGAAACAATGCTTGTTGGTGCAAATAAGGATCCTTTATATGAAGAAATCCAAAAAAAAGCCAAAAGTTATAATATTGCACCAGAAGATGCAAAAATAGATCCTGTTTGGAAAGCGATTCCTGGCATTAATGGGTTAGAAGTGGATGTGGATGCATCCTATAAAAAGATGAAGACTTCTGGTGCCTTTAAAGAGAAAAATCTTGTATATAAGCAGCTGAAACCATCTGTGCATTTAGAAGATCTGCCGCCATCTCCCATTTATAAAGGAAATCCAAATAAGCAGATGGTCAGTTTTATTATCAATGTGGCATGGGGCAATGAGTATTTGCCAGATATTCTTGCTTCATTAAAAAAACATCATGTTAAAGCAAGCTTTTTTTTAGAAGGACGCTGGACAAAAAAAAATCCAGAACTTGCTAAAATGATTGTGGATGCAGGCCATGAAGTTGGAAACCATTCTTATTCTCATCCTGATATGAGTAAAATCAGTTCGGCACAAATAAACCAAGAGCTAAAGAAAACAAATGATGTGATAGAAGCGACAACTGGCAAAACAGTTACTTGGTTTGCACCGCCAAGCGGCAGTTATACAAATGAAGTCGTAAATATCGCAAGCCAACATAAAATGGGAACATTGATGTGGTCTATTGATACAATTGATTGGAGAAAACCTTCGAAAGAGGAACTAATTAACAGGGTAGTGGAAAAAGTACATAATGGAGCAATGATTTTGATGCATCCAACAGAATCTACTACCAGCTCACTCGATCAATTAATAGAGCAAATTCAGGAAAAAGGATATGAAATAAATACGGTGACAGAACTATTAAGCGAAGAACGGAATGGCAAAGTCCTTAAGTAAATAGTAGATTTTATTCCTATTTATGAGAGTAAGACTCTATCTCAAAGATTAGATTAGGAGAAATCTAGCTAGGTGGAAATGCCCGTGAAAGGATATAAACGTCCTGTAGTAATGTCTGTGTAATCTATATCCTCCTATCTTGCTTTAGGGATTGAGGTTAGTGGAGATAAGGAAAAACTTTTTCATTTAAATTTTACTTTATAATTTAATACGAAATTTCTGATACTGAAACAAGTTTTTGGTAAAAATAATAAGAATAAGATATACTATCATTCGCATAAGCTAATTTAATTGGCGTTTAGAACAGGAGGAACCTACTTGATTAAAAAGTATACTTGCCAAAATGGAGTACGCATTGTGTTAGAAAATATACCGACTGTGCGCTCTGTTGCTATTGGTGTATGGATTGGAACAGGTTCTCGTAAAGAGGATGAAACAAATAATGGTGTTTCTCACTTTTTAGAGCATATGTTTTTTAAAGGAACAAAAACAAGAAATGCTAGAGAAATTGCTGAGTCTTTTGATAGCATTGGCGGTCAAGTCAATGCATTTACTTCAAAAGAATATACATGCTACTATGCAAAAGTATTGGACGCGCATGCTCCTATGGCATTAGAAGTTCTTGCAGATATGTTTTTTAATTCTACTTTTGAAGAAAAAGAGTTGCAAAAAGAAAAAAATGTCGTGTATGAAGAAATAAAAATGTATGATGATACACCAGATGATATTGTGCATGATTTATTAAGTCAGGCCATTTATGAAAAACATCCATTAGGCTATCCTATCCTTGGAACAGAAAAAACATTGGCTACTTTTAATGGAGATACGTTAAGAGAGTATATGTTTGACTATTATACACCTGAAAATGTAGTGATTTCGATTGCTGGCAATATAGACGAAACGTTTATTAGCGAAGCAGAAAAATATTTCGGAAATTATGAGGCAGGAAAAAGAAAACAAGAGTTAACTATTCCAACATTTCATGCTAATAATATAGCGCGGAAAAAAGAAACAGAGCAGGCTCATCTATGTCTAGGCTTTAATGGATTGCCTGTTGGCCATAAGGATATGTATAGTTTAATTTCTTTAAATAATATTCTAGGGGGCAGCATGAGCTCTAGATTATTCCAAGATGTAAGGGAACAAAAAGGTCTTGCCTATTCGATTTTCTCTTACCATTCAGCTTTTCAAGACAGCGGAATCGTCACTATTTATGGTGGAACGGGCGCTAATCAATTGGATGAATTATATGAAACCATTCAAACCAGCCTTGCCACATTAAAACGTGAAGGAATCATGGAAAAAGAATTATACAACAGCAAAGAACAGCTAAAAGGAAGCTTAATGCTAAGTTTGGAAAGTACCAACAGCCGCATGAGCAGAAATGGCAAAAACGAATTATTGTTAAGCAAACATCGCTCATTGGATGAAATTGTTGAGCAAATTGACCGTGTGTCAAAAGATGATGTGAATAACATGGCGCATCAAATATTTACAAATAAATTTTCTGTTTCCCTTATCAGTCCAGATGGCATTTTGCCAAAAACACTGCAATAATTTTATTGGAGTGTTTCTGAAAAATAAAAATTACGCAAAAACCGCAGCTTTTTTCTA
>NZ_PISE01000080.1 GCF_002835805.1 Niallia nealsonii | reverse complement strand
ATGAAGATGGTGGAGATGAAGCACTTAAAGACCAGCGGGGAAGAAAAAAAGAAGAAGTAGAGCTAACTCTAGAAGAGAAAGTCAGACTAGAGATGAAAAGGTTAGAAAGAGAAAATGAACGGTTACGTGCGGAGAATTTATTCTTAAAAAAGTTAGAGGAGATCGAAAGGAGGCGAAAATAAGCCAATTCCGATTTGAAACTAAATATATCGCCATTCAGGAACTGCATGAGAAAGAAGGTTTAAGTATACTCTTACTTTGTGAAATCGCAAGTATTTCACGAGCTGCTTATTATAAATGGTTAAAACACACTCCTTCTGCCCGAGAAATTCAAAACGATGAAATTATAAAAGCGATGAAAGCTCTCCATGTAAAAGTTGATGGCATTTATGGTTACCGTAGAATGACCCTAAATATGAATCGGGAGTTCGAAGAGTACTTCAATCACAAACGTATTTATAGACTAATGAAAGTGGCAGCTATACACTGTGTGATCCGAAAAAAGAAGACACGTTATAAACGTACCAAGCCTCAACATGTGGCAGAAAATATATTAAATCGTAAATTCACGGCCGAAAAACCGAATGAAAAATGGGTAACAGATGTTACAGAATTTAAATATGCTTCCTCCCAAAAAGCCTATTTAAGTGCTATTCTTGATTTGTATGACGGTTCGATTGTTAGCTATGTTTTAGGACATTCCAATAATAATAACCTTGTGTTTAAGACATTTGATCAAGCAACTGCTCTTTTGGATGGGGATCAACCACTTATACATAGTGATCGTGGGTTCCAATACACTTCAAATGGATTTAAAAAGAAGATAGAGAAAGCAGAAATGACTCAAAGCATGTCACGAGTGGGCAGATGTATCGATAATGGGCCGATGGAATCCTTTTGGGGAACACTCAAAAGTGAGAAATATTATCTGAATAAGTACGATTCATTTGAAGAGCTTACATTTGCGGTAGAAGAATATATTCATTTCTATAATAATGAGAGATACCAAAAGAGACTAAACGGCCTTAGCCCATTAGAATATAGAGCTAAAGCCG
>NZ_PISE01000079.1 GCF_002835805.1 Niallia nealsonii | reverse complement strand
GTCCCGGTTACACCAGTTGCCCCAGTAACACCAGATGAACCAGTTAAGCTGGGAGGTTTAGGCGGTTTATGATGTTTAGGTGGTTTTGAGGGTTTAGGCGGCATATTCATCAACTCCAAATAGTAGGATAATATAAAGTATTAATTTACAAGGTAAATAGTTCTAGGACAAAGCCAAAAAATGAAAAATATTTAATCATTCTAGTTGTTTCTTTATTTATAAATATAAACGTTTAATTTCGCTTGGTTTAATGAAGTTCTCTACTGTCTATTTCTATATAAAATAGCTTACATTCTGTCATCCTGTTGAAAATTTTTAACTGAAATTTTTTCTACTCGCTCGAGGAGTTCCAAATGGGAAAATAACTTTTTAAATGTGTAATAATCTTTCTCACTCTTTTTTTTCTCATAATTAAGTGGAATAGAAGAGTTTTTACTTCTTCTTTGGAAACTTGCCATTCGGAAGGAATATCTTTCCCAAATGCAGCAGCAATTTCTTCGTCCGTTATAGATTCAAGTTTCTCTAATGCCAATCCAAAGGGATCTTCATTATCAATAAAGGGGACAAATTCTTGATAGATTTCCCCCCAAATAATATCCTTACTATCTGTCCAAGAAACGAGACTTTCAATTGTCCAGTCAGGACCATTAAAGGCATCAGCATGATCGATTAATACTAGTTCATATGGATTTTTTCCAACAACTAGTATGTTTTGAGGTTCCAGTCTCCTATCGTAATTGGTAATCCAATGATCAAAAACAATTATCTCAGGCAGCATATGAATGTTTTTACAAAAATAGAGCTTATCGGGGCTATACTCGCTCGCATTTTTAATAAATAGACTTCCGAAGTGCGGGCCCTCTTGAATACCCTTTTCATCTAATAAATGTGGATCATTAAATATACTTTTAGAGAAAACAATTATCCGACCGTAGGACAAGGGGAGATTTAAAAGCCTTCCTAATCGATAAGATACCAGTTCATTAAATATTGCTCTTCTGCCTATTGGATTTGACATAGCTTTAACAACATAAGTATTTCCGTCACTACATCGGAATAATTGGGCGTACATTTCCCCCTCATCAACAGCTCCTAAATATTCAGTGGCATAAATGGTCATTTTTTATTCCCTTCCTCCATAATTTTCCTAAGAAAAAAAGTTTGACCTGTTATAAGTTCTTATTAGTTTATTAGATTGAAATTTGGTTTGTGTGGGAGAATGTCCTAATCCCAATGAAAAAACAATTGCATCGTTATTATAGAGGGATAAAGAAAGTTAAATAGAGGTAATTCCAATATAGATGTTATCCATTATATATTGGAATTAAGTTTCAGTTCCTTAAATGGTAATCAATTAAATCAGTTTCATCATTAAAACAGATGCAAAAGCTGCCCTATTTTTGATCAAAAAAAGTATAGTCTCAGAAATGTGGATATTATGTTTTTTTATTAATAGAGGTATGGAGATAATGTAGGATAAAAAATTTATTGTAAGGGCGTTAGCAGAAAATTAATACTTAAAAGTTAGGATTATAAACATGAATTAAAGCAAGAGGTTAGGATTTTATATTGTACTGTAAATTTAGTGTATATATAATAAAGCTAGTAAGATTACACTAATTTTTCTGACTATATATTATGAAAATAGGAGTATTAAGGAGGGAATATATATGTAAGAATTGTAGATAAGTTTAGTTTGAACAGTGTAAAGTTAAAAACTAGATTTTAGTATGTGAGAATATCATGAGGTTTAATATTACTATCCTGTAAAATGTAAGCGCTTTTTTATGGCGAATAATAGACACAATACTTCACTTTAATGCCTTCTATTATCTAGAACTCTAATTATAGTTTTATATTTAAGTTTGCAAGATTTCCGATATTTTTTACAGAAAAGTTAGGGATTAAATATATACTAGGGGGAAATTCAAAAATGAAAAAAGGTCTATTTAAATGGCTGCGCTTAAGTGTAATTTTATCAATTATTGTATCACTTCTTGTCGCTTGCAGTTCAGGTTCTTCTGGTACAGCAAAAGATGGAAAGGTGACGTTAAAGGTTTTAGACTGGAATGGAACCAATACGAAAGAGTCAGAAAAATTAATCAAAGAAACGGTTGAAAAAGAGCTCCCTAATGTAAAGCTTGAATTTGAATACATAAATTGGGATACGGATTTTAGCTCTGTTATGCAAACAAGAATTGCAGGAAATCAATTGCCGGACATTATTATGATCAAGGGCGGAGATCATCCAAAATACACGGAGCACTTAATGGATCTTTCTTCAGAGGATTTTATGAATGAATTCCCAGCAGATATCAGAAAAGCCCTACAAATTGATGGGAAGGATTATGCGGTGCCATATACATCCAATTTTCAAGGAGTATTTTACAATAAAAGAATTTTTACAGAAAATCACATTGAAATACCAAAAACATGGAATGAGCTAATGGAAGTTGCAGAAACATTAAAAAGTAAGGGGATAACTCCATTTACGAATCATTTTAAAGATTATCAAATTGGCAATAATTTTAATCAGTTTGCAACATTAGAAGTATTTTCAAAATATTCAACCTGGGGAAATGATTTGCAAAAAGGAAAAGTTTCCTTTGCTGCGTCTCCTGAATTCAAAACGGTGTTCGAACATTTCAAGGATGTATCTAAATACTCTAATAAAGATCCATTTGGATTAGACTTTACTGGAGCTGCCGAAATGTTTGCAAAAGAGGAAACAGCTATGTGGATCATTGGCACGTGGTCAACTGCTCAGGTATTGAAAAATAATCCTAATCTTGAAATCGGCTTTTTCCCGACACCTGCAACAGATGCAAATAATACCAAAATCATTATGCAACCAGATCATACATTTTCTGGAAGTGCAAAAACGAAGTATCCGAAAGAAGTAAAACAAGTACTGGGAATTTTTGCTACAAATAAAGAGATGGCTAAAAAGTACATTGATATTGTGCAAACAGAAAGCTTAATACCTGATGTAGTTTCAGATGTAAAAGCGCCATATGTAGATGATATCAATCATTATAAGAGCATTGGGGCCCTTGATGCAAACGTAGGAAATGTACAAATTCCATGGCCATATCAAGAGCAAAGCGGCAGTTATATCGCTGAATGGCTTCTAGGCAAAAAAACGTTGGATAAGGCTTTAAAAGCAACAGATGCTTATAAAGCAAAGGTGAAATTTTCAACTAAATAAAAGCACTTAAAAAATAGGGGAGAGGGAAACAATTCCTCTCTCTAAATTTAAATGGTAATGGGGTGTTTTTTATATGAATGTAGAAGGAAAAAATATTCAGCCCATAGATGCTCGGGCTTCAGCTAATCCAACGTCGATTATTCATAAAAAGAAAAAGGTTAACTCAAATAGCATTCAATATTTTTTATTATTGCTGCCCCCTTTGATTTTTTTTATTGTAGGCATGATTATTCCACTTATGATGGGAATATATAATTCTTTTACAGATTGGGATGGAATTAGTTTAGAAAAAAATTGGATTGGTTTTTCTAATTATATGGAAATTTTCAAAGATGAAATGTTTATAAATTCATTTAAATTTACGGGTTTATTTATGATTTTTAATACGCTGATTCAAAATGTTGCAGCATTTGTATTTGCTGTTTTTCTCGACAGCAGCATAAGGGCAAAAAATTTCTATCGGACTATTATTTTTGCTCCTGTATTATTAAGTCCTATTTTAGTTGGCCAAATTTGGACAAAAATGTACGGCACCATTTTACCAAGCATTAATGACATACTTGGCCTTAGCATTAATTTTAATTTATTCTCAAGTCCCGATACGGTTTTAACAGGTCTTATCATTGCAAACAACTGGCAATGGATTGGCTATTGGATGCTTATCTATTTGGCAGGCCTTCAAGCTGTTCCAAAAGATATTTATGAAGCGTGCATAGTGGACGGGGGGAACTGGTGGCAAAAATTTCTGCATATTACCATCCCGATGCTTGGTCCATCGATTACGATATGTACGATTGGAATTGCAACAGGAAGTCTAAAAGTGTATGAATTAATTGTAGCTTCAACAGGCGGGGGACCTGGAGATGCTTCTAAATCAACCATTATGTATATTTATGACAGTGCATTCATGTCACAGCGGTCAAGTTATGCTTCAGCAATGAGTGTTGTATTTCTTCTTGTATTGCTTATATTTGCTTTCATTCAATTGAAAGTTTTACGCAAAAGGGAGGTTGAATTATAACATGAGTAAAAGGTACACGAAAGGAACGTTTCTTATCCAAGTGATTGTCACGGTCATCGCATTATTTTATTTGATTCCTTTTTTAATTGTATTTCTTTATGCGTTTAAGTCACCACAAGAACTAATTGATTCTTCCCCATTTTCATTGCCCAAAAAACTTGAATGGGATAACTTTATGCAAGCATTTGAAGCTTTAAACTTTTTGCAAAGCTTCGGAAATACTTCTATTATCACAGCAAGTGCTGTATTGCTTATCATTTTGCTTAGTGGCATGGCAGCTTATTCCATAGTGCGAGGGAGAAACAAGTTTTTTAATGGATCATATATGTTTTTTATTGCAGGGATTTTAATCCCTTACCAAGTCATTTTTGTTCCAATGTTTGTTCTTGGGAGCAAATTAGGATTTGTCAACAACCTGTTTGGCATTATTTTTCTGTATGTGGGCACTAGCCTTCCATTTGCCATCTTTGTAATGGCTGGTTTTATGAAAACAATTCCGAAAGAAATTGAAGAAGCTGCTTTTATCGATGGCTGTTCGATTATGCGCACATTTTGGGTCATTATCTTGCCGATGCTAAAGCCTGTTGCTGCTGCATTAACCATTATTTTATCGCTCCAAATTTGGAATGATTATCTTTTGCCACAGCTCTTTTTATCAGACAACAGCATGAAAACCCTTACTGTTATGCAATCAACTTTATTTAGTGCATTTGAAACCAATTTTAATGTAGGTTTTGCAGGAATTATTATCTCTTCCCTTCCGATTTTAATTTTATTCCTTTTCATGCAAAAACATTTTGTAAAAGGCATTACAATGGGTTCTGGAAAGTAACAAGACTATCTTAAGGCGAACAATGGAGGTTGTAATGAACCATATCAGTTTATACCAACGTGAATTATTAACAGACCATTATCATCCTAAGGTGTTTGCTTATTATTTTAAACGGTGGGAAAGTTATCATATGTCATTTCATTCACATAAAGAGATTGAAATTATGTATGTAATAGATGGGAAATGTATGGTTGAAACAATGGAAGAGTCCGTTTCTATGAAAAAAGGTGATTTTATTTTATTAGATGCAAATGTGCCTCACCGGCTAATGGTCGATAAAAATACACCTTGCAGGATGTTAAATGTGGAATTCTCCTTTTTAAAAAAAGAAGGAAGTTTTCCATCCATAAAGGATTTGGCTTCTGAAAACAAGAACTTAGCTGAATTTCTTTTGCATAGTCGTTCCTATGTTGTATTAAAAGACTCGAATGAAATCTATTATACTTTAAAAAATGTAGTGCTTGAATTGGATAAAAAAGAATCAGAAAAAGATATAATGATTCAGCTTCAATTAGCGCAGCTTCTTATACAAATTGCAAGACTAGCAGCTTGGGAAAAAGAGAAGAAAAGTGAACACCAGCAAGCGGATTTATATGTAAAAAAGACGATTGAGTATCTTCATCATAATTACGATTGCGATATTCAAGTAAAAGATATTAGTCAGGCTGTAAATCTGCATCCAGGATACCTTCATAGAATTTTCAAAAAACAGACAGGTTCGACCATTGTGGAATATTTGACCTCACTAAGAATGGAAAAAGCAAAAATGCTGTTGGCGGATACAGATATTCCAGTCATTGAAATATCTTATTATATTGGAATTAATAGTCGTCCATATTTCAGTCTTCTTTTTAAAAAATATACAAATATGACACCAAATGAATATCGAAAATCTGTTGAACAAAATATTGTGAAATTCGGTCGTTGATTATTGGATAGAAATGTTTCTAAATATATTGTATTCCATGTAGCGGAGAACATTAAATTAGTTACGATTTTAGACAATATATCCGCTTGAAAAGTAATAAAAATGAACACGTTTACATTATCTTGGTGATAGGATTATACGCATAAGGATTAAGTATAAATAGTAAAGGAGAGTTCTACATGACATTTAAAATTGCATTTATCGGCGCAGGCAGTATTGGATTTACTAGAGGTCTTCTGCGAGATTTGCTTTCTGTACCAGAATTTCAAAATATAGAAGTGGCCTTTACAGATATTAGTGCACAAAATTTAGAGATGGTTACAAAGCTTTGCCAAAGGGATATAGATGAAAATGGGCTAGATATAAAAATTTATGCTACACAAAATCGCAGGGAAGCATTAAGAAATGCAAGATACATATTCTCTGTTGTTCGAATAGGCGGTCTTGAAGCTTTTCAACATGATGTGGATATTCCCCTTAAATATGGGGTTGATCAATGTGTCGGCGATACGCTTTGTGCAGGCGGCATTATGTATGGACAGCGTGGAATTCCTGAAATGCTCAATATTTGCAAAGATATTCGTGAGGTGGCAGAACCAAATGCACTGCTTTTAAACTACGCGAATCCAATGGCAATGTTAACATGGGCCTGCAATAAATATGGCGGTGTAAAAACGATTGGTCTTTGCCATGGAGTACAGGGAGGGCATCGACAAATCGCAAAGGCTTTTGGGTTAAAAAAGGAAGAAGTCGATATCATTTGTGCAGGAATCAATCATCAAACTTGGTATATTAGCATTAAACATAATGGTGAAGATTTAACAGGGAAGTTATTGGAGGCATTTGAAAATCATCCTGAGTTTTCTGCAACGGAAAAAGTCAGAATTGATATGTTAAGACGATTTGGTTATTACAGCACGGAATCGAATGGTCATTTAAGCGAATATGTCCCGTGGTATCGTAAACGCCCTAAAGAAATCAATGAATGGATTGATCTTGGCACTTGGATCAATGGTGAAACTGGCGGATATTTACGTGTCTGTACAGAAGGGCGGAATTGGTTTAAAACAGACTTTCCAAATTGGCTGAAAGAGCCGGCAATGGAATATAAACAAAAAAATCGCGGAGAAGAGCACGGTTCCTATATTATTGAAGCTCTTGAAACAGGCCGTGTTTACAGAGGCCATTTTAATGTCGTGAATAATGGGGTGATTGCTAATCTTCCAGATGACGCGATCATTGAAGCTCCAGGATATGTAGATCGCAATGGCATTAGCACACCCTATATTGGAGAGTTGCCCCTTGGACCTGCTGCTGTATGCAATGTCAGCATCTCTGTTCAAAGACTTGCTGTAGAAGCGGCTGCTATAGGAGATGATTTTTTGCTCCGTCAAGCAATGATGATGGATCCCCTTGTTGGAGCAGTATGCAATCCAAAAGAAATTTGGCAGCTTGTTGATGAAATGTTAGTGGCACAAGCACAATGGCTTCCTCAATATACAGAAGCTATTGAAAAAGCAAAAGAGAAACTTTCTTCTGATAACTTAATTCCTACAAAAGATTATAAAGGCGCAGCACGTTTAAAGGTAAAATCAATAGAAGAAATGGCACAAAACAAACAAGCAGCCCGTAAAAATGCCGGCGAATCAGATAAAGCGATTGAGCGTCCTTCCGCAACACATTAGGAATCAGTGAATTAAAATATTATTTTTAAACAAGAGGCTGAAGTGGCTTCTTGTTTTTTATAAGGGAAAAAATGAAAGTTTTTAACTGAAAAGAGAAAAAATTCCGTTATTTTTGTATAATCATAGAAGAACAAAAAATAGCCTCTACTGTTTAACAGAGGACAAACAGCACAAAAAATTAGTTTTACCATATAAAAAGGGGTGCTTTTTATGAAAATCGGAATGATAGGTACAGGCTGGTTTGCCAAAATGCATGCGAATATCTTAGGAGAGATAGATGGAGTAGAGGTTACTGCATTTTGCGGGACGAGTCTAGAAAAGGCAGAGAAAGAAGCAAAGAAATGGCCAAATGCTTTAGGATTTACCAATGTGGAAGAAATGCTAGATAAACAAAAAATGGATGCTGTTTATATTTGTGTCCCTCCAATGGTTCATGGAAGAATGGAATTGGCATTAATAGAAAGGCAGATTCCTTTTTTTGTAGAGAAGCCACTGGGAATAGGGGAGGAACCATCTAAAATTGCAAAGAAAATAGAAGAGAAGGGTCTTATTACTTCAGTTGGATACCATTGGCGCTACAAAGAAACTGCCACAAGGGCACTCTCAATGATGAAAGAACGCAAAATTGGCATGGCGTTAGGGTATTGGATGGGAGATATGCCGCTGGTTCCTTGGTGGAGAGATATTACTAAATCAGGAGGCCAATTTTTGGAGCAAACAACCCATATTGTGGATCTATTGCGTTTTGTGTGTGGGGATGTTAAGGAAGTTTATGCAGTATATAATGACCAAATCATGCAAGAAAAAGTAGAGGGTACGACTGTTTCAGATGTAGGAAGTGTCATCTTGAAACTGAATAATGGTACAATAGCAACAATATCTAATACTTGTATTCTTCCTACTTCCCATAAAATTGGATTGGATTTGTATACAGAAGAAGGCGTGCTAGAAATTCGTGATGACCTGCTGCGTGAGGTGAAAGGGGATAGAGTTCTAGAATATAAAGAGCAGTCCAATCCATATGTTTTAGAAAATACTATTTTTCTAAATGCTGTTAAAACAGGAGATTCCTCTCAAATTCTATCAGACTATCAAGATGCCGCAAAAACTCACCGAGTGACATTAGCGGCTAATCAATCAGCAAAGAAGGGCGAGTCAATCGTTTTGGGCCTGTAGGAGGGAACTTCTAAGCAGTAAAAATAAATGTTTATCCATTTAAGTGACCGGCAATAATAATAAAGTATTCCCCCTTTATCTTGGAGAAGCCTTAGCATATTTTTTTAGCAAAGGCTTCTATTTTTTTGTTCTTCCCTATAAGGGATAATGATAAATCATGTTCTGGGAAAAAGTGAATGATCCTTCCTTGCTGCTATTTCAATAATTGCCCTTATTTAGTTGTGTTATTACATTTACAGCTGCTTCATCTCGTAAAACATCCTTTTTTTTATCATTTTGATTTGAAATTTTTTGAATTAGACAAATTATAATGTAGTTCATGTATAATAAGAGGCGTACTTATCATTATTTCAATACTATTTTATTAATTTGTGAAATGTCAAAGAACAAAAATACGGAGTAATAGGATAGGTAATTATCTACATACTAATTAGTAAAAGCGTAAGGAGAATTTAAAAATGGAAGAATTGACAAATAGGTTTAACAGGCAAGTAGGCAAAATTGAAGTTTCTTTAATCCGTCGATTTGATGAACAAGTATCTTCTATAAAAGATATGATTAAATTGACATTAGGAGAGCCAGATTTTAACACGCCGGAACATGTAAAAGCAGCAGGAATTGAGGCCATTGAACAAAATTATACGCATTATACTGGTATGACTGGTTTAATAGAAGCTAGAGAAGCGATGAGCAAGTTTTTTGATAAAAAATATGGCATTACCTATAAACCAGAAACAGAAATACTTGTAACAGTTGGTGCAACTCAAGCAATTTCTGCAGCTTTATTAGCTATTTTGGAAGAGGGAGATAAAGTGTTATTGCCATCTCCAATCTATCCGGGATACGAACCAATTATTACACTTGCAAAAGCTGAGCCTATTTATTTGGATACGTCCAAAAATAATTTTGTATTAACACCAGAAATGATTGACCAAGCGATGAGTGAATATGGCGATCAAATAAAAGCAATCATATTAAACTATCCAAGTAATCCTACCGGTGTTACATACACGGAAGAGGAAGTAAAGGCAATTGCAGATACAGTCAAAAAATATCCTATCTTTGTTATAAGTGATGAAATATATAGTGAATTAACATATGATGGATTACATATTTCTATTTCTAAATATATACCAGAACGCACGATTATCATTAATGGCTTATCGAAATCACATGCAATGACAGGATGGCGTTTAGGATTTATATTAGCAGATGAAAAGCTGACAAAAGAAATCATGAAAGTTCATCAATACTTAGTGACAGCTGCATCAACTATCTCCCAAAAAGCTGCTATTCGCGCATTAGTTGAGGGAATAGATGATGCAAATGAAATGAAAATAGAATATAAAAAAAGACGAGATTTTGTTTATGAAGAAATGACAAAATTAGGATTTGAAATCGCCAGACCAAATGGAGCATTTTATATTTTTGGAAAAATTCCACAAGGATATATTCAAAATTCAATGGATTTTTGTGTGGATTTGGCTAAAAATAACAAGCTCGCTATTATTCCAGGGATTGCATTTGGCCAAGCAGGTGAAGGGTATGTACGTATTAGCTACGCTGCAAGCATGGAAACACTTCAAGAAGCAATGAAGCGATTAACAGCTTATATGAACAATAAAAAATAGTCTATAGAAGAAAAACTGGCTGAATTCTTATTGCAGGTTCAGCCAGTTTTTTGCTTTTTCATCGATTTCTTGTATATAATCCTTTTTTCCTGCTATGTATTTTGGTATATCTAATAGGTGTTTTTGTGCCAATGTTTGCCTTAATGGACTATACTGCTGCGCTTCTTTTGGGTGTGCTATCAGATAATCTCTAAAGGCCAAATGTCTGGCTATTTCTTTATTTCCTTTTTCCAAAACATGAATATGGTGCGTGCGCTTATCTCCTCTTTTTCTAAAAAATATTTGGTTTCAGTATATAATGGCAAGTTTGATTGGGAAAAGTTCTACTTACAATTTGGAAGGAGAAGAAGAAATTAGCAGAGATGGATTTATTTTTTATAAAAAAACTTGCGAGAAATTGTTGACAAAATTATAAAGAT
>NZ_PISE01000078.1 GCF_002835805.1 Niallia nealsonii | reverse complement strand
TCAGGCTTATCTTTATACTATAAACTTTTGTTCTTCTAAGCTTAATTGATGCAAAATAATTTTAATCATAAAATAAGTTATTTCATTTGGCAATATTTCTTTAATCGGCTTTAATTTTTCTCCTCCTACTTCCTTAATCGCCTTTTTAATTTTCTCCCCTTGTGTTTCTGACACAAATTGACTCCAATGAATTGTATACCCTTCTTCTCCACAGCGAAGCAAATGATTTTCTATCGTTAGAATACTTAAATTTCGTTTTGCGGCAATATCTTTTACTGTCACCCCTTTTTGAAGCTCTTCCAATGTAATAAGATGAGAATTTTCCACTAGTGCTTTTTTCTCTTTCACAACAACTGCTTTTTTCTGCACTTCTTTTACTGATTCTGGATGTTCTTTTACATATGCTTGTACAAACTCCAGAATTTTTTCTCCATACTTATTTAATTTATGATCTCCTATTCCTTTAATCGAAGCTAATTCAGAAAGAGTCTTTGGCATACTTCCGGCAATCAGCTTTAATGTTTCATCAGAAAAAATAACAAAAGGAGGCACCTGTTCTTCTTCTGCCATACGTTTGCGAATCAAGCGCAATTCTTGAAACAATCCATTATCTTCAGAAAGTTTTACTGTTTCCATTTGTTTTTTGCGAAGTACCGTAAGTCTTCCTAATAAAACTTCTTTTCCCTTTTCTGTCACTTTCAATAATGGCAACGCCCCTGTTGTTACCTCAATATAAGCGTCAGAAATCAAAAACTCAATAAAGTCACTTACCTCTTTTGCCGATTGCTGATTCATAATGCCATATGTTTTAATTTTATCTAAAGAAAAATCAAGCAATTTTTTATTTCGCGATCCTGTCAACACCTGAGCAATCATTGTTTTCCCAAACCTTTCTCCCATACGAATCATGCAGGAGAGAACTTTTTGGGCATCGATTGTAACATCGACAGTTTCACGATTATCTGTACAATTGGAGCATCTGCCGCATTTATAATCAGTATCTTCGCCAAAATATTGAAGAATATAACGCTGCAGACAATCTTCTGTATGACAATAATTGATCATTGCTTGCAATTTGTCTAAATCTTGTTTTTGCTTATTTGGATCCATTGTGGTTTGATCAATTAAAAAACGCTGGATGCGGATATCTTGTGGCGAATAGAGTATAACACATTCACTTGGCAGCCCATCTCTTCCTGCTCGGCCAGCCTCTTGATAATACCCTTCCATATTTTTGGGCAGCTGATAATGAATACAATAGCGAATATTGCTTTTATCGATGCCCATTCCAAAAGCAGTCGTAGCAACCATTATTTGACAATCATCATTAATAAAGCGCTGCTGTTCTGTTTCCCTGTCTGTATCTCTCATGCCTCCGTGATATTTTGCGACCAAATAATTTTTTTTCCGCAGACGTTCATAAAGTTTTTCTACTTCCTGCCTTGTTGCCGCATAAATGATGCCAGACTCCTCTTTATTTTTAGATAGAAAAGACTCAATAAATGCTGACCTGTCTTCTCCCTTTATGACTGAAAAAGTTAAATTTTCTCTTTCGAAGCCAGTTATTACGGTATTTTCCTCTTCTATCTGCAGCTGTGTACAAATATCCTTTTGCACAAGGGGCGTTGCTGTGGCCGTTAGTGCGGCAATAAGCGGTTTTTTATGTAATTTATTAATCATTGCACCAAGTCGAGAATAACTTGGCCGGAAATCATGGCCCCATTGGGAAATACAATGTGCCTCATCAACTGCAATAAACGGGATTTTCACCTCATTTAATAATTCAATAAAAAAGTCCCCTTCTAACCTTTCTGGTGCTACATATAACAATTTATACTTCCCTGCTTTTAATTCTGCTATTCTTTCATACGCTTCATTTGCCGTAAGAGAGCTATTAATAAAAGTCGCAGGTATTCCGACTGCAGTTAAGGAATCTACTTGGTCTTTCATTAATGAAATCAACGGTGATACCACAACAGTAAGTCCATCAAAAATCATAGCTGGAACTTGATAACAAATCGATTTGCCGCCCCCTGTCGGCATAATACATGCTACATTTTCTCCATTCAGCAAATATTCGATTACCTGTTCTTGTCCATTTCGAAATTGTTCATAACCAAAATACTCTTTTAATACTGCTAACGCTTGTTTAAACATTTATTGGCCAAACCCTCCTAAATAAAATAACCATTTTTTGTTTCATTGTCCCGCTGTTATTCCATAAACTACAAGTTTTGCTGTTTATAAAAATCGATGCATTAAAAAAAATTTATTCTCTTCATATATAGTAACAGAAACAGACCGATTATAAGTATTCATAAAATATAGAAGTTTTATGAATGCATAGATAAAGGACTGCCTTTAGTCGAAATTGACTTTTAAAGGCAGTCCTTTTTTCTATATTATAACCATGCAGCTCCAACGATAATTAATAGGATAAATAATACAACAATTAATACAAAACCATTTCCGTATCCACAGCCAGTTGCAACCGGTGCAACTGGTGCTGCATACCCATATCCTCCACAACCGCAAGAACTTCCGTAACCGCCATAACCATAAGCCATCTATAAAACACTCCTCTAAAATTTATTAATAACCATATCCAATATAACTTGATCCAACAATGATTAATAAAATGAATAGCACTACAAGTAGAGCAAAACCTCCACCAAAGCCTACTCCACCTTCAGGATGACCACTCATTTAATCCACCTCCCTCATACACATAAGCATACTATGTAGGAAGAACTTGTCTCGAATGGGCTCTTTTTAAAATATTTTTAATACTTTATTATGTAAAGCAGCAAAGCATACAAAAAATTGTATATTCCACTTTCACAAGGAAAGAAAATATCTTAAAGATTTTTGTTTCACTGCATATAAAAAACAATACTTCTTTTTAAGACAAAATTAATGAATATCGCTGATTTTTCGTGAAAAACAAATAATGTTTGTTCACGAAAAATCAGCAGCGTCCTTTTTAAAAGAAAGGGATAAAAACTAATGCAGCAATTAAACCTAAGGAAAAACCCCAAGCTGCACCAGCCCAGCCCCAACCGCCGCCCCAGCCACGACCGCCTCTGTAATATCCTAATCCGAATCCGCCATAGTTTCTCCGACTGCCGCCGATTGGGCGAAGATAAACCTTATTAGAAGTTACTCGATCAATAATACCTGTATGCACTTTTCCATCGTGTGTTGTAATGCGTACACATCTGCCAATACCTTTTGAACATTGATGATAATAATTATTTCCTGCCATATTTCCACCCCCATCATTCATTTCTTTACTTTACATCCTATGTACAAGTTTAAAAATGGAATGGACAACCATCTTGGTACAAATGCGGATTTCCCTCTAATTTATAAAAAAGCCCACTTTTCCTAAAAAAAATACTTACTCTTTTTAGCGACGTTCGCTTTTTGAGTAAGTACGTTTTCTTTTAATCATTTAACCAGCTTCTATTAAATTTTGCTTTTTCAGCAGTGCTTCTTGTTTTTCTTCTCTAATTAAATATAGATTTAAAATAATGCCCATTACTGTTAAAATACTAAAAAATAAATACACATCCGTGATATGATAATGGTCCAAAATAATGCCGCCAATAAATGTATTAAACCAGTTTCCAAGCCCATTTCCGACAGCTGAATAAAAAGTAATCGCAGTTGCCATCATTGAAACAGGTGCTATTTTTCGAATATACTGAATGCCAGCCGGTATAAATAACCCAACGCCAAAACCTTGCAAAAAGGCAGTTACATAGACTAGCGCTAAACTAGGGGCTGTAAAATAAAATATCCATCTAATCAAAGAAACAGCACCAGCAAACAGAGTAATTTCTAAAAGTCCAAATTTTGTAATCATTCCCCCGGCAATTTTCATAAATGGCGCTTCCGATAATACAGCAATAAGAAAAGCCACTCCAATGCCCGAATAGGTCGCTCCGCTATTTTCTACAAATAAGCCAAAAAAAGTATTATTTGCTAAATTAGGACTAAAAACTAAAAAAGTAATGGCTAAAAAAAACATATATTTTTTATAGACGATCAGTTCCTTTATTCCTTTTAGCGGATTTTTAATTGTTTCCCCTTTTTCTTTCGGCATTTTTATTGTAGTAGCAGCACAAATAATAAGCGCCGCAAAAAAAGCAATAAAAATACTTGTTGGTTCCACATCAGATATTCTTCCCATAATAAAAACAGCAACACCGAATCCTAAAGCACCAAAAAGTCTAATATTCCCATACTGATAATTATTTTTGCTGGCATACTTTATTGCTATACTATCAGATATTGGAACAATTGCACTTTGAAAAACCGCAAGCAGTGTAGCAATTGCCATTATCCAAATAAAACGATCAAAAAACAAATAACCCAGCCCGCATATTCCAGCAAAAAATGTACATAATTTAAGAATGGCTGCAGGTGAATTTGTTTTATCTGATAATATTCCCCAAATAGGCTGAAAAAAAATTGTAATAACAGGTCCAATAGACATAATAACGCCTATTTGAAAGCCAGTCAGCCCTATTGTATTGCTTAAATAAACACTTAATAATGGTATTAGGCTGCCACTTGCAAAAAAAGCAAAAAAATAAAAAGCCTGTAATACCCCGATATTTTTTTTCGTTTCTTTATCCATAAACGCGCTCCTCCAACACGATTATTATAGCGCAAAATATGAGCGTTTACATCGCCATTTTATAGTTTTCCCCACTAATATCCTTGGTATTTGGACAGCATTATATAAATTTTTGGTAGAAGGAGCATAAAAAATGTTAATTTCAGCATTTTGGGGAGCATTAGCAAGCATGTCTTTATTTTTAGGATCGATAATCGGCATATGCTTTACCCTTCCACAAAAACTGATTGCATATTTAATGGCACTTGGAACTGGTGTGTTGATTGGTGCCTCTTCCTTTGATTTATTAATAGAGTCTCTGCATACAAGCGGCATAATCGCAACATCTGCTTCCTTTTTAGGAGGAGCCCTTTTATTTTCCATTATCGAACTCTATTTATATAAAAAAGGCGGAGCTAATCGCAAACGTTCACATAAAAAGCCTATCACTCATTCTGGATTAGCCATTTATATCGGAACACTCATGGATGCTATCCCAGAATCCTTAATCGTTGGGCTAAGTTTATTAACAAATCATCAAGTGGATATCTTATTTATTATCGCCATCTTTATCAGTAATTTCCCTGAAAGCCTTTCTTCAACAGTTGGACTAAAAAAAGACGGCTATTCTAATCAAAAAATTTTATTTTTATGGGCAAGTGTTGTTGCTATTTCCGCAATAAGCAGCTTAACTGGATTTATATTTTTGGAAAATTTCTCCGAAAATGCAACAGCAAATATCGAGGCCTTCGGAGCAGGTGGATTAATTGCCATGGTATGTTCGACCATGCTTCCTGAAGCTTTTGAAAAAGGTGGACCAATTGTTGGATTTATTACATGCGTTGGATTAATTATTTCCTTAGCACTGAATTCCTTATCTTAATCATCCTAGAGTTAAATAGCATTAACTCTAGGATGATTTTAGCTATTTTGCTATTCTTTTTTGCTGAAAAGTCAAATGCTTGTTCTTTTTCCTCTTTTTATCCGAAAAAATATACACATTTAAGACTCCCACAAAAAAGGCTCCCCCTACAATATTGCCAAGCGTTACGGGTATAATATTATGCAGCGCCGAATAAAGCGTAATTGTATTTGGATGAGGAACAATTAAGGCAATGGAAAACAGCGACATATTGGCAATGCTATGCTCATATCCTGACACCATAAAACCAAAAACAATTAGGATTGTTGTTAATATCTTGCCGACATCTCCTCTAATATTCATAGGAAGCCAAATAGCTAAGCATACAAGCCAATTACAAAGAATCCCCTTTACAAACAATTCAGATGTAGTCGCACTCATTTTTACATTTGCCATCTCCATTAGCCATGTCGATTTTTCCGGAAGATGATAGAGGCCAGTATAATAAATAAGTACAGCAAAAAACAATGCTCCTACTAAATTTCCAAAATAAGTAGCAGCCCAATTATAAAGGGCATCTTTCCATGTTGTTGCACCTTTTAATGTGCTCATTGCAAATGCCATCGTATTCCCTGTAAATAATTCTCCCCCTCCATAACTAATCAACACAAGAGCAATGCCAAAAAATAGGCTCGTTATCATATATGTTGCAGGCGAGTGGGCATCCCAAAAAGGCTGTGCCAATTTATAACAAATAATAATAGCAAAACCTATATAAATGCCTGCAAGTATTGCCTTTGTAAAATACTGCAAAAATGATTCATCTATTACCGCTTTTTTCTTTAAAGCATATTGAATGGCTTTATCAACTGGCTGAATTTCCATAACTTTCTTCACCCTTTCTTTATGGAAATTATTATACTGTAGGATAAAAGAAAAAAGTTTGTGTAAAATTGAACAATCTTTGACAGTTTACAACTCCTATTTAAAAACAAAAAAAGGCTTTCTATCCATAAGTGTCCAATCTTTCTCCTTTAGAAAAAGTATCTGCACTCTTATAGCAGCGATAGAAAGTCTCTATGGTTTATAACCAATTAAATATTTTTAATGAGAAGTGGAAGAAGTCAGTTTGCTGTTTTGCTGTAATGGAACGAGAAATTGGGATCTTGGTTTCGTAAAACTGATTTTAATGCCAGATTTTTTCATTTTATTTACTAAATCCACAAGCTGTTTTTTCGCCATATTATAACTACTCCTTTACGAACTATATTTCTTAATAGTACTGGTGAATTATGAAAAAAAGATGAACAAATTATAAAGAGTTTATGTATTTTTCTTTTATCGTTTTTGTTAATAATGGATGCAATATTTTTATTTAACGCTTACATAATATATTCGAGTATCAAACGCATTTCCCTTTATTTTTTTAATATTTTCCACTCTTTTTTCTGTTTCCCTTATTTCATACGATTAAACTTCGAAAAGGATTCGCATTCTTATCATTAATAATGTTATAATTTTAACGATATTGTATTTTGGAGGAAAATAAATAGATGATAACAGTAAGTAATGTAAGTCTTCGATACGGCGATAGAAAATTATTTGAAGATGTAAATATTAAGTTTACCCCTGGAAATTGCTATGGATTAATCGGTGCAAATGGTGCAGGAAAATCCACATTTTTAAAAATACTTTCCAATGAGATAGAGGCACAAACAGGAAATGTTTCCCTTGGTCCTGGCGAAAGGTTAGCGATTCTAAAACAAAACCATTTTGAATACGAAGAATTTGAAGCATTAAAAGTAGTCATAATGGGACATGCCCGTTTATATGAAGTTATGCAAGAAAAAGATGCTATTTATATGAAAGCAGACTTTACGGATGAAGATGGCATGAAAGCCGCTGAACTTGAAGGCGAATTTGCAGAGTTAAACGGATGGGAAGCTGAATCAGAAGCTGCTATCCTTTTAAAAGGGCTTGGAATTGGCGAAGAGCTGCATACAAAAACAATGGCTGAACTTACGGGTTCAGAAAAAGTAAAAGTATTGCTTGCACAAGCTTTATTTGGCCAGCCAGATGTATTATTGCTCGATGAGCCTACAAACCATTTAGATATTGATGCTATTCAATGGCTGGAAGATTTTTTAATCAATTTTGAAAATACGGTTATCGTTGTATCCCATGACCGTCACTTCTTAAATAAAGTGTGTACACATATTGCAGACTTAGATTATGGAAAAATCCAAATCTATGTCGGAAACTATGATTTCTGGTACGAGTCCAGCCAATTAGCTTCAAGAATGGCTGGTGATGCAAATAAGAAAAAAGAAGAAAAAATTAAAGAACTGCAAAACTTTATTGCTCGTTTCAGTGCAAATGCATCTAAATCAAAACAAGCGACATCAAGAAAAAAATTATTGGATAAAATTTCTTTAGATGATATAAAGCCATCTTCTAGAAAATATCCATATGTTGCTTTTACCCCAGAAAGAGAAATAGGCAATGACTTATTACGTGTGGAAAATCTTTCCAAGACAATTGATGGAGAAAAAATATTAGATAATGTTAGCTTCATCATGAATAAAGACGATAAAATAGCTCTAGTTGGCAAAAATGAAATAGCGAAAACCACTTTATTTAAAATTCTGATGGGAGAAATAGAACCAGACAGCGGTAGCTTTAAATGGGGTATTACAACATCACAAAGCTACTTCCCTGCTGAAAACTCCAGTTATTTTAATGAAGATGACCAAACACTTGTTGATTGGCTTCGTCAATATTCGCCAAATGATCAAACAGAAAGCTTCTTGCGAGGATTTTTAGGAAGAATGCTATTTTCTGGTGAAGAAGTGCTGAAAAAACCAAGTGTTTTATCTGGAGGAGAAAAAGTTCGCTGCATGCTTTCCAAAATGATGCTGAGCGGATCGAATGTGCTTCTTTTAGATGAGCCTACAAACCATTTAGACCTTGAATCTATCACTGCTTTAAATAATGGACTAATTAATTTTAAAGGTTCGTTAATTTTTGCATCACATGACCATCAGTTTATTTCTACTATCGCTAACAGAATTTTAGAAATTACACCAAAAGGTCTTGTAGACAAACAAATGAACTATGATGAATATTTAGAAGATACAGCTGTGCAAAAACAAATAGCTGAAATGTATAAATAATAAAAAGGAAGTGCCATGATGAAAATTCATTTGGCACTTCCTTTTTTATTTTCTTTTTTTTGCTACAAGCATCGTCACTTGCACAGAAGTAAAAGCTAAAGATGACTTTTTTCGATAACCTAAATACCTAGGTTCCCATGTATCGCAAAACTTATTTTTAAAATTCCGCAATCCTTGAAAATGATAAAAAGCGTGTCCATGATGAAAAATTTGATCGGCAATTTTTTCACTTAAAAAGGAAAACTTGGAAATGCCCAAATTTGATAATGGTGCCATGCCAACATTGCATATTTTTACTCCCTGCTGTTTTAAACAGTCAAAACTATTTAAAAATAAAAAATCCATTACACCAGCTTGTGCATTTGGCAAACTGCGCATCAAATCAATCGAATAAATATCATTTTCTTCCATAAATGCTGAACTTAATGTTAAAAAAGCAATAATTTGCTGATTAGGATCTTTTACATAGGTAATAGCAGTTGTCTGCAAATACGATTCATCAAAAAAACCAAGAGAAAAACCTTTTTCCATTCTTCCCTGCAGCCATTCGTCGCTTACATATTTTAAATTTCTAAGTAACTCCTTACTATGGTTGTGTTGAGATATTTCTACCACATATCCTTCTCTTTCAAACTTATTTTTTAATGCCCGCTGATTTTTCATTTTTTTTCCTGATAAAGAAAATTGACTTAAATCCACATATCCTTCTTCACCAAGTTTAAAAAAGTCATAACCATTTCCATGCAAAAATGGCAGCATTCTTTTACTTGTTTCATAAAAAACAGGAGTGTATCCGTAAATATCTGCCGTCTCATACAGTTCTTCAATCGCTTTTAAAAAATAGGCTTCTTCCCCTATCGGATCACCTAAAACAACTAGTTTATCTGCATATGTCTGATAAGAAAAAAGAACATTTCTATCACTGTTCCAAAATACATATTTATCATGCAAAAAAATCAAATGAGACAACGTCGTTCCTTTATATGTATGTAAATGCTCCAGTATCTCCCTTTCTTGCAATTTGGAAGATATTTTATTAAAACTCTTTGGCTTATTAATAAAATGGCCTAAAAACGTTATTATAAAAGCAATAAATAAGCCCATCGCCGCACTTGAAAACAAGCTTTTTGCATCTTTTAATATATACGGCGCAATAAATGACGGTACTTTCAGATGACTTGAAGGCAAACTTAAATAACCAAGAAGCAAATAGCCAAATGTAAAAAGAGCAATAATCATAGTATCAAAAAGAAGTTTCCCCCATGTTAAAACAAAGCTTTCCCGATAAAATCTCCCTTTTGAAAGCAAAAGCAGAATAATAACCCCAATAATAACTAATGCCTCTTCATAATCTAGACCTTTTAAAAATGTAGATAGTGCTGCAATAATCAAAACAAGCAATGTTAAATGGTATGTCCGCTTTTCCCTGTATTCTATTCCCCTAGCTAGCCCTAAAAGCACAAAACCAGCTCCAAC
The DNA here is from genome assembly GCF_002835805.1 of Niallia nealsonii. Classification (GTDB taxonomy): domain Bacteria; phylum Bacillota; class Bacilli; order Bacillales; family Cytobacillaceae; genus Niallia; species Niallia nealsonii. The sequence continues at coordinate 9,993 of NZ_PISE01000078.1, read as the reverse complement.
TGATACATGATGGGTAAAGTTCATCACTTCCATACTTAAAAGGTCTTGAGAAATTCGCAGTCTTGAAAGAATTCCTGGTAATGCTGCTGACACTAGCAAAATAATTCCTGAAATAAATACAAGCAGCGTTAAAAAGAAGTGGCTAATATTTTCAATGATTGTTTTAGGAATATTGCTCCAGTATCTATTCCATTTTATCCATAAATCTCTTATAAATAAAAGCAGCGCTGCAATAAAAGGAAGAAAATAATAGCCGATGCGATATAACAACAGTACAACAATCAGCTTTTCTGTCGGCACTCCTAAATAATCAAATCCCCATAAAAATACTAAATCAAAACTTCCTATTCCACCTGGAATCATACTAACAATTCCTGCACATACCGCTATCAAAAATATTTTAATAAAGTCCCAAGCTCCAACAGGCAAGTCCATCATTATTGCCAAAGAATATAAATAAATAAAGACAAAAGCCCATTCTACCAATGAAGTAATAATTAATTGAAAAGCAAGTTTTGGAGAATCTATTAAATCCCGCAATTTTGTTTTTTTAATAAAAAAACAAATAACAATAACTGGTAAAATAAGTCCCACAATAATTACCGCCAAAAACAATAGCAGATGATTTTGAATTAAAGACATATTCCAACCATCAAAAAATACAATCCAAGCAAGTATACTGATTCCCGTTAAATAAAACATCGTAACAGATGCTATGCCTTTTAAAAGTATTCTCTTATCTTTTTCATAATTTTGATAAAAATATGTACGCAAGGCAACCCCTATTAAGCCGCCAAATCCCAAAAGATTGGAAAAAGAGTTGCTGATCAGGGAATATTTAGCCAACTTTTTGGTTGGTATAGCTACTTTCAGCTGTTTGCTTAAAATAACATCATAAAAAAACATAGGTGCGATTGCGATAAAGCCGCCAACAACAATATAACCAATCATAAAAGGATTTAATTGATGCAAATATTTTTTTAATAAATGAATATCAATAGACATAAACATGTTCCGAAGCTCCATGGAAACTAAAAGCAGCAATGTAACGGGAAACATAATTTTTAATACAGACAATAACCGATCTTTAGTTAATAAAGACATTTTTTCACCTCAATTAATGCGTCCTCAAGGGCTGACAGTTTATTATGCAGACTACCTTATCATATCGTAAAACCGCATATATCGGAAACATTTATTATAGAAGTTCTTTAAAGCTGTACAATCTATTGTTACTCCTTATATACAGTATAGGTCAGTTATTTTTTATTTAACCATTTAAAATAAAGAAGAAATCTCAACTACTCCATCCCCTTTTCCATATCCCCCTTAAGTTAACCGCTTCCAAACTATTATATAACAGTTTTAATTTTTTCTACCAAAACTATATAACAGCCTATTTTCACAATAATACTTATCGAACATTCTTTTTTTGAATTATAGGCTCAAAAGCCATGGTACTGCTAGCGTTCACATATATGCCACAAAAACTTCGCAAGATGTACATATTTTTGTGAAATTAATCACATAAAATCTGTTATAGTTAATTTAGCAAGAAATCAATACACTGTATTATTGTTTTTATAAACTGATGAGGTGATTAAAATGGAAAAGGTGGAAGCTAACTACTGGGAAGGATTTAAAAGCGGCACATGGGAGAAAGAAGTAAATGTTCGCGATTTTATCTTAAAAAACTTTAAACCTTATTATGGAGATTCTACTTTCTTATCTGGTCCAACATTAGAAACTACGCAATTATGGGAGCAAGTGCTGGAGCTTTCTAAAGCTGAAAGAGAAAGAGGCGGCGTTTACAATTTAGATACTGATATTGTTTCGACTATTGTTTCACATGGTCCTGGATATTTAGATAAAACAAAAGAAAAGATTGTCGGGGTTCAAACAGATGAGCCATTTAAACGTTCTTTCCAGCCAAATGGCGGAATTAGAATGGCTGTGCAAGCATGTGAGTCATATGGCTATAAAGCAAGTGAAGATTTGGAAAGATTTTTCACTGAACATCGCAAAACACATAATGCTGGCGTATTTGATGCCTATACAGACGAAATGAGATTAGCAAGAAAAGCAGCGATCATCACTGGTTTGCCTGATGCTTATGGCCGCGGAAGAATCATCGGTGACTACCGCCGTGTTGCATTATATGGCGTCGAATTCTTAATAGAACAAAAACAAAATGATAAAAAAGCAACTAGTTCTGTTATGTCAGAAGAAACAATCCGCTTAAGAGAAGAAATTTCCGAACAAATTAATGCATTAAACGAATTAAAACAATTAGGTGCAAGCTATGGATTTGACCTGTCCCGTCCAGCGGCTAATACAATAGAAGCATTCCAATGGTTATACCTGGCTTACCTTGCTGCTATTAAAGAGCAAAATGGTGCAGCCATGAGCTTAGGCCGTGTTTCTACTTTCTTAGATATTTATATAGAAAGAGATATAGAGAACGGTACATTAACTGAAAAAGAAGCCCAGGAAATTGTAGATCACTTTATTATGAAACTTCGTTTAGTTAAATTCGCTCGCACACCTGACTATAACGAATTATTTAGCGGCGATCCAACATGGGTGACAGAATCCATCGGCGGCATGGCGAATGATGGCAGATCTTTAGTTACAAAAAATTCATTCCGCTTCCTTCACACATTAGATAATTTAGGGCCAGCTCCAGAACCAAACTTAACGGTATTATGGTCTAACCAATTGCCTGATAATTTCAAAAAGTTCTGTGCCCAAATGTCGATTCAAACAAGCTCCATTCAATATGAAAATGACGATATTATGAAACCACAATGGGGCGACGACTATGGCATTGCATGTTGTGTATCTGCAATGGAAATCGGAAAACAAATGCAATTTTTTGGTGCACGCGCCAACCTTGCTAAATGTTTGCTTTATGCAATCAATGGCGGAAAAGATGAAAAGCTTAAAGTTCAAGTTGGCCCTACTTTTGCGCCAATCACTTCTGAATACTTAGATTACAATGAAGTAATGGAAAAATTCGATAATATGATGGAATGGCTTGCAGGCCTTTATATCAATACATTAAATGTTATTCACTACATGCATGATAAATACAGCTATGAAAGAATTGAAATGGCGCTGCATGATACAGAAATTTTGCGTACAATGGCAACAGGGATCGCTGGTTTAAGTGTCGTAGCCGACTCTTTAAGTGCAATCAAACACGCAAAAGTAAAAGTAATTAGAGATGAAAACGGCATTGCTGTTGATTTTGAAACAGAAGGCGATTTCCCTAAATACGGAAATAACGATGACAATGTAGACAGTATTGCTGTAGGCATTGTAGAAAGTTTTATGAAAAAGTTGCGCAAACATGGAACATACCGCAATTCATTGCATACGATGTCCATTTTAACCATTACTTCAAATGTAGTTTACGGCAAAAAGACAGGTAATACACCTGATGGACGCCGTGCTGGAGAACCATTTGCTCCTGGGGCAAATCCAATGCATGGAAGAGACACCAAAGGAACACTCGCTTCCCTTTCATCTGTTGCGAAATTGCCATATGACTATTCATTAGATGGCATTTCCAACACATTCTCTATTGTGCCAAAAGCATTAGGAAAAGAAGAAAATGTTCGTGCAGCAAACTTAGTATCCATCTTAGACGGATATGCTGTAAAAACAGGCCATCATTTAAATGTAAACGTGTTTAATAGAGAAACATTAATGGACGCAATGGAACATCCTGAATTGTATCCCCAATTAACAATTCGTGTATCAGGATATGCTGTTAACTTTATTAAATTAACACGTGAACAGCAAATGGATGTTATTAATCGTACATTCCATGAATCCATGTAAAACAACAAAACACTTGCTTACACTATTGTTTTGCTAACTAGTAAAGGAAGAAAAGATTGCTGCTTTCGCCCTCTCTTCTTCCCTCCTACTGGTTGCTTTATTTAAAAGGAGGAAAAATTATGAACGGCAACATTCATTCCATTGAAACTTTTGGTACAGTAGATGGACCAGGAATACGATATGTTATTTTTACACAAGGTTGTTTACTGCGATGCCAATTTTGTCATAATGCAGACACTTGGGAGATAGGAACAGGAAAATCCATGTCTGTAAAAGAAATTATGGATGACTTAACAACATACCTTCCCTTTATTGAAGCATCCTGTGGGGGCATTACTGTAAGTGGTGGAGAACCTTTATTACAAATTCCCTTTTTAATAGAACTATTTAAAGAATGCAAAAAGATAGGCATTCACACTACAATTGATTCCTCTGGGGGATGCTATTCCACAGCACCTCATTTTCAAGAGCAGCTAAAGGAATTGATGAAGTATACTGATTTAATTCTATTAGATTTAAAACATATTGATCGCAAAAAACATATCTCCTTAACAGGAATGGGCAATGATCATATCTTATCATTTGCAAGCTATCTTTCCGATCATCATGTTCCTGTATGGATACGACATGTTCTTGTTCCTTCTATCAATGATAATGAAGAAGATTTAAGAAACTTAGGCAGCTTTATTTCTACGTTATTAAACGTGGAAAAAATTGATATTTTGCCATATCATAAATTAGGTGTCTATAAATGGGAAGCATTAGGTTTAGATTACCCATTAAAAGAGATCGAACCGCCAAGTGAAGAATCGGTTGCTTTTGCCTATAATATACTTACAAATTCCTCTATACAACCTAATTGATCTGTTCTAGCTCTTTTTTTTCCTCTTGCTAGACCAAATAACTTTAGCTAATTCTACAAATAAAACAATAACTTTACAGGAGATTTGTATAACTTAAAAAATCGCGTTACACGTTTTATACGTGTACGCGATTTTTTTAATCCGCCTTTAAAGCAGGCTTATTTTTCATCTTTTTTACAATGTTTTTTATGCTTTTCTCCTACTGAAAGTTCCTTTTTGAAATGAATTGGGAAATTTAAAACAGTTAAATCCACATTTAATTTAAAAATTTTAAACATATACACAGCTCCTTTCACTATTTATCTAGATATCAACTTAATTTTGATTACATTAATAAAATATGAAAAAAAGTTGGACGTGCTTGTATCAATATACTAGTTTTATCAATTTCATTAAAATGGAAACTATAAAAAGAGACAATCTGACTGTTATCTTCAGGTAAAACATCCAAAAAGGACTATCTTTAAGTAGATTTCACCACTTTAAGATAGTCCTTTTTTTCATTATTTTATTTCCACCATGAATCAAACATCGATACTGGAACAGTACGTTTGTGTTGTGTCATCAAATACCTTGCTTCAATTTTTTCTGCAACATCTTTTGGCACTTCTTTTCCTTCTAAATAATCATCTAATTGATCATAAGAGATGCCAAGTTCTGTTTCATCTGCTTGTCCAGGTTTTCCATCAAGAAGATCAGCAGTCGGCACTTTTAAATAAATAGCTTCTTCAGCATTAAGCTCTTGCAATAATTGTTTTCCTTGACGTTTGCTTAACCCTGTTAATGGGAGGATATCTGCACCACCATCCCCATATTTGGTGAAAAATCCAGTTACTGCTTCTGCTGCATGGTCTGTGCCCATCACAAGAAGATTTTCTTGGCCGCCAATTGAATATTGAGCAATCATTCTCATTCTCGCCTTCACATTTCCTTTATGGTAATCTTTTAAAGGCTCTTTTGTTATCTGATCATACTCTTCTTTTACTGCATCCACAGATGACTTAACATTAAATACATATTCTTTGTCTGCCTTAATAAATTTTAATGCTCGTTGTGCATCCTCTTCATCTGCTTGGGCACCGTAGGGAAGACGAACTGCTACAAATTGAGCGTCATATCCTTCTTGACGCAATTCTTCAACAGCAATCTGTGCTAATCGCCCTGCTAATGAAGAATCTTGCCCGCCGCTGATTCCTAGTACAAATCCATTTGCTTTCGATTTTTTCACATAACTTTTAAGAAAATCAACACGATTCTTTATTTCCTCTTTTGCGTTAATTTCTGATTTAACATGCAAATCTTCCATTATTTGTTTTTGCAAATCCATGGTAAATTCCTCCTTTTATCCATTTCGTTTGATGTTATTTTTAACTTCTTCGATATGTTTCATTTTATTTTCCCAACATTTTGGACTTAAATCAACAGGATATTCTTCAGGATTTAACGAGCGTTTATACTCATCCCATAATACCTCTAAATTGTCCTCTGCAAACTTCTGAATTGAAAAAATATCTGGTGATTGATAAATTAATTCCCCGTTTTTAAAAATATCTGCATGTATATCTTTTGCAATAAAGTTGGTGACAAATTTACTGATATACGTATGGGTTGGATGAAACATCTTTAATCGTTCTTCTGTTTCAGGATGTTCTGTTTCTAAACAAATATAATCCCCTTCAGACTTCTGATTCATACTATTAATAATGCGATATACTCGTTTTATTCCTGGTGTTGTCACTTTTTCAGGATTGCCGCTTATTTTAATGGTATCTTGCATTTTTCCTGTTTCATCTTCTATAGAAACCAGCTTATAAACGCCTCCTAATGCAGGTTGGTCAAAAGCAGTAATTAATTTTGTGCCAATTCCCCAAATATCAATTTTGGCTCCCTGTGCTTTTAAATTCATAATGGTATATTCATCTAGATCATTGCTTGCAACAATTTTTGTTTCAGTAAAACCTGCTTCATCCAACATTTTTCTTGCTTCTTTTGAAAGGTAAGCAAGATCCCCGCTATCAAGGCGAATTCCTAGGAAATTAATCTTATCCCCCAGTTCCTTTGCTACTTTAATTGCATTTGGCACACCTGATTTTAACGTATCGTATGTATCCACTAAAAATACACAATCCTTATGGCGTCTAGCATATTTATGAAAAGCAGTATATTCATCACGGTATGCTTGAATCATAGAATGAGCATGTGTACCCGAAATGGGAATTCCGAACAATTTGCCTGCACGTACATTGGAAGTGGAAGCAAATCCCCCAATAAATGCTGCTCTTGTTCCCCATAGTGCAGCATCCAATTCCTGCGCTCTTCTGCTGCCAAATTCCATCACTACACCATGTCCGATAACATGTTTAATTCTGGATGCTTTTGTCGCAATTAATGTTTGATAGTTCACAATATTAAGAAGGGCTGTTTCAATTATTTGCGCTTGAGCAAGGGGAGCTTCTACTCTAACCAATGGTTCATTTGCAAAGACAATCTCACCTTCCACCACAGAGCGCAAGTTGCCTGTAAACCGAAAATCTTTTAAATAGTTCAGGAAATCTTCTTGAAATCCTTGTTTTCTTAAATAGCTAATATCGGTTTCAGTAAAATGCAGATTTTCTAAGTAATGAATAATTCTTTCTAAACCAGCAAAAACTGCGTATCCATTATCAAAAGGAAGTTTTCTAAAATATACCTCAAATACGGAATTTCTTTCAGAAATACCATCTTCCCAATAGGTTTCCGCCATATTAATTTGGTAAAGATCTGTATGTAGCATTAAACTGTCGTCTTCAAATTTATAACCCATGTTTGTCCTCCATACTTTCTCTAAGGGCACTCTCTATTCTATAATAGCTGCTCCTAATGTCTCTTTAAAATGCTGCAGTGCCCACTCATGACCGCTTTTATTAAAAGATGCGACTGCATGTTCATATATATTTAGTTTATATCCAAGGTTATAAGCATCTACAGCCGTATGAAGTACACAAATATCTGTGCACACACCAACTAAATATAAGTCTGTAATATTTCTTTCTTTTAGCTTTATATGTAAATCTGTGCCTGCAAATGCACTGTATCTTGTTTTATCTATCCAATGTACATTCGGAAAATTTTGATGCTTCTCATACAATGGTTTTAATGAACCATACAAATCTCTCCCAGGTGTTCCCTTGATATTATGCCGCGGAAATAACTTTGTTTCTGGATGAAAAGGATCATTTTCCATATGTAAATCAATTGTAAAAACAGTATAGTCTCCCGCTTCTATAAATTCTTTTGTTATATGTACTAGTTTTTCTTCTATATCGATTGCCGCTTCTCCACAAGGCAAATTACCTTCCACAAAATCAAAAGTATAATCAATATTAATTAATGCTTTCACTAACTCTCCCTCCTTTTTTAAAAACGGACACTATAAATATGGAAATTATTATATCGAATTTCCTCATCTTTTGCCATTATTTCTTCTTTATCTCCCATTAAGAGACAAGTTTCCTCCGCCTCAAACTTAGGAAAAGGCAGGAAACCCGACACTTTCCTGCAAAAACAGATTGGCTCAGCTAACTAATAATCAGTAAAAGATGAAAAAGCCCCCACAGTTTGAAGTTTCCCTCTATTATGCCCTTAGTTTCTTATTTCAAAAGGATATTAAACGTTTTCATAGTTTGATGAATATAATAATATATATCGAACCATTTACCTGTTTATCCCTATCATACACCTAATAAAGAATTTTTAAAGGAGGAATTTAATGAACATCAGAATTTATGCCGCCTTATTTTTTGCTGTTATTCTCTTTATTCTGATGCCTTTGTATCTGTTTTTCGAAAACAAGGCATTAAAAAACGAAAGCAGCAGCCATCCGCTTATGATTTGTCTAAAAAAAGATTCAACAAAGCCAGTTTTTTTTACAAATACTCCCGAAGAATTTAAGCCCATTATTGAACCTCGTTTACAACAATATTGTCTACCCCTTAACACAGAAAAAGGGAAAGAAAAAAAGAAATAAGCTTCATTCTATTTATAAATTTTTCACAGTTTCTACATTTAATCCATTAAGACCATTACTCTCCATTGCTTTCTATGTGTCTATTCGGTATAATTTTATTGTTGAATACTAATAGAGGTGTATAAATGGTCGATTTTTTAATAGATATGACAAACATCCCAAGCTATCAAACCATTTACATTACTATTCTAGTAAGTCTTATGGTGAAATATTTTTGGGTAACAAATGTACAAACAACGGTAAGTTATAACGAGGCATTAGAACAGCATATACATTTTCAAACGTCCATTGCTACAATAAATCTTAATGTCCAACAATATAATACACCAATATTACACTGGATTTGCAAAAATATTCGAAAACGAGTGAAAAGTATCGTTGATGATCCGGAAAAGCCTAATTCATTCTTTCTTTCTTGTTAAAATATGGAATGAAAATGGAGGAGTTTCTTTGAAAAGATCATCTAAACAATTACTTTTATTCATCGTATTAACTATTTCTACTATTATGTTATCTGCTTGTTCTTCATCAACCCAAGGAAATAGCAGCAATGGATTTTTCCATCATTATATTGTGGAGCCATTTGCCAATTTAATTCATGGAACCGCTGTTCTTTTTAACGGTAGCTATGGCCTTGCAATTATTTTAATTACATTAGTCATTCGTTTAATTTTAATGCCGCTAATGTTAAAACAATATAAAAAGCAGCAAATCATGAAAGAAAAAATGCAGATAATCAAACCCGAAATGGAAAAAATCCAAAAAAAATTAAAAACAACAAAAGATCAAAAAGAACAGCAAACACTGCAAGCTGAAATGATGGGCTTATATAAAACACATGGTGTTAATCCCTTGTCGATGGGTTGTTTGCCTATTATTATCCAAATGCCAGTCTTAATGGGATTTTATTATGCCATAAGAGGTTCAAAAGAAATTGCTACACACACTTTTCTTTGGTTTAATTTGGGGCATTCTGATTTAATATTGACCGCTATTGCCGGTATTGTCTATTATCTGCAATTTAGAGTGTCTCAACAGTCATTGCCTGAAGAGCAGCAAAAGCAAATGCGCATAATGGGTTTAATATCCCCCATTATGATTGTAATGGTTTCATTAAATGCCCCAGCTGCCTTGCCTCTTTATTGGACAGTCGGCGGTATCTTTTTAATATTGCAATCAATGCTTGGCAAAAAGTTATATCCATCTAATACGGATGCAAACACAAAACTGGAATCCGAAAAATAAGCAAAAAAACTGTTGAAGAAATGAACTGCCCCT
>NZ_PISE01000077.1 GCF_002835805.1 Niallia nealsonii | reverse complement strand
ACCGATTTGAAGCATGTAAGCTATTATCCTGTAAGGTTAATAAAACTTCCCTTATAACGGTAGAGACTAATCGTTATTCTGTGCCCTGCAGCTATGTGGGTCAAGCTGTATGGGCAAAAATTTTTGTGGATCGTGTAATCGTAGTGGCTCAAAATCATGTAATCGCAGAACATACTCGTTCCTATGAACGTGGTCAAATGATTACGGTTCTTGATCATTATCTCGAGGTGTTACTAAAAAAACCAAGGGCAATTCGTGACGCTCACGCATTCCAATCAAAAGAAATCCCGGATGTATTCAAACGATTTCATTCGAAAATGCGTGAGCAGGAAGGCTCTGCAGGTGATCAAAAGTTCATTAGACTTCTTCTCCTCCATCGTGATATTGGTATGGAAAACTTAACGAAGGCATTATTGGAAGCGGAAAAAGCGAAAGTATTTCGATATGAGAAAGTCCATGAAATCATTCAAAGTCTTACAAACCAACACACACCAATTAGTACTCTTCCTACGGACAAAACACCAGTCAATCTTCTTGATTACAAAGTGAATAAATCCAATATAGAACAGTACGGTCAATTGACAGGAGGAACTAGGAAATGACAACTGAACTACTATTAGATCACCTTACTAAACAATTACGAATTCCTACTATTGCAGCACAATATCGTTCTCTCGCAAGAGAGGCTGAAGATCGTAATCTAAGATACGAGGAATATCTATTAGCTTTATTAGAAATAGAATCAGAATCTAGAGAGGAAAATCAAAGGCAAAGAAGACTTAAACAAGCAGCTTTTCCGGTTCATAAAACACTAGATGGCTATGATTTTAGTTTGATGCCAAGTTTAAACCGAAATCGTTTTTTGACTTTATCAAAGGGAGATTTTGTGGAGAAGAAGGAAAATATAATTTTTTTAGGAAACAGTGGGACCGGTAAGTCGCATTTGGCAACAGGGTTAGGTATTGAAATGATTAAAAATGGCTATAAGGTTAAGTTTATCTCTGCTGCAGAATTAGTAGAAGAGCTCCTTTTGGCTAATGAAGAGCACAAGCTAGGAGCATTAGAAAAGAGGTGGCTCAAATTTGATTTGATCATCATAGATGAACTTGGTTACGTGCCATTCTCAAAAATTGGAGCTGAACTCTTGTTTCAATTCTTTGCAGGCCGTTACGAACGAGCAAGTGTTATGATAACTACTAATCTAGAGTTTACAGAATGGACATCTATATTCGGAGATGAAAAGATGACTGCAGCGTTACTAGACAGATTAACACATAAGGCTCATATACTTCTTTTAAATGGAGAATCTTATCGATTTAGACAAAGTATGAATCAAAGAGAAGATATCGACCAG
>NZ_PISE01000076.1 GCF_002835805.1 Niallia nealsonii | reverse complement strand
ATCTTTATAATTTTGTCAACAAATTTTCAAAAGTTTTTTTACTTTTTTTAAAAACAAGCAAATATTCCTAGATTTATCTTAAAAATTATAAAAAAGGTTTCTGGATTACAGCTAATCTAACCTTTTTTCATACATTATTCTATTTTACTATTAGTATTAATTTTTATTGATGCCAACCAAAACCACACCCTAAATCAAAAAAGCTTTTATTCGCTAACTCTGGAATCAATTGTTTTAGCACATCCCATTCCCCTGCAGATTTTAACATGTAAATTAATCTTGGACTCTGTTCATATGCGGCAAAAAAAACTTAGAGACAGCACTTCTTAAGAATAAAAGGAAAAATACTAATCCTATCCCCTCCTTGATAATTGCAAGCAAAAGAAATAGAGATAATGCACAACTGATTAAATCACGATTTATCGCTATTTTGCTCCGGTCCACTCTATCTGCAAGTACACCAACAAATAAAAACACAGCAAGGATGGGAAAACATTAATTCTGTGACAGTTGCATATAAAGACTGCTCTGAAAATCTTTTTAACATATAAAACATGCTAGCAGTAATGCCAATGCTCTGTCCTAATTGGGAAGTAAGATTAGCAAAAATAATCGTGCATAATTTCTATTTTGAAAAATTCCGAAAAATCTACTCAAAAAAACTCTCACCTTATTTAATTCATACTGGTAGAACGCCTATCATTATCTTAAATTTTTTCCACTTTTGTTAGAATGTGTGCTGTCTTTTAACCTATTTGTTATAGTATAAATCACTTGCTGTTTCAGCTCTCCTGATATATTCCGATTCATTATAAGAAACACATCTTCATTCACTTGATGAACATCTTTCTCTATTACTCTTTCTTTTTGATAAAAAAGCAGCTGATTTCTCTTCAGACAAATTTAATGCAGCAAGAGTCTTCTGTATAGTCGATTTGTTCTACTTCTTTGCCTTTATATGTTTCCACTTCTCTATTCTCCCTTCTAAATAAAATTTTCATTACACTGGGCTGTTACTACTTGACTGTACTGAGACTTTTATAAAATGACAAATATCGCCTCTTTTTTTCAGCAAAAAAATCGAATCTGCCGAAGACTCGATTACTCAAAATTATTAAGTGTAAAATACATCCCTCTACCTTCTATTATTTTGCAAGATATATACCAGCATCTGCAAATTCACACAAATATTTATTATATGTTGAGTGTCAATCTTCTGATCTCCACTATAAAAATTTATAAACTCCTCATAAGAGACTTCCACATACTTTGCTAAACTTTCATAAGAAAACTGATATTCTTCTATTAAAAAGGTACCGATTAGCAATTGAATTCTTTCTTTTGCTGTCATAAAAGAAAATCCCTCAGAAATGAAGATTAAACGATAATCTATTAACGCAATTTCTTTCTCCGTTAATTCACATGGCTCATCTTGCAAAATATTTGCTGCCTTTTCAGCGGAAATGCCTAAAATTTTGGGATTTGCTCCTCTTTTAGCTGAAACTTCTCTATCGCTTCCACTATTTTTGCTTTTATATATTCCTTTTGATTATGTTCAGATGTACACTCAACATAAAGATTTGTAATAAACTCTTCCATATTTCCTTCCTCCCATCGAAATAATGTTGCATTTTATTGTATAATAATACCAGAAAAAGCTACATTATTTTTTTTATATAATAAGAAAAATAATCGCTGTTCAGCCACTTTAATAACGAACATAACTCGATAGTTAGGAGCTCACAAATGAAAAAGCAGCTATACCTAATCTGCATGTTCAGCCTAATAGTTTTATTTCTTGCTGGATGCAAAAAAAACAATGAACCCTCTGTTAAAGATGGGAATGTTGAACCTAAAATAACCATTAATTACTCTACTCAATCTTTAACAAAGGAAGATTTGATCAACTATAATAGTAATTTATTAGCTAGTTCAAATGTCGAGGATTTTAAAAAATTCTCGCTAACAATTAATTTTCAAGGGACTGGAAATATGAAAAATCCGGATATATCTATCCCACTTCTAAATAAAATAATTAATTCTTTAGATAAAAAGCGCTATATTGGAGGCAATGCCAGTACATTAAATGAAGAAAACAAGACTGTTGCCGAAGTTGTTCAAGTCATCTATACAAAAGATCTGCCAGTAGAAAAGCTAAAAAAAAAATTAAAGGAAAACCCTGTCATTATCAATTGGGAAACTAAAGATGGAGAAAAAAAAGAAAAGAAATACAATTTAAGCGAATATTTAAAATACAATAATTAGGCTTTTTAGGATGAAGTTGCATTTGTTGCTATCTAGTTACTTTTTTCCCCAGATGAATGGAATAGATTATTGCAACAATTGCAGCTGTTTTGTCATCAGCATTATACAAATCTTTTTTATAGTGTCTATAAAGCTTTACTGCTGAAACATATGATCTCATAATATAAAAAAGGCTGAAATAGTAAGATTTAGAAGTTAAAAACATCTAAATCTATTGCTACTTCAGCCTGTTATGTATGTATTTATAAACAAAAAAGTGGCTCCGCAGGTAGGACTCGAACCTACGACCGTTCGGTTAACAGCCGAATGCTCTACCACTGAGCTACTGCGGAACAATAAATATTTTGGAGCGGGTGATGAGAATCGAACTCACGACATCAGCTTGGAAGGCTGAGGTTTTACCATTAAACTACACCCGCATCATTTATAGGAGAATTACAAATATCGCTTTTGGCAGGGGTAGTAGGAATCGAACCCACACTGGAGGTTTTGGAGACCTCTGTTCTACCTTTAAACTATACCCCTAAATGATAAATGGTGGAGGGGGACGGA
>NZ_PISE01000075.1 GCF_002835805.1 Niallia nealsonii | reverse complement strand
ACACAGAACTTCCTGTATGGAGCAAAGCAATGATTGGGTTAGAAAGTGTAGAGTCTTTAGTAAGCAAAAATCCAGCATACAATCAAAAAGACTTAGATGAAATTTTTGTAAATGTTCGTGATGCTGCTTATCATATTATTGAAAGAAAAGGCGCAACTTATTATGGTATCGGAATGTCTCTAGTGCGTATTACAAAAGCAATCTTAAATAATGAAAATTCTATTTTGCCAGTATCTGCTTATCTTGACGGACAATATGGCCAAAGTGATGTATATGTAGGAGTGCCCGCTGTCATCAATCGTGATGGCATTCGTGAAATAGTTGAACTTGACCTTAATAAAGAAGAACAAAAAAAATTCGACCATTCTGTAAAAGTATTAAAAGAGACAATGGCTCCTGTACTTTAATTAAATTAATCAGCAAAACAAGTCCAGCATGGGATATTCATGTTGGACTTGTTTTTATATCACAGAAAAGTTCATATTTTTCCTTTTTAACTTTCATATCTTTCATAAATATTGCGAATAAAAAAGGAATTCAAGTATGCAATAAAAGAAAAACCTAAAAAAACACTTAGATATAAACAAAAAACAAATAAATATGGGGATATCAGCATTAAAACCACTGGGAATAATGAAATAATTAAAATCGGCATTATTTTAATAGGATTTGCAGCTGCCATTTTTAATGTATTGCCAATTGACTCTTTTACTGAATTTTTAAATCTAGAAATATACGGAAAAACAAATAAAATAGTAATAAGATAAACTAATGAAAAAAAGAATAAACTTATATGTACCAGCAAAGAGAATGGTCCTGCATATTGTTTCAGAAAAGAATAATCTATATATAATATGGACCCCATAATTACTAAGAAAATCCATATAGCGGTACTTTGCTTAAAATTTTTTTTGACTGCCTGAATAAAGCCTGCCAATAAGTTTACCTCTTCATTTCTAACCATTTTTAGTGTTATCGCATAAAGGGCAGTAGTTGACGCACCTATTGTAATAATAGGTAAACAAAATAATAGAAACAGACAATTCAAAAGCATTAATTCGCAAATTTTTAATAAAAATCGGTATAAAGGTCCATTCCATTCAAAGATATGGTTCATTCATAGAGTACCTCTCTTCTACTTATAATATGCCTCCTGATAAAAAAACTGGCACTATATCATTCACTTAAGCATTCTTTTAAGGCAGTGAATGTCTCTATATAAAGCGAATTCTACAGTGCTTCTCTAAATTTTTTATTCTTTTACTGATCCCACTACAATGCCAGTGATAAAGTATTTTTGCAGCAGTGGATATATCACCAATAAAGGAACACAAGAGATGACTATTTTTGCAGCATTCAGATTTCTATTTGATACTTCACCCGCATTTGCTAAGGAACTGGCACTTGATCCTGCTTTTAACATATCTTCAATACTGATTGTTAAGGACTGTATATAGGTCATTAAAGGATAATTGCTGACTTTTGTCATATATATTAATCCAGAAAAGAAGTCATTCCAATTTCCTACAATACTAAATAAAGCAACCGTCGCTAAAGCTGGCATGGATATCGGAATATATACTTTCAGCAAAACTTGCAATGGATTAGCTCCATCCATTATTGCTGCTTCTTCTAAAGATTTTGGCACACCAATAAAAAAATTCATAACCAGAATTATACTAAATATTTGTACTGCCCCCGGCAATACTAGAGACCAAATTGTATTTAAAAGATCTAGATTTTTAACAATCAAGTATGTTGGAATCATCCCTCCATTAAATAACATCGCAAATATGATAAGATTCATATAAATACTTCTGCCTTTGAACTCTCTTTTCGATTTAGATAAAGGATATGCCATTGTAACAATCAAAATCATATTAATAATAAGAGAAAGAACAACACGCTGAATAGAAATTCCAAAAGACCGCCAAAATTGGGCATCTTCCATAATCATCTTATATGCTTCTGTTGTAAAACTAACTGGCGCAAGACCTACTTTATTTGCCGCAACTGCCTCACTTCCGCTAAAAGAGATCGCAACAATATTCCACAAAGGCAGCAGACAGGTTAGCGCCAAAAAAATCACGATTACATATATAGAGATTTTTCCAAATCGTGCTGAAAAGCTTTTACTTTCTATCAAAATTCCCTACCCCCTAGAATAATTTTCGGTCCGTAAATCTCTTAGCTGCATTATTCGCTGATACTATTAAAATAATGCCTATTACCGATTTAAATAAACCAACTGCTGTCCCAAAACTATATTCACGGCCAATTAATCCAATTCTATACACATAAGTATCAAGGATATCACCTGTCTCATAAACCATTGGTGTATATAAATTATAGACTTGATCAAAACCTGCATTAAGTATGTTTGGGAGACTTAATACTGCCAGCAAAAGAATAATTGGGAGCATTCCTGGAAGTGTAATGTGCCAAATCCTCTTCCACCAATTAGCTCCATCAATGCTGGCAGCTTCATGCAAGCCTGGATCGACTGCTGTTATGGCTGCTAAATAAACAATCGAATTATACCCAAATTCTTTCCAAACATCCGTTCCAATGATTAATGGTTGAAAAAGTTTGTTGCTGCCAAGAAAGTTCAGTTTTTCTAATCCCAAAAAGGCTAAAATCTGATTGACTATCCCGTCTAGGTTAAACATATTTAAAACGACGGTTGCTAATACAACCCATGAAAGAAAATGCGGCAAATACACCACTGTTTGAATCGATTTTTTTAAGAATTTAAGGCGGATTTCATTTAAAAGAATAGCAAATACGATTGCCAATAAAGATCCTAAAATAATTTTGCCTAGTGCAATCACTATCGTATTTCGAAACAACTTTCCGATATCAGGCAAAGAAAACATATATTTAAAATGATCTAATCCTACAAATTCAGAACCTAAAATACCTTTGGCTGGTATATAATCTTGAAATGCCATAATGATTCCAAACATAGGAACAAAGCTAAATAAAATTAGAAATATCATTCCAGGCAACAACATTCCATGATAAAAAGCTTGTTCCTTCGTCCATTTCTTCACTTTTTCCTTTTTAGTATTAAATTCTGTTTTTTTAAAATTTTCGGTTATTTCACCTTGGAGTTTTTCCATATTTTCCTCCTTAACTAATAAGAGCTGCATAGCAGCTCTTACGGTTATTAATTACTGCCCTTTTTCTAGTTCTTCTTTAATTTCTGAGATGATTTCATCCCCACCTTGTTTTTTCCAATTAGAAACATAGGTATCAAAATAATCTAGCGGCTTATTGCCCGTTACTATTTTTATAAAAGACTCTTCTTCTAATTTCCCAAGATTGGCCCATTTTTTCTCCATTGTTTTTGTCGTGCCAAAAAATACAGGAGTCGTCCAATTAAATGCATCCTTTTCTGATAATGTATTAATCATTCCCATGCCAAGCATTCTAGAATGATATTTGGACCAGGAAGAAGTATCAGTATTTGCAGGATCTTCTTTATAAGCTTTTACACTTTCTGCATCTATTTTTAGACCAGCTTTCGGTATATCATCGATAGAAGTTTTGCCATCTACTGCAGATTTAATATAAGAGTATTCCTCTAAAACATTATTAGCGTTGTATACTTCAATATTAAACGGTCTAGTTGAACCATCTACTGCAAGTTCATTATATTTCGAAATTTCCGGATACTCTGTTTTTAAATCTTTTGTATTGATAATCTCATCATAAAATAAATTTAAGATTTTTATGGCCAGCCCAGGGTGCTCATAATCTTTTCTAACCACAATAAACTGTCCTGTTGGATTATTATGAACAACGTTAACCTTTCCATTTTCACCTTTTATAGAGTAGGCTGCGAACTCTGCATTTTTATCCATTCCTTTGACAGTAGATAGCCCCCAGTCAGGAATATGCCAAGGTCCAGTAACAATTCCTGTTTGCCCTTTAGTAAGAAGAGCCATTATATCATCCCAAGTTCTAGTTCCAAACTGTGGATCAATAATTCCCTTATTAAACCAATCTGCCATTACACCAAGTGCTTTTTTTGTACTATCAGTGGTGGAACCATACATAATATCTCCATTGCCATTATCCAGCCAAAATTTAGGATGTGCATTAAAAACTGCTGCTATGGATGACATAGTAAGTCCAGATCCGCCATAATCACTAGCATTTAACCAAGTAGCAAATGGAATTCCTACTGGATTTCCAGAATTTCCAGGGTCTTTTTCTACAAAGGTTTTTGCCGTTTTTTCTAACTCTTCTAAAGTGATTTGACTGTCTCCATCACTGTCTAGTTTTATCCCAAGTTTGTCCATCCAATCTTTTCTGATCCAAACCATATTTGGAGCAGAATTTCCTATTGTTGCTGGAATTGCCATTAGATGTCCATCAAATGTAGCATCCGCTAGGTTTCTTCCATCATAAGTATCATAAATACCCTTGATGTAATCGCTTGCATTTTTATCGTAAACTTCAGTTAAATCTGCAATTAAATCATTTTCAACTAATTCTTTTAATTCTTCCTTGGAATCAACACGCATCATATCTGGCAATTCCCCTGATGCAATTGCAAGTGCAACCTGCCTATTATAGTCTTCCCCTTCAGCTTCAAATTGATCTACAATTTTTACATTTAATTTATCCTTCACAAGACGTGTGTATGCATTATCCTCATATGTATCTCCTTCAGGCAGTTTCGGATTTGCTGCTGTGACGCGCCCCATTTTAATGATTGTTGCTCCATCCTTTGTTGAAGAATCTTCTGATGACGAAGACTCCACACAAGCTGCTAAAGAGATTGTCAACGTAGAGGCCATCAAAGCAATACCCATACGTTTTAATAGTGATCTATACTTCATTCGTTTCCCCCCAAGTAAGTTTATCTCAACAAACTGCTAACCTTTCTGCTCCTAAATAATGGCCGTTATTTAAGCTTAAGTATAGTTTAATTGATTGCTAGTTCCTTTGATATATTAAATAAACCGTTTTCATGTACTTTTTTCCGGAAATTTCTGCCTGTATTGTAATCTGCAAATCTAAGATGATATAATCATCATGAATTATATAGGAGGGAAAAATATGCACCGCATTCTGATTGTAGATGATGAAAAAGATGAACGAAATGTCATCCGTTTTCTTCTAAATAAATTCAATTTTGAACTTGATATAACAGAAGCCGCCAATGGGAAAGAGGCAATCTCTCAATTAAGAAATCAGTCTGTAGATATTCTATTTACCGATGTCAAAATGCCCTTTATTGATGGAATACAGCTTGCAGCAAAGGCAAGAATAATTAATCCCGATATCCAAATTATTTTCTTCAGTGGTCATGATGATTTTGACTTTATCAAAAAAGCGCTATCTTTACGAGCGGTCGATTATATCTTAAAGCCTGTAAAACCTCAAGAATTTCAAGATACTATTCTCTCAGTCATACAAAATATTAAAACTTTAGAGAATGAAAAAGTTCAAAAAAAAGCGAATACTTCATTCCTTAAAACCCATATTCTATACCGTC
The DNA here is from genome assembly GCF_002835805.1 of Niallia nealsonii. Classification (GTDB taxonomy): domain Bacteria; phylum Bacillota; class Bacilli; order Bacillales; family Cytobacillaceae; genus Niallia; species Niallia nealsonii. The sequence goes on along the minus strand of NZ_PISE01000075.1, from coordinate 2,947 downwards.
TAATAAACAAGACGCCATTAGATATACTAAAAAATGAATACCCTTTCATAGACTTTGATTTTTTGAATGAATATTATCGATTAATTCTAATCCAGTTTGAAGAACCGTTCTTCGATACTCTTTCTAAAGAAGAGGATACTCTTTTCTTTTACGAACAGATTAAGAAGATTATCCCTAGCACTTGCGATTTTATTGATTTAAATCCATTTCAAATCTTGATATTGCTGAAAAATGACGCCAACTACTTAGAACCACCTATGCAAATTGCAAGTAAAATCCAAACAAAAATTTATTCTGAATACGGAATTCAATGCTATATGTCTGTTAGTAAAGAGCTTTCCACTTCTAGTGAGATACCGATAATATATGAAAAATTGGAAGAGTATCTAGAAGATCGCTTTTTCTATTCTGAGACCTATATTTATCCAATTGATACCTCTATCACACAAGAAACAGAATGGTTAGAACACGATGAACACCTTTTACATGCTATCCAGGAGGCAATTCAATATGTTGATACATTTAGTTTGAAACAAAACATAAATATTTTATTTCAAAAATATTATCAAAAAAAGGAGTTTTCTCATATTTATGTTCGTTATTTATTTTCAAGACTTTTGCAGTTGCTTTGTCAAGTTTTAAAAGAATATGACGAGAAAACTGTTAACGAAAAAATGAGTGCAATCTATTCTTGTAAATACTTCTCAGAAATTGAAAATATTTTATTAACAATTCAAGAAAAAGTGATAAAAAAGTTAGAGAAAAAAGAACAGTCCCCAAAACATGTTATCCATATTGTTCAGCAGTATATAACCGAACACTACGGAGAGGATTTAAGTTTAAATATACTTGCTGAAAAAGCATACTTATCTCCACGCTATTTAAGTGAGGTGTTTATTCAAGAAACTGGATGCGGGCTCAATAAGTATATAAAAAACTTCAGAATGGAGAAGGCAAAAAAGCTTCTTCATAATACAAATATGAAAATTAATGATATATGTAAAGAAGTAGGCTACCAAAATTTTTCGTACTTCTGCAGAAGCTTTCGAGAAAATTTCGGCACAAGTCCAGAGAAATTCCGTCAAATGCACGGAGAAAAAAAGAAAGAGAACTATTAGTATGGTCAAACTTAAAACCTGGTTTAAGAACTTAAAATTCAGAAGTAAAATACTCATTATTTGTTTATTAGCAAGTCTATTGCCTGTCGTTGCATTGGGTTATTTTTGTTATTATCAAATCCAAAATTTATTGATAAATCGCGAAAATGAAGTATTGGAAGAATCTTTAAATCAAGCAATTTTAAGTTTGGATTATAAAGTAAATACTTATTTTAATATAATCAATCAAATTACTTGGGATGAAGATGTTAAAAGAGGAGTAACTTCTGACTATGCCAACTCGTACGAAATGTACTTGATGTATCGAGATATATTAGATCCTTTAATTTTGACTGCACGCAATTTGCAAAATGACATTAATACAATCACGATATATAGCAACAATAAAACGATATATTATCATGGTGATATTTTGCGTCCTTTATCAGATATAGAACATACTAGTTGGTATCCTAGTGTTTTAAATACCACATCTCCCAAATTAGTTGCTTCAGATTCTGATCGGACACTTAAAGTAGTCTGCCAAATTTTCGATCGTTATAATAAGAATATTGTTTATTTGGACATAGATTATAAACATGTTTTTAATTCGATGGCGAGTTTATTTGAGGACACATATGGCATAATCATACTTGATGAAAATAATCAGCCTGTTTATTCTTTTGAAAATTTTTCAAAAAAAAATAATTCATATGAACTTTCTTCAGATGAATTATTAAAAAAATATAAAGATGGATCCTTAGATCAAGATTATGTATATAAAAAATCTGCACTTTCTTCCTATAATTGGACAGCCTATTTATATCGTCCATTAGGCACTGTTTCTGCATCTACTTCCCAAATTACAGTGACGGTTATACTTGTGATTTTTTTATGTATTTTATTTTTATTTTTGTCCATTTACTTTCTTTCTATAATAGTAGTCCGACCTTTAGAAAAACTAGCAAAAAATATGGAACAGATCGAAAAAGGAGATTTGTCTGTCACTGTCACTAATACATCTACTGATGAAATTGGCCATTTAATAAGAAAATTTGGAAATATGGTCCATAAATTACAAACGATGATTGATGAAGTTTATAACAGTAAAATTGCTCAACAAGAATATGAAATGAAAGCATTGCAAGCACAAATAAATCCCCATTTTTTCTATAACAGCCTTTCTCTTATTAATAGTAAGGCCATTATGACAGAACAAGAGGATATTAGTAAGATGGCTCAATTGCTTTCAACATATTATCGCACCACATTAAACAAAGGGAAAAATATCATTTCAGTAAAAGACGAATTAGAAAATACCACTTCATATATTCAAATTCAGCGTATGATGCATTCCAATTCTTTCGATGTTCATTTTGAGATTGATGACCAAATTTTAAATTACACAATGATTAATCTTCTTTTGCAGCCATTAGTAGAAAACGCAATTAACCATGGCATTGATCATAAAGAAACGCCTGGAAAAGGCATCCTTACTATATCAGGAAAGCAATCAAATGATAACCTGATCTTTACGATAGCTGATAATGGATGTGGAATCAGCCCAGAAACATTAGAAACTATTCTCATTACTAAAACAAAAGGCTACGGGATTCAAAATGTGCATCATCGTATCCAACTAAATTATGGAGAAAAATATGGTTTGTTTTATAAGAGCAAATGGATGGAAGGAACCACTGTTACTCTTATTATTCCGAAAAAACAAGGAAATTTGCTCTACTAATTTATAAAATAAAAAAGCCTGAAATTTGCATAAGTGAACTGCTCCCTGTCAAGTAGACAGTGGAAATAATAAAAGACCTTTAAACGGCTTTAGCTCTATATTCTAA
>NZ_PISE01000008.1 GCF_002835805.1 Niallia nealsonii | reverse complement strand
AAGTTTACGAAAACAGCCTATTTTTATGAATAGATGATGGGGCGGTTAAAGCCATTTTAAATTTTTTAACAAGCAGCTATAAAACTAAAAAGTTACTCTTTTGTAAAACAGATGCCAAAACAACTACCTGCAGTGAAATAAGGAATAAAAACTTGCATATCAAACGAAACTTCAATCAGAGAGTAGCAAAAGCCCATTAAATAATGGGTAAGCAGCATCCAACTAAATATTCAAGTGTAAATGGAAGGACTACAGCAATGAATCAAGTTAAAAAATGTGATTTAATTATTAAAAACTGCTCTATCTTAACGAATGAATTTACTGTCCAAGAAGATATGTCTATTGCAATAGCGGATAAAAAAATCATTGCACTGGACAGCTTCTTGCAAATAAGTAAACAATATAAGTCCAAAACAACTTTAGAGGGTAAAGGAAAACTTCTAATGCCCGGGCTTATTGATGCACACATGCACACAAATCAACAATTCCTAAGGGGCAAAATCACAGATGAATATCCTATGATCTGGACAAGAATTATGGTTCCTTACGAAAGCAATTTAAACGAAGATGCTGTGTATAAAAGTGCTCAATTAAGTTGCCTGGAAATGATAAAAAGCGGAACTACATCCTTTGTTGATGCTGGCGGCAGTTATATGCATAAAGTAGCAGAAAGCGCGTTGCAAGCAGGTTTGCGAGCTACTTTAACCTGCTCTACCATGAATACAGGTGAAGCTATACCTTCTAGCATGAAGTTTTCCGAAGAAGAATTAATAAAGCAAAATAAAAGACTTTATGATGATTTTCATCAGGCAGGAGAAGGAAGAATAAATATTTGGTTTTCATTGAGATCTATCATTACATGTTCGCCAAGTTTGATTACTAGTGTTTTTGAAACAGCAAAAGAGTTAAACACAGGGGTACAGGCTCATATGAATGAATATACAAATGAAATAAGTTTCTGCCTGGAACACTATAAAAAACGTCCGTTGGAATTTTTAGAATCTTTAGAGGTATTAGATCAGCCTTTTCTTAGTGCACACAGCATTTTGCTTTCCGATAATGAAATCGATATTGTAAACAACTATAATATTAAAATTGCCCATTGTCCGATCAGCAATTCTGGAAAAGGTTTCACCAAAACTCCAACACTTTTGCACAAAGGGATTAGCATTGGTCTTGGGACAGATGGAGCAGCACATGCAGGATTAAGCCTCTTTGATCAAATGAAAGTATTTAAATCATTAATGCGAGCCTATTGGGGGACCCCCATCTTCGATCCAGTTGTTATGCCGTCAAAAAAGATACTGGAGATGGCAACATTAGGAGGAGCAAAAGCTAGCCTGCAAGAACAACAAATTGGTACACTAGAGATTGGCAAAAAAGCAGATTTGATAGCAATCAATCTAAATCAGCCGCATATTCAGCCAACTCAAAATTTAGTGAACACTTTAATAGAATCGGCTACAAGCAATGATGTGACTGATGTTATTATTGATGGAAAGATTATTATGAAAAACAGAGAAGTACTGACATTAGACGAAGAAAAAATTATGTTTGAAAGCAGAATATCTGCAGCAAAAATCATCCAAAAGGCAGGTATTTAATTGCAAACAGACAGGAGGAAATTATGTCAAAAATCGGCATTAATAAAGTGCAAAAACTAACAGCAGTAAAACAAACAATTGAATACTTAAAACAGTATATTTTGCATACAAATGAACATGAACTGACAAAGCTGCCTTCCGAAACAAAACTTGCTGCTGAAATGGGAGTAAGCCGGGTAACTGTTCGAGAAGCTCTTACTGTTTTAGAAAATGAAGGTTTTATTACAAGAAGTCAAGGAAGCAGCACAATCATTACTACTTTTGCAAGAAAACTTACTGGCATTATTGATTCTTCAGGAGAACTAAGCAACTTTATAAAAGAATCTGGCTATCAAGCTAACGTCGATAATATAACCTATTCTTGGGAAAAGTGTGATAAAAAGACGGCGGAATACTTAAAAATAGAGCCAGAGGATGAAATCCTGATAGTGAAAAAACGATTTCTTGCCGATCATGCACCTGCTGTTTATTGCATAAATCGAATTGCAAAAAAACACTTGCAGACCAATATATTTAGCGAAGATGATCTCGGACAGAATATTTTTACCTATTTAGAAGAAACAAGCAATGTTCATTTTAGTCATGATTTTATGGAGCTGATTCCTACTTTAACAGATAATGAGTTAGGAAAGATGCTTCATTTGCCAATAAATGCCCCCCTTTTAAGACTCGATATTACAAAGTATACAGACGAAGGACTTCCGATAATGTTCAACTCTGAATATTATGTGCATGATTTAATAAAGTTTACAGCATGCAGAACGCTATCTAATATGTAGACTGGGGGAAAATGAATGCCTGCAGCAAAAAGCAACAGTCAAGTTTAAGAGCAATATTTACAAAAAATGATTAAATAATTAAAAATATAGACTGTTTTCTTAAAATTTATTATTTTTAACAAAAATAATAGAATAACAGGCCTCAGCAGATGGAATACACATAGACTCCTTTGGGAATGGGAGAAAGACGTGCCCAAGGAAAACAAAGTATATTCAGGCTGCTGAGACGAAAAACAGCAAGAATATAAAACACACAGTTTATTGCATGATACAAAGCGAGGTACTTTATGGATGGTTGGTTATTATTAATTGTTGTTGTGTTTTTTGCATCACTTTTGCAAACAAGCACTGGTTTCGGTTTCTCTATTATCGGGACTCCTTTTCTCTTTTTGCTTTATCCTATTCATACTGCTGTACAAATCAATATCGTCTTATCCATTTGTCTTTCTAGTTTTATGATTTATAAAATCAGAAAGGAAATTAATAAACAATTATTGATAACACTAATAAAAGGCAGTATTTTAGGATTAATAATCGGACTTGCCGTTTATTTATACATGGATGTTCAAATACTGAAAATGACTGTTGGCATCCTTATTATCTTTTTAACTATCTTACTGATTTTAAAACTGACCATTAAACAATCGAAAAAAGGAGATTTTCTAACAGGAGGCATATCTGGTTTACTGACAACAAGCATAGGTGTGCCAGGACCTCCCCTTTTGCTTTATTTTTCTAGTGTAGGGACAAATAAAGCAACACTTCGCAGCACAACTTTAGCGTATTATTTATTTGTTTATTTTGCCAGCCTTGTTATGCAGATAGGTTTTGGAGGGACAAGTTCAGAAGTTTGGATATCTTCCAGCATTGGACTTCCATCTTTGATTATTGGCATATTTGCAGGGCAATTATTATTTAAATGGATCAGCCAAAAAACATTTAAAATCATTACATATATCATTCTTCTTTTTACAGGATTATATTTAATCATCACTTCTTAAATAGGATGAGCAATGAAAAAGTGCTTGTGCCAAAAGTGAAATCCATTTAAAAGTCAAAAATACCGATATATTAGCATTCTTAAACAAACAAAGGGGCATCCAACAGTCAAAAAAATTGACTTATTGGAAAGCCCCTTTCATATACACTTATTTTGCAGCTGCATTTTCATAGTCTTGAATTTCAGTGCTGTATTGCAGAGTTATTTCAATTTCATCCCAACCATTTACAAGCATTTTTTTCCAGTAAGGATGGATATCAAAGCTTTCTTTAAAACCATTTTCATCTTCTACTGTTTCATTCTCTAAATTAACATGCAAATTATATGGCTGATTTTTAGCAGCATTTAGCAAGTATTCTATCTTTTCACTGTCTAATTGAATAGGAATCATTCCATTTTTTAAGCAGTTTTGATAAAAAATATCTGCAAATGACGGTGCAATAACTACTTGAAAACCATAGTCCTGCAATGCCCATGGTGCATGCTCTCTGGATGAACCACAACCAAAATTTTTATTGGCAATTAAAATGGTTGCACCTTTATTCTCAGGAAAATTCAATTCAAACTCAGGGTTTGGTTCCCCATTTTTTAAATAGCGCCAATCAAAAAAGGCAAAGCGGCCAAAACCTGTTTTTTCAATCCTTTTTAAAAATTGTTTTGGAATAATTTGATCTGTATCCACATTGACACGATCCATCGCTGCTGCTTTTCCAACAAATTTAGTAAATCCGCTCATTTGTATCCCTCCCTGCCTTATCTCTTGTTTATACTAATTCTTCCACTGCTTGTTCTGTTCGAATATCTATAAAGCGGCCATTTATAGCTGCAGCTGCAGCCATCGCTGGACTTACTAGATGAGTTCTAGCTCCCGCACCTTGTCTGCCTTCAAAGTTCCGGTTTGAAGTAGAAGCACAGTGTTCACCCTGCGGCACAAAATCATTATTCATGCTTAAACACATGCTGCATCCTGCTTCTCTCCATTCAAAACCAGCCTCTTTAAAAATTGCATCTAATCCTTCTTTTTCTGCTTGTGCTTTTACTTTTTGAGATCCTGGCACAACCAAAGCCCGTACTCCCGCTTGCACTTTTCGTCCTTGAATGACACTAGAAGCTTGTCTTAAGTCTTCAATTCGAGAGTTTGTACATGAACCGATAAATACATGTTGAATTTTAATATCTGTAATTGCCTGACCTTCTTGTAAATCCATATATTGAAGAGCACTTTGCAATGCACGGCGTTCGGTTTCTTCTTCATAACTAGAAGACGTAGGAATACTAGCATCTACTTTTGCTGTCATAGCTGGATTTGTACCCCAGCTTACCATTGGTGCAATATCATTGCCATCAATAATAATCACTTTATCATATTCAGCATCTTCATCTGAAACAAGCTCTTTCCACTCTGCAACAGCTGCTTCAAAATTTTCAGGGGCATATTTGCGATTTCTTACATATTCAAAAGTTGTTTCATCTGGGGAAACTAAACCAGCTCTCGCTCCGCCCTCAATAGACATATTACAAATGGTCATTCTTTCTTCCATGGAAAGCTTTCTAATGACATCGCCAGTATACTCGATAACATGTCCTGTACCAAAGTTTACCCCATACTTGGAAAGGATATATAAAATAACATCCTTTGCTGTAACACCTTGAGCAAGTTTTCCAGTTACTTCTACTTTTAATGTTTTCGGTGTTGTTTGCCATAAAGTTTGTGTTGCCAATACATGTTCTACTTCACTAGTGCCGATTCCAAATGCTAGTGCTCCAAATGCTCCATGTGTAGATGTATGACTGTCGCCGCATACGATTGTTTTTCCTGGCTGTGTTAACCCTAGCTCTGGTCCAATAACATGGACAATTCCTTGTTCAGGGCTTTCTAAGTTTGCTAAAGGAACATTAAATTCCAAGCAATTTTTTTCCAATGTGGTCATTTGATTTAATGCCACTTCATCATCTATTTTAAAGCGATTAATGGTTGGTACATTATGATCCATTGTCGCAAATGTACGATCTGGTCTTCTCACTTTTCGATTCTTCATTCTTAGACCAGAAAATGCTTGAGGTGATGTTACTTCATGCACAAGATGAAGATCAATATATAGCAGATCTGGTTTCCCCTCTTCTCTATGAACAATATGCTTCTGCCATATTTTTTCAACAATTGATTTCCCCATCATATTCCCCTCACTTTCTTGTTATTCCTTTTCTTTTGCGAACACATTAGATTTTTTATTATTTTACTAATGATCGATTTGTAGATAGCAGTATTAGAATTTTTTTCTTGTTATGCGTTTAATTTATTCGCCAATTTAGCTACTATTTCTTTTTTCACTTCTTCTACCATTTCCGTAGTGGAAACAATTTTTGTATTTGGAGAAATAATATCTCTTGTACGGAATCCATTATCTAAAACAGCATTTACCGCTTTTTCAATAATTGCCGCCTCTTCTTCTAATTGGAAAGATACACGTAAAAGCATAGCTGCAGAAAGAATGGTAGCAAGTGGATTAGCAATATTCTGTCCTGCAATATCTGGAGCTGAGCCATGAATTGGCTCATAAAGATACGGGCCAGATTCTGAAATACTTGCAGATGGCAACATTCCTAAAGAACCTGTTAATACAGATGCCTCATCACTTAAAATATCCCCAAACATATTCTCTGTTACAATCACATCAAATTGTTTTGGATTTCTAATAAGCTGCATAGCTGCATTATCTACTAACATATGTTCTAACGAAACATCTGGATATTTTTTTGCAATTTCGTTTGCACACTCTCTCCATAATCTGCTGGATTCCAGTACATTCGCTTTATCTACAGATGTTATTTTTTTTGAACGAGTTTGTGCAATTTCAAATGCCTTTTCTAGTACTCTTGTTATCTCTTCTTTACTGTAGACTAATGTATCTACTGCACCACTTTGGCCATTAATAGTTGTTCTTTCGCTTGGCTTGCCAAAATAAATTCCGCCAGTTAATTCTCTGACAACAAATAAATCTACACCTTCAATAATTTCTTGGCGTAATGGCGAAGATCCCGCCAAACTCTCATAATAAGTTGTTGGTCTTAAATTAGCAAAAAGATTTAATTCTTTTCTAATTTTTAACAACCCTTGTTCTGGACGCAGGGGAACAGGAAGCGTCTCCCACTTCGGTCCACCAACAGCCCCTAAAAGAATAGCGTCACTGTTTTTGCAAAGATTAATCGTTTTATCAGGTAAAGGACTTCCATCTATATCAACAGCATTTCCACCGATATTTCCAAATTCATATTCAAACTCATGTTGGAAATTTTCCTCAATTACTCGCAATACTTCAATAGCACCTTGAACAATCTCAGGACCTATTCCATCTCCTGGTAATACAGCGATTTTCTTTTTCATTCTAATTCGCCCTTTCCATTCTACGTGAAACTGCCATCAGTGAAGCAAAATATAACTTCACTGATGGTTAAATGTTTATTTATTTTGAACTTTACTTTACAAGCTGAAAATTTATTTGCTAACAGAATAAATAATTAGCTATTTACGATTTCCACTATTTGTTCTTTAGCTAATATCGCACGGTTAATAGCATTTAAATACGCTTTTGCTGAAGCAACTAATACGTCTTGATCCAAACCACGTCCATTGGATTCTTTCTCTTCAAATTGAACTTTTACAAACACTTGTGCCAATGCATCTCTGCCAGCACCAACTGATTGTATACGATAATCTGATAAGCTTACATCTCCATTGATTGATTTTTCTAATGTATTATAAAGTGCTTCTACACTGCCTGAACCTGTACCTGTTTCTTCAATTACTTCATTTTTTGCTCCATGCAGTTTAATGTAAGCTTCTGCTATATCATCATTGTGTTTTACTTTTACATCAACAAGCTCATAATACTTTTCTTCTTTAGAAAGCTTTTTCTCTAACACAATAGCAATGATATCTTCATCTGTTATTTCTTTTTTATGGTCTGTTAATTCTTTAAATGCGACAAACAATTCTTTTACATCATTGTCAGCTATTTCTAATCCTAATTCTTGAAGGCGGGATTTAAATGCATGGCTGCCAGAATGTTTTCCTAATACCATGTTGTTAGATGAATAGCCAACTAATTCAGGTGAAATAATTTCGTATGTTGTTTTTTCTTTTAATACACCATCTTGATGAATGCCCGATTCATGAGCAAATGCATTGCGCCCAACAACTGCTTTATTTCCTGGAACAACCATTCCCGTTAATTCGCTGACTAAGCTGCTTGTGCGGCTAATTTCTTTTAAGTTAATTCTAGTTGTTTCTTTATAATGATCATTACGAATATGAAGGGCAACCGCAATTTCTTCTAATGCGGCATTTCCTGCTCTTTCACCAATTCCATTTATCGTACATTCCACTTGTGTTGCACCATTTTCAATTGCTGCCAAGGAGTTTGCTGTTGCCATTCCTAAGTCATCATGACAATGTGTGGACAGGCAAACTTTATTAATAGAAGGAACATTATTTTTTAAATATTGAAAAATCTTCCCGTACTCATATGGATTTATATATCCAACGGTATCAGGAATATTGATTACATTCGCGCCTGCTTGAATAACTTCTTCAATTATTTCTGCTAAAAAAGGAAGTTCTGTTCTACATGCATCTTCTGCACTCCATTGAATAATTGGGAATTTCTGAGAAGCATATTTAACTGCTGAAACAGCTCTTTCCACTACTTGTTCTTTAGACATTTTCAACTTATATTCGCGGTGAATAGGAGATGTAGCTAAAAAGACATGGATTCTTGGGTTAGCCCCATCTTTTAAAGCTTCCCAGGCAGCATCAATATCTGATTGTACAGCTCTTGCTAGACCTGTCACAGAGCTATTTTTAATTGTCTGTGCAATTTTTTGCACAGACATAAAATCTCCTTTAGAAGCAGCTGGAAAGCCTGCTTCTATAATATCCACATTTAATTTTTCTAGTTGTTCAGCAATAAGAATTTTTTCTGAAAGATTAAGATTTACGCCAGGTGATTGTTCCCCGTCTCTTAATGTCGTATCAAAAATCTTAATTTTTGCCACTACCTACCACTTCTTTCTTCTTAGAGCTTTTTACAAATGGCATCATTTGGCGTAATTCTTTACCAACTTTTTCAATTAAATGTTCACTTTCACGAGCATTAATTGCTGTAAATTCTGGTCTATTTGCTTGGTTTTCTAAAATCCAGCCTTTAGCAAATTTTCCATCTTGGATATCTTTTAATACAGCTTTCATTTCTTTTTTCACATCTTCTGTTACAATTCTTGGTCCTGTTACAAAGTCGCCCCATTGTGCTGTATCAGAAATAGAATATCTCATTCCTGCCATACCATCTTCATACATTAAGTCAACGATTAATTTTAATTCATGCAAACATTCAAAGTATGCAAGTTCTGGTTGGTAGCCAGCTTCTACTAATGTTTCAAATCCAGCTTTAACAAGTGCTGTTAAACCTCCACATAAAACAGCTTGTTCTCCAAATAAATCTGTTTCTGTCTCTTCTTTAAATGTAGTTTCAAGTGCACCAGCACGTAAAGATCCGATTGCTTTTGCATATGCTAAAGCTAACTCGCGAGCTTCGCCAGTAACATCTTGGTAGATAGCGAATAATGCAGGAACTCCTGCTTCTTGTTCGTATGTTCTGCGCACTAAATGTCCAGGACCTTTAGGTGCTACTAATAAAACATCGCTTGTTTCTGGTGCAACGATTTGGTTAAAGTGGATATTAAATCCATGTGCAAACATTAATGCTTGGTTTGCCAAATTTGGTTTGATTTCTTCATAATAAACTTTTGTTTGAAGTTCATCAGGCAATAAAACCATTACGATATCAGCTTTTGCTGTTGCTTCGCCTACTGAAAATACATTAAAGCCATCTTCAACTGCTTTGTCCCATGATTTCCCTTGTCTTAAACCAATGATTACATTTACGCCACTGTCTTTCATATTTAAAGCATGTGCATGCCCTTGTGAACCATAACCAATTACTGCTACTGTTTTTCCTTCAAAATATCCTAAGTTTGCGTCTCCGTTATAATACATTTTTGCCATTTTTTATTCTCCCTTTCGTTTTCAAATGTTAGTTTTATATAATAAATTAATTAAACTATAGAGTAAGTGCTTCTTTGAATATTGCTTTTTTGGGATCCACGAGGGAAGGCAGTAGTGCCTGTTCTCGCCAATTCTTTAATTCCGTATGGACGGATTAGCTCAATAAATGCTTCTACTTTGCTTGATTCACCAGTTATTTGGATGACAATGCTTTCTTTGCTGACATCTATAACAGACGCTCGAAATGGTTCAATTAGCGAATACAATTCATGCCTAGTTTGAGGAGTAGCAAGCACCTTAATTAGTGCAAGCTCTCTTGCTACAATGGCTTGGTCTGTGATATCCACCACTTTAAGAATGTCTACTTGCTTATTTAATTGTTTCGTAATTTGCTCAATTACACTGTCGCTTTCGACATGAACCACACAAGTTATGCGTGAAATTCCTTCATTCTCTGTGTGCCCCACAGAAATGCTCTCAATATTATAATTTCTTTTTGAAAATAAATTAGTAATGCGGTTTAACACACCTGATTTATTCAAAACAGTTAAACTAATAATTTTTTTCATGGCTTCATCCCTACCATTTCATGTAAACCTTTTCCAGGTGCAATCATTGGATATACATTTTCATTTGGATCTAAACGGAAATCAAGCAATACTGGTTCTCTTTCATTTAACACCTGGTCTAAAATCGTTTCCGCTTCTTCGTCAGTAGAAATTTGATATCCTTTTATGCCATACGCTTCTGCTAGCTTTACAAAAGATGGCTGTACTGATTCCTTGCTGTGAGAGAATCTAGATTCATAAAAGAATTCCTGCCATTGTCTCACCATTCCTAATGCCTGGTTATTAAAAATGATAATTTTAATAGGCAAGTTTAATTCTTTAATTAGCGCCAATTCCTGACTGCACATTTGGAAACCACCATCGCCGCTGATTGCCAATACTGTTGCATCAGGATCAGCTAATTGTGCACCAATACTTGATGGCAATCCGAATCCCATCGTTCCAAGTCCACCAGATGTAACCCATCTATTGGATTCTTTAAATTGGTAATACTGCGCTGTCCACATTTGATGCTGACCAACATCTGTCGTAACAATAGCATTTCCGCCAGTTTTTTCATACAATAGCTCTAACACTTTTTGTGGTTTTAACAAATCAGAATTTTCATAATAATAAGGATACTCTTTTTGCCAATTTTTTATTTTTTCATTCCATTCATTATGTTCTGACATTTTACCATTTTGTTTGATCAATTCAGTTAAAGCTTCTTTTGCATCTGCTACTACAGGGATCTTTGTAGGAATAATTTTGCCGATTTCAGCTGGGTCAATATCAATATGTGCTTTCATTGCATTTGGAGCAAAATGAGCTAAGTTTCCAGTTAGCCTATCATCAAATCTGGCCCCTACATTAATTAGCAAATCACATTCGTATAATGCCATATTAGCTGCATAACAGCCATGCATGCCACCCATGCCTACAAACAATTCATTATCTGCCGGAAAGCCGCCTAATCCTAAAAGAGTATGAATAACTGGTATTTGCTGCTGCTCGGCATACTCTTTCAGCTCCGCACTTGCTTTTGCAAAAATAACGCCTGCTCCAGCTAAAATAACCGGTTTTTTAGCTGCACTCACCGCTTCTGTCAATTTACGAATCTGCAAGTAGTTAGGCTGTGTTGTCGGCTGATAACCCGGGAGACTGATTTCCTGCTCCTTTGGCTCCTCTGTAATAGTTGCAGCGATATCTTTGGGAATATCAATTAATACAGGTCCTGGTCTTCCACTTGTCGCAATATAGAATGCTTCTTTAATAATTTTTGGAATGTCTTCCAAATTTCTAATTTGACAATTGTATTTTGTAATCGGCGTTGTAATTCCTAAAATATCTGCTTCTTGGAATGCATCCGTTCCAATCACACCTGTTGCTACTTGCCCTGTAAATACAACCAATGGCAAAGAATCCATCATTGCATCTGCAAGTCCTGTTACAATATTAGTAGCACCAGGACCACTGGTTGCAATTACTACACCCGGTTTTCCAGAAATTCTTGCATAACCTTCAGCTGCATGGATTCCACCTTGCTCATGACGAGGAAGTACATGAAAAATTTTCGAATCATATATTTTATCGTAGATTGGCAACACGGCACCACCTGGATAACCGAAAATAAATTCTACATTCTCTTTTTCCAAAGCCTGCAATAAAAGGTCAGCGCCAGTTAATGGTTTAGTATTGGTATTAGCCTTTGTTTCTTCAAAGGCAGTTTCCTGTAACATTTATTTTACCCCCTCATAAAAGTAAGTACTGATAGAGCATGACTATTTAAATGAAAAAAGCCTTTTCACCTCCATGTATACTAACTAATGTAGTAGACAAGGGATGAAAAGGCTTTTGCTTTCCACGGTACCACCCTAATTCATACACTATATAAAAGTGCATGCACTCAAGAGAAACAGTTTTGATAACTGCTCATTTTTTTGGTAACGAGTGGATATCACTCGGTCGGCTTTACTAAAACATCCGTTTTTCAAGCCAACACTCGGAGGTGAGTTCATTTCAACTGGCTTCACCGGCTCTCAGCACTACCGGCTCTCTGTGGAATCCCAGGTTTGAAACTACTTATCCTCTTCATCGAATTTTTCTATATGGATTATTTTTATTTTAATTTTTTAGTATAATTAATCATTTTGTCAAAAGCATTTCTCGTTTGCTTTGTTTTCTGTTTTGCTTTTGTTGAAGTTATCTTACGCCGAATCTAAAAAAGAGTCAACAGTATTTTTGAGAATTATTAGATAATTAAAACAATCTAATTTTAGTTGGAATCGCTTACAATACTGATAAATAAACAATTCATATACTTTAAATTATTCAAAAAAATTTTTAAATTTTTACTCTTCAATCTGAAATTAAATAATCAAAAGCAATGAATATGGAGAATCTTTTAAGATATCGCTCTCTAAAAGATTATGATGGGGAATATCTATTCGTACCTACCTGAATGAGGAAAAATTCTTTTATTATTGGCTAATAGCCCATTGAGATTACCATCTATATAGTTGCTTAATTTTTGCAAATCTATTGATAATAATCACTTAATTTCTTCTTCCATCTATACATTACTTTATGTTGCATATTATAATACAATAATTCTAACAATGTACATTATGTTGTTATATATTCTTACATAGTTTTTCTATCCTGCTTATAAAGAATGCTGACAACAGATTCATCCATTTTTCATTTTCTATTCTCCAAGTTTAGTTAAGATAAATGCAACCCTCTTAAAAAGAAAGCGATTGCATTTATCACCAATCATTTGCTTACTGCTGTAACATCATGTATCCATGAAATACGAATATTTAGTAGATTTTGTCTTTCATCTTTTAGATCAATACTTTGATCATTAAGATTTAATTTTTGCACATACCCTTTACAGGTTTGCAAAAATCCGTTTTTATAATAGTTGATAATAATCATTCTATTCCTTCCTAATTCTTTTAAAATCATGTTGCATTTCTCCTTTTTAATTTTAATTTGATCATCTATTCACATAATAAAATATTAATGTAATCATTATATGTCTATTATACAACAAAACAAGTAAGCGTTTCCAATATTTTTTTACAACTTTGTGAACTTTTAATATACGAATAGATACTATTTATATTTTTTCTTTTTTTAACCATTTTATACATAAATTTAACAATTTTTTCTTTTATTATGAGAAGGAAGTTCACAAACAAATGTCAGAATATTATTCATTTTATTCATTTCCTCTCTAGAATTTATTTTTTTTTTAAAAAATAACCAAAAATATTATTTTAGAATAAAGATTAAAATCAATTATGAGCATTTATTTTTATGAAAGATATTTTTTAGATTTACTGTCTTATACCATAGATTATCACTATATAAACAAATTCAACATGTTACAAACTATCAGTTTTCATAGTGAATGGATAAATTTACATTTTTATATATTGTTTAAAAGAAAATACAACGGGAATCAACTATTACATAATCGATTATCTAAAATAAAAAAGGAGGAAGAAAGAGATGACTAGACATGTAATAGGCGTGTACGAAACGCCAGAAGAAACAATTTCAGCAATTGAGGGTTTCTCTGCTAAGGGGTATGAATCTGCTAGTTTTTCCGTTATTACAAATAGAAAGGATACAGATTATTTAGAAACTCAGACAAATGCAGATATATATCAAGCAACAGATATTAAAAATAATAATTCTGCATCATTTTTTGAAAAACTAAAAGATTTCTTTACACTGGATGATCTTGGATTAGCTGGAAATAGCTTAAATAATTTAGATCTTCCCAAAGAAGAAGTTGATAAATATAATGAGGAATTAGAAGATGGCAAATTTCTATTAGTAAAAAGTGATAATACAGAAACGGATAACTTAAATCGAGAAGATTTCTCATCTGATTCGTATTCAGCTATAGCAGATGTTTCTAATAATGGAAATACTTATAGTACAAAAGAAGAAAAAATCATGCCTATTAGAGAAGAAGAATTAAATATAGACAGAGAGAATGTGCAAACCGGAGAGATTCAAGTCAGCAAAGAAGTTATAACAGAAGAGAAGAAAATAGATGTTCCGGTAAAGCATGATGAAGTGTATGTCGAACGTCGCCCAGTTAGTGACTCTTCAGGTGAAGTGTCTCCTGTCAACGACTCAGAAACAATCAGGGTTCCCATTGTTGAGGAACGACTAGAAGTTACAAAAAAACCAGTGGTTACTGAAGAGATTGTTGTTGGGAAAAAAACAGTTGAAGAAAACGAACATATTTCTGAAACTGTAAAAAAAGAAGAAGCTCACTTTAATAAAGAAGGCAATGTTCGTGGAGCAGAGGAAGATACCTTAAGGAGAAAATGAGCTGTCCTTCTTCATTAATAAATCCAAATAAAAATCCACTCTTAAATGATAAGAGTGGATTTTTATTCTTTATCCGAAAATACGTCCCAGGAGAGATTCGAACTCCCGACCGTACGCTTAGAAGGCGTATGCTCTATCCGGCTGAGCTACTGGGACATGTTTTTTAAAAAATATCCTATTCATGATAACAGAAATAATTTAATACGTCCCAGGAGAGATTCGAACTCCCGACCGTACGCTTAGAAGGCGTATGCTCTATCCGGCTGAGCTACTGGGACATCATCATTATTTTGTTACATGTCACGAGGACAATATTTATTATATGTGCTATTAAAGTAAAAGTCAATTGTTTTTACAAAACTTTTTTCCTAACAAGGATTTTTTATTTCCTTGTTAGGAAAACATTTGCAGTTACTCTTCTCTAGAAAATTCTGTCGTTAAATTTGCTATTTTCCCATGAACATAATCATATACTTCTGTTTTGTATTTATCTGGGGAAATCGTTAATATAACATATGTTTTTTCTATTCTTCCTCTTGGCAGCCTTAAACTCCCTGGATTAATAAATAAAATCCCATCAATTAACTCCATCCCTAAGTAGTGAGAATGCCCAAAGCAAACAATATTTGCTCCAACTTCTTTTGCCCGATACAATAAATTATTCACAGAAGACTTCACACCATATAAATGACCGTGTGTTAAAAAGATTTTCGCAGTAGTAGCTTCCTCCACTAGCTCATTTGGATATTTTTCTTCATAGTCACAATTTCCCCGAACTGATTTATACCCTTCTATAGCTACTTCATTTGCAGTTAGTTCAGAATCTCCGCAATGAAGAAATAAATCCACTTCTTTCTTATGCCTCTTTTTTAATTCTTCTAATTCATTTACCAAGCCATGACTATCACTTACAATCAGAACTTTCATGTTATCCCTCCTTTAAAACAGAATTAATTTGTGCTTTTAGTTTTTTGATTGCATCGGCACGGTGGCTTATCTGATTTTTTATTTCCGCAGGAAGCTCCGCCATTGATTTTTCTTTTTCTACCACATAAAAAATTGGATCATAGCCGAAACCAAACTCTCCCCTTTTTTCTTCTAAAATAAGTCCCTCACATGTTCCAGTAAAAGTTAATGTCTTCTTTTTTGGATTAGCCACCGCAATCGTACAACAGAAACGTGCTGTTCTTTTATCTGTTGGAACACCTTTTAATTCTCCAAGCACTTTTGTCATATTTTCTTCATCGTTTTTCCCATTTCCTGCATAACGAGCAGAATATACACCTGGTTTTCCATCCAATGCATCAATTATTAAGCCAGAATCGTCAGATATAACAATCGTTCCTAATTGTTTAGAAACTGTTTCTGCTTTTATTATCGCATTTTCTTCAAAGGTTGTACCCGTTTCTTCTACATCTTCTATTTCTGGATAATCCAGCAATGTTTTAACCATAAACCCCATTGGTGCAAACATTTGCACAAATTCTTTTGCCTTACCTGCATTTTTTGTGGCAATAATTATTTCCTTCATCAGAATCTCCTTTTCGACTACATCTATTTTTTCATTATTTTATTCGTTATTTCTTCCCCAAGCACTTCTTGTTGAATTTCGATCAGCTTATGTATACCACTTTCTCCTAAACTTAATAATGTTTGCAATTGTTGATAGGAAAAAGTAGCTTCTTCCCCTGTTCCTTGAAGTTCTACAAATTCATTTTCACTCGTCATAATAAGATTCATATCTACTTCTGCACTAGAATCTTCGACATAATCTAAGTCTAACACTGCCTCTTTATTATTTAAAATCCCTACACTAGTTGCTGCTAAAAAAGTGCGCACAGGATACGCTGCTAGTTTTTTCTGTTGGGAAAGTTTGTCCAGTGCAATCGCCATTGCTACAAATGCCCCAGTAATAGAAGCCGTTCTTGTACCTCCGTCCGCTTGAATCACATCACAGTCTATCCACACCGTACGTTCCCCAATTGCTTCTAAGTTTACTGCAGCCCGAAGCGCTCTTCCTATTAGACGCTGGATCTCCATTGTTCTTCCTGTTATTTTCCCTTTGGCTGCTTCTCTTATATTACGTTGCTCGGTTGCTCTTGGAAGCATGCTATACTCAGCTGTAATCCACCCTTTTCCGCTTCCTCGCATAAATGGCGGAACCCGATCTTCAATTGTTGCTGTACAAATAACCTTTGTATCACCAACAGTTATTAACACAGATCCTTCTGGGTGTTTTAAATAATTGCTTTCGATATGCACTGATCTTAATTGAGCATTTTGCCGTTTATCATGTCGCATAGTACTCCTCCATTCTTCAGTCGCTAACAAGATTTTCACAACTTATTCATAAGAAAGAGGGCTGCATAAATGCAAACCCTACTCTACTACTATTTATTATAGCAAAAATCTTTTTTTAATAACTACCTGTGTTCACTTTTTGCGGGCGGGTTACAGGTGCTGATAAACTTTTTCCTTCTTCATTTTGAAGCTGGTCTTTTCCATCCACAGTTAATGCAACACTCTCAATTCCTTCTTGCTCTGTTAAAGATAAAACAAGTGAGTTAATGGCCATATCCGTCACCATTTTTTCTTTATCATCAAAACTACTATAAATAGAATCGTTAAAGTTTAGCGTTACTTTCCCATCTGCTACTTTTGGAGTATCGAGCAGTTTTGCATCAGGTGATATTTCTGTTACAAGTGAAGAGCTTTTCTCTGGACCCTTTACTAATTCTTCCACTGCTGCTGCAATATTATTCTCTTCTCCATTGTTAACCCTTTTAGTAACCGGCACATAATAGTAGGCTCCTGAATCTCCGCCAATATAATAAACTGTTAATGGTTTTGTATTTGTAATATCTGTTACATCTGACGTATCAATATTGATTCCATCTGCTCTTGTTAAAGCATTTTGAATAGGTGTTTTATCAACAGGCATCTCTGTTAATGCTTTCCCGTTTATTTGCAGTTTTACTGAATTAATAGAATTAAATTGTGTTAATGTCCAAGTGATGGATTGGAGAATTTTTGCTTCATCTTCTTTTTTATATTCTTTAAATTCTTTGGAAAAGTCTACTGTCGCCACTTTCTTTTTAATATTCACACTTATTTTTGTGTCTTGAGGAATAACTGCTTGGAATCCATTTGGAAGCATATCAGTTACCGGTCCATTTTTCACTAAATACTCTAGTGCTTCTGTTGCTATACTTTTAGTTTGTGGCAAATTAACCGTTTGTGGCACAATATATCCGTCTTTGTCCACTAAATATAGTTCTGTCGCAATAGAGTTTTCAGCTGCAGCTTTTCCGCTCGTTTCCTTGGCTGTATTTGTGCTCTCTTTTGCTGCATTTTCACTATATGTGTTTTTAGGCGGATCCACATTTACTTTTGTATCGTTACCGAATAGACTACATCCAGAAAGCATGGCTGTTGAAAGAAGTACCGCTGAAACGATTGCCGTTTTTTTATTCTTAGACATTCTCAAATCACTCCTAAGACAGTTTGTACTAATATATATACGAGCATATTTTTAATTTAGACCCCTTAGAAGAGAAAAAATTTATAATTAATCTACTAAAATAAAAAAACTAAGCTTATTGCTAGCTTAGTTTAATCGTTTCTACCACTTCAATATTTTTCTGTAGCCACTTAGATGCAATTCTTGCAAAAATATCTTTTGAGCCTGTTGTAAAAAATTGATGTCCTGTATTGCTTTTACAAGAAGCTAACTGATTGCTATGGGCAAGGATTGTGCTTACCTCTCTTGCTGTTTCAGCTCCAGAGCTGATTACCTTTACATCAGGCCCCATTTCTTCACGAATTACTTTTTCCAGCAATGGATAGTGCGTACATCCTAGAATCAATGTATCAATTCCTGAACCCTTTAGTGGCTTTAATGTTTTTGCCACAATTTTTTTGGCAACTGGCCCTTCATATTCTCCGCTTTCCACTAAAGGAACAAACTTAGGACATGCAAGGCTTTCTGTTTTCACACGAAAATTTATCTGTTTTAATGCATGTTCATACGCTCGACTTCTTACAGTGCCAATTGTGCCAATCATGCCAATATAATTATTTTTGGTCACTTTAATAGCTGTTCGGGCACCTGGAATAATTACCCCAATAACTGGAATAGAAAGCTGTTCTTTTATTTCTTCTAGTGCAACAGCAGTTGCTGTATTACAGGCAATAACAAGCATTTTAATATTCCGCTGCAATAAAAATCTTGTCATTTCCCATGTGAATTTTTTGACTTCCTCTCCCGTTCTTGGGCCGTATGGACATCTTGCCGTATCGCCTAAGTAAATAATATTTTCATATGGCAGCTGGCGCATAATTTCTTTTGCAACTGTTAGTCCACCAACTCCCGAATCTATAACCCCTATTGCTCTTTCCAAAAAACCGCCTCATTTTTCTCGCATTTCTTGATGTAATTTCATAAAATTATCTTTTAGCTGCGATATTTCTTCCAAAGTATAATTACCCAAAACTTCTTGTAAATACACTTGTCGTTTTTTTATTACTTCATCTATAAGGACTTTTCCTTCATCTAATAAATGAATACGTACAACACGCCGGTCATTTGGGTCTTTCACACGTTGCACAAGCTCATTTTTCTCCATCCGGTCCACTAAATCAGTTGTTGTACTAAATGCTAAATACATTTTATTCGAAAGTTCTCCAATTGTCATATCGCCGTCTTCAAACAACCATTGAAGAGCAACAAATTGTGGAGGAGTAATCGTATAATCACTTAAAAGTTCTCTACCCTTTTGTTTAATAATTCCTGCTATGTATCTCATATCCTTTTCAATCGTTGCAATAATATCGAAATACTCTTTTGAGTCTTTTTCTTCTACATTCATATTTACATCTCCTAATTTCTATCCTAATACAATTGATTCTTGTATTGAAAAATATACAAGATGCCCAATAAATCAATTATAATCCACATTTTAATCTTCGTAAATGGATATAGGAATGAGATTATTTTACATTTAAAACTTTTATGGTAGCTTTTAAAAAAACACCATACTATTTATCTATTTCCTCAAATATATTTTTCCTTCTATCTATGGAATTATGGAGATTCTCCTTATTCTCTACCTGTTTATTTTCTACGGGGAAAGAGTGGGGAAAATATTCCTTCATTAGTTTTTTAAACTCACCTACTGTTAAAGGTTTCGCATCTTCTTGCATTTCATAGCCTATATCTCCATTCGGCTCAATTGTCGCAGTTTTAATATCTTCTATTTTTGTAATCCCCTTATTCCTTAGTCTCATTTCCATCTGATCAATAGTTAATCTTAGTTGTTTTAATGTATGTCTTTGCAAAACCCCACCCTTTATCACCACTTTAGCTTTTCCTGTAACCACATTTTCAAAAAAATCCCATTTAAGCTGCAAATACTCCAAAAGAAGTATCGTTACTACAAAAATGGTTGATGCAGCAATTGCCTTAATGACACTACTCCCCACAATCGGCTGTACAATAAGAGTACCTATAGAAATCATTACAATCGTTTGTGTATGGGTCATTTGAGAAATTGATTTTCTCCCAGCAATCCTCAAAAGAATGATTCCAGAAAGTATTAGTACAACACTATGCCAAAGATAATGCATATAATTTCCTCCTAAACATTATGCTTACACTATAGTGTAAGCAAACAAATAAACCTTATTCTTTTTCTCCCTTTCTAGCCCCTCATGAAAAAAGAAGATGCTTCAAAATAAGAAGCCATTCACACAATTTTTGCGGACAGCTCTTACCTGAATCATCTTCTCTTATTATGGCTGTTTTCGTAAACTTTGTTGCTTTTAGATTTCCGTTCCAGGATGCTCGCTTTCCGTGAGGCGGGCAGTGATCCCACAGGAGTCTCGCATCTTTCACTCCAATCAATCTGTTTTAACCATGGATTTACTCATGGAAACGATCCGAAAAACAACAATCTTTTAGAAAACAGCCATTAGTCGTCAACGTTATCGTTGTAAATCTTGCAGGAAGACTTTTACAGACACAACAAATACCGTTTTGTTCCGCACTCGAAAAGGCAACGAATGGATTACATTTGTTGATTGTATGTTTAAAGGCTATTCTCTACGAAAATCGGCTGAAATCGTAGGGGTTACTTGGGTTACGCTTTTTTATTGGAGGCACAAACTCTTGAACGCTCTTAAACAAATTGATTTTGAACAATTTGAGGGTATTGTCGAGGTCGATGAGACCTATTTCTTATACTCTCAAAAAGGTCAACGTGACATTACTGACAGAAAACCCCGTAAACGCCCAAACACAGAGGAATCAGCCACGAGCAGGTTTGTGTTCTTGTTGCCAGAGATCGTACAAAAGCGACTGTTTCAAAAGTAGCTTGTATGGGACGTATTGTTAAGACGAAAGTTAAAAAAATGATTGGTTCAAAGTTGACACCCGAAAATGTACTTGTAACAGATGCTTAGAGAGCCTATAAAACGTATGCAAAAGAAAAAGGCATTGAGCATTACAGAAATCGAATGATGGTAAACACGTTATTAAGGGCTTATATCATATTCAAAACGTTAATGGTCTCCATTCCCGATTGAAACAATTCATAAACCGATTTAAAGGTGTAGCAACGAAGTACCTTGATAACTACCTAGCCTGGTTTTTGTTTGTTGATAGCCGCAGTAACGAAAACATAAAGCACAATATTAAAGATTTTCTATTATCATCATTTGTCTTTGAAATGACAGATACTTACGATAGTTTACGCTTATCAAAATTCGCTGTATAGTGCTTATTTAACTATCGTTGCAGGAATTTGCAATAAGTTAATTGAATAATTCTGTGAAGAGCACTTGATCTCAAGGAGGTATTAGATATGAAGATCAATAGAATAGATCATGTAAGTATAAACGTAAATGATCTTTCAGAGGCTAAAGCGTTTTTTCTTGATTTAGGACTTGAAGTGCAAGCGGAATGGGAATTGGATGGAGAACAGTTGGACAGAATAGTTGGGCTTAATGATGTTAAAACGGCATGTGTAGGATTGGGGATGCCAGATGGTCAAGCATGGATAGAACTAGTCAAATTTTATACGCCGTCAGATGAAAAAGATATTCAGCAACCTTTTGCAAATACGCTGGGTATCCGACATATTTGTTTTGCTGTTGAAGATATTGAAGCTATTGTTGCAAAATTGAAAAAGAAGGGCACGGAAGTCTTTAGTGAGATACAGCAATATGAAGAAAGTTATAAGTTATGCTACGTTCATGGTCCAGAGGGAATTATTTTAGAGTTGGCGGAGAAAATCAAATAAACAGACGATATGCTAACATATATAGAGAAACACTTTCGCTTATCTAAACACACTGATATTTCAGACTGGACGGCTGTCTTTTTTAGGGACAGCCGTTCTTTCTCCTTGTTGGACAAACGGGGGCATTAGCTGAAAAAAATGGGGAACCTCGGCAAATGAAGGTTTCCCTAATTTATTATATAAAAATCAACATTTAAATTTAACAGAGCCTATTTAATAGGAAATCCTAAAAGTTTGCACTCACTCAAATTTCAATTATAATCGGCAGTATCATTGGCCTTCTTCTAGTTTGCGCAAATAGATACTGCCCTACAGATTTTTTTATATTTTGCTTCATTATATTCCACTGCCTAGTATCCTCAGCCTGTAATTCTTCCACTGTTTTTTTTACCCGTTTATTGACTTCCTTTAAGAGATCATCTGCATTTCTAGCATATACAAATCCCCGGGTAATGATGTCAGGTCCTGAGATTAACTTTCGGTCTACTTTGTTAATTGTTATAACCATCACTAACATCCCATCTTCCGAAAGCTGTTTTCGGTCTCTTAACACTATCTCTCCAACATCTCCTACTCCCATTCCATCAATATATGTATCTCCTGCTGGTATTTTCCGTGTTTTTCTGGCAACCTTATTTTGAACATCAACCACATCGCCATTTTGGATAATAAACGTGTTTCCTTTCTCCACTCCAACAGATTCAGCCAACAAACGATGATGATGCAACATTCTATACTCACCGTGGATTGGGATAAAATAGGTTGGCTTCATTAAGGTAAGCATAAGCTTCAGATCCTCCTGATAGCCGTGTCCAGAAACATGCATGCCCGTTGTACTTCCCGAACCATAGATCACTTTAGCTTCAAGTTGAAATAGATTATCTATAATACTGGATACATTTCTCTCATTCCCAGGTATTGGAGATGCCGCTAATATAACTGTATCACCAGGATAAATAGCAGCGTCTCGATAATTTCCAGTAGCTAGGCGGGCAAGGGCAGCATTTGGTTCGCCCTGACTTCCTGTACACAAGATAGCCACCTTTTCTGAAGATAATTTATCGATTTCTTGTGCCTCCATTAACATCCCATCAGGAATAGTTAAATATCCTCGCTCTATTGCTACAGATACTATATTCACCATACTTCTCCCTAGCAGCGCAAGTTTTCTATTTGTTTTCATAGCCGCTTCAACTACTTGCTGTACACGATTCACATTTGAAGCAAATGTAGAAACGAAAATTTTTCCTGAAGCTTTTGTAAAGGCCTCCAACATATGATCTTCCACCATCCTTTCCGATGGCGTTAAACCAGGACGTTCTGCATTTGTACTTTCTGATAGAAGAACAAGCACTCCTTTATTGCCAATCTCTGCCATTTTATGAATATCAGAATATTGATTATTCATAGGAGTTAAATCAAATTTAAAATCTCCAGTATGAACCACGTTTCCTTCAGGTGTATGCAAAACAATACCCAGACAATCAGGAATACTGTGATTGGTTTTGAAAAAGGATGTTTTTATTTTTCCAAATTCTATTTCTGTTTTAGAGTCGATCTGAATTAGTTTTGTATCTCTTTTCAGCTTGTGTTCATCTAATTTTAATTCAATTAATCCTAGTGTAAATGCTGTAGCATAAATGGGCACATTTAATTTTCTTAAAAAGTAGGGAATGCCGCCTATATGATCTTCATGACCATGCGTCACTACTAATGCACGAATTTTTGCCTTATTTTCTTCTAGATAAGAAATATCGGGGATAATCAAATCGATGCCTAACAAACTCTCATCTGGAAACTTACCTCCACAGTCAATAATTACGATATCATCGGCATATTGAATAACATACATATTTTTTCCAATTTCATTTATGCCTCCCAAGGCGAATATTGATAAGTTTTCTGTAGTTTGCAATCTTATTCCTCCCTATCCTAATTCTTTATCATTAGTATGGCCTTGTGAAACAGCTTTAATTATTGCTTTTAAAATTTAATTTTTATAAATAAAAATTAAATTAATAATCTATATAGTAAATTTCGACAAGATTCAATTTGTAGGAATACCTATCGTGCAAATTTTTTCGCTATTTAATGGATTTGTTCTTATCCATCCTTCTAAAAACAATGGCCTAGCTTCACGTAAAAGAAGATGATCCAAAATAAGAATCCATTCACGCAATTTTTGCGCACAACTCTTATCTGAATCATCTTCTCTGATTATAGTTTTAGCTCTCCCATTCTAAGGAGTTCTACAACAGCCTGTGAACGCCCCTTAACGCCCAGCTTTTGCATTGCATTAGAAATATGATTTCGAACTGTTTTTTCGCTTATGAATAAATCACTTGCGATTTCTTTTGTTGTTTTATCTTGTACTAACAGTTCAAATACTTCTCTTTCCCTTTTCGTTAGTAATGGCTTGTGAGTAAATTCATTCTCCTTCAAGTAGTATAACCCTCCTTGCCTACACCAGCTATGAACTTTGGGATGGGTATTATCATAGTCTGAATATAGTATGTAAGGAGAAGCCTTGGAGTGACTACATTTATGCAATTTAGGAATGCTTTTTATTTTTTTCTGGTTTAAATATTAAATTCACCTCAAAAATAAGAAAACGCTTTATTTTATATTATTCACAAAAATTTTTCTTTCCAATTTTCAACAAATAAAACTCCTTCATAAAAAGACACTCCGTATTTTCTTGTTTCTTTAATTTTCATTGCTAAAAATCACCCTACACATAAAACGGGTAAATTTTCTATCAATAATAACTGTCTTCTTCTACTTCTATTACTTTAAGTTTGGTTCTTTGATTTTCATTTCCCTTTCTATCTTTTTTATCTATATACAGCTAATCTCCTTTTTTCAAATTAAAACTAATAGAACAGGCATTCTTTTTATTGTCCCATTGAATGGAATCTATTGGTTCTAATTTTTTATTTCTGATATCTATAAAAATATATAATGACTCTGGACTTTTTTCTAAAGCAAATTCATATTTTCCTTCAGGCATTTCACTTTCCACAACATAATAGCCTGATTCGGAGATTGTATAATAATCATCTTTCCTTTTTAATTTTTCAAATTTTGCTGAAGTTAACTTAACTTGCCCTTCTCCCCTAACACCAATTTTATTATTATGGCAATTAAAAATACCCTTCAACTCCTCATTTTCCTTTAGATTATCTCCAGCAAAATTTACTGTTTTACTACTGATTGACATTACATCATAATAGCCTGGATGAAAATCTTTTCCCACTTCATATTCCTTATCATTTTTTCCAAGAACCACTGTCTTTGCTGTATTTTTTCGGAAGATCGTTTAATCCCACAGTACTGTTCGGCAGTATTAGAAATGATTGCTTTTACCATTGTTTTATTTTCTTTATTTAAAAGAAAATAAGCGGAAGTTGCTAATATTACACTACCAATACATAAATATAGTTTTTTCAGTATTTATTTTCCCTCTAAAAAACTTATAGAATATTCCTTCATTTTTAAACAATACAGGAAAAAATATCCTATTCATGGTTGATACTTACTTTACCAACCATTATCTTTTTGTTTTTCGATCTCTAATGCAGCCATTTTTATAAAACAAGTATGCTACAATTAAAATAATATACACACTAGAAAGGAAGAATCGTATGCGCATACTTATATTAGGAGCTGGAGGCGTTGGCGGCTACTTTGGAGGCCGTCTAGTAGAAAAAGGAGAAGATGTTACTTTTTTAGTAAGGGAAAATAGAAAAAAACAGCTAGAAAAAAATGACCTAGTTATTCGCAGCGTAAACAATGATTATTCTTTTACCCCTAAATTAATCACAGCTAAAGACACTAACGAAATATTTGATGTTGTCCTTTTTTCTACAAAGTCTTACCATTTGGAAAATGCTATAAAAGATTTAAAACCTTTTGTCAGAGACCATACTGTTATTATCCCTCTTCTAAATGGCATCGCGCATTTAGCTGCATTAAAAGAAGCTTTTGGAGAGGAGAAAGTTATTGGTGGCTTATGTTTTATTGAAACTACCTTAAATAATAATGGAGATGTAGTGCAAACAAGTAAAGCCGCAAAACTTGTTTACGGTGAATTCGAAGGAAAAGATACAGAACGCATCCGTAAAATTGCTGATGCATTCAGCGGGACAAAAGCTGATTTTGTGCTGAGCAGCGCTATTGAAAAAGAAATGTGGCATAAATATCTGTTTATTACAGTCATGTCAGGCGTGACTTCCCTTATGCGTGCACCAATCGGTCCTATCCGCGAAAGTGATGGAGGCAGAAACATTATTCGCCAGCTATTTACAGAATGCGCGACCATCATAACCGCTTATAATGCTCCAATCAGCGAAACAATTATTGACGATCATATGAAAACAATTGATGCCATTGGATATGGAATGAAATCCTCGATGCAGCGTGATATGGAAAAAAATGCTTTTGTCGAAGGAGATCATTTGCAAGGTTATCTGCTCGAACTTGCTCAAGCGAAAAACATCCATGCGCCATTGCTTGAAATTGTCTATCAAAATGTCAAAGTATATAAAAAATTGCTTCAGGAACAAAATCAATAAACACAAAAAGGAACCTTTTCTTCTCTTGTTAAAAAGGTTCCTTTTCGTTAAATAAATCGCACCATAAGTTCTTCATCATAATAAATACCATTAACTTTTAATGCCTTTTTATCTATTCCATATATTTCAAATCCTAATAGTTGATATAAATTTATTGCTCCTTCATTACCAGAGACTACAGCTAAGTATATTTGTTCAATTTCTTTAAGCATGATTGCCTGGTTAATAGTTTCTTTCATTAGCTTTTGTGCAATTCCCCTGCCACGATATTTGGGTTTCACATACATTGCAACAATATTGCCTCGATGTTTCATTTTATTTTTTTGTTCTACAATTAAGGTTACCACACCAACTAATTGGTTCTTTTCAAATGCTCCAAAAGTAAAATTATCCTTATTCATTAACCTGTTATTAAAGACGTCTATAGAAAAATGGACTTCCTCTTCGTAACTAGAACCAAAAGCTTCAGGATGATTCTTTAGTGCTTCTAATCGTATATCCTGATATACGGATGCATCTTCTGTATGTAATATTCTTATCTCCATATGACGACACCCCATTGATAAAATAAATGATTTTCCATTTCATTATATCAATAAGTACATATTTGACGTAAAAATCAAATATTATTTTTTGATACTTGTTTCCATTTTAGAAACTAAATTAATTATTTGCTTAATTGGTCTCTGTTCATTCCTGGCGGCTCCTCTAGCCATCCATGATCTATCATTACGATTACGCCCTCTCTAGTGTATGCATACACGTCTTTTGCTAAAAGAGCTAATTGTAAATTTACATCATTACGCAAGCTAAATCCCGCACCAAAACTTTGACCTCCCAGACTAAAGTTGCACATTAAATATGTGCAGAACATCATTAATTTATCTGAAAAAGGAGATTCTGTAGAACTTGTTATATTTCCACCAGGGGTTGCCGGTGCATATATATCATCATTAATTAGTATATTTCCCATCTCAGAAAGTATACTTTTAGATAAATCTTTTCCTTTTAGAAAATATTTTTTAACATCTGGATTTTTTGCACATTGGGCAAAGCCTGTTATCATTTGCATACCGACTATATTTGTTTCAATCCCATGATAAATATATCCATATTCTATGGTGTTTAGTTTTCTTTTTTGGCCTAATATATTTGTTCCTTTTAAATAAGCTTTGTCCGTGATATAGTCTGCCGTTTTAGGCATATTAATAAAATTAGGGGCCGATAGCATGTCTTCTTCCATTAAATAGTTTGTAAATTGTTCATAGTAGTTTTGCGTTAAAACCGATAGCTCCCGGTACAATTTAATTACATCTTCACGATATGCCATCGTTAAATGCAATGTATACAAGCCCATACTTATTTCTTTTAATATTCTGCATAACATAATATCAAACCCGTTATCATATAGCTTTGGTGCATGAAGATTAACATCACTGCTAGTGAATCCAATAGGAACAGCAGCTCCTTCTTCTTGAAAAAATTGTTTAATTTCTTCTACTTTCGGATAAAGTCCTTTCCATAAACCCTCCATTATTTTTTTTGCTTTTTTATCTTCAGCTGTCTCAATAAAGTATTCAAGTATTCTTAAAATCATTGTTTTCTTTTGAAAGGTCATCCATAAGGCACCCAATTCCGTTGATGATAATTTTCTCTTTTTACCCACTGCACCCATTCCCTTCACTAAACAAATATTAATTATATAGTGTGATATCAGGTAGTTATTATACAGTTTTTGTAAACAAAAATTATGCTTATTCGTTTTTTCTTTAACATTGATAAAGCAATTTGACTTTTTTTAGCACATAAAAAAACTCGCCTTTAGACGAGTTTTTCACTATTCTTTTATACATTATCACTGCCGAAAAAGTTTTTAAAAGCTTGTAATGTTGTTTCTCTATTTAGGGAAGCAATCGACGTAGTCAATGGAATTCCTTTTGGACAAGATTGCACACAGTTTTGTGAATTGCCGCAGTTGGCAAGCCCACCGTCTCCCATAATTTGCTCTAGTCTTTCTGCTTTATTCATGCTGCCTGTTGGATGCGCATTAAAAAGACGCACTTGTGATAAAGGCGCAGGCCCCATAAAATCTGCTTTGCTGTTCACATTTGGACACGCTTCTAAGCAGACGCCACATGTCATACATTTCGATAATTCATATGCCCATTGCCGTTTTTTCTCTGGCATTCTTGGTCCAGGTCCTAAATCGTACGTTCCGTCAATAGGAATCCATGCTTTTACCTTTTTTAATGAATCAAACATTCTGCTTCTATCCACTTGCAGGTCTCGAACAACAGGAAATGTTCGCATTGGATCTAAGCGAATCGGCTGTTCCAACTGATCAACTAAAGCAGTGCATGACTGCCTTGGTTTTCCATTAATAACCATCGAACAAGCTCCGCAAACTTCTTCTAAACAATTCATATCCCAAGCAATAGGAGTGGTTTGTTCTCCTTTGCTTGTTACTGGATTTCTTCTAATTTCCATTAATGCAGAAATTACATTCATGTTGGGACGATATGGCAAAGTAAATTCCTCTATATAGGAAGAAGAATCGGGATCATCTTGTCTAGTAATCTGAAAAGTTACTGTTCTTGTTTCTCCCATGTTAATTCACTCCTTCTTTTTGTTTCGAGTAATCACGTTTTCTAGGTTTTATTAAAGATGTATCTACCTCTTCATAATGGAAATGAGGAGCTTCTGATTCCGATACAAATTTGGCCATTGTAGTTTTTAGGAAGTCTTCATCGTTTCTATCTGGGAAATCCGGTTTATAATGGGCGCCCCTGCTTTCATTTCGATTATAAGCGCCAATTGTTATTACCCTTGCAAGCTGCAGCATATTGGAAAGCTGCCTTGTAAATGCAGCTCCTTGGTTACTCCATTTTGCAGTATCATTAATATTGATTTTTTTATATCGTTCTAAAAGTTCTTGAATTTTATTATCTGTCGCTTGCAGTTTGTCGTTATAGCGTACAACCGTTACATTATCGGTCATCCATTCTCCTAATTCTTTATGGAGAATATATGCATTTTCATTTCCATCAAGCTTCATAATTCCATCCCATTTTGCTTGCTCTTCTGAAACTGCTTGATCAAAAAGGCCAGAAGATAAATCTTCTGCACTTTTTTTCAATCCGCTAATATATCTGACTGCATTTGGCCCAACTACCATTCCTCCATATATTGCTGAAAGGAGGCTATTTGCGCCTAAACGGTTTGCTCCATGTTGGGAATAATCACATTCACCAGCCGCAAACAAGCCAGGAATATTTGTCATCTGATCATAATCGACCCATAATCCGCCCATAGAATAGTGAACAGCTGGGAAAATTTTCATTGGAACTTTCCGTGGATCTTCTCCCATAAATTTTTCATATATTTCAATGATTCCACCTAGTTTAATATCTAGCTCTTTCGGGTTTTTATGGGAAAGGTCAAGGTATACCATATTTTCACCATTAATGCCGAGCTTTTGATCAACACAAACATGAAAAATTTCACGTGTTGCAATATCCCTTGGCACTAAGTTTCCATATGCAGGATATTTCTCTTCAAGAAAATACCATGGTTTCCCATCTTTATATGTCCATATCCGACCACCTTCACCGCGGGCAGACTCACTCATCAGCCGTAACTTATCATCGCCTGGAATGGCAGTTGGATGTATTTGGATAAATTCCCCATTTGAATAATACGCTCCTTGCTGATAAACAATCGAGGCTGCTGATCCCGTATTAATAACTGAATTGGTCGATTTTCCAAATATTATTCCTGGTCCACCCGTTGCCATGACAACAGCATCAGCTGGGAATGCTTTTATTTCCATTGTTTTTAAATTTTGCGCCTTAATTCCTCTGCATACGCCCTCATCGTCAATAATAGCTCCTAAAAATTCCCAACCTTCATATTTGACAACAAGTCCATCTACTTCAAATTTTCTCACTTGTTCATCTAATGCATATAATAACTGCTGCCCTGTTGTTGCTCCTGCAAATGCGGTCCGGTGATATTGAGTTCCTCCAAATCGTCTGAAATCCAGCAATCCTTCAGGCGTTCTATTAAACATTACTCCCATACGATCCATTAAATGAATAATTCCAGGCGCTGCCTCTGCCATTGCTTTAACTGGGGGCTGATTGGCTAAAAAGTCTCCTCCATAAACCGTATCATCGAAATGTTCCCACGGGGAGTCTCCTTCTCCTTTTGTGTTAACAGCTCCGTTAATGCCACCTTGAGCGCATACAGAATGTGATCTTTTTACCGGCACAAGCGAAAACAATTCTACGGGAGTACCTGCTTCTGCTACTTTTATTGTTGCCATTAGTCCGGCTAAACCACCACCGACAATAATTACTTTTCCTTTACTCATTTTGCTTCACTCCCCCTTAACTATCACCCTAGTAAACTTTGATTTAAATAAATGCAAATAACGCTCGTACTCCGACAATAGATAACGCGATAAAAATACCGATTGTCACATATGTAGAAATTCTTTGGGACTTCGGTGAAACGGTAATTCCCCAACTAACACAGAATGACCATAGACCGTTAGAAAAATGAAAAATAGTAGATATTACACCAACTAAATAAAATGCAAACATAAATGGATTTGCCAAGTTTTCCTGCATCATTTCATAATTTACTTCTTGTCCCATAGCCGCCGCTACTCTCGTTTCCCAGATATGCCAAATAATGAAAATTAAGGTAATAATCCCTGTTAATCGCTGCAGATAAAACATCCAGTTCCGAAAATATCCGTAACTTTTTGTATTATTTTTTGCCGTAATTGCAATATAAATTCCATAAAAAGCATGATAAATGATTGGTAAAAATATCACAAAGGTTTCTAGTATGTAACGAAATGGTAAATGTTCCATAAATGAAGCTGCCTTATTAAAGGCTTCAGGACCTTTTGTAGCAAAATGATTAACGACGAGATGTTGGATAAGAAAGACGCCTACTGGAATAACACCAAGCAGCGAATGAACCCTTCTATACAGAAACTCCCGATTTGTTGCCATTAACTTCCCCCCCAATTGATGAAAAAACATTTTTCGATTTAAAACGATTACAACACCAAATTTTCTTACAATTTAGTGACAATTCAATTGTACTCCCTATAAAATCCAAGGTCAAGAAAACGGATACACAATTTATAAGTTCTTTTGCAAAACTATTTTCTTCTCTAATCTATATGATGCTAACTGAAAAATATTTACCCTATATTTCCTTGAATACTTGCCTTTTTATATGAAATGATAGTAATAGAACTTCTTCTTTTCTGTAGATGATTTTTTTATCTTCATTTGCAGTTTCCAACTGAAAAATGAAATTAATTCTTATACAATCTTCTTTTTTTCTTATGCTTTTTTTAAGGTTTTAAAGTATACTATTAAAGCAATATATATTTTTATACAATACTAATAAACAACATCTAATACGTTTTTTTGAAAATATATATAAATAGAATTGTAGAAAGAGGAGAGATTATTGAGCGAACTAACATCTGTAGAAGAGAAATCAAAGGTGGAAGAAGAACCTCTTACTGTCCCTGCATATGGATATGAATTATTACGTGAAATATTAATACCCGATTTATTAGGGAGAGACACACCTGATTTGCTGTATTGGGCGGGCAAAAGAATTGCAAGAATGTTTCCATTAGAAAATATAGAAGATGCTCGCAGTTTTTTTGTAAAAGCAGGTTGGGGAACTTTAGAAATTGTTAAACAAACAAAAAATGAAATAGAGTATACCATTACAAGTCCATTAATAGAAAAAAGATTAAAAGAAAAGGGCAAATGTTCTTTTCAATTAGAAGCAGGATATTTAGCTCAACAGCATGAACATACAAAAAAAGTTATTGCGGAGGCTTTTGAAGACCCAAAAAGAAGAAATAAAAAAATCATGATTACAGTCCGTTGGGATAGCCAAGATCCAGTTTGAAAAAGAGCTAGCTAATAAATCCCTAGCAAAAAATAGGCGAAGAAAATCTATTATTTTCTTCGCCTATTTTTTTAGACATTTTTTCTTGAAAGCAAGCTGGAGTAAATTTAAACAAGCTTCTTTCAGGAAGTGATGAGTCATGTTTTTTCTAGTTCATTATATTTTAAATTTTTCAATACTAGTATGCAGTTCCTCTGCCAGTTGAGATAAAGATATAGCTCCGGCGCTTATCTCTTGAATGGTGGCAAGCTGTTGTTCTGTTGTGCTGGCTATCTCTTCTGAATAAGCAGCATTTTCATCTGCAATTACCAGCAATTTATTTGCAGTTGCTGAAACACCTTGTACTCCATTTGATATTTGATCCGATAATAATGCTACTTCTTCAATTTGCGGATACACTGTTTGTACATTTTGAATGATTGTAGTAAATGTCTGTGTTGTTTTATTGGAGGTTTGAATGCCTGCTTCTACATTTTCTGTTACTAACTTCATTCCTTTTGCTGCTGATTCTGTATCTTGTAGAATTCTTGCAATAATTTTGGTAATTTCTTTCGCAGATTCTTCAGATAGTTTCGCAAGTTTTCCAACTTCTGTAGCCACAACCGCAAATCCCTTTCCTGTTTCTCCAGCTCTTGCAGCTTCAATACCTGCATTTAGCGCTAATAGCTTTGTTTGCTTTGCAATATCGCTCATTACATCTATAATATTGTGAATCTCTTTTGATTGTTCTTGCAATGATTGAATTTGTTTATTGGAAGCTACAACAGATTGATGCATTTCATTCATTTGATCTACTGTTTCTTTAAGCGATTCTTCTCCTTCTTTCGCCTGTTTTGCTGTTAATGTAGTTAATTCAACAGCCATCATCGCATTTGTTGCCACTTGTTTTATATCTGTTGCTACCTGATCTAATGCTTCCGCATTTTTTGATAAATTTTCATTTTGCATTTCTGTTCGGCTTACAACTTCTTGCAGGGTGGTAGCTACATAATCAGATGTTGTAGCTGTTTGCCCAGAACTTTCCATAAATTGTTCGGATGCAGCCGCAATATGACCTGATTTTACATTTACTTCTTTAATAATTGTATGCAGAAACTCTGACATATCACGAAATGCTTTGGCTACTTCTCCGACCTCATCACGGCGCATTACCTCTATCTTTTCTGTTAAATCTCCACTGCTCACTTGCAATGCAGTTTTTTTCAATAAATTTAAAGGCTTCATAATAGACTGGATAATAAAATAAACCAAAAGACCGCCAACAAATAATGAACATGCAATAATAAAAATAGTTTGTGTTAATATTGGTGTCGTCATCCCCTCAATCTCTGCACGATCGACGACACTAGCAATCTTCCAGCCTGTTAAATGATTTGTTTTAAACTCCATGAACATCATCTTTCCATTTTCCTCATATTGTAAATTCCCTGCATCCTTTTGATAAACAGTTGGCAAATAAGAAGCTTTTTCTTGTGTTCCAATCTTATTTTTTGGATGAACAATATAATATTTTGATTCATCCAATATGACTGCATAGCCTTTTTTCCCAATATTGACATCAGAAGTCAAATTGCTTAATCCAGCTATGCTTACTTCCATCCCAACAACACCTGCATTATTATCTGTTTGCATTGCAATAGCAACTACGGGATTTCCAGTAAGCGCAGATATGTATGGTTTTGTAATAATAGGCATTCCTTTTTCATGAACAGCTTCTTTATACCATGTCTGCTTTTTTAAATTAAAGCCCTTCTCTAGGGTATATTGTGGATATTGAATCAGTGTTCCATCATTTGCACCAAAAAAGACATTTATTATTTCAGAATTAAATTGCATATAATCAGCAAATGTTTTTTTTATTGCTAGAATACTCTCTTCATTTTTGGGATTATATTTTACTATCTTAGCAAACACTACAGTTTCATAAACTCTTGGCTCTAAAGTATCTTTAATAATTGTATCTAATATTTGTACATTTTCTTTTGCAGTCTTCATAAATTGGCTGTTCATTTCTTTTTCTGCTTTCAAATAGGAAAAAACACCTAAAACCAAACTTGGAATAATTAAAATAAAGACAAATGAAAAAATCAGCTTCTTTTTCATATTAATATTAGGTCTTTTTATATATTTTTTCATATCTTCCCTCCTATCAAATTAGTTCCTTTTTCCTTTTATCTTACCATACATAAAAACGCTTTCAATTTGTTTTTATCAAATTAGCTGCTTTTTATTCCATTATTCATCTGCATTCACTAATAAATTACAAAAAAAGTTTATCTAATAAATAGATAAACTTTTTTCAGCGTTTTTCATACTATTTTAACTAAAACAAACATTGCCTATTTTATGCAATAACTGGTACAGAACTCAATTCAAAAGCATCATGCAGCGCTTCTACTGCCTGCACCATTTTCTCTTTCACAATAACAGTTGATACTTTAATTTCTGATGTGCTTACCATTTTAATGACAATATCTTCTGATGCCAATACTTTAAACATATCTGCTGCAACACCTGGATTGGAAATCATGCCAGAGCCAACAATGGAAACTTTAGCTAAGCCTTGTTCAGATGTTACTTTTTCATAAGACAATGCTGCTTTATTCTCTTCCAGCACTTTTACTGTTTCTTCTAAATCACTATCTTTAATAGAAAAAGATACATTCATTGTTTTTTGATCTGTTAAGCTTTGAATAATAATATCTACATTAATATGATGTGCAGCGAGTGTAGTAAAAATGGTAGCTAGACTTGTTAAAGGATCTTTTAATCCAAATACCGTCACACTAGTAATATTATCTTCAAAAGCTACTCCTCTAACGACTAAATTTTGTTCCATTGAAACTTCCTCCTCAATAATGGTTCCTTCTTCACGTTCCATACTTGATCGTACTACTAAGGGCACTTGGTAATTTTTCGCATATTCAACAGCACGAGGATGAAGTACGCCTGCCCCTAAATTTGCAAGCTCTAGCATTTCATCATAAGATACCGAAAATAGCTTTCTTGCATTTTTAATATAACGTGGATCTGTTGTAAAAACACCTGTAACATCTGTATAAATATCGCATTTATCTGCTTTAAGGGCTGCAGCTAATGCAACCGCAGTAGTATCCGAACCGCCCCGGCCAAGTGTTGTAATGGCACCGTCTTCTGTTGCGCCTTGAAATCCTGCAACAATGACTACCTTTCCCAACTTTAATTGTGCTTGAATTCTTTCTGCTTCTATATTTAAGATGCGGGCATTTCCATGAACCGCTTCTGTTTGAATTCCTGCTTGCCATCCAGTGAAAGATACAGCATCCACTTCTTTTGCATTTAGCGCCATTGCCAAAAGACTAATCGTTAT
Source organism: Niallia nealsonii (assembly GCF_002835805.1). Lineage (GTDB taxonomy): Bacteria > Bacillota > Bacilli > Bacillales > Cytobacillaceae > Niallia > Niallia nealsonii. The sequence goes on along the minus strand of NZ_PISE01000008.1, from coordinate 129,216 downwards.
TTGTTCACCTGTAGAAAGCAGTACATCCATTTCTCTTTTAGATGGACGTTCCGTTAATTCATCAGCAAGCTTTACTAAATCGTCTGTTGTTTTGCCCATTGCGGATACAACAACTACTACGTCATTTCCTCTTTGTTTCTCTTCTATAATCCGTTCAGCCACATTTTTTATTCTTTCTGCACTACCTACAGATGTACCGCCGAACTTTTGTACTACTAATCCCACTGCATTCCCTACTTTCCCTTTGTCTAATTAGAAGCCTTTTTACGTTTTGCTTTCATGAGCTTTTTTTATTATAAACAATCTTTTAGGCAATAAAAAAAGCAATGAGAAGGTCTCATTGCCGTGCAGAAAAATATCATCGTGTGCACAAACAGTGAGATAGCCCTCCAAAACAGTTTCTTGTTTTGACAGTCTTGCATTTATTTAATGCAAAACCAGCAAAGAAAATAATGAGTTTTTCTTTACTTCGGCGAACTGACCCTTTCATAATCCTTCGTTGAAGCTCATCCTTCTCCGGATTATTACTATTGAAGTTCGCACCTCTACCATCACTTATTAAGTATAAGTTGCCATCATTATAGCACACGTTTTTTTATCATACAATCATTTTTTACATTTCATTCATTTTCTTGTACATGTGTATCTGGAGAATTTTGTTCATTCAATTTCACTATCAGCTCTTCGGCAATATTTGCAGGTATCCCAATCGCACGAAATTCATCCATTTTTGCTTCTTTCATTTTTTTCACAGAGCCAAATGTTTTTAATAATAGTTTGCGCCGTTTTTCGCCAATTCCAGGAATTTCATCTAAAAGGGACTGAAACGCATTTTTCCCCCGAAGTTGGCGATGAAAAGTAATTGCGAAACGGTGCACTTCATCTTGAATTCTTTGCAGCAAATAAAATTCTTGGCTATTGCGCGCTAGTGGAATGATTTCCAATGGATTGCCGAATAAAAGCTGAGATGTTCGGTGTTTTTCATCTTTTACTAATCCGGCAACTGGTATATCCAGCCCAAGTTCATCTACTAGTATTTCTTTTACAGCTTCTAAATGACCTTTCCCGCCATCAATAATAATTAAATCTGGCAAAGGCAGACCTTCCTTTAATACCCTTTGATATCTTCTTCGCACCACTTCTCGCATAGAATTGTAATCATCTGGTCCTTCTACTGTTTTGATTTTATACTTTCGATATTCTTTTTTAGCTGGTTTTCCATCAATAAATACAATCATCGCAGATACTGGATTTGTTCCTTGAATATTGCTGTTGTCAAATGCTTCGATTCGATGTGGAGTATAAACCCCCATTTGCCCACCTAAATTTTCCACTGCTTTAATCGTCCGATCTTCATCACGATCAATTAAAGCAAATTTTTCGTTTAATGCATTTTTTGCATTTTTATTTGCCAAAAGAACGAGGTCCTTTTTCTGTCCTCTTTGGGGTTTTAATACTTTTACATCTAACAGCTCTTCTACCATTTCACCTTGAATGGAATCTGGCAATAAAATTTCTTTCGGTTTAAAATGATTTTCCTTTTCATAGAATTGTCCAAAAAAGGTCAGCATTTCTTCCTCCGGCTCTTGATACATTGGGAACATGCTGACATCCCTTTCAATCAGTTTGCCTTGTCTAATAAAAAACACTTGGACACACATCCAGCCTTTATCATAAGAATAGCCAAAAACATCTCGGTCTACTAAATCTGTCATCGTCATTTTTTGTTTTTCCATCGTTGCTTCAATATGGACAATCTGATCTCGATACTCTTTTGCTCGCTCAAAATCTAATTCTTCTGCTGCAGCTGTCATTTTCTCTGTCAGCTGTTTTTTAATTTCTTTATATCCGCCATTAAGAAAACTGGTAATTTCATCAACAATTTTTTTATACTCTTCTTGTCCAATATCTTTGACACATGGAGCCAAACATTGATCCAAATGGTAATATAAGCAGACCCTATCTGGCAATGTATTGCATTTGCGCAATGGATAAATTCGATCAAGTAATTTTTTTGTTTCATTGGCTGCTTGCACATTAGGATATGGACCAAAATATTTGCCTTTATCTTTTTTTACTTTTCTTGTTGTAATCAGCCTTGGATGCTTTTCTGCTGTTAACTTAATAAAAGGATAACTTTTATCATCTTTTAGCATAATATTATATTTTGGATCATGCTTTTTAATTAAATTAAGCTCCAATATCAAAGCCTCTATATTAGAAGAAGTAATAATATATTCAAAATCTTCTATCTCATTAACAAGCCTTAATGTTTTTCCATCGTGGGAACCTGTAAAATAAGATCGCACTCGGTTTTTTAATACTTTTGCTTTTCCTACATAAATAATAGTGCCCTGCCGATCTTTCATTAAATAACATCCAGGCTGATCAGGTAAGATCATCAGTTTATTTTTAATTGTTTTATTCATTGTCTTCCTCCCTGAATGCCAGTATATATAGAAGCATTAAAATTGGCTATAAGTATATTTCTATTCTTTCCTTTCTCCAAACAAAATAGGATGTTTTCCTTGTCACTTATTATGATAATGGCTTTCAAATGGTTTCAGCAAGAAAAAAGGGATACATGGAAAGGTAAAGGGAATAAAAGAATCTTTTGTAAGGTAACGCTACGTATAACAAAAAAAAGCGCAATATTTACCTGATAAGCAATTTTAAATAAAAGAAAACAAAAAAATAGTGAAGAACGAATTGTTCTTCACATTTTTTTTAAACATGTTTTCCTAATAATTCAGCAAGTGCTTCTTTCGGTTGGAATCCAACTACTTTATCTACTACTTCTCCATCTTTAAATACCAATAAAGTTGGAATGCTCATTACACCAAATTTTGATGCTGATCCTTGGTTTTCATCCACATCTACTTTCACGATTTTTGCTTTATCGCCCAATTCAGCGTCTAATTCTTCTAAAACTGGAGCAATCATTTTACAAGGTCCACACCATGGTGCCCAAAAATCTACAAGCACTACGCCTGAACCTGTTTCTGTTTCAAAAGTTTGATCTGTTGCATGTGTTATTGCCATTTAAAAAGCCTCCTCAAAATGTTAACTTATAATATCGAAAGTATACCATCGAATTGATTTTGATGCTAATAATTTGTTTCATCTCTAATTTCCCCGATAAACTCTTTATATATGCGAGGGATTCTACAACATAGAAACAACCAAAATCCCTTTATATTGTGACGATTTAATATTTCCACTATTCCTTATTAGAAGAATCCAGCTCTGTTATTAATGCTGGCAATACTTCGAATATATCTCCAACAACTCCATAATCTGCTTCATCAAATATTGGGGCATGAGAATCATTGTTAATGGCCACTATTGTTTTAGCTGAATTCATTCCGACAATATGCTGAATTGCCCCAGAAATGCCACAAGCAATATAGATATCAGGAGAAACTGTTTTTCCAGTTTGGCCAATGAGCAAAGAAATATCTGCCACTCCTAAATCAACAGCGCCTCTTGCCACTCCCACTGTTCCGCCAATTGAACTTGCTAACTGCTGCAATAAATGATATCCTTCTTCATTTTGGAGTCCTCTTCCTCCAGCCACAATAACTTTTGCATCTATTAAGTCTTTTTTGCTCTCTAAATCTTTTGTGATTTTCACTAATGGAAACACTGGTACCTTTTTATCTATTTTCGCTTCTTCTAGGGTTATTTTCTTTTGTGCTTTTTTCACTGGTAGTGTAAAAGCATTGGGTTTTATTGTCATAATAAAAGAAGACAACTCTATATTTATTATTTGATGAAGCTTTCCAGAAAAAATAGACATTCTTGCAGCAATCTGATTATTTTTTTTCTCCAACCCAATAATATTAGAAAATAAGGGACAGGAAAGCTTTTCACTTAAATAAGGTGCAACAGCTTTTCCTGTTTCTGTATTGCCCAAAAGTATTTTTGTTGGTTTTTCCTTCTCTATTATAGTTTGCAAGCTTACATTATAGATTTCTACTATCCTTTCCTTTTCTTCAAGTAATGTCCATACTATTTTGGCTGCTGAATAAGAAGATATTTCCTGGCAAATAATTTCGGATGGTTTTTCTCCACAAAAAATCACCATAATCTCTCCATTTTCTGCTAATTGTTCGGCAACTGCTAAACATTCTAATGTGATGGGACGGAGGTTCCCAGCCTGTATTTCCCCAATAATCGCTATTTTCTCTGCCACTCTTTTTTCCTCCTTTCGAAAAATATTTTCACCATAATTTTTTTAAAATGCTGGCAATTTTAGCTGCCTGTGTTTTGCTATCACCTAAAAGCATTTGGTTTTTTCTATTTTTTATTGGGACTTCATATTGAACAAAGGAGGATGGTTTTAGATTCAACTGTGGCTCTATGGTTTCTAGGGGTTTTCTTTTTGCTCTCATAATACCTGCAACACTTGGCAATCTTGGGGAGTTAAAACCTTGAGGCACTGTGACTAAAAGAGGGAATGCACCTCTATAGGTCTCTAGTGTATTTCCTGCTTTTCTTCTAATCACTGCTTGGTCCTTTTCCACATCTATTGCGAAAATATTTGTTATATAAGGAATGTTTAATCTAGCAGCAACTCTTGGTCCCACTTGGCCGCTTCCTCCATCTAATGCAAATGCCCCTGCGATAATTAAATCAAAAGGAATAGTTTGAATAAAAAAAGCGATTGATTGAGCGATCTGCCATCCCTCTGTTTTCAAATCATTCATTAATAGATGTATACCTTTATCAGCACCCATTGCTAAAGCAAGACGAAGCTGTTTTTCTGCCTGATTTTGACCTGCACATACTACAATAACATTGCCGCCATGCTTTTCTTTTAAGCAAATAGCTGCTTCTAATGCTATTTCATCTAATGGATTAATGATAAAAGATGCGTCAGAATAATCTATCTCTCCATCTTTTAATCTCATTTGCTGATTAGAATCAATTGCTCTTGACAGCAATACGATAATATTCAAAAAGAAGCCCTCCTCCTGATTTATTTTTTATCTGTATTTCCTTCTTCTTTTAATTCTCGCCGCAACACTTTTCCTATAGCTGTTTTCGGCAATTCTGTGCGAAATTCGTACACTCTTGGCACTTTAAAAGAAGCAATTTTTTGCCGCATAAATTGGTTTAATTCCTTCTCTGTAACCGTTGATCCTTTTTTCAAGACAATAACCGCTTTAACCGTTTCCCCCCGGTAGTCATCCTTAATGCCTACAACAGCCGCTTCTTCTATTTCTGGATGTTCATATAATACCTCTTCTACTTCACGAGGATAAATATTAAATCCGCCAGCAATAATCGTATCTTTTTTACGATCCACAATATAAAAATAGCCTTTTTCATCCATATAGCATAAATCTCCTGTCAACAGCCAGCCATCCTTTAAGACATTTGCAGTTTCTTTTGGGTTATTCCAATATCCTTTCATTACTTGCGGCCCCTTAATGCCTAATTCTCCAATTTCACCTGGAGGCAATTTCTCGCCAGTTTCCTCTGAAAAAACAGCTGCATCTGTACCTGGCCATGGCACTCCAATGCTTCCTTTTACAATTTTATGGTCCCATAAGAAATTTACATGAGTAACAGGAGACGTTTCTGTTAAACCATATCCTTCTACCAACTTCCCTCCTGTTTTTTCTTGAAATCTTTCAATAATTTCAACTGGAAGTGGAGCCGATCCACTGATTGCTCCTTTAATAGAGGAAAGATTATATTTAGCAATAGCTGGGTGATTTAACAGACCAATATAAATAGTCGGTGCCCCTGGAAATACAGTTGGCTTTTGTTTATGAATAGTCTTTAGCGTTGTCTCTGGATCAAATTTAGGCAATAAAATCATTTTATAAATTTCCATTACGGAAAGAACCATCACTGTCATCATGCCGTATACATGAAATAACGGCATTAAACCAAGTATTTTTTCTTCTCCTTTTTTCATTTGATAAAGCCACTGTCTGCACATAGAAGTATTGGCAATTAAGTTTTGATGGGTAAGCATCACTCCTTTTGGGAATCCTGTGGTGCCACCGGTGTATTGGATAATGGCAATGTCTTCTTCAAAATCAACAGGGTGTTCTATTATTTCGGCGACTTGTGTTTTTAAAATATTTTGTAGAAAATGTGTATATTGATTTTCTTTAATAGCAGGAAGTTTACCCTGTTGTTTTTTTTGCACGATAGGATAAAGAAGATTTTTGGGGAATGGAAGAAAATCTTTTATACCAGTGAAAATAACCGTTTCTAACGGTGTGCCTACTTTTGCTGACTGGACATTTTTGTATAATAAATCCAATGCAATGATCATTTTTGCTCCTGAGTCTTGCAGTATAAAATGCAATTCTCTTTCTTTGTACAAAGGATTTGTCGGCACTACAATTCCCCCTGCCAATAATATGGCATAAAAGCTGATTACTGTTTGAGGACTGTTTGGCAGCATAACTGCGACTCTATCGCCTTTTTTTAATCCTTTTTGCTGCAAAAAAGCAGCAAGTTTCTGTGCTTTTTTATATAATTTCTTAAACGTCATCTCTCCGCCCATAAAATGTATCGCTTTATGTTTTGGGTATTCTTTCGCAGCGTTTTTTAATAATTGCTGAAGCGTCTCCGCTCGGTAATAAACATTTTTTGCAATAGGTTTTGGATAAAGCTTTAACCATATCTTTTCCTCATGCACGACTGTTTCCTCCTTATAATAGTCAGCTTGTCTGTTGTACTAGCATATTATTATATGGAGCTTTGCGCATATCAGCGCTTTAAAATAAGCCTAAATTCTTTTTTCCTAAAAAAAGGGCTGTACGGAAGGAGATAAAAATCTAAAAAAAGAGCCTTTCACTGCAAGTTGTACAGATGAAAGACCCTTTTTTAGTTATCATGATATTCCAGAACCTATAACATAAGATAAACCGATTGAGATAATCATGGAGATTAGTCCAACAGCTCTATTGTCATTTTTTATTTCTTCATCTATTTTAAACTTTGGTGTTAAAAATTCAAAAATAAAATAACCAACCAACAATAAGAAGAAGCCATACATGCCCCATATAATCATGTTTAAAAGTGAATCGTTTTGCATAATAGAATGTCTAAATATATTCGCAATCCCATATATTTTCCCACCTGTTGCCATCGCAACTGCAACATTTCCTCTTTTTATCTCTTCCCAGTTATTGTATTTTGTCACCAATTCAAAAATAGCCAAAAAAACAACAATACTTAAAATAACAACACTGTAATCACCCGCGGTTTTTATATATTCATTATTCCAAAACTGATTCATTTAGAATCTCCTTATCTTTTGTTCAAAATCCTTTTTCACTTATCATTGGTTTTGTTGACTAATTTAGTTTATTCATTTGATAATCCATTTTTGCGAAAGCTCAAATATGGAAAGCAACCACACTAATCAACCAAGCTTATTTATCCCATATTAAAGGGCAGTAAGACCCCACCTAGATTAGGAGAGATGAGATCAAGAGAAAAGAAAACTTTCCTGTAAAAGCCCGATAAAAAAGAACACAGACTATAGTAGCAATATCTGTGTGACCTATATTCTAAAAGTCTCATCTAACAATCAGTAGGAGATGGCCCTCCCACTGATTAAAGTTTCTCTTTATTTAAATTCAACGACTGTAACACCACTTCCGCCTTCCCCTGCTTCGCCAAAACGAATGCTTTTTACTGCACGGTGATTTTTTAAATATTCTTGAACACCTGTTCGTAATGCACCCGTTCCTTTACCATGGATAATGGATACACGAGGATAGCCTGCAAGCAAACTATCATCCACATATTTTTCCACTCTGGCAATCGCATTTTCAAATCGCTCTCCACGCAAATCAAGCTCTAGGCTTACATGATAATCTTTTCCTTTAATAGTAGCAAGAGGTTTTGTTTCGACTACTTTTGCTGCTTTTACAAACTCTAAATCCTTCTCTTTTACTTTCATTTTCATAATGCCGATTTGTACTTGCCATTCTTTATCAGAAATCTTTTCTAGCAGTTGGCCTTTTTGTCCGAATGTAAGAACTTTTACTTCATCCCCTGAATGGAAAACATGATGCGTTTTTGCTGTTGTTTCTTTCCTTTTTACAGGAATATCTGGTGTCGCATCATTCAGTCGTTTACGTGCATCAATCAATTCATGCTCTTTAATTTCGGCACGCTTTTCTAACTGCATTTTCCGTAAATCTGCAATAACAGTTTCTGCTTCTTTTTTTGCATTTTCTAGAATTTCAGCCGCTTCTTTTTTCGCCTTCTCCTCAAGTGATTCTTTCTTTTCATAATACTCCATCACTTGCTTTTGCAGGTCACGATGAAGCATATCTGCTTGCTTTAATAAATCTTGTGCTTCTTTGTATTCTTCTTCTGCACTTTTTCTGCTGCTTTCTAGTGAGGCAATCATATTTTCAATTTTATTGCTTTCATCACTTACATGAGATCTTGCCGTTTCAATAACGTGCTCACTTAATCCTAATCGTTTGCTGATTTCAAAGGCGTTACTTCTGCCCGGAACGCCAATTAATAATTTATAAGTTGGACTTAATGTTTCAATATCAAACTCTACGCTCGCATTCATAACGCCTTCCCGGTTGTAGCCATATGCTTTTAATTCGGGGTAATGGGTAGTCGCAATAACGCGTGCTCCGCGCTTGTTTACTTCATCTAAGATAGAAATAGCGAGTGCTGCCCCTTCTTGTGGGTCTGTTCCTGCCCCAAGTTCGTCAAATAAAACTAAGCTACTATCATCAACTTCTTCTAAGATTTTTACGATATTTACCATATGAGAAGAAAAAGTACTTAACGATTGTTCAATGGACTGCTCATCACCAATATCAGCGAAAACTGCATGAAATACACTCATTTCAGAACCGTCAAGCGCTGGTATTTGCAGACCTGCTTGTGCCATTAATGTGCATAATCCAACTGTTTTTAATGTAACAGTTTTCCCACCAGTATTTGGCCCTGTAATAACAATCGTTGAATACGTATCCCCTAGTGCAACATCATTTGCAACTACTTGATCTGCTTCAATTAATGGATGTCTCGCTTTAAAAAGGGTAATTTTCCCCGTATTATTAATAGCTGGCTTCGTTCCTTTTATGCGGTGTCCATATTTCGCTTTTGTGAACATAAAATCAATCTCTGCAAGTACTGCAACAATTTCTAATAACTCTTCGGCATATCCAGAAACAAGGGCTGTTAATTGTGTTAATATCCGATCAATTTCCTGCTGTTCCTTTACTCGTATTGCTTGAAGTTCATTATTTAAAGTAACGACAGCTTGCGGTTCAATAAACAACGTTTGTCCAGATGCACTTTGATCATGAATAATTCCGCCATAATTCCCTTTATACTCTTGTTTAACTGGAATAACAAAACGATCATTTCGAATCGTAATAATTGTATCAGAAAGCATTTTTGTTGCATTGGATGACCGAATCATGCTTTCTAATTTTTCTCTTACTCTCGATTCATTTCGGCGCAGTTGATGACGAAGAGTACGGAGTGTTTCACTTGCACTATCCAACACAAAACCTTGTTCATCTATCGCCATTTTAATTTCTTCTTCGACTTCTGCAAGCACCGTCATTCTTTCCGTTAATTCTGATAAAATGGGTGCTTCTTCCTCTTCATGAAATTCATCAATAAACCGCTTCATTTGTCTGCTTGCATGTACCGTGCTTGCAATTTGATTCAATTCAACAGGACTTAACATGCCGCCAATCGTAGATCTTTTGACATGAGGGCGAATATCATGGATGCCGCCGAGCGGAATATTTCCTCTCATTCGAAAAACTTTTGCCGCTTCATCTGTTTCTTCCTGCAACCTCACTACTTCCTCATAATTAGTGGAAGGAACTAGTTCTTCTGCTTTCCATTTCCCTAAAGAAGAAGAAGCATACGCTACTAATTGACTTTTAATTTTATCAAATTCTAATGTCTTTAAAACTCTTTCTTGCATGGAGCTTTCTCCTTTGCTACTTTTCTCTTTTACCTATTATATCGTATTTTCATTTTCTTTTTCTTTGCAATAATGTCAAGAACTCTTCTTTTTCCAGCGCATTTGCTACCGTCTGCTTTTTTATCCAACCTTTTTTTGCAGTACCTACACCAATTGCCATATATTCTAGACCTTTTGTATGGTGTGCGTCTGTATTGATGATAATAGTGACTCCTTGTTCTTGGGCCATCTTAATATATTCGGCATTTAAATCTAAGCGATGAGGGTTGCTGTTTAATTCTAGCATCGTATTCGTTTCTTTTGCTGCCGCAATTAGACGCTCCATATCTACTTCATATCCTTTTCGAGCTCCAATCTTTCGCCCCGTTGGATGTGCAATAATATGAACATATTTATTATTCATCGCTTGCTCTAATCTTTCCATTATTTTTTCTTTTGGCTGCGAAAAAGCAGAATGAACCGAAGCAATTACCAAGTCTAATTCACTCAGTAAACTATCCTCATAATCTAATGAGCCATCTGGCAGAATATCCATTTCCACTCCTGCTAATATGGTAATATCATCATATTTTTCATTTAATCGTCTGATTTCCTGAATTTGTTGTTTTAATCGCTCTGGTGATAATCCATTTGCTACTTTTAAATAATGGGAATGGTCTGTAATTGCCATATATTGATAGCCCCGTGCTCTATTTGCTTCCACCATTTCTTCTAAAGAAAAGGCTCCATCACTCCATGTGGAATGCATATGCAGATCTCCTTTTATATCTTCAATGGAGATTACATCAGAATCTTCTTTATATAATTCTACTTCTTTGCCATCTTCTCGCATTTCAGGAGGGATATATGGAAGATTAAAATAATGATAAAATTCTTCTTCTGTGGCAAATGTTTTTATTTCTCCAGTCTCTACATTCTCCACTCCGTATTCACTAATCTTTTCTCCCCGCTCTTTTGCAAGTTGACGCATTCTAACATTATGTTCTTTAGATCCTGTAAAATGATGAAGAGTCGTCGCAAATTCCGCTTCTGCTACTAGACGAAAATCAACAGAAACATCGTATTCCAACTCTAGTATAATGCTTACTTTTGTATTTCCTGCTCCTATTATTTCTTTAATGTCCACGAAATTTGTTAACTTCTCTTTAACAGCTTGGATATCCTCTGTTGCAATAATAAAATCTAAATCTTTGATTGTTTCTCGCATTCTTCTTAAACTGCCCGCACGAGAAAACTGACTAATTTCTTCTATTTGAAGGAGCTGTTCTTCAATCTTATTGGCTACAGAAAGCATATAAGCCATTGGCAACCTTTCTGGTCTTGTGCCAACATTCTTTAATGCTTCCAATATTTTTTCTTCGGTTTTTTTCCCAAATCCACTAAGTTCCTGTACTTTTTTCTGCAGGCAAGCAGATTCCAGTTCTTCGGCATTCGTAATCGAAAGCTCTTTATAAAGCTTTGCTATCTTCTTCCCGCCAAGTCCTGGAAGCTGCAATAAAGGAATAAGCCCTTTTGGCACTTCTTCCTTTAATTCATCTAAAACGGTTGAAATTCCAGTATTTACGTATTCCTCGATCACTGCAGCTGTCCCTTTTCCTATTCCAGAAAGAGCCGTATAATCGGTTATTTCCTCTATACTTCTTTCTTCATTTTCAAGACTTGCCGCCGCTTTGCGAAATGCGCTAATTTTAAAAGGATTTTCCCCTTTTAATTCCATATATATAGCAATCTGTTCTAATAATTGAACAACCTCTTTTTTGGTTATTGGCATATTTATCACTCATTTCTATTTATCACATTGCTTAGACTTTTGATTGTAAAGGAAATCTACTTTCTTACTATCATACCATGTTCTATTTATTTTCAATAACAGTCAGTCCTTATGCTATTTCCCTCTAATTTAATGGCTCCGCTTTTTATCTTAACAAAGCTTCTTAAAAAGGGAAACTTCTATCCCAAAAAGGCTGCTGATCTTGCTCGATAAATGGAGAAATATAAAAACTCTCCTAGCATATATTTTTGCCAGAAGAGTTGAAAATAAGATGGACAGACAGGTGAATGAAAAAACCTCTCCGCTATTAGCTATTCACATAATCAAACCATAATGCTTTTATTTTCTCCGAGAAATAAGGCGTATTTTCAATAATTCCTGCTGCTAAACTAGAGTTCGTTACATGATTTTGAATCATTTCAATTGGCACAAGTGCAGAAATATATAATAATATAAAGATAAGAAGATATACTTCAACAAAACCTAGAATTGCCCCTGCCCATGTGTTAAGCTGACTCAAAATTGGCAGGCTCGCCACAAAATCCAACATACTTCCTATGATTTGCCAAACAATTTTCACCGCGAAAAAAATAAGCACAAAAGCAATGGCCCGATAAAATACTTCTTCTAAATCAGCATTGCTAAATAAGGTTTTGATCGTACTGCTCTCCCCTAAATTTGGATATGGTATCCAAAGGGCTAATTTAGATGAGAATGGTATGTAATACTTATTTGCAACAATAAAAGCGATAATAAACCCTGTTAGATGTACTATTTGCAGGATAAACCCTCTTTTTAGCCCCCTTAAAACGCCAAATATTAATAATACAATAATAATAAAATTTAACATGACTTGTTCAGTCCTTTTCTCGTTTTAGTTCCTCTTCTAGCTGCTCCACTCGATTCAATAATTTAACATGATCATTTACTATATTAACAGCAGTCAGCACTGCTAGTTTATTTAAATCAAGAGAAGGATTCTTTGCATATATTTCCCGCATTTTTCTATCTACTATAGAGGCAACCATCCGTACGTGACTTGACGATTCTTCACCTATAATTGTGTATGGGGTATCATAAATCTCAATCTTTGTACGGTTTTTTGGTGTATCTGCCACGTTTTTGCCTCCAATCATAAGAATCCTAATGTATATCATACCATGAACTCTTTAGGAGTGGGAAGTCATATAACTGCAAATTCGAGCATACCTGGTATATATTTCCTTCCCAAAGGACAAGCTATATTAACCCTTATTTTTTTAGCTGTTTATTTGGCGGTTCCTATCCATTCATTCGCGTCCTCCTTCTTTTATTCGCCATCATGCCCCTAAAGTATTTTTTCAGCAATTAAAATCAAATGCAAAAAAGGATTGCTCTCTTTTCAAGGCAATCCTTTTTTGCTATTCGCATCAACTGCATATTCTTCTACTTTTTATCCTCTTAGTACAGCTCCTGCTTTTTCTTTTACTGCTGCAAGAACCTTGTCATGTGCTTTTGTAATCATTTCATCTGTTAATGTTTGTTCTGGATCAAAATATTTTAAAGAATAGGCAATTGATTTTTTGCCTTCTTCCATTCTTTCGCCTTCATATAAGTCAAATACTTGCACTTCTTTTAGAAGATTGCCTCCAGCTTCAACAATAATAGTTTGAATGTCACCTGCTAATATCCCGCTATCAACAACTAAAGCGATATCTCTTGTTACAGATGGGAAACGAGGAATGCTTGTATAATGCAAATCTGCAACTTTTTGTGCCAACAATTTGCTTAAATTTAATTCAAAGCAATAAGTTTCTTTTAAATCAAGTTCATTTTGAATTTGTGGATGCACTTGGCCAACAAATCCAATCACTTCTCCACCTAGAAGAACTTTTGCTGTTCTGCCTGGATGCATGCCTTCTAATTCTCCTCTTTCAAAAGAAATGGAATTAGAAACGCCTAATTTTTCAAATAAGCCTTCTAGCACTCCTTTTATAACAAAGAAATCAACAGTCTTCTTTTCTCCTTGCCATAGGTTTGCACTCCAAAGACCAGTGATAGCACCTGCTACATGTTCTCTTTCTTCTGGAAGCTCCTGTTCTGCTCCTTCATTTGCTAAGAAAACAACACCTGTTTCATACACAGCAAGATTTTCATTTTGACGAGCGCTGTTATGCTTCACTACTTCTAATAATTGTGGAATAATACTTTGGCGAAGAAGGCTGCGCTCTTCACTCATCGGCATACTTAAACGAACTGGTTGACGCTTATCTAAAGCAAATTGCTGTACCTTTTTTTCACTTGTTAATGCATACGTAATTGCTTGGTATAAACCAGCACCTTCTAAAAACTTGCGTACAGTACGACGTTTTTTCTGATACTCTGTTAATGCTCCAGGAATAGCTTCTCCCACCGGCAAAGTGGTTGGAATATTATCATATCCATAAAGTCGTGCTACTTCCTCTGTTAAATCTTCTTCAATCGTAATATCATTTCTTCTTGTTGGAACAATAACAGTAAAGATATTATTTTCCACAGTCGTTTCAAATTGAAGACGGGTAAAAATAGCTGTCACTTCATTTACAGCAAGAGATGTTCCGAGCACCTTATTAATTTTTTCTAATGAGATAGCAACTGCTTTCGGTTCTGCTGTTAATGTATCAACAGCCGCCTCGCCTTCTAATACTTCTCCACCTGCATACAAATGAAGTAATTGTGCTGCCCTTTCAGCTGCCGCGCGTACACGATTTGGATCAATTCCTTTTTCATAACGAGCACTCGCTTCACTTCTTAAGTTAAGCACTTTAGAAGACTTTCTAATAACGCCGCTGTTAAAATAAGCCGCTTCTAAAAGAACAGTTGTGGTATCAGCCTGCACTTCTGAGTTAGCTCCGCCCATAACACCTGCAACCGCTATACCAGTTTCACCATTCGTAATTAGAAGATTATCTTGTGATAAAACACGTTTTGCTTCATCTAATGTAACTATTTCTTCATTTTCGGCTGCTCTTCTAACATATATTTCTTTTGAACCTAATCGATCATAATCAAATGCATGCAGAGGCTGACCGTATTCTAATAAAATATAGTTTGTAATATCAACTACATTGTTATGTGGACGGATGCCTGCTGCCATTAATCTTCCTTGCATCCATAATGGAGAAGGCGCAATTTTTACATTTTTAATGATTTTTGCTGTATATAATGGCACATCTTCTTTATTTTCTACTTTTACTTGTACATAATCAGATGCTTTTTCTTGAACTTGAGGATATTCTACATTTGGGAAAGTTACTTCTTTTCCTAAAACTGCTGCTACTTCGTATGCTACACCTAACATATTTAAACAATCTGCACGGTTTGGCGTTAATCCCAACTCAAGCACTGCATCATCACGCTGTAAATACTCCATCGCATTGCGGCCCACTTCAACATCGCTTGGGAAAACAAAAATTCCCTCTGAATAGTCTTTTGCCACTAATTTGCTTTCAATGCCTAATTCCTGCAGAGAACAAATCATGCCATTTGATTCTTCGCCGCGAAGTTTTGCTTTTTTTATTTTAAAGTTTCCTGGAAGCACTGCACCAACTTTAGCAACCGCTACTTTTTGGCCTTTATCCACATTCGGTGCGCCACAAATAATTTGAATTGGATCTCCTTCGCCAACATCCACTAAACATTTATTTAATTTATCTGCATTTGGATGCTGTTCTCTTTCCACTACATATCCAATAACAACATTTTTTATGCCCTCATTTAATACTTCGACACCTTCTACTTCAATTCCGCTTTTTGTGATTTTATCCGCAAGCTCTATTGGACTAATATCACTTAAATCTACATACTCTTTTAACCATTTATAGGATACAAGCATTATTATTCTCCCTCCACCTTAATATTCCGGTACTGAAAACTGCTTTAAGAAACGAATATCATTTGTATAGAAATGGCGAATATCATCCACTCCGTATTTTAGCATTGCAATACGCTCTGCACCGATTCCAAAAGCAAATCCGGAATATTTTTTCGAATCATAACCAGCCATCTCAAGTACGTTAGGATGAACCATTCCAGCACCTAATACTTCAATCCAGCCAGTTCCTTTACATACATTACAGCCGCTTCCTTTACAAATCATACAAGAAATATCCACTTCTACAGAAGGTTCTGTAAACGGGAAGAAGCTTGGACGTAAACGAATTTCACGATCTTCGCCGAACATTTTTTTCGCAAATACTTCCAATGTTCCTTTTAAATCGCTCATGCTGATATTTTCGTCAACAACTAATCCTTCTATTTGCATAAATTGATGAGAATGTGTTGCATCATCATTATCGCGACGATATACTTTACCAGGGCAAATGATGCGCACAGGACCTTTCCCCTTATATTTTTCCATCGTCCGCGCCTGTACAGGAGACGTATGGGTTCTTAAAAGCAACTCTTCTGTAATATAAAAAGAATCCTGCATATCGCGAGCCGGATGATTTTTCGGCAAATTTAACGCTTCAAAATTATAGTAATCGACTTCTACTTCTGGACCTTCTTCTACTGTATAACCCATTCCAATAAATAAATCCTCTATTTCTTCCACGACTCTAGTTAATGAATGATGATTTCCAACTGAAACAGGACGGCCTGGCAGCGTAATATCGATTGTTTCTGCTGCAATTTTCTTTTGCACTTCTGCTTCTTCCAACGTTGTTTGTTTTTGTTCAATTTGGGCTGTAATTTCATCACGAATCACATTTACTAACGCACCCATTTTTGGACGTTCTTCTGCAGAAAGTTTTCCCATCCCTTTTAAAACTTCTGTAATAGGACCCTTTTTTCCTAAATAAGCTATGCGAATATCATTTAATTGTTTGACATTTTCAGCATCCGCTATTTTTTGTGCGGCTTCTGACTGAAGTTCTTTTAACTTTGCTTCCACATTCATTTCCTCCTTCACCTTTTGCATGAAATTTAAAATAAAAGACATCTTTTCGGCATAAAAAAACCTCCTCCCAAATAAGGGACGAGGTTTTGGATTCGCGGTACCACCCTAATTAACTTTAATAAAAATCTAAAGTTCGCTTCATTTAGATAACGGCACATTATACCGGCACATCTTTACATTTCAACATAGAGCTTGAAATGGTCCCGATGCCAACTCAGGAGGTGAACTTCACTTATTTTTTGATAAAAATGCTTACAGTCTAAAGGCATTTTCTCCCTATAATCAAAACAATAAATTACTTTTCTCCGTCTTTGTTTTTAATCATGCAATTTGCAATTTATTATAGTATATTTCTGAAATATTTTCAAATGCCTAACAGAAAATTCTCCATCATCCAGATTACTTTAAATGATACATCAGGATTCCTGCTGCAACTGCTACATTTAGGGATTCACTTTTACCAAATATCGGGATATAAAGATTGGTATCCGTTTCAACTAATACTTCTTTTCTTACACCTCTTCCTTCATTCCCAACAATTAAACAAAACCCGTTATTAGCAGGCTGAATTTCTCGATAATCTTTGCCATTTTCCAAAGACGTGCCATATACGGGAATTCCTTTTTCTTTTATCTCTTTCATAAAGGAAAGGAGATCAACTTTTAGTATCGGCAAATGAAAATGACTGCCTTGTGCAGAACGAACTACTTTTGGATTGTAAATATCTACTGTGCCATCGCCAATGATAACAGCATCTACACCGCAAGCGTCAGCTGTTCGAATGATGGTTCCTAAATTCCCTGGATCTTGCACTTGATCCATTACCATAAATGTTTTTCCATAATGAAGTACTTCATTATGATTTAGTTGCTTACAGAGTGCAACAATCCCCTGTGGTGTTTCTGTATCTGTCAATTGTTCAATAATTTCTTTTGTCACTGTAGTCACAGGAGTATCTCCATAATCCCATGCTGGCAATTCCGTTTCTTCTGAAATAATAAGGTCAATAATAGCTTCAGCCTTAAAAGCTTCTTCTACCAAATGAAATCCTTCCACAAGAAATGTGCCTGTTTTTTCTCTTTCTTTTTTGGTTAAACGTTTTTTCCACTCTTTTACTTGGGGATTTTTTGCGGAATGTATATATTTCACTTTTTTCTCCTCAACTTTCTTCCTTTTACTGCGGGTAATTTTTACACTAATAATCATTATAGCTTAAGACAAATACATAATAAACGACAATGGAGAAATGCTATAATAGGATGCTTTTTATAAACATCTTAAAAAAAGGTGAAAGGAAGTATGAATAAATGAATTTAAATTTACGTAATGCGATTATTCATAATGTCTCTGGAAATTCACAAGATGAATTAAAAGATACAATCGTAGATGCCATCCAAAATGGGGAAGAAAAAATGCTTCCAGGGTTGGGTGTGCTTTTTGAAATTATTTGGCAAAATTCATCAGAAGTAGATAAAACAGAAATGCTGCAAACACTTGAAAATGGATTAAAGTAATTTACTAAATAGAAACTTCTGTCTGACTAGTAAACATACTCCTTAAATCCATAAGGGAAGAATAGTTTTTTCTTTCCTTATGGATTTTTTTCTTTATTAATAAAATTTAGTGAAACTATCTTCTCTGTTGATTCGTATTATATTCACCAATCAAGATTTTATTTTTCTATTTTTTGGGTATAAAAGAAATAGTTTAATATGCTATACTACTTTTACAATAAACGAAAAAGGTGAAAAAATTTGACTAAAAAGAAGTTTCATTATTGGCTTTTGCAAATTCTTTTGATCGTTGCCATCATTTATATTTGCACAAAAATATCGTTTCTTTTCCAACCAATAGGAGTACTTTTTACTACTCTTTTTGCTCCTATTATTATTACAGGATTTTTATACTTTTTGCTTAATCCTATTGTCACTTTTCTGCAAAAGTCTAAAATACCTAAAACTTTGGCCATCTTGATTATTTATATCGTTATTATTGGCTTGATTATTTTAGGAATCGGCAATGTAATTCCAGCTATCTCCAAACAGATTACAGAATTATTTTCGAACCTGCCAGGCTATACCGATCAAGCAATTAAATATTTTCAGCATCTTAATGATACAAAACAATATCAGTGGCTGCTTAACCAGGAATATGTTACCATTGAAGACCTTACTCAAAAATTCAATGATTTTGCTCAAACCATTCCAAGCAATTTAACAAATAGTATTACTGCGATCATCAGCACAATGACTAATATTACGGTCACTATTGTTACCGTTCCGTTTTTGCTGTTTTACTGTTTTAAAGATGGAAATAAATTTCCTATCGCTTTATCCAAGTTTTTCCCTTCTTCTTATCGAAATGAAGGATTAAAAATTTTAAAAGAAACAGGCGATACATTAGCTGCCTATATTCAAGGCCAAGTAATAGTCGCAACGTTTGTTGGCACTCTTGCCTTTATTGGCTATTGGATTATCGACTTAGATTATGCATTAGTTATGGCAATGATTGTTGCAGTAACTAATATCATTCCATATGTAGGCCCTTTAATCGGTGGGGCACCTGCTGTCATCATTGCTTTATTTACATCGCCGACACAGGCGCTGCTTGTTATTCTAGTCATTACAGTTGCCCAGCAAATTGAAGGAAATGTATTATCTCCGCTTATTTTAGGAAAACGCTTGGACACACATCCAGCCACTATCATCATCTTATTATTGGTTGCTGGAAACTTAGCTGGCATACTTGGCATGATTTTAGCTGTTCCAACATATGCTGTTGCCAAAACAATTGTTTTAAATGTTGTCCGTTTTCTTAAAGCAAGAAAAGCTGCCATTGCAGTATCAGACCCGCCAGTTAAAAATGATTTTAGATCATAAAAAGAGAGGTTCCCCATATGGAGCCTCTCTTTTTTTTACTAAATATTAAGCGAATGTCAATTTATTGACTGTTTCTCGGTCCAATCTTTTAATAACTTCTATTATTAATTTTACCGCATTTTCATAATCATCGCGATGAAGCATTGCTGCATGTGAATGAATATAGCGGGTTGCAATGGTAATAGAAAGTGCTGGAACACCATCATGTGTTAAATGAATGGAACCCGAATCTGTTCCTCCTCCTGGTACACTGTCAAATTGATAAGGAATATTTAATTCATCCGCAGTATCGGTCACTAAATCTCTTAATCCTTTATGAGATACCATCGACGCATCATAAAGGATAATTTGAGGGCCTTTCCCCATTTTGCTTAACGCTTCTTTTTCCGTAATTCCCGGTGTATCACCAGCAATGCCGACATCCACTCCAAACGCAATATCGGGATTGATTTTTTGAGCTGCTGTTTTTGCACCGCGCAAGCCAACTTCTTCTTGAACCGTGCCAACTCCGTATACAATATTTTCATGTGTTTCATTTTCCAAGCCTTTTAGCACATCAATGGCAATCGCACAACCAATTCGATTATCCCAAGCTTTTGCCAGCAGCATTTTTTCATTATTCATCACAGTAAATTCAAAATACGGAACTACCATATCTCCTGGTATTACTCCCCACTCTTTTGCTTCTTCTTTTGAAGATGCACCGATATCAATGAACATGTCCTTAATATCTACTGGCTTTTTGCGAGCTTCTGGAGATAAAATATGGGGTGGTTTTGAGCCGATTACGCCAGTTATATCTCCTTGTTTAGTGACAATTGTAACACGCTGGGCAAGCATTACTTGTGACCACCATCCGCCTACTGTTTGAAAATATAAAAATCCTTTATCATCAATACGTGTAATCATAAAACCAACTTCATCTAAATGGCCTGCTACCATAATTTTTGGTCCTTGTTCATTGCCGATTTTTTTTGCAATTAAACTTCCTAAGTTATCTGTTGTTACTTCATCTGCATATGGAGTTATGTATTTTTTCATGACCTCTCTTGGTTCACGTTCATTTCCAGGGATTCCTTTTGCATCTGTTAATTCTTTTAGCATCTCTAATGTTTCATCCATTTTCTTCATTATTTCGACTCCCTTATATTCAGATATAAAAAACAAATACTATTATACTAAGAAATTTATATGGTTCCTAGTATATCATCCCTTAATACTCTTTTAAATTTTTTTATAAAAATGAAACTTTTTTCTAGCTGCAACGTATTCATAAAGCTAAATGTATTATTTTTATATATTGGAGGCTTTTTTATGATGTGGCTTTTGCGTTTATTATTACTCATTTTCGTTTTTTTTATCCTATACCGCATTGTTGCATTTTTATTGAAACCAGAATGGCGGCTAGCTTTTGCACGCTTACGAAAAAAGTTTTATTTAATGGATAATGCTAAAAATGTTCGGATGAACTTTCTTTTGACGCATAAAGGCTTTTTAATAGAAGGAGAAAAATATGCTGATAAATCTGATAGAGTAACTTCTATTTCATTATGGCCGACAGATCCTTTTAATACGAAGCTTTCAGAAGAAGATATTCAGTTTATCGAAAAATCGTTATTAAACACGTATTCTCATGCAAAAATCGAGTGGAAATATCCTAAATAATAGGCTCGGTTACACTTGTCTGTTGATTTTCACTCCAGGAGTTCGATTTTAAGAGCCTCCTCTAGCACGTGCTTGAAAAGGATCTCCCTTTGACTCGCTTTTCAAAGCAGAAGTCTCACATACCCGCTCCAATCAACAAAGTATCAAAATCAATCATAAGCCTTAACATAGCCAAATAATAAAAAAGCTAAAACGGAAATTTTCTGTTTTAGCTTTTTTGATGAGCCTCTTTAAAAAACTCTTTCCATTTTATAATGGTTATTTTTTCTCGTAAAATATACACTAAAATACACAATGCAAATAAAATAACTATCATCATTGTTGGGGAGAATTGGCTAATAAACTGTCCAAAAATAGTATAAAAGAAAGCCAATGGAATATTGGTAATAGTTGCGTATTTTAGATAATCTTTAAGCCCTTGTCTTTTTTCCAATAGACAAAAGTTCAGCAAATGATAGTGAATAAATGGAATAAGGCGCAGTACAGTAACCTGACCAACTGTTAAATTTCGATATTCGCCAAACCAGCGTTTTTTTAGCAAAGAAAGTTTGCGATGTGTTTTTGGCATTTTTTTGATAACGAAATAAAAAAATAAACAATTAATGGTTAAGCCAATAATCGAATAAATCGTTCCAAGTGTAACACCAAAAAGAATACCCCCAGCAATACACACGATCATAGGAGGAATAAAAATCACTTGTCTTAATGTATGAAAAAGAATAAAGGCAATAGGAGCAAAAATTCCTCCTAATTCAATCATAACAAACAACATCGATAATTGTTCATCCACTTTCTATCACCTTCGCTTCTGTAAAAATCATGCTGTTATTAACAGTGTATAAGAAAAATGAATTTTTATGCCTTTGTACACACTATATAAAGAACAATTCCTATTTCCAATACAGATAAAATGGGCAATCCTAGTTTAAAATTAACATGTTTTGTTTTATGGCGAAATTGGTTCATCCCAACGGCTAATCCACTGGCACCAAATAGAAAAGCAATTGTCCACAATGTTTTTTCACTGATGCGGTATTGCTGTTTTATTGCTTTTGTTTTATCTATTTTCATTACGAAAAAGCCAATTATATTGATAAAAAGAAAATAAATTAAAAGCATGTAAATCATTTAATCCTCCCCCTGTCTATAGTGGATAAGCAAAATGGATATTATACTGCATTAACGGACAATAAGTCCCCCAATGATTGAAGTTTCACTTTATCCTTCCCCTGTTTTCCCAGCTAATATTTACAGGCTATCGCTGAAAAATAGCATAATAAAAAAGAAGACATAACAATGCCTTCTTTTTAGATAATTATTTTAAGTTTTGTTTAGCAACTGTTGCTAATTCAGCAAATGCTTTTTCATCGCTTACAGCAAGCTCAGCAAGCATTTTGCGGTTTACTTCGATACCAGCAACTTTTAATCCGTGCATTAAACGGCTATAAGATAAACCGTTAATACGTGCAGCTGCATTAATACGAGCAATCCATAATTTGCGGAAGTCGCGTTTTTTCTGACGACGATCGCGGTATGCATACATTAATGATTTCATTACTTGTTGGTTAGCAACTTTGTATAATGTATGTTTGGAACCGAAATAACCTTTAGCTAATTTAAGAACTTTTTTACGACGTTTGCGTGTAACTGTACCGCCTTTAACACGTGGCATATTGTTTCCCTCCTATTTTCCATAAGCTTTTATTACTTGATATTGTCTAATAAGTGACGAATGCGTTTGTAATCTCCTGAAGATACTAAAGATCCTTTACGAAGTTTACGTTTTTGTTTTGTAGATTTGTTTGCGAATAAGTGGCTTGTATAAGCGTGAGAACGTTTTAATTTACCAGACCCAGTTTTCTTGAAACGCTTAGCAGCTCCGCGGTGAGTTTTCATTTTTGGCATTTGGTATTCCTCCTCTTTACTTGTCGTTTTTAGGCGCTAAAGTCATGAACATGCTTCGACCGTCCATTTTTGGATGTGATTCCACTGTGGCAACTTCTGTACAAGATTCTGCAAATCGAACAAGCACACGTTGACCAATTTCTTTATGTGTAATAGCACGTCCCTTAAAACGGATGGATGCTTTTACTTTATCGCCTTTTTCTAAGAATTTTATCGCATTACGAAGCTTTGTATTAAAGTCGTGCTCATCTATAGTAGGACTAAGGCGAACTTCTTTAATATTAATAATTTTTTGGTTTTTACGTGCTTCTTTGTCTTTCTTTTGCTGTTCAAATTTATATTTGCCATAGTCCATTATGCGGGCTACTGGCGGTTTTGCAGTTGGTGCAACAAGAACAACATCAAGATTTACACGTGTTGCGATTTCAAGAGCTTCAAATTTTGTTTTGATACCAAGCTGTTCTCCATTTTGGTCAATCAATCGAACCTCTCTAGCACGAATACCTTCATTTAAAATCATATCTTTGCTAATAGTTAATACACCTCCAAGGTTAATTAACGAATACAACGTTCAGGTCAAGAAATTCCTGTAACAACGAGAAAATCCAAGCATCTACTTTCCCGTTCCATCACAAATTGACACTTGACCTCCAAGTTGAATCGTCAGGAAAATAATTTACAGTTCCCATTTAGAAGCAATCATCCCATAATATCTGCACTATTGTTTAGATCATGAGGATGAAGCTAAACAATAAAAAAGTGTGGATGGAAAACCACCCACACTTACGATAACAAACATAAAAAGCTAAAATGTTCACGTAATTACCTGTTAACTACTTATTGGAATCTTGTGTCAATCAGGTGAGAAGCGGGTGCTTCTTCTTTTCCTCAAACTTGTATTCAATTTACCTTAATAACTATATCACGTAGATATCTATTAGTCAACGAAAGAAATACCACAACGAGAAAAATTTTATCAAAATTATTTATACAATGCAATACTTTTCATAATTTTTTTACGCCAACCAGCTATTTTCGCCAAATTCCCCTTCTTTTATTCGACTGTTTTCAGCTTTTTAAAAAAGAATTAACGATTAACCTCTTTTTTCAAATTGGCTAAAAATGCTTCAAAAGAAACAGTTTCCGACTTTTGTTCTCCATATTTACGAACATTTACAGCTTGTTCTTCTACCTCTTTATCCCCTACCACTAGCATATAAGGAATTTTTTTCATTTGCGCTTCACGAATTTTATAGCCAATTTTCTCATCACGCTCATCTAATTCTACACGGAATCCTTGTTTTTGCAACTCTTCTTTCACTTGTTGTGCATAATCAAAATGAACAGATGGGGAAACAGGAATAACTTGTACTTGAACTGGTGATAGCCATGTCGGGAAAGCACCTTTATATTCTTCAATTAAAAAAGCAATAAATCTTTCCATTGTTGATACAACACCACGGTGAATAACGACTGGTCGATGCTGTTTGCCATCTTCTCCAACATATGTCAAATCAAAACGTTCTGGAAGCAAGAAATCTAGCTGTACAGTAGAAAGTGTCTCTTCCTTGCCTAATGCTGTTTTTACTTGAACATCTAGTTTAGGGCCATAAAAAGCCGCTTCTCCTTCTGCCTCAAAATAATCTAGACCTAGGTCATCCATCGCATCTTTCAGCATGCTTTGCGCTTTATTCCACATTTCATCATCATCAAAATATTTCTCTGTATCCTCTGGATCACGATAGGATAAACGGAAGCTATAATCAGTAATATCAAAGTCTTTATAAACATCTAACACAAGATTTACCACGCGTTTAAATTCGTCTTTAATTTGATCTGGACGAACAAAGATATGGGCATCATTTAATGTCATCCCGCGAACACGCTGCAGGCCTGATAATGCTCCTGACATTTCATATCGATGCATTGTTCCAAGTTCAGCAATACGAATTGGCAATTCTCTATAGCTGTGTATGCTATTTTTATATACCACCATATGATGAGGACAATTCATTGGACGAAGCACTAACTGCTCGTTATCCATTTCCATGGGCGGGAACATATCTTCTTGATAGTGATCCCAGTGGCCAGAAGTTTTATATAAATCAACACTTCCCATAATGGGTGTGTACACATGGTTATAGCCTAGTCTTTCTTCCTTGTCCACAATATAGCGTTCTACTATGCGGCGAATAGTTGCACCTTTTGGCAGCCATAACGGCAGGCCTTGTCCTACTTTTTGAGATGTCATAAAAAGATCAAGTTCTTTCCCGATTTTTCTATGATCTCGTTCTTTCGCCTCTTCTAAAAGACGCAAATGTTCATCTAATTCTGCCTTTTTAAAAAATGCAGTTCCATAAATGCGCTGCAGCATTTTATTATCACTATTGCCTCGCCAATAAGCACCGGCAATGCTTAATAATTTAAATTCTTTTAACTTTCCAGTAGACGGAACGTGAATACCACGGCAAAGATCAATAAATTCTCCTTGTTGATACAATGTTACTGTTTCATCTGCTGGAATCGCATCAATCAGCTCTAGTTTATACTCATCGTCCATTTCCTTAAACAGTTCAACTGCTTCATTACGGCTAACTTCTTTACGAATAATTTCAATATTTTCATTGATAATTTTAGCCATTTCTTTTTCTATTTTTGGCAGGTCTTCTGGCGTTAATGATTCTTCGATATCAATATCATAATAGAACCCACCCTCAATAACTGGACCTACACCAAGTTTTACATTTTTATATAATCTTTTAATTGCTTGAGCCATTAAATGTGCTGAACTATGGCGTAAAATTTCAAGCGCCTCGTCACGTTCTGGCGTGATTATTTCAAAAGATGCATCTTGTTCTATCGGTCTTTTCAAATCATAAAGTGCACCGTTTATTTTGCCTGCAATTGCTTTTTTTCTTAAACCAGGGCTTATTGAACCAGCAATTTCTTCTGTTGTTGTGCCCACAGGAAACTCCTTTACAGCTCCATCAGGAAAAGAAATTTTGATTAATTCTGACATACTATTTCCTCCTATATTCCTTACTATTTGTTCACATGCGGTGATTTTTACACGCAAAAAAACCCATCCCTATAGAAAGGGACGAGTTATGTTTATTTATAACACGTGATTCCACCCTAATTCCCGATTATAAAAAGAGAAACTAATTATAACGGCTTAGTTAAACAGATAACGGCTGCATGCCGCCAACCAATAATAAGGCCATTGCCTGTTCATGATTGAAGTTTAAAGGTGGTAAGTGATCTTATCGTATTAGGAAGCTCTCAGCCATACTTCCCTCTCTTTGAATCGTATAAGAAAACTATTATCCTCATCATAACATGTAAAAAAATATAGTTGATTTATGTACGTATTATATTCTTTAAAGAAAAGAAAATCAAGGGCAATTCATGATTTCTATTCAAATGGCCGTGCTGGAATGCTGACTCCTTGAAAAAAATCTTGTTTTTCCCTTACAGAGACCCGTTCTTCAAAAATATTAGTAATGGTACGCACAAATGCCTGCTCTCTATCTTCTGTATATAAATAAATTTTATTTGGAGCCAATGCCAAAAGTGGACCAATTGTAAAGGGGTCTATATAAATAGACTGGTTCTCCACTATTTTTTTATCCCCTAGCATTACTAATTCTTGTCCTGTTATCTCCCTATATTTATCATCGAAAATTTGAATATCCAAATCAACGAAAACATGAATAATTTGTTTTTTGGGTTTGCGATTTATTAAAAACTCCCGTAACGTTTGAACAAACACTTGATATTCCTGTTCCATTTTATATTCATCAATAGAGATTTCTACATATTTTCTGATTATTTCTTTAAAGGAACGGAGACGAAATTGAACAAAAGAATCAAACGAAAAGGATTTTTTTTCTGCAAATATATCAGTAACGGCCCCTTTTAAACACTCTTCTAAATTTACATCATGAATTAAATTAGCGAGATCTTCCTTTTCTCCTTCTAATATAGAATGCATAATATCAATAATATGCCGCTGCTCTGCTTCCTCTTTAAAAAAATATTGATTGGATACTATTTCTTTTGCCCAAGAATCGCATTTATTGGATAAAATAAATTGAAAAAATATTTGTTGAAGTGCCTTAGTATAATCTTTTTGATGCCCATTTTTATCCCAATCTATTTTCAGAATATATTCATGTCCATTTTGCAGATGCGCTATTTTCAATCCTCGTGGACAGCAATGACTAAGCAATAATTGATGCATTTTTGTTGCTTCCTCTACTTTTTGAAAACTAATTTCAATCAAATATATCCCCCCTTTTATAAAGAATTCCTTGATAGCATGTATATGGGGAAATAACAAAAAATAGAAGTAAATTTGCATAAAAAAGGCTGTTTTCGTATAAATTGTTGCTTTTTAAATCCGCATCCTGCACACACTCCGCTCCCTTGAGGGGTCTTGCCTTTCTCGCTTTTCCCGCAGGAGTCTACGTATATGCAGGATGCTAAGCATTTATTTCCCATTTTCTTATGCCAAAAACAACAAACTTTGAGAAAATAGTCTAAAAAAAAGAATAGTGTAGATCACTATTCTTTTTTTAAAACTTTATTGACTATTCACCTTCTTATCTAGTCAAAAACAATATATGATTGTATTATAATCTTTTATTTGGTCCTTTTACATAAATGGGTGCTGCTAAATAGCGGATTCGTTCCATCACCCTCATTGCTTTCATCTTTTCTTCTTCTCCTCTTTGTGTATAGGTTAAGTGGTGTTCTAGTCCACTAAAGTCAAAATTAGAAGAAAAAAAGGTCGGCAAATTCTCAAGCATTCTAAATTGGAGAATAGGACCTAACACTTCATCTCTTATCCAGCTAGACATTGTTTCTGCTCCAATATCATCTAACATAAGAATGGGCTCCCTTTTTATGCTTTCTAACTTCTTATTTAATGTGCTGTCCGCAATGGATCCTTTCATTTCTCTAAATAATTCTGGGACGTACACAATCATAGAGGAAACTTGTTTTTGAGATAATTCATTTGCAATAGCTCCTAATATATAGGATTTCCCAACACCGAATTCCCCATAAAAGTATAAGCCTTTTTGCTTTTTCCCTGGCTCATATTGCTTTACAAAATTGATTGCTGCTCTGACAGCCTCTGCTCGATCTTGTCCAATATCCATATGATTAAAGGATGATTCGAGAATATCTTGAGGTACATATAAACTTTGAATTAATTTTTCTTTTTTCTTTTTAGCCTCTTCCATTACTTTTCGAGGGCAGCGATCATATTGGATATCGATTCTGCCTCGGATAATAACTAATTTTGGATGATAACCTTGCATCACGTTAATGCATGACCCTAAATTAGGACATTTATTGCATTCTTTGCTTTGATTGGCATATTCATATAATTTAATCATGCCAACTTCAATCATCTCAGAAGTAAGCTCATCCTCCTGTTCTCTCAAGAAGGTTCTAACATCAGGATTTTTTAGCACTTCCTGCTTCATTTTTTGATATCTTTCTTGAAAACTAGAATTCGCTCCGAGCTTCTTTAGCGTATCATTAATTTTTTCCATAATTGTCACCACCTATTTTCGTAAGTTCTTAATTTCTTCTTCTAGCTCTTGTTTTAACTTTAAAAAGTCTGCTGATTCATTTCCAGCTTGAGCACTAGTTTCCTTTTGATTTTGTTCTGTCCCAAACCACTCAGGGATTTTTTCGGTTCGAATTGTTTTTTTATTGTTTTTTGTTTTTTTATTTTTGTTTCCTTGTGCCCATTCTAAATATTGTTGATGTTCTTTTTTAGCAAGATTCATGGCATCTTTTACTGTTCGTACATTTTTCCTTACCCATTGGCCAGCAATTTTTTCAATATAGCCTTTTGTTAATTTCATATCTGTTTTTAACATCACATACTGTATTAATACATTAATAACACCAGGCAGAAGCTTTTGAGAAAACATAAGTTCCTCAATAATTTGCAAATCTGCTTTCGACGGCTCTGCCCCCCCAGAAATATCTTTGAGCAATTGTCTAGGAGAAGTATGATCTAGATAATAAAGCAATTCTTCTTCTTTTGTCATTGGCTCTGCCGCTTGCGACTGATGTTTTTGTGGCTGTGTCCGATCAACAAGGCTAGGCAGCAAATCATTATGCTGAAATTGATACCAGTCTCTGGCAGCTATTCTAAGTTCTTCTATATCAATTTCATCCAAATGATTAATAGCAGCAATCACAATATTTTTCATTTGAATAGCATCAATTCCATATAAAAAGGAAAGATTCTGTATAGCATCTTTCACCTTTTTTGTAAACGCCTTTTTAGATAATAAAGAATCGTGTAGGCCTGCATATAATAAATCAAAATCAAAAGAATTATCTTGTATTTGAATGCTAGTTTGTCCGTTTCTTCCAATAAATTTTGCATTTCCTTCGTCGGTTTCTTCTTGTTCCATTTCATAGCTAGTGCGAATTGCACTTTGATGATCAGACATGAATACATCTGGAAATCCTTTTGTTATCGAAATATACTCTGAAGTTTCCGGAAGTTTTTTATCAGAGAAAAAACGTTTTAAACGAGCATATTGTCCTTTTCCTATTTTCCGAAAAAGATAAACATTCAGCATGCCATCTAAAAAAAACTGCTCTGGGGATAATGGAGACTGCAACTCATAAATAAAAAAGCGATTTTCCTCTTCTTTTTTCATATAGGTTTTCAGCAATCCGATCCCTTCTAGCTTTAGTCTTGCCTCATATATTTCCTTTAAATTGCAATTCATAAAATTCATTAAACTATGATGAGAATTGATTCCGGACCAGAGTCGATTTTCTTCCACCTCTGCCCACAATGTCATATATAAGCTAACGCAGGATGTTCCTATTAGCGGTTGATATAAAAAAGTAATGATTTTCCGATCATAATCAGTTAATAAACCATTAGCTACCGCTTGATATTTGTCAACTGGAAGCAAGTCCTGCCAATATTGAGACATACTAACAATTTCCTCCTTCTCCCTTTCGTTTTCCCCCTATTTTGACCATAAGTAAATATACAGTGCAAATGCAATCAGTGGGGACTTTTCACTGCCCATTCATGGAGAATAAAGTCAAAAAAGAGCCAAAGAAATCTTTAGCTCCTTTTTTAGGAATGGAGTTATCTTTATTCTATTCCTCTTTAAACAACAGTAAACTATTTTACACTTTCCTTGTTTGTTAACGCTATTTTTTCATTATCCCGCTAACATCTCTAAAATTACTTACTCTTTTTTAATTAGTTCCTTCAATTCATTAATAAAGACATTAATATCTTTAAACTGTCGATATACAGATGCAAACCGCACATATGCCACTTCATCTACTTCAGCAAGACGATCCATTACCATTTCGCCAATTATATCGCTTTTTATTTCTGAAGCTGCATTGCTGCGCAGTTCTTTTTCTACATCGGCAGTAATATCTTCTAATTCTTTTAAAGCAACAGGTCTTTTTTCGCATGCTCTAATTAATCCACGCAATATCTTATCACGACTAAATTCTTCCCGTGTTCCCTCTTTTTTCACAACAATTAAAGGTATTTCTTCTACCTTCTCAAAAGTAGTAAAGCGGTATCCGCACACTTCACATTCCCTTCTTCTGCGGATAGAACGAAATTCATCAACAGGTCGTGAATCAAGAACACGGGTATTATTATGTTGACACGTTGGACATCTCATCTATATCAGCTCCGAATTTATTGTTTCGCAGGGTGCATTGATTCTATCTATATCTTATAGAAAAGTAATTCGTTGCACAAGAGATAGCCTAGATTTCTTTAGAAATGACCGTTATATCGCTTCTTATATCCAAAAAGAGGAAACTTAAAATAAGCATCCTCTCTAATTTAATACATTCCATTTTTCAAGTATTTCTTTTGCCTGCATGGCTGCTGCTGCTATTGTTCCATTATTATCAATCAATTCATCTGCTAATATACGTTTTTTCTCTAAAGGCATTTGCGCATGGATTCTTTTTATTGCCTGTTCAAACGTTAATTGATTTCGTTCCATTAATCTTTTTCTTTGTATATCCTCCGTCACATATACAAGGATGGTTTTATCTACTTTTTCATTCAATTTATTTTCAAACAATAATGGGATATCTAAAATAACTACTTTTTCGCCATTTTCCATAGCCAGCCTTTGCTTCTCATCCATTCTTCTGCCTACATCTGGATGAACAATTTCATTTAACACTAGTCTTTCTTGCTCATTAGAAAATACAATTTCTCCGAGCCTCATTCGATTAATATCTCCATCGCTTTGGAGAATCCCGGTTCCAAAATGTGCAACAATTTTTTTGTAAGCTGGTTCTCCTATCTTTACAGCAAGCCGAGCTTCTAGGTCTGCATCAATAACTGGAATATTTAATGATCGATAATAGGCAGAAACGGTGCTTTTCCCACTGGCAATTCCACCTGTCAGCCCAACAATAAGTGTCATGTTTTTATCCAACCCTTTATAAAAAATTTAATTATTTTTCCTATAATTTAAAAAGACCAATAATAATTAAAATAATTCCTGGAATAAAGGAACATTTCTCCATAAAACTTTTTTGTGAAAAAAATCTCCCTCCAACAATGCCTAATGAAACAAAAGATGTACTCATTAAAATTACAGCAATAGTTAAATAAATAGGAGATAGCCCCAACATAGAAGCGCCAACGCCTGCTCCAAATGCATCTAATGATAACGCCAAACCTAAAACAACCGCTTCTTTGCCTGTAATTGTTCCAGATTTATCAAAATCCGCATCCATTGGTTTTTTTAATATATTAATCACAATTCCAAGTGATTTAATTTCAAAATTGACAATGTTTTTTTCCTGTATAACGACTTCTTTTTCTTTTGATGGACGAAAAAATTGATATAGTATCCATATCCCTAATAAAATTAAAATAACCCCGCCAATACTTTCTGCAAAGGAGGGTGAAAAAATTTGCGAAATAACATGACCAAAAAACATCCCAATTAATAAAGTAACGCCTGAGCAGCAAGCAATAATGAAGATGGATTTAAATGGTATCTTCATCTTTCTTAGACCATAAGTAAAACCTACACTAAAATTATCAATGCTTACAGCTAGTGCTAGCAGGATGAGAGAAATTACTTGTGCCATAAGATTTAAAGCCCCTTCCTAACCAATAGTACTATACTATATGGAAGGAGCCCATCCAATGTTAAAGCTGAAGCTGCTAATTTCTTTTATTTCATTTGACACTTAGGGCAAAATACAGTGCCTCTGCCGCCAACAATAATTCTTTCTAATGTAGCACCACAGTTTTTGCAATCTTCTCCTCTACGTCCATAAACAAACAATTCTAGCTGAAACATTCCTATTTGGCCCTGTGTATTTACATAGGAACGAATAGTGCTGCCTCCTTTTTCAACCGCTTCGGAAAGAGTTGCGATAATTTCCTTATATAGTCTCTCTATTTCTTCTTCATGTAGGGTGCTAGCTACTCTTTCTGGATGAATCTTGCTTCTAAACAATGCCTCATCTACATAAATATTGCCTAGACCAACCACTATTTTTTGATCCAATAAAGCTGTTTTTATACTTCTTGCAGTTTTTGCTAACCCTTCCTTCAGCTTCAGGATAGTAAAAGAGCTGTCAAAGGGTTCAGGTCCCAGCTGGGAAAGAGGCAAGGAAGCATGTTCTTCTCCCTTTTTAAATAAATGCATCGTGCCAAATTTACGTACATCTTTATAACGCAACTGGGTACCATCTTCGAAATAAAAAATAACATGTGTATGCTTATCTATCAGATCTTCTTTCTGAAATAATCCATAACGGCCTTCCATTCTTAAATGAGAAACAATGGTATAGTCTGTTGTTAAAATAAGCAAAAACTTTCCTCTTCTTTGCACATCTTCTATTTGTTGTCCTTTTAATGCATCAGAAAATTGTTCAGCATTCTCTGGTTTTTTTATCATTTTAGGCCATGTAACAACAACTTCTTTGATTACTTTATATTGTGTTAATTCCATTAATGTTCTTCTGACTGTTTCTACTTCTGGCAATTCTGGCAATTAACTCAGCCTCCGACTTTTACTTTGCATCAAACCATGTATCTCCATATGCGTAATCGACTTTTAACGGAACATTTAAGCTGACAGCATGTTCCATCACATCTGGAACAATCTCTTTTAGCTTTTCAATTTCTTCTTTTGGTGCTTCAAAAATCAATTCATCATGCACTTGCAATAATAAGCGCGATTTTAACCCTTCTGCTTCAAGGCGTTTCGCCATATCAATCATCGCTTTTTTGATAATATCTGCGGCACTCCCTTGTATCGGCGTATTCATTGCTGTTCGTTCTGCAAAACTTCTCAGATTAAAGTTTCGGCTTGTAATTTCTGGCAAATATCGTCTTCTATGCAACAATGTAGAAACATGGCCTTGCTGCTTTGCCTGAACAACAACTTCTTCCATATATTGTTGAACACCAGGATAGCTTTCCAAATAGCGTTCAATAAATTTTGCCGCTTCTTTTCTTGTAATGTGCAGACTTTGGGACAAACCGTAATCGCTTATGCCATATACAATTCCGAAATTTACAGCCTTTGCATGGCGACGCATATTAGAAGTTACTTCATCTGCTTCGACATGAAATACAGCCATAGCTGTTTCTGTATGGATATCATGGTCTTCTTTAAAAGCCTCAATTAATTTTTCATCATTGGCAATATGTGCAAGCACTCTTAATTCAATTTGGCTATAGTCAGCTGCGAAAATTACCCAATTTTTTTCTGAAGGCACAAAAGCTTGTCTAATTTTTCTGCCTTCCTCTAACCTTATTGGAATATTTTGCAGATTAGGATCTGTTGAACTTAATCTTCCTGTTTGAGTTAAAGCTTGATTAAAGCGTGTATGGATTTTGCTTTCATGCACTACTTTTTGCAAGCCTTCAATATAAGTAGACTGCAATTTGCCTAATTGACGATAATTTAAAATTTCTCCAATCACTTCATGAGAACTTGCCAGCTGTTCCAATACGTCTGCTGATGTAGAATAGCCTGTTTTTGTTTTTTTAATGACCGGTAATCCAAGTTTTTCAAACAAAATAACGCCTAGCTGTTTAGGCGAATTAATATTAAATGTTTCGCCAGCTAAGTCATAAATGCGGCTTTCCATTTCTTGCAGACGTTTTTTTATTTCCGCTCCCATCTTTTGCAGTCTTTCTAAATCTACTTTTACTCCTGTAAATTCCATATCTGCCAATACTAAGCTAAGAGGCATCTCTAAATCATAAAACAATTCCTCTTGTCCATTCGCTTTCAGTTCTTCTTCCATTTTTTCTTGGATATTCTTTAAAGCCATTGTTTTTCGGACAAGATGTTCTGACATAAGCTTTTCTTCAGGAATTTTACGTTTTGCTCCTTTACCGTAAAAAGCTTCATCTGATTGAAGATTCGTATAGCCATACTTTTTAGCTACAGATGCAACATCTTCAATCGTAACCGACGGATCAGCAAGATATGCAGCAATTAATACATCAAAAGTTATCCCTCTTAAATGAATTCCTTTATGGCGCAAGGAAACTTCTGAACGCTTCGCATCATAGACAATTTTTTTGCTCTGTTCATTTTCTGCCCATTCTTTAAAAACATTGGACTGTAATACAAGTTCTATTGGCAAATAATATGCACCTGTTTCATTCACCAAAGAAATCCCAATAATTGGTGAATAATGATAGTTATCATCTAAAATTTCTACATATAAAATATTTTCCTCTGTAAAAATATCTGCAGTAATTTCTTCTATATGCTTAAAGTTTACTTCCTCAAGCACCAATTCCTCTTTAGGAGTATCTTCCCCAAGTTTTCCCAATAAAGAATTAAAGCCTAATTCTTTAAAAAACTCTTTCAGTTTTTCTCCCTGCATCCCAGGATATGCCACTTCATTTAATCCCATCATAACAGGTGCTTCTCTTGTAATAGTAGCAAGCTCTTTGCTCATAATAGCCTGATCTTTAAATTCTTCCAGCTTTTCTTTCAGCTTTTTCCCGCTTACTTTATCAATGGATTGCAGCAAATTCTCTAAACTTTGGAATTCCTTTAATAACTTAATCGCCGTTTTTTCACCAACACCTGGTACACCAGGAATATTATCTGAAGCATCCCCCATTAGCCCTTTCATATCAATAATCTGTTCTGGCACTAGTCCATATTTTTCTTGAATATGCTCTGGTGTATAGACTTCCATATCGGTAATCCCTTTTTTTGTTATATATACAGTTGTTTTATCAGAACTTAATTGGGTTAAATCTTTATCTCCTGAGATGACGACTACTTCAAATTTTTCTTTTTCTCCTTCTAGAGATAAGGTGCCGATAATATCATCTGCTTCATAGTTTTCAAGCTCATAGTATTTGATGCCGTATGCATTTAATAATTCTCTAATATAAGGAAACTGTTCTGATAGTTCTGGAGGAGTTTTTTGCCTCCCACCTTTATATTCTGTAAATGTGCTATGTCTGAAAGTTGTTTTCCCTGCATCGAACGCTACTAAAATATGACTTGGCTTTTCTTCTTCTACTATTTTCATCAACATCATCGTAAAACCATATACAGCATTTGTATGTATCCCTTTATCATTATTTAAAAGGGGCAAAGCAAAAAAAGCACGATATGCAATACTATTGCCATCAATTAAAACTAATTTATTTGTCAAAAGGTTTTTCCTCCTTCTTTTATCTAAAAGTAAGTATGTATGAACATATGTACTATTATGATCAAGTTCACTTTATTTTACCATGGAGAAAAAAAGATTGTAAGGAATAGACTTTGAGAGGAATGATAGCAATTGAATAATGTTAAAAGAGGTGGAAAATTAGAGGTGCTTGCAATAAATTTGCATACAATAAATAAGGATACATCCATTCACAGTAATATAACTGCCCATTAAAAAATAAATGATTCTAGCTAAAAATAAAGGGAGACCTCAATCAGCGGGAGTTTTTCCACGTCTCTACCTAGATTTCTCTTTTTTTATAATCTTGATTTTGGGGTCAAAAGCCCGTTAATGTGTGATAAATAGCTTTTTCTTATCTATTCAGAATATAACAAAGACCGAAAGCGGGGTACTTTCGGTCTTTTTGCCTAGCCTTGGATAAAGGGGTCTTCATCATGTATTGTAGCAACTATGTGTTAATCTACTATAAACAAAATGTAAATAGTTTGTAAATTCTTCCTTCTAGCTATAAAAATCTATAGGCAATATTCTGTTTAAAAGAGATGACTAGTAAGGAAATTCTTTTTTTAATTTAATAGAGAAAGTAGTTCCTTTGCCAACCTGACTTTCCACCTGGATGCTCCCCTTATGAAGTTCTACTAAATGCTTAACAATCGCAAGACCCAACCCCGTTCCTCCAGAATTTCTGCTTCTTGCTTTGTCTACCCGATAAAATCGTTCAAAAATCCGATGAATTTCCGATGATTCTATCCCGATTCCTGTATCCTGTACTTTTATAATGACATCTCTTTTTCTTTCTAGAACAGAAACTTCTACCTTTCCTCCATTTGGTGTATAGGAAATCGCATTTGAAATCAGATTAAGGAAAACTTGAATTAATCTACTTCTATCCCCTATTACCCATATATTTTCTTTTTCTGAATGAAAAGTGATTTCCAGATCTTTTGTTTGGGCCTTTTTACAAAGTATTTTTATTACTTCATCTAATACATCTATTATATTAAAATGCTCCTGATTTAAAGTAAATCCATGCTGCTCGAGCTTAGATAGCTCTAATAAATCTTGAATAAGTTGCTGGAGCCTATCACTTTCTTTCAATATAATTTTCAGAAATTCTACTAAAGTTTCTTTGTTTTCTAACGCACCATCTAATAATGTTTCCGAAAACCCTTTGATAGAAGTAATTGGTGTTTTTAATTCATGACTCACATTTGCAACAAAATCTTTGCGAATTTGTTCTAACTTTTTGATTTCCGTTATATCATGAAAAACAATCAATATTCCCATCCAAACATCATTGGCGCCAATAATTGGCACACCGTATGCTTGAAAGATTTTCTTCTCATCTTTTATTTGCAGAACACATTCTCGTACAACTTTATGTTCTGTCATAAATATTTCTTCAACTAAGTCGGTGATTTCTCTATGCTCTAACACTTTATAATATAATTTATATAAATAATCCGACGAATGTACATTAAAAATATCCTTGTATGCTTTATTAATTAGATTAATATACCCTCTGCTATCAATTAGCAATAAGCCGCTACCAATGCTTTCAATTAACGTACCGAGACGATCTTGTTGAATTTCTTGAGCTTTAACCATGTCCTGCATTTTTTTTGCAACTGTATTTAAGGAAGAACTAAGTTCACTCGTTTCATCAATTTGCCCTTCATAGGTTCTAGCATGAAAATTTCCATTGGCAAGATCTGCGGCCACTTTAGTAGCAGATTCAAAAGGACGTGTGTACCGATAAATAAGTTTAAATGCAACTAAAAAAATAATGAATAATGAAATTCCTAATGAAAGGTGGACCATCCAATTTAATTGTTTATATGTTTCTTTTAAATCAGATTGTTTTATGCTTAAAAACAAATATCCTTGTTGCTTATTTTGATTATAAAATTTTGTCGAATAGTAATGAAAATCAGAATCGCTGCCAACCATGGCATTTGCATCATTTTTAATAATCGTTTCAATTTTTTTTATATGCACATCATCTATGCTTTTGCCCATGTCCCCTTCATCGAAAAGAATAGAACCTTTATTATCAGTAATCGTTATTTGCAAATCTAACATCTTGCTGTATTCTTTTATCACACTTGAATCTACTGAATCAATGCCGCCTTCCTTTTCAATCGCCTTCGAAACTAGCAAACTTTCCCTTTTCAGCCTTTCATCATACACTTGAGTGTAGGATTTTTTATTAAGCTGAGCAAAAACTAAACTGATGAACAAAAAAACTACAAATATAATAAACAATAAGCTAGAAAGCAATTTCGATTGGAACTTTACCATTTATTTTGGTTCCTCAAGTTTATATCCCAAACCACGAATTGTTTTGATATAAATTGGTTTTTTTGTATTGCTCTCCACTTTTTCTCTTAAATGGCTAATATGTACATCTACTATGCGCGTATCTCCTACAAAATCATAATTCCAAACAGCACTTAATAGTTGGTCTCTTGTTAAAACCCGTCCTTTATGTTTTGCTAAGTATAGCAACAATTCGAATTCTTTAGGAGTAAGTTCTATTAATTCGTCTTTAAAATAAGCTTCATAAAAATTCGGAAATATTTTTAAATCAGCAATGCTGATGCTTTCTTCTTTATCAGTTGATTCCATTGCAGGAGCTTCCTTTTGGTATTGAGATCTTCTCAATACTGCCTTAATTCGAGCAATAACTTCTCTTGGACTGAAAGGCTTTGTCATATAATCATCTGCCCCTAGTTCTAATCCAAGAATTTTGTCTAATTCATCATCTTTTGCTGTTAACATTAAAATAGGTGTAGAATTGCGTTGTTGGCGCAATTGTTTGCATACTTCCATCCCATCAAGCTTTGGAAGCATAAGATCTAGCAAAATAACATCAGGATTTGATTGAATAGCTAAATTTAAACCTGCTTCTCCATCCATTGCTGTTAAACACTCAAAACCTGCTTGCTGCAGATTATATTGCAAAAGTGTTAAAATAGACTGTTCATCATCTACGACAAGAACTTTCTTCTTCATATATTGCCTCCAAGTAATCAAATTCCCCAGTGAATACCCCATTTACCCCTTCATTATAATATAAATATAAAATAAAAAGAAACCCATCTAAACAGAATAAAGAATATGTTCTCTTCTTTTTTTGCTTGTTTAGCGGGATTATTTTCATGTAGTTAAATAAAGTCAAACTTCAATCAGGCTTTTACTCAGCTAGATTTCTCGTTTTCTCTTATAGTCTCTTAGATGGGGATCAAAAGCCCGTTAATGCGTAAGAAAAAGCTTCCTTATCCAAACAGCCTGTGAAAGAGCTTTGATCATTTTGTTTTATCCCCTAATATCCATAAACAAAAAAATCAATACAGCCATTTCCTTTAATCATTAAATGAAAAGGAATGCTTGTACTGATTTTTTCTTTACCTAGCAAATCATTATATTTTATGTTAATACAGTCAATACATTTTTAACAGAATCTACTGATTTATTTAACTGTTTTTTTTCTTCTTCTGTCAATTCTAATTGAATGACTTTTTCAATTCCATTTGCACCTACAATAGTCGGTACACCAAGATAGATATCATGATAGCCGTACTCTCCTTCCAGATAAGCGACAGTCGGCAAGATTCTCCGTTGATCTTTTATAATCCCTTCACACATTTCTGTGAGTGATGCTGCAGGAGCGTAATAAGCGCTTCCATTTCCTAATAGGTTAACGATCTCTGCCCCGCCTTTTCGGGTTCTATCAATGATTTCATCTAATCGATCTTTGGGGATTAATGTTTCTAAAGGTATTCCACCTGCATAAGAATATCTTGTAAGAGGTACCATATCATCACCATGGCCACCTAACACAAAACCAGTTATATCTTTTACCGATAAATTCAGTTCCATTGCAATAAAACTTCGAAATCTAGCAGTGTCTAAAACACCCGATTGCCCAATTACTCGTGATTTTTCAAATCCTGATTCTTTATAAACTGTATACGTCATCGCATCTACTGGATTCGATAAAACAATAATAATGCATTCTGGCGAGTATTTTACAATTTCTTTTGTCACAGACTTCATAATAGATTGATTTGTTTGTACCAAATCTTCTCTGCTCATTCCTGGTTTTCTGGCAATTCCAGCAGTTATGACTACAATATCGGAATTTTGCGTATCTTCATAATTAGA
The DNA here is from genome assembly GCF_002835805.1 of Niallia nealsonii. Lineage (GTDB taxonomy): Bacteria > Bacillota > Bacilli > Bacillales > Cytobacillaceae > Niallia > Niallia nealsonii. The sequence goes on along the minus strand of NZ_PISE01000008.1, from coordinate 89,239 downwards.
GGTGCCGATAATGTTTGCATCAAAGCCTTGAACAGGGCTTGCTTCAAACATATCCAGGGCCTTTCCTTTTGTAGGATTTTCCATTTGAGGTATATCTAATAATACAATGTCGCCGAGTTCTTTTTGTGCAAGTAAAAAAGCAGTTGTTGCTCCAGTAAAACCTCCACCAATTACAGAAATCTTTTTGCGCTTCATTATTATTACTCCCCCTTTGGTTTCATAATATCTAAAAAAAGGGAGAAGAGCTCTCATCTAAAATACATCTCTTCTCCCACCTAGCTATATTATTAATCCATGTTTTTAATCAATTCATCCCCAAATTCAGAGCATTTCACTTCTGTTGCTCCATCCATTAGACGAGCAAAGTCATATGTTACAACTTTAGAAGCAATTGTTTTTTCAACAGACTGAACGACTAGTTGAGCAGCCTCACCCCAGCCTAAATGCTCTAATAAAAGCACACCTGAAAGAATAACGGAAGATGGATTTACTTTATCCAACCCTGCATATTTCGGTGCTGTACCATGTGTCGCTTCAAAGATAGCATGGCCTGTCTCATAGTTGATATTTGCTCCAGGAGCAATACCAATTCCGCCCACTTGTGCAGCAAGAGCATCAGAAATATAGTCACCATTCAAGTTCATTGTTGCAACAACATCAAACTCTTTCGGGCGAGTCAAAATTTGCTGTAAGAAGATATCTGCAATAGAATCTTTGACAATAATTTTGCCAGCACTTTCCGCTTCTGCTTGTGCTTTATTTGCAGCATCAGTTCCCTGTTCGTCTTTAATTCGGTCATATTGAGCCCATGTAAATACTTTGTCCCCGAATTCTTTTTCTGCTAATTCATAACCCCAGTTTTTGAAAGCTCCTTCTGTATACTTCATAATATTACCTTTATGTACTAATGTAACCGATTTTCTGCCTTCTTTAATAGCATAGTTAATCGCAGCACGTACAAGGCGGCTTGTTCCTTCTTCCGAAACTGGTTTAATTCCGATTCCAGAAGTTTCTGGAAATCTGATTTTATTTACTCCCATTTCATCTTGAAGAAATGAAATTAGCTTTTCCACTGCTTCTGATCCTTTTTCATATTCGATTCCAGCATAAATATCTTCTGTATTTTCGCGGAAAATCACCATATCTGTGTCTTCTGGTCGCTTAACAGGTGACGGAACTCCTTCAAACCATCTTACAGGACGCAGACATACAAAAAGATCCAATTCTTGTCTTAATGCAACATTTAATGAACGGATTCCACCGCCAACTGGTGTAGTTAAAGGTCCTTTAATGGCAATTAAATATTCCCTAATAACATCTAGTGTTTCAGACGGCAACCATTCTCCTGTTTCATTAAATGCTTTTTCTCCAGCAAGAACTTCTTTCCAAACAATTTTGCGTTCGCCGTTATACGCTTTTTCAACGGCAGCATCTAATACTCTTTCAGATGCAGCCCAAATATCAGGACCAATTCCATCTCCTTCGATAAAAGGTACAATCGGATTTGCTGGTACGTTTAGAACTCCATCTACTACTGTGATTTTTTCCCCTTGCATGTAAATCCCTCCGTATTAGAAAATGTATGACTTTCCAAAAAAGATATGAATTCTTTTCTGAAAAGAATTAAACACATATATATATATAAATTTATATATATGTGATTAAGTTAAGTATATATCATAATTGTTTTTAATGGGAACCTGTCAATTAACGTTCTTGCATCGGAACATATGATAATCGCTCAGGACCCACATAATCTGCTCGTGGTCTAATTAAGCGGTTGTTTTCATATTGCTCTAAGATATGGGCAATCCAACCGGAAACTCTGCTTACAGCAAAAATCGGCGTAAATAAGTCATGATCTATCCCTAAGCTATGATAAACAGATGCAGAAAAGAAATCCACATTTGGAACAAGATTTTTTTCCTGTTTTAACATGCCTTCTATTTTGATACTCATATCAAATAAATGACTTTCGCCAGTTAATTCTGTTAATTTTTTTGCCATCTGTTTTAAATGTTTTGCCCGTGGATCGCCTTTACGATAAACACGATGACCAAATCCCATAATTTTTTCTTTTTTGATCATTTTATCTTTTATATAGGAATCTACATTATCCACATCGCCAATTTCAGTTAGCATTTTCATAACTGCTTCATTTGCACCGCCATGCAATGGCCCTTTTAGAGCTCCAATTGCTGAAGTGACACCAGAATATATATCAGATAATGTAGCTACACAAACACGTGCTGTAAATGTAGACGCGTTCAACTCATGATCTGCATGCAGAACAAGGGCTTTGTTAAACGCTTCTATTGCGATTGGCTCAGGCTCTTTTGCTGTCAGCATATAGAGAAAATTTGCTGCAAAGCTTAAATCTTTTCTTGGAGATACAGGCTCAAGCCCTTTTCTTAAACGGGAAAATGCTGTTACGATTGTCGGCAATTTAGCTTGCAGATTTATCGCTTTGAGGTAATTGGATTTTTCGTCCATTAGCTCTGCGTTTTCATCATAAACTCCTAATAATGAAACAGCGGAACGAAGAGCTGACATTGGATGAACTTGATCCAATGGCATCATTCTCAGTTGATTAATTAATGATTTAGGAAGTTCTGCATTTTCTGCCAACTCTTGTTGCAGTTGAATTAATTCTTGATTTGTCGGTAATCTTCTATTCCATAATAGATAGATAATTTCTTCAAAACTGGCATTCTCTGCTAATGCATCAATATCATATCCAACATATGCTAATGAATCATCAATAATGGAACTAATTGATGAAGTCGTAGCAATAATTCCCTCTAGACCTCTAGTAACTGCCATACTTATCTCTCCTTTACACTATAATCCTTTTACTTTTATACGGTATTTAAGTTTCCTCCCACAATATAAATAAACAATGTAGTTACCTTATTTTTGTAAAAAGTATTAAATAGAACCAATTTTATTAGTCTTAAAAATTTTTCTACTATTTTGTTAGATTAACTGAATATGTACTAAAAAATCAATACAAATTGTGCAACGGATTGTTTTTCGTCAAAATGGAGGGGCTTTCATAAAGCACTCAGAAAGTAATTGATTAGCTATAATTTTGTCATTACTCCGATTTGAAAATGCTTACATTTTGAATCAAAAAAATATAGTATTTCCATTTAATGTGGGAAGTTGGTAACCATATATACATTATAAACAATTTTTTGTAAAAAGTCTTGTTTAAACACTTATTTACAATTCGAATAGTAAAAAATATTTCTTCATAAAAAAAAACTTAGTATAGTTTATTTCTGCATATAGAAAATTATACCATAACGTTCCTAATAAAGTAATTTTTTTATAGCGAAGTACTTCCACCTCTATTCTCGAATAAAAAAGGACGACCTATATTTTTATCCTATTCTCCCTAATTTATACGTCATCCTTTTCAAGACCAGCAAAATAAATATTATATCCTAATACTTTTTTCCCATAATATATGTACTATATTTGTAAAAAAATGTTTATAGATTACAATTATCCGAAATCATCTTATCCACTCCATTGCTTTTATCGCTATATAGGCAATTCCTGCACCAATAAGAGGACCGACTGCTACACCATTAAATATGGAAACAGCAAATATTGTTCCAAGCACAAGCGCGGTTGTTATTTGCGGATCTTCTGCTAATAGCACAATGCCTCCTTTTGCTAATAAAGCAACAAGTATCCCTGAGATTAAAGCGATCCAAGCAAATGGGGACTTAAAAGCTGCAGATAGATCTTTAAATCCAATATCTCCTGTTGCAATGGGAACAAGTACTGCAATTGTAATAACCGTTACCCCCCAATTTATTCCTTTTGACTGTATATGAGAAAATGTCTTTGCATCTAGTCCAACTGCTTTTAATATAATTAAACTGGCAACCGCAATAAGCAATGAATTATTTTTCGCAACAAATGCAATAACAAGAAGCAAATATAAAAACAAATACGATGATGAAAACATAAATAGCTCCTTCCTTTTTGGAATATATTGTTGTTTCGTTCTTCTAAAAAATATTGATCAATGAGCTAAGATTTATTAATAAATAAACATTTTGTTTCTTCCTATTTATATTAGCGAAAATTTAGTATTTTCATCAGTTCTTTACTATAATATAGATATAATAAACTTTTTCCTGTATGAAGGAGCAATAAGACCCCCATGATTATGCTTCACTTTCTTAGCTATTCGCCCCTTATAGCAGGGGTACATTAGAAGCCTTTGATTAGCAAGCGCGATACTACATAGTTTTAGTTTTATCAGCATATACCTTAAAATAGCGAAAAGAACAGGAGGATATTTATTTGAATCAAACCTATTTAGACCGGACTTTTCGATTACTATTTGTCATCCTATTAGCAGTAGTAACTATCGTTAGTATCTTCTATTTATCCAAAATAACTTATCCATTTATTATTGGCTTTTTAATAGCCTTCATCATGAATCCGTTAGTGAATTTTTTTCAATATACATGCAAATTGCCTCGAACTTTTGCGGTAGTACTCAGCATTCTGCTTATACTTTCTGTATTTGCCGGGCTAATTACTTTGCTAATAGCTGAAATTGTTGCAGGAGCTGCCTATTTGGCGGACGTAGTTCCAAAACATATTGATACTCTAATTGAATATATTGAAAATATTTTCACCGCACAAATCATCCCTTTTTACAATAAAATAGCAAGTTTATTCAATAATTTAGAAACAGGCCAACAAGATACAATCATTGCCAATATAAAAAATGTTGGAGAGCAAGTAGGAACAAAAATGGGTGATTTCATTCAAGGTTTTTTTCAAAAAATTCCAATTATTTTATCCTGGTTTCCTAATGCAGCAAGCGTCCTTATATTTTCCTTATTAGCCACTTTTTTTATCAGCAAAGATTGGACTCGTCTAGCAACAAAATTTGGGAAAATCCTGCCTAGTCGTGTACACAGAAGCAGTAAAACCGTTTTTTTCGACTTAAAAAAAGCTCTATTAGGATTTATAAAAGCTCAGCTAACACTCGTCTCTATTACAACTGTTATCATCTTAATCGGTTTATTAATACTAAGAGTCGATTACGCTATTACCATTGCACTTATCACAGGAATTGTCGATATTATCCCTTATTTAGGTACAGGCCTCATTTTTATTCCTTGGATTATTTATGAAATGATCACAGGACAAACAGGAATAGCAATTGGTTTATCTGTTTTATATATTATTGTTCTTGTTCAGCGTCAAATTATGGAGCCTAAAATACTTTCAACCAGCATAGGCCTTGATCCATTAGCTACTTTAATTGCTTTATTTGTAGGATTTAAATTGATGGGATTCCTCGGTCTACTTATTGGCCCTGTTACACTAGTCATTATCAGCACATTAAATAGAGCAAATATTTTTCATGATGTCTGGAACTATATTGTCGGCAAAAATAACTAAACTAACGCTTAAGATAAAGTAAAGCTTTAATTATCCTTGTGAAAAAACAATCATTAACTTTAACACAGCCTAAAAAGAGGAGACTAATGAGTAGTTTTCATCTACCTTAATCCCCTCTTTTTTCTTAATGAATAATTGTTATGCGATTCTTTTTTTGCAGTTTTCGCTGCATGGACTGTAAAAGAAGTCTTTTTACTAATTTTTTAGTTGGAGGAAACAAAATAAATGCTCCTGCTATATCAGATAAGAACCCTGGCAATACTAGCAAAACTCCTCCTGCCAATACACATAATCCATCTAAAATAGTCTCCCCTGGCAATTGTCCCGAATGAAGCTTCTCTTGAACATTTTTATATGCTTTAAAGCCTTGTTTTTTTAATAAATAACCGCCTATTAATCCTGTTCCTATAATAAAAATTAGCGTCTCAGCAATGCCAAATACTTTACCCGCTAATAGAAAAACTGCTATTTCCACGACTGGCGCACATAATAAGACAATTAAAAAATAGCGCAATTATTCTCCTCCTAGTTAATGACTTAAGTCTATTATACCTATTTTCTGCTTAAGAAAAAAATATTAAATCATCTCTAAATATAATTTAATCTAGGGACAAACCTTTATAGATAAAAGAAGGAAGATTATCCCCTAAAACTTCCAGTCAAAAAAATAAGTGCCACTAGTTTTATCTAGTGACACTTATTTTTTATTAAAGCTGTTTTCGCAGGGCTTGTTGTTTTTTGTATGGTTTCGTTCCGCTAACCCTTGATTTGCGTTTCAGGCACTTGCCTTCCGCTCTAATTAATTGGCTACAAAACAACAAAGTTTACGAAAAGAGCCTGTATTAATAATTAAAGTACGCTTGCATGTCCACTGTAAACTGTTCCAATTCGCGTATCTACTGTAATGTCTTGTCCATCTTTGAAAATGCTTGTAGCATTTTCAACGCCTACAATTACAGGAATGCCGATATTTAAGCCTACTACTGCAGCATGGCTTGTTAAACCACCCTCTTCTGTAATTAAAGCACTACATTTTTCAAGAGCAGGAACCATATCGCGGTCTGTTCCCGTTGTAACTAAAATAGAACCTGTAGTTACTTTTTCTAAAGCTTCTGTCGCTGTATGTGCAACAACTACTTTACCAAAAGCAGTTTTACGGCCGATTCCTTGGCCTTTTGCAAGAATATCGCCAATTACATGGATTTTCATAATATTAGTTGTACCTGTTTCTCCAACAGGAAGACCTGCAGTAATGACAACTAAATCACCATGTGTAACGATTGCACTGTTAACACTTTCTTGTACAGCAACATCTAACATTTCATCTGTTGATTCCGATTTCTGGCTTAATCGAGGATAAACACCCCAAACTAACGCAAGCTGTCTCATGATATGTGCATCATATGTTACTGCAACAATTGGAGCCTCTGGACGATATTTAGAAATCATTCTAGCTGTATGTCCACTGCCAGTTGGTGTAATGACTGCCTTCACTTCTAAGTTTAATGCTGTATGTGCAACAGATTGGCCGATAGAATCTGTAATATTAGGTTCTACATCACGGCTTCTTTTTGAAAGAATTTCTTTATGATTTAAAGCTTGCTCTGCTCTAGAAGCAATATTATTCATTGTTTGAACAGCTTCTACTGGATATACTCCTGCTGCTGTTTCTCCTGAAAGCATAATTGCATCTGTACCATCAAAAATAGCATTTGCAACATCACTAGCTTCTGCACGAGTTGGTCGAGGGTTGCGTTGCATTGAATCTAGCATTTGTGTAGCTGTAATAACCGGTTTCCCTAAAATATTACATTTTTTAATCAGCATTTTTTGTACTAGAGGAACTTCTTCTGCCGGAATTTCTACACCTAAATCTCCACGAGCTACCATTAATCCATCAGAAACTTCAAGAATTTCATCAATATTATCGACACCTTCTTGGTTTTCAATTTTTGGAATAATATGGATATGCGATGCGTTATTATCTTCTAAAAGTTGTTTAATTTCCAAAACATCAGAAGCACGACGAACAAATGATGCAGCGATAAAGTCAAGACCTTGTTCAACTCCAAATCGGATATCGTTTGCGTCTTTTTCTGTAATACCAGGTAATTTTACGGAAACGCCAGGAACATTAACACCCTTTTTATTTTTTAATGTACCAGAGTTCAAAATTTTAGTATGTAATTCTTTAGCAGAAGCATCAACTTTTGTTACTTCTAAACCAATAAGTCCATCATCTAATAAAATTTTGCTTCCTTCTGTTACATCCTCAATAAGACCTTCATAAGTTACAGAGAATTTTTCTGTTGTACCTTCAACTTCACTCATAGAGATGATGATATCGTTTCCAGCCACTAACTCCAACGCGCCGTCTTTCATATTATGAGTACGAATTTCTGGTCCTTTTGTATCCAATAAAATCGCAATATTTTTGCCTGCAATTTCAGCTGCTTCACGAATATTTTTAATACGTGCGCCATGCTCTTCATAATCACCATGTGAAAAGTTCAATCGTGCTACGTTCATCCCAGATTCCATTAATTTTGTTAATTTTTCAATACTTTCACTAGCAGGACCAATTGTACAAACTATTTTTGTTTTACGCATTTATATATATCCTCCAATTTATAAAATAACATTGCTAAAAAAAGAATGTGCTGTTTTTAGCAATATTAACCTAAAAACAGCTTAATTTTTTTGCAAAATGGCAGTCCAGAAAATTTTACTCTAACGATCATTAAATAGAAAGTTCTTTAGACAGCTGATATAAGTTATTATCAATTGTATGTTTGCGGCCTAATGCTTCGATAATATCATAATCCACCAAATTATTTTTTTCTATCCCAACAGCACGTCCACCTTTTCCTTCTACAAGAAGCTCTACAGCATACGCACCTAAACGGCTTGCAAGCACTCTATCAGCAGCTGTTGGAGAACCGCCGCGCTGCATATGTCCCAATACAGACACACGAGTATCAAAGTCGGTATTTTCTTCAATTTGTCTTCCAATTTCCACACCGCTATTAACACCTTCAGCTACTACGATAATACTGTGTTTTTTTCCTCTTTCGCTTCCTTTTTTCAAACGTGTAATGATCTCTTCTAAATTATAAATTTCTTCAGGAATCAAGATTGTCTCAGCACCGCCTGCAAGTCCTGCCCATAAAGCAATATCCCCTGCATTTCTGCCCATCACTTCAATAATAAATGTTCTTTCATGAGAAGTCGCAGTATCACGAATTTTATCGATAGCATCAATTACTGTATTTAATGCTGTATCAAAACCAATTGTAAACTCTGTTCCTGGTATATCGTTATCAATAGTTCCAGGCACGCCTACACAAGGATATCCTTGTTCTGTAAGAGCCTTGGCACCCATATATGATCCATCTCCGCCAATAACAACAAGTCCATCAATATTATGCTTTTTCAGCTGCTCAATCCCTTTTTGCTGACCTTCTTTTGTTTTAAATTCTTCACATCTAGCAGAAAAAAGAAACGTTCCGCCACGATGAATAATATCCCCAACAGAGCCAACTTCTAATTTTTTGAAGTTCCCGCTAATTAGGCCTGCATAACCTCCTACCACACCAATTACTTCTATATCATGATAAATTGCTTTCCTAACTACTGCCCTTATCGCAGCATTCATTCCTGGTGCATCTCCACCACTTGTTAATACGCCAATTCTTTTCATCAAAATTCACCTCATACAAATTAATCCATAGCAATTATGTAGGAACATACTTATAACTTATATAACAACTTATCTTTCTGCAATATTTGTCACAAATATTACATATAAAAAGATGATTCCTTGCCACTAATTGTTAAAATGATGTTAAATATCGGGCAAAACTCCTATTTATTGCCATACTTTGATACTAGAGCTTCCATAACAATTCTAACATATCATGAATATAAATCTATCTCAACTTTATATAAAATAAAAAAATAATAAATGAATATATGACCTCTGGCAAATAGTATTAATAAAAATCATTATAATATTCATACACTATTTTTTCTAAATATAAACATGCTTCTAAAAATTCTATCTGCCTTGATTAACTTTCACTGTTTCTGCTTTTTTTATGTATTTCCAAAAATAGCACTTTGATTTTAGTGCATTTTTTCAAATATTTTTTCCTTATTGAGCAGGCCTCTTTTGCAGCCGTACAAAATAGACTCTTTTGTTTTAAAATACATATTCATTTGCCCAGTGAAAAGCGAGCTGTTCTTTATTAACCAAAGAACAACTCGCCTATGTTTACATGATAGTTTTTTATAGTCTCTTCTAACTAATAAGAGGATGTTTTCCAATCATTCTCTAATAAAAAACTTACACGTTTAAATATGCACCCATATTTTTGAATTTTATATAACGCTCCCCAACAAGCTCTTCTTCTGATTTATTGCGCAATGTTTTTAAAGATTGAAGCAGAATTTGCTCAATCTCTTCTGCCTGTTCTTGCACATTATGATGTGCTCCCCCTTTAACTTCTGGGATAATTTCATCAATAATGCCCAGCTCTTTTAAATCAGGTGCTGTTATTTTCATTTTTTCTGCAGCTTGTTTTGCTTGATTAGCATCTTTCCAAAGAATAGAAGCTGCTCCTTCTGGAGAAATAACAGAGAAAGTAGAGTTTTCTAGCATATGAATATAGTTGCCTACTCCAAGAGCTAAAGCCCCTCCACTTCCACCTTCTCCGATAACAATACAAATAATCGGAACTTTTAGTGTTGCCATTTCAAATAAATTTTTGGCGATCGCTTCACTTTGTCCTCGTTCTTCCGCTGCCTTTCCTGGATAAGCTCCTTTTGTATCAATAAAACATATAATTGGCCGTTTAAATTTGTCGGCCTGCTTCATTAATCTCAGCGCTTTGCGATAGCCTTCTGGGTGTGGCATTCCAAAGTTTCTGCGGATATTTTCCTTTGTATCTTTGCCTCGTTGATGGCCAATTACTGTTACCGGAAGGCCTTTAAACTTGGCAATCCCACCAACAATTGCTTCATCATCTCCAAACGTGCGATCTCCATGCACTTCAAAGAAATCCGTGAACAGATACGGAATATAATCTAATGTTGTCGGTCTGTTAGGATGTCTAGCAATTTGCACTCTATCCCATGGCTTCATATTGTCATAAATTTCTTTTTGCAATTTAGCAAGACGACTTTCTAATTTTTCTATTTCTGCAGATAAATCTACGTTTGCTTTAATGGAAAATTCATTAAGCTCTTTAATCTTATCTTTTAATTCAATAATCGGCTTATCAAAATCAAGTCCTACCATTCTAAATCACCGCCTGACTGATGCATTTCTACTATCATGTGCAGCTTTTCTTTCATTTCCAATCGTGGAATTACTGCATCTAATTGACCATGCTTTAACAAAAACTCCGCTGTTTGAAAATCTTCTGGAAGATCTTCGCCAATTGTTTGCTCAATAATACGTCTTCCAGCAAATCCAATAAGCGCACCAGGCTCTGCGAAATTATAATCTCCAAGGGAAGCAAAACTAGCAGAAACCCCTCCCGTTGTTGGATGTGTCATAACGGCAATGTATAATCCGCCATTGTCGCTGAATTTTTTTAATGCAATGCTTGTTTTCGCCATCTGCATTAAACTTAAAACACCTTCTTGCATTCTTGCTCCACCCGAAGCAGTAAAAATGATAAAGGGCAAAGAAAGTTCATCTGCTTTTTCAATGGCTAGCGTAATTTTTTCTCCAACAACAGAGCCCATACTTCCCATGCGGAAGGTCGAATCCATTACGGCAACAACAACTTTTATGCCATTAATATCCCCTGTACCTGTTACAACCGCTTCATTTAATTGCGTCTTTTTTTGGTCACCTGCAATTTTATCTTCATATCCAGGGAATTGCAGCGGATTTCCTGTTTTCATCTCTTGATTTAATTCTTGAAAAGTATTTTCGTCTATAAAGCTAGCTAGTCTTTCTTTGCTATTCATCGGAAGATGGTATCCGCAATTTAAACAAACTTTTAAATTTTTTTGCAGTTCTCTTGTATACATAATTTTTTTGCAGTTAGCGCACTTTGTCATAATCCCTTCTGGAACTTCAGTTTTTGTAGTTTCTGATGGGATTGTTGCATATTTCTTTTTTTTCGTTTTCGAAAAAATATCCTTAATCAATGTGGAAGCCTCCCCGTTTTTTACAATCAATTAATGGAAAAAGTGTTGATAAAATTCTCCTTTTCCTTGGCTTATATTATACAGAGCCTTTTGATTGAAGCATCTTTAGATTAATCGACATACGTTGACTTTTAATCCGTATATAAATAATAAAATATACGATATACGTTTGGATATGTTTTTTACCTTTATTAGAAAGGCTATTTTCGCATAGATTGTTGCTAGTTAACCAGCAGTAGTCTTGCGTGCATTTAGTCTGCTCAGTCATACTAAAAGTTTTTTGTTTCTTCAACAAGCAGCAAACTTTTAGAAAAAGCACATGCTATTTATGCTGCTCTTTTATCAATTCATACACTTTGACTATTTCAAAATCATTTCCTGTTTTCATTGCATCTATTAACAGCATATATTCTTCTGTTGTCCAATAAGTTACTGGCAATCCTAATACATGATAATAATCATTGAGGATTGTCCACATTCGAAACATCAAATAATTATCGGCAATCTTTATAATCTGATAAAAAAAATCACTTTCTTTTACTTTATTATTTGCTGCCCATTCTATTAAATGATTTAACTGATCTGCATTCATCTTATTTTTGGCAATCATCAAACAGTTTAGCTGTATATGTCTTTTTGTTTCAAGGACATCCAATTTTGCCTTATCATCTTGTAAAATAAATGTGCTTATTAACTGAACAAGCTGATGTCCTTGGAAATCACGCAAAAATGTACCTTCCCCTTTTCTCGTCTCGATCAGCCCTAAAAGCTCCAATGCTCTTAAAGCCTCTCTAACAGATGATCTTCCAGCATGCAGACTTTCAGATAAGGACCGTTCAGAAGGCAGTTTATCTCCTGGTCTCAAGCCATCCCGCTCAATCATTTCTCGTAAATAATTCACGATTTCTACATATTTAGAACCACTTGTTGCAGAAGGCTGATTCACCTTATTCCATCACTCACTTTTTTGTGAATTTTTCTTACACACTTCCTTATCTTTCATATAGGCTTTATTCAAGAACAATACTGTTGATTTTTGGCTTAAACCAAAATCTTTTCAGCCAATATATTCATTAAATTAGCCTGAATATAAATAATCTTATTTTCCCTTATTTTTATATATAGTGATTTTTAATAGTGGTCAGACCATTAGACTTATTAAACAATAATACAACTTTTTAAAGTTGTAAAGTTAATCTGACAAGATAACATTGCTATCCCCTAAAAGCATCTGTATTTTTTCTAAACATGCTGAGCTGGCCGAAATATTCCATTCCTTCTGAAGGGGAATGGTTTTGTCTAGCTCCACATAATGAATAATAACAGGTGTACTCCCAGGATATTGCTTTATAATTTGCAGCAGCTCTTTTTTTACAGCCAAATTATCCTTGTCTTTTAGAATCTTTATGTACAATTTATGCATGTTTACGGAAAGTGATTGGACAGCTTCCTTTATTGGGACAGCATTTTGCACATTAAATTGTTTACTGCCATTCCGTTCTTCCACTTTTCCATCTATTATTAATATTTCTCCCTTTTTTAAGAACGATTGGATACGTTTATACACAAGAGGAAAAACTACTGCATTCATCTCTCCACTTTGGTCACTTATAGCAAGAAAAGCCATCGCCTCTCCCTTTTTTGTCCGTATTCCATTAATGTCTGAAAGATAAACAGCACCTCGCCGCTTTACTCCTGCTTCCATATTAGCCAGCAGACACGTGTTTAAAGGTAAAAAACAATCCTGATAGACAGAAACTGGATGGTCTGATAAATATAAGCCTAACGTTTCTTTTTCATGCAATAGTTTTTCTTCCGTTGACATTTTTTCTGCATCTGCATATTTCGGTTTGAACAGGAAATCATCTTCTCCGAATAAATCTTCCTGATCTAGTTCATCTGGATGTACTAACTGAGCATGCTGAATGGCAATATCAATGGTTGCAAGCAGTATAGCTCGATCTTCGCCAAATTCATCCAAGCTTCCCGCATGAATAAGTGCTTCTATTGCTTTTCTATTAACAATTTTTGATGAGACACGTAGACAAAAATCAAACAAGTCCTCAAATTTCTTTTGTTTGCGCGCCCTTACAATTTCTTTTAATACGGTATTGCCGATTCCTTTAATAGCAGAAAGGCTAAATAGAATGAATTCTCCTTCCACGTAAAAAGAATAGCCGCTTTTATTAATAGAAGGCGGGACAATGCGTATATTCATTTGTTTTAATTCCTGGATATACTGTAATATCTTTTTCTCGTTCCCTATTGCGGTTGTCAACAATGATGCCATAAAAAAAAGGGGAAACTTAGCCTTCAGATAGGCAAGCTGATAGGCAATCATGCTATATGCAACAGCATGACTTCTATTAAAGCCATAATCAGCAAAGCGGACAATCAACTCGTATATATTATTGGCTGTTTCTTCTTGATATCCTTTTTCTTTTGCTCCTTTTACAAAATATTCTCTTTGCTGATTCAAGACTGTTTTTTGTTTTTTGCTGACTGCACGTCTTAAAATATCTGCTTCACCGAGTGAAAAACCAGCCATTTTAGCAGCAATTTGAATAATTTGCTCCTGATAGACAATAACGCCATAAGTGCTTTCTAATATATCTTGTAAATCATGATGATAATAATCTACCTGTTCTTTTCCATGCTTTCTTTTAATATATAATGGAATATTCTCCATTGGACCTGGCCGATACAGCGCATTTACCGCCACAATATCTTCAAATTCTGTCGGCTGCAATTGCTTTAACACATTGCGCATGCCATCTGATTCTAATTGAAATATGCCTGTCGTTTCTCCACTGCTTAATAGCTGAAAAACGGCGTCATCATTAAGAGGAATATCTTTAATCATTATTTTTTTCTTTGTTGCCCGGTAGATAAGATCTAGTATCGATTCAATTAATGTTAAATTCCGAAGTCCTAAAAAATCCATTTTCAATAAACCTAATTCTTCTAGATACTCCATGCTATATTGAGTTAAATAGATACTTTCATTGCCTGATTGAATAGGAATGACATTAACAAGAGGCTGTTCACTTAAAACAACTCCTGCTGCATGTGTAGACGTATGGCGGGGAAGTCCCTCTAATTGACAGGCAGTATCAAATATTTTTTTGTTTCTGTCAGACTCAGAAACGAAATTTTGCAGCGCTTTTGATTCTTTTAAACTTTGTTTCAGTGTAATTCCTAGTTTGGAAGGAATAGACCGGGATAACGCTTCAAGCTCTTTCATCGATAATCCAAAAACACGGCCTACATCCCTTAACGAAGCTTTTGCAGCAAGTGTTCCAAATGTAATAATTTGAGCAACATGCAGTTCTCCATATTTATTTTTGACATAATCTATTACCATTTCTCTTTTCGTATCTGGAAAATCAATATCAATATCAGGCATAGAGATTCTCTCTGGATTAAGAAATCGCTCAAAAAGCAACTGAAATTTAATAGGATCAACATCTGTTATATATAAACAGTAAGCAACAATAGAACCCGCTGCAGATCCCCTTCCTGGCCCTGTTAAAATATTATGGTCACGAGCAAATTTCATAAAATCCCATACAATTAAAAAATAATCGCTATAATTCATCTTATTGATGATAGTTAATTCATACTCTAATCGCTTTACTACTTGCTCATCTGGTGTTCCATATCTTTCTGCTAACCCTTGCTTGCATAATTTCTCTAAAAATAGTTTAGCGGAAATTCCATCAGGCACGTTGTATTTGGGTAAACCAGTCACATCCTGCTCCATTTCAAGCAAACAGCTCTCTGCTACTTTCCAGGTATTTTCTACTATTTCTGGCTCATCAGCAAAAATTTCCACCATCACTGTTTTTTCTTTTAGATAAAACTCCTCTGAATTCCATTCGTCCTGCTCCATGTCAGCTAGTTTCATGCCAGTTTTTATTGCAAGAAGACAGCTTCTTGCAAAACTGTCTTCTTTATTTATATATTGAACATTGTTTGCCGCTACTACTTTAAGCTTTTCCTGTTCTGCAAGCTTTTTAATTTGTTCATTTAATATTTTTTCAACCTCTAAACCATGTTTTTGCATCGATAGGAAGAAGTGGTCTTGGGCAAAAATACTTTTAAACAAACGAACTGTCTTCACAGCATGATCATATTCATTTGCTACTAGTGCCTGTTCCATTTCTCCTTCATGGCCAGGAGTGATGGCAAATAAACCGTCAGCATAATGTTTTAGCCATTTAACAGGCATTCCTTTTGAATTTTTTGTTTGTACAGCACTAGAAATCTTCAAAAGCTGCAAAAACCCGATTTTATTTTTTGCAAGAAGCACTAATGGATAGCTTTTTTCGCTATTTTGTTCACTTATTACATCCACGGTTAAGCCTATGATTGGTTTTATTCCTTGTTTTCTGCATTCTTTATAGAAAGATGCAGCCCCGTACATTACGTTGCGGTCAGTCAACGCTAAAGATTGATAGCCTCTTTTTTTTGCTTCTGTCACTAACTCCTTAATGGAAGCTGGGCTGGATAATAAACTAAATGCACTGGAAACTTGCAAATGAACAAAAGACATTTGATCACCACCCTACTTAATATTTTATCACGCATTAACAGGCTTTTGGCCTTACCTAAGGGATGATAAGCGAAAAAGAGAAATCTATAGACGATAGAAACTTGCCAGAAAAAGCCTGATTGTTAGTTTCACTTTATTTAATGCTAGATTAATATGTATATGTTTGAATATAATTCCACCGTTAACTTTAATCTTGTCAATCTAGGTTCACCTATTTGTTTATAAAGGTAGTTAAGCAAATAAACATAAACCAATGTATCACAACTTAGTGTTTGCACTAATGATGATTTATTTCTAACTAAAGAAAATCTAGGAATGCTCCTTTCAATCTGCCATAAATCTTCTCTTTTTCATCCAATTTCTGCATTTTCTAAGAACAATAACCCTAAAAATAAGTTCATACTATTTATTATAGTAGTTCTTTTGAAAAAAGGAAAATACGTTCTGTCTTTTTGATTAGTGGAAGCTATCTCCATTACTGATTAGTTTAGGCCTATTTAGACCAACAGATTGAAGGAAAAAAGCATCAATATTCCTGTTTTTTTCTTTCCATCCCTTGTTCTCTCTTCTTTTTCCTATTAGCTGCTAGAAAAAGTTCATAAATATATCTGTTTGTCCATATAAATGTTAGTAAATAATTATTACATTGTGAGGTTAAATAGATGAATCAACAGCCCTTTTTTTCTTCCTTTATTGAAAGTTATTTCATTGCACTTGGCGTTATATTAGGAGGAGCACTGGTAGGGGGTGGATTAGCAGCTTTTCTTACAGGTAAGCCTATGTTATCGGAAGTTATTCGCATTTCCGATATGATTCGCATTTGGGCCATTGTAACAGCAATTGGCGGCACCTTTGACGCAATTTACAGTTTTGAAAAAGGACTACTTGACGCTGCCACAAAGGATTTATTTAAACAAACACTATTGATTGTTTCAGCATTTGGCGGAGCACAAACTGGCGCCACCTTGCTAAAATGGATTACACAGGAGTATATATAAATGCGCGTCCCTCCATTCTACAGAAGCGCCTCCGTTCAACGTTTTTTTGCTGGCATGGTAATTGGCGGCGTCATTGCTTGGTGCATCTTTTTATTTATGTTTGGGGTATCGCAGGAGCGGTACAGCAAAGAAATTAAAACACAAAAAGAAACAATTAATGAATTGAAAGCGGAAAAAGAGATATGGCAGAAGGAATTTTCAAATTTAAATAAAAAAACAGAAAAAAAATTAACGATTCAAGATTTAGTAGTGAAAATAAACAATAAAGATCAAAAAAAATACGATATTAACTCTGTCAGTGTCCATGAAATGCAAAATACAATTAAAGAAGACCTCAGCAGTATTATTGCAAAAGATATGGAATTAGTATTTAAAAGCAAAGATTTATTGAGGAAATCCATTGAAAATAAAGTGTTCGTCTCAGACGGAAAACGCTATAAATTTAAAGTAACAGAGCTGTTTATTTATACAACCATATATATTGAGATCAGTGTGGCATATGCCGATTAAAAAAGCGCCTAATTAATGCTTTTCGGGGCATTATTAGGCGCTTTTTTATGAACAGCATTTACATTTAATGATTCAACGAATCCCTTTATTGCTGGCAAACCTTTACTAAATCGGTCACAATTGCTTCTACTGTACTCCAATCTGTAATGCTTGCACCTGAAGCTAATGGATGTCCTCCTCCATTATACTTTTTAGCCACTACATTAATGATTGGTCCTTTTGAGCGAAGTCTCACACGGATTTGATCTTCTTCTTCAATAAAGAATACCCATGCTTTAATTCCTTTAACATTGCCCAATTCTCCAACAAGCATGGATGCTTGTGCAGCTGTTGCTCCAAATTGGCCAAGAATCTCTTTTGTTAATTTCATATAGGCAACATTTGATTCTGCTGTCACAAAGTTTTGCAGCACAAAACCTTTTAATTTAACAACATGAGGCTCTAATTCATACAATTGATCATAAACAGCTGTACGAGAGAAATTATAATTAATCAGTTCCCCAGCATATTCAAAAGCTTTTTCTGTTGTACTAGGATAAAGAAATCTGCCTGTATCCCCTACGATTCCTGCATAAATAAGTTTTGCTGCTTCATCGCTTAATTTTAGACCTTGATCTTTTCCAAATAAATAAAATTCATAAATCATTTCACTGACTGAGCTTGCATTTGTATCTACCCAAACAATATCTCCATACACATCGTCATTTGGATGGTGATCAATTTTAATTAGCATCGCTCCATTAAAGTAGCGTTTATCGCAAATTCTATCTTGGTTTGCCGTATCACAAACAATAACCAAAGCATCTTTATACTCTTGATCTTCGATAACATCAAGTCTTCTTAAAAAATTCAAAGAAACTTCTTCTTTTCCAACTGTATACACTTGTTTTTCAGGAAAAGAAGCTTTAATAATTTCTGCTAGTCCCCCTTGTGACCCGTAAGCATCTGGATCTGGACGAATATGTCTGTGTATAATAATTTTTTCATATTTTTTTATGGCATCTAAAATACTTTGCTTCATACAGTTCCCCTATCCTCTAGTAATTTTATATTAATGACGATCAATTAATTGACACATCATCATTGCTTTGCCTACAAGAACACCTTGATTAAATACTTCCACATCCACTTTTCCAAATTTCCTGCCAACTTCTAATATTTTGGGAGCTATTTCAATCAAGCTGTCCATTTGCACAGGTTTTATAAAGTAGATGGTCATATTTTCAACAACTAGGTCTCCTTTTTTAAATCCCCTTAAAATTCTATTTGCTGCTTCTGATACAATCGTAGTAAAAACACCATAAGATATTGTTCCAATGTGATTGGTCATTTGTGGCGTTACTTCACATGTAAAAGTAATTGGTTCCCCTTTTGCTTTGCCTTTTGTTAATACAAGCTGATTTGTCACAATATCATCAATAGTTTCACCTGATTGAGGCTGCCTTTGATTCATTTGTAATGCTTTTAATACATCTTGTCTACTTATGATTCCTTCTAAATGATTTGTTTCATCTACAACAGGCAATACTTCTATCCCCTCCCATACCATCATATGGGAACAAGAAGCCACGCTCGTTTTTCCACTTACCGTCATTGGCTGCTTTGTCATAATTTTATCGATTGTAATATCTAGGGGCTTTCCAATAATATCTTTGGATGTAATCATGCCTTGCACTTTCATATTAACATCAACAACAGGAAATCTTCCATGCATTGTTTCTCTATTATATTTATGCCATTCGGCCGCTGTATCCGTTGTCCGTAAAAAAATCGTATTCTCTAATGAGGTTAACACATCTTCCACAAGAACAATCTCTTTTTTTATCAGCTGGTCAAAAATGGCTCTATTAATCATGGCAGCTACTGTAAAGGTGTCATAGCTAGTAGAAATAATAGGAAGCTGAAGATTATCTGCTAATCGTTTTACATGCTCATCTGTATCAAAACCGCCAGTAATTAACACAGCCGCTCCTGCTTTTAGTACATGTTCATGCGCGCGGACACGATTGCCAATAATCATTAAATTTCCTGCACCTGTATAGCGCATCATCGCATCAAGCTTCATTGCACCAATAACAAATCGATTTAATGTTTTATGCAATCCTGCTTTTCCTCCAAGAACTTGTCCATCAACAATATTTACTACTTCTGCATAAGTTAATTTTTCAATATTTTCTTTCTTTTTTCTTTCTATCCGAATGGTGCCAACTCTTTCAATTGTACTGACATATCCTTTATTTTCTGCATCTTTAATCGCTCGATATGCCGTACCTTCGCTTACACTAAGCGCCTTTGCAATTTGTCTTACAGAAATTTTTTCACCAACTGACAGTTCATCAATATAATTTAAAATCTGTTCATGTTTAGTAGCCAAAACGCCCACCCTCATTTTTATTTCCAATAAAGTAACACCTCTAGCAGCTTATAATCTTGCCACTTATTATTACGAGGTGAAATTTTGATTTATAGCGATACATCGAAAAAATTCCCTATTGATTCATTGAATGAAACACTTTTTAAAATCCCGTTAGCTTTAATTATCCTTATATCTAATAATTATTTTTCTTGATTATCTGTTTCTATTATATCTTATTAAAAACTGAAACACATTCTATTTTTTATTATAGATTTTATGTAAAATAGATTCAATCTTTAAAACGCCTTCATAACAAAGATCTCTTTCTTTTACTTATTTTCTTTTAAATAAAAATATATATACGTAAAGAAATTTTCTTTACACAATAAAAACATAAAACAAGTGAGAAATTATTTTAATTCCCCACTGTTGATTACTTCTATTTTATTTTGTACAACCTTCAAACAAATTAACTATATTCATATTCCAAAAATATCGATTTATTGAAAATATCGTATTTTTTTCTTTTTTGGTGAAAAAGCTATTTTTTTGCTTGTATATTTTTTCTTTTTTGGTGCATAAAGTATTGCTGTTAAATTTCCAGCTATGACCATCAAGGCAAAAGCAAGCCAAGCGATGGAAAAAATCCCGGCCATGCCATCTTGATAGGGAGCAAGCCTTGGCACACCATAATACAGAAGGACACCGCATAGTAATAAGCATAACAAATATCTATTTTTATTCAATCATCTTCCCCCCTTCTTCTATATTCCATCTATATGCGGACAAGTATAAAATAAGTATTCAAATAAAGTGAAACTTCAAAATTCGAGATAAGGTCTTACTGTGCATTAAATAGGCTTTAAGCAATTCCTATTTAGAATATAAACAAAATTGGCCTTTATTTCCCATTAAATTACCGAGATTTTTTGTTCATCAACTCCCTCAATTATTTCCCTCCCCTAAGGTTTACAAGATTATTATATGTTGATAATCTATAGAGATAGCTAAAATTAAATATTCTAGTAAAACTTTTTACAGCAATGAGAATAGCATGTCAGATTTTGTTCTCGTGGCTTATACCATGCAAAATACTTTAGAACGTATTACATATATGGGAGGTTGTTTTATGGAACAACAATTTAAAGAAATATCCAACTGGATGACTGAGCAAAATATTGATTTTACTTTTTTAACTTCAACAGATAATGTTTTTTATTTCAGCAACTTTTACAGTGATCCACATGAAAGATTATTAGCTTTATTACTATTTAGAAATGAAGAGCCCATTTTAGTTTGTCCAAGCATGGAAAAAAATGATGCGGTAAACGCTGGATGGAAGTTTGATATTATTGGATATAGCGATATCGAAAATCCTTGGGAAAACATCCAACAAAAAGTAGCGGAGAAATTGCCCTCAGTCAAAAAAATTGCCGTTGAAAAGGATCATCTAAATGTAAACCGATGGGAATCCATTCACACTGCCTTTCCTTCTATCGAACAGATACTTTCTGCTGAAGAAAAAATCAACCAGCTCCGCATGGTAAAAACAGAAAAAGAATTAACTATTATAAAAGAAGCATGTAAATGGGCTGACTATGCAATCGAAATAGGATGCAGTGAACTAGCAGAAGGAAAAACAGAAATGCAGGTTTTAGCCGCAATTGAATATGAATTAAAGAAACAAGGAATTGCCCAAATGTCCTTTTCTACTATGGTACTAACAGGCAAAAATGGCGCTTCTCCACATGGAACTCCTGGAGATACACCAATTCAAAAAGGAGATTTAGTTCTTTTTGATTTAGGAGTGGTCGTAGATGGCTACTGCTCGGATATAACAAGAACCGTTGCATTTGGCGACATTAATGAAGAACAGAAACAAATTTATGATACGGTGTTAAAAGCGCAACTTGCGGCCATTGATGCATCAAAGCCTGGTGTAGCTTGTTCCGTCATTGATCTTGCTGCAAGAAATATCATTTCTGAAGCAGGATATGGCGATTATTTTCCACATCGCTTAGGCCATGGTTTAGGCATTAGTGTACATGAATTTCCATCCTTAACAGAAACAAACTCCCTTCTTCTTAAAGAGGGCATGGTTTATACAATCGAACCAGGAATTTATGTCCCAAATATTGCAGGGGTACGAATAGAAGATGATGTATATGTCACAAAAAATGGAGTAGAGATACTAACAAAATTCCCGAAAGAACTGCAAATTATTAAATAAGTTTTTATCACTAGATTTTTATAACAAATCTAAAATTATTCCCTTTGCTCCTGTAAGATTAAGAACCTGGTAAGGAAATGTAAAAAGGACAGAAATCGCTCTTTATAAATAAGAGGCGATTTCCGTCCTTTTTTATTCTACTTTTTCTTGCGCTTTTTCTTGGATAAACTGATCAATCGCCCCATCATTATAAGCATCCATTACCTGTGCTGTCACAGCGTCTGCACCACTTTCATCATATGTGCAAGTAAATTTGTCTTTTTCGTTCATCTACAGCCATTCCCTTCTTTCTAAAAGTCCTTTATATTGTCTCATTTACGTGTCCAAGTTATGCAATTTAGGTATAGAATAAAAAGCACTTAAAGGGAGTCGTTAAAAAATGTCCACACAATATCAAAACATTATTGTTGCTGTAGACGGTTCAGAGGAAGGGGATTGTGCATTCAAAAAAGCGATTTTGTTGGCAAAATAGTCGAATGGAACACTTATTATTGCACATGTTATTGATACTCGTTCATTTGCCACCGTTGCAGCATATGACCAATCCATTGCCATTAAATCAGATGAATTCACCAATAATTTAATAGATAAATATGTAAATACAGCTAAAGCATCAGGAGTAGCACATGTCAAAAAGACGCTTGAATTTGGTTCGCCAATATTATTAATTCCAAAAGATCTTGCTAAAAGATATAATGCAGACTTAATTGTTTGTGGCGCAACGGGATTAAATGCAGTTGAACGATTTTTTATCGGAAGCGTCTCCGAAGGAATTACCCGCCATGCCCCATGTGATGTACTTATCGCACGATTAAATAATTAAAAATGAAAAAAGGTATCGAATAAGGTTTTCGATACCTTTTTACTGTCTATTTTATTCGGCATTAACGGAACGTAAATTCACTGATTGCAGTTTCACTTTATTGCTTGTCCCTCTTTATTCATACAAGCTTTTGCTTTTGCAATTGCTTTTTTAATTTGTTCAAAACCTGTACCGCCGGCGCTGTTTCTGCGCTGTACAGCAGTTACAGGGTTTAGCACATGATAAATGTCTTCTTCAAACAAACTGCTTGCATCTTTAAATTCACCTAAAGATAAATCACTTAAGAAACAGCTCTTATTCACACAATATAACACAAGTTTCCCAACTACTTCATGAGCTTCCCTAAATGGCATGCCTTTATCTGATAAATAGTCTGCCAATTCTGTAGCATTAGAGAAATCATTTTTTGTTGATTGCTCCATTACATTTGTGTTTACTTTCATTGTTTGAATCATTCCTGCAAATATCTTCAAAGATCCAGCTACCGTTTTTACTGTATCAAACATGCCTTCTTTATCTTCTTGCATATCTTTATTGTAAGCAAGAGGAAGTCCCTTTAGTACTGTTAAAAGACCCATTAAATTACCGTATACACGGCCAGTTTTTCCGCGAATTAATTCCGCCATATCTGGATTTTTCTTTTGCGGCATAATACTGCTTCCAGTCGAGAAGCTATCATCTAGTTCAATAAATTTAAATTCTTGACTAGACCATAAAATAATTTCTTCACTGAAACGAGACAAATGCATCATGAGAATGGAGCTTGTTGATAGAAATTCTAAAATAAAATCCCGATCGCTGACTGCATCCATGCTGTTTTCATAAATGGAATCAAATCCCATTAAACTTGCACTGTAATTTCGGTCAATTGGAAAAGTCGTTCCAGCTAACGCACCAGCGCCTAATGGAGAAACATTAATTCTATTTAAGTTTTCCGCAAGTCTTGCCTTATCTCTTTCAAACATCCAAAAATAAGCCATAAGATGATGGGCAAAAGAAATAGGCTGCGCTCTTTGCAGATGAGTATATCCAGGCATAATCGTTTCGATATGCTCATTTGCCTTTGCAAGTAAAGCATCTTGAAGTTCTTCTACATAAGAGATAATATTCTTAACTTCTTTACGCAAATACAGATGCATATCTGTTGCCACTTGATCGTTTCTGCTTCTGCCCGTATGGAGTTTTCCGCCAACAGGACCAATTAAATCTGTTAATTGACTTTCTAGATTTAAATGGATGTCTTCTAATTTTATCGAAAAAGCAAGCTCTTCTTTTTCTGCTTTTTCTTTTAGGCTAAATAAGCCATTTTTAATTTTTTCCGCTTCCTCATTTGTTAAAATGCCTGTTTGAGAAAGCATTGTCACATGGGCAATGCTTCCTTCAATATCTTCTAGCACTAACTCTTGATCAAAAGAAATGGAAGCGCCAAATTCATCTACCCATTCCTCTGCAGACTTTGTAAATCTGCCACCCCACAATTTTTTCACACTGTCACCTTCTTGTTATTTTCCACGATGCTTTGTACTTTTGTTGGCAAGCCCCATAATTTAATAAATCCAACAGCAGCTGTATGATCAAATTCATCATCAGAAGTATAAGTTGCCAATTTTTCATCATAAAGTGAATGTGGAGATTTTCTTCCTTCAATAATAGAATGCCCTTTAAATAATTTTACACGTACTGTTCCTGTTACATTTTTTTGCGTTTCTTTCAAAAATGCTTGCAATGCTTTTGTAATAGGAGAGAACCAAAGTCCTTCATAAATTACTTCTGTCAGTTTTTTCTCAATAACTGGTTTAAAATGAGCCACTTCTTTTACTAACGTGATATCTTCTAATTCTTTATGTGCTTTAATTAATGTTAAAGCAGCTGGGCATTCATAAACCTCACGTGATTTAATGCCGACTAGACGATTTTCTACATGGTCAATTCTTCCAACTCCATGTTTGCCAGCTAACTTATTCAGCTCTAAAATTAAATCAGATAATTTATAAGAGATACCATCAATGCTTACTGGCACACCTTCTTTAAACTCAATTTCAATAACATCTGCTGTATCTGGCGCATTTTCCAAGCTAGAAGTTAATTCATATGCCTCTTCTGGTGGTGCCGCCCAAGGATCTTCTAAAATTCCACATTCATTTGCACGTCCCCAAAGGTTTTGATCAATCGAAAATGGGCTGTCTAAGTTAATTGGAATTGGAATATTTTTTTCTTTTGCATACTCAATTTCTTCTTCACGGCTCCAGCCCCACTCACGAACTGGCGCTAATACTTGCAGATTTGGATTTAAGCTTTGAATCGATACTTCGAAGCGCACTTGGTCATTTCCTTTTCCCGTACATCCATGTGCAACTGCTACTGCATTTTCTTTCTCCGCTACTTCTACTAATTTTTTTGCAATTAATGGTCTTGACAATGCAGATACAAGTGGATATTTCCCTTCATACATGGTATGTGCTTGTAAAGAAACCAACGCAAAATCTTGTGCAAATTCCTCTTTTGCATCAATTACATATGATTGCACTGCACCAACAGTTAATGCTTTTTGTTGAATAAAGTTTAAATCTTTCCCCTCGCCAACATCAAGGCAGCATGCTACAACATCGTACCCTTGATCCTGAATCCATTTAATTGCTACAGATGTATCTAAACCGCCTGAATATGCTAAAACTACTTTCGGATTTGCCATTTTGTGTTCCTCCTATATATACGAATAAATATTCATTAATTTATATTTTTATTCAAAAACTATATTAAACACTTTAACAACTTTTCCTGGGAAATTCAATAGTAATTTATAAAAATATAAAAAAAAATATATATTTATGAGAATTACAGTATTTTAGCACTGTACCGTTAGATACGGATATATATCCCTCTATTCAAATAAGAGAAGATTTCCTTTTTTTGTACTCATAGAAAAAGAGAGGAGAATTCCCCCTCTCTCTTTATGCAATAATTTATACATCATTTATGTAATTCTCTAATAACATGAATCAACTCAAGGCATGCTTAGCTTCTCCGTCACAAAACAAACAGTGCCAGTTGATTCTGATGCAGCAAAACATCAGTCGTTTAATATTCCTGCTACTGCATGCACCTCCGCTTTTATCTGTTGCTTCTGTCCTTTAATAACTTTGATTCGCTGCCTATTTATTGCTAATCATAATTAACTTTATTCACATAATCTAGCAATAAATCTTTTTTGTGTTTGGCAAAAAGATAAAGTTTATGCATTGGTCTTGTCATTGCTACATAAAGAAGCTTTATTTCTATTTCCTCCAAACGAAAATACTCATCAAGAGAAAAAATCACAACAGCATCAAATTCTAATCCTTTTGATAAATAACTTGGAACAATTATCACATGACCTTTTTTTAACCCTTCGTTTTCTCGAAGCAGCTGGACTTCATAGTTTTTGCTTTTTTTTAAATGCTTGTATATTTTTTTACATTCTTCCTCTGTTTTTCCAATAACTGCAATAGAATGATATCCTTCTTTTTGAACAGTTTGTATTCTAGCATCTACCTTCTCCGCTAAATCCTTTTGACTTTGAAAAGAATAAAAAATTGGCTTTTCTCCGTGGCGGACAACCGGTTTTACTTTTGGAAGGTCTTCATCAAGCAAAGCTAATACATCATTTGCCATCTGCATAATTTCAATGGTTGTTCGATAGCTTTTCTGCAATGTCATATAATTTGCACGGGGGAAAACGGTGTTCTTTAAAGTTTCCCAGTTTTTTAATCCACGATAAGAATGAATACCTTGCGCTAAATCTCCAACAAGTGTAAACATGTCCGTTTCTAGTCCAGCTTTTAGAGCATACAGCTGGAAGTCACTATAATCTTGCACTTCATCTATTACTACATTTTTTGCTCTATATTTTTTATCAATGCCAAATATTTTGTACTGTAAATAAAAAAGTGCTCCAAAATCTTCAATTTCCACTTTTTTCTCTTGAAGAAGAGTTGCTTGAAAATCCACCATAAAGTCTAGTTCCTCTTCAGAAAGAAAATCGCCTGCATATTTTTTAAATTCCTCTTTACTTGCAAATAATTGTTGATAATATCCATATAAAGTGTCTACAGGCATTTTTGCAGCATATTTCCTCACGGCTGATGCTGCTTCTTTTTTCACGGTATCTAATCTTTCTGCTTTTGTATCTAAAAAATAGACAACTCGCTCTTTTCTTTTTTCATCATCCTTTATTTGCAAAGCACGATCTAATGCAGCTTCATACTTTTCCGTCAGTTTGGTGAAAATGATATTTTTTTTCCTTTTCAAATCTGCTTGCAAAATCCCTTTAATTTTTTCTTTTCGTTTCACAAGAGGAAGATAGTTATATTCTGTTGTAAAAAGCCGTCGCAATTTTTTCGCCCCATATAAGGGGAATTTTTCAATACGAAAATCTTCTTTTGGGCACATATTATCACATATATCTTTTAAATAATTATCTATTATTTTTTTGTAAGTTAATGACCCTTTAAATCGCGCAAGCCATTTGATCATATCTTCTTTTTCTAATGAATGATGAAGCAAGGAGATCAATTTTTCAGTGGACTTTACCATTTTTATGTTTTTGCCAATGCATAAACGAACGTAATCAACATAGGTTGTTTGTCTAATCTTTTCCACCCCAAGGTCTGGAAGGGCATCTGCAAGATAGCCAATAAACATATGATTTGGTGCTAAAATCATAAGCTGCTCTGGTTGAAAATATTTTGCATAATGATAAATAAAATAAGAGATTCGATGCAGGGCAATCGTTGTTTTCCCACTGCCTGCTGCACCTTGAACAATAATTGGCCGATTAAGATCTGCGCGAATGACTTCATTTTGTTCTGCTTGAATGGTTGTAATTATTTCTGTTAAACGCTGATCTGCCTTTCCAGCTAAAGATTCCTGGAGCAATTCATCTGTTGTAGTTAAATCAATATCCTGATAATCGATAAGTTTTCCCTGCTCTATCTTATATTGCCTCTTTAACGACAAATGTCCTTCGATTATTTCGTCATTCGCCTCATAGGATACTTCCCCTAATCTCCCATCATAATAAACATTGGCAATAGGAGACCTCCAGTCAACAATAATCGGCTGCTGCGTTTCTTTTTCATAAAGAGACGTTTTTCCAATGTAATATACTCCTTTTGTCTTTTTGTCCTTCATCTGATAATCTATCCGTGCAAAATAGGGAGCATTCAGTATTCTCTGCAGAATATTCAATTCTGTTGTCGCAGTTTGCAAAAACTTACTATTCGTCAATAAGTTAATATAGCTTAAACTACTATCCAATAAATCAGCATTTCCCATTGCCTGTTTCATATTTTCTTGTAGATTCCCTTGATTTTGCTTCGCTTCTGCTATTACTTCATTCATATAATTTTTTGTATAGAGAAGACGTTTTTGTTCTGCTCTAAATTCAGCCATCTTATTTTCTTCCATGTTCTACTCCTTTGAAAAATCTATACTCTAACTAACCAATTGCTTTTTTCCTCCATAAGATACTTTTAACTTTTATGTAGTTTTGCTTTATTGATCAGCTGCTATTTTTTAAATCTAAATAGCTTTTTTGATAATATTTATGAGCAAAATCTGTTATTTTTTTTGTAAATTGATAGTTGGCTCCTCCACCGAGCAATATGCTAAAATAAGGAGATTTTTTACTAAAATGTAAAATAAGTATCATTTTTATACTCTGCTTTAATAATAATGAAAAAACATGTTCATCCATTATCTCTTCCGTACCTTTATAAAAAAACTCTTCCCGATAATTATCTAATTCTGCCATTAATTGATGCCAAGCTTCTTTTTGTAGCATTTTAGGCAAACATGCTGCATGAAATACTTTTAAAACAGTCATGATTTCATAGGGGCTATTAGCGGGTCTTCCATAAATGGAGGCAATAACTTGAATGGAGCGCAGATTGATTGCTAAAACAGCGAGAAGATCGCTAAGCAAAAAGGAGGTTTTCCCGCTCCCAGAAGCCGCACCTTGGCCAAATGCAAAAAGACGATAATAGGCTATTTGCTGTTTGGCTATAGAATATAATTGATCACTTGTTAATGTTTTCATTTCTTCTAATTGAACAATATCTTCATTAAATAATCTTGCTGATTCAATCAATTTGTCTGCAGTATTTTTCTGAAAAGTGGAGTTAAACAAAATGGAATGAAAGTGAAATAATGAACTATCCAACAGCATATATATTTGTTCTTTTGCTGTTTCCGGCAAAAAGGAAAGTCCTAATTCCATATATTTGCGATATATTTTTACATTGCTTGATTGATGATTTGCCAATTCCTTTTCCCATGTTTTTATCTTTTCTAAATAATAATAATCGCTTTTAGTCAAAGTCACTTTATCTCCTCCAACGAATAGAATAAACCACTTTATATAAATGAAGATACCATATTTAGACAACGACTGGAAAAGTACTATATAGTTTATGCTACTCATTATTTTATTAACAAAAAACAATAAAAATCCGGATTTCGATTAAATAACGAAATTCGGATTTTTATTGTTTAAATATTATTTTGCAAGTCTTACTACATCACGTGCAATCATTACTTCTTCATTTGTAGGAATAACCATTACTTTAACTGGAGAGTGAGGATAGTTAATAAATGATTCTTCCCCAGAGATTTTGTTTAAAGTCGGATCCCAGTATACGCCCATAAACTCTAATCCTTTTAATACTCTTGAACGTACTACTTCACTGTTTTCACCGATTCCAGCTGTGAAAATGATTGCATCAACGCCGTTCATTCCCGCAGCATATGAACCGATATATTTATGAATACTATCAGCAAATACCGTTAAAGCAAGTTCTGCACGATCATTTCCTTCGTTTGCAGCTTCTGTGATATCACGCAAGTCACTTGAGAAACCAGAAATACCTAAAAGTCCACTCTTTTTATTTAATACTTGAAGAACTTCATCAGCAGTAGTATTTGTTTTATCCATAATAAATGGGATAAGCGCAGGGTCAATATTACCAGAACGTGTACCCATTGTTACACCTGCAAGCGGTGTGAATCCCATTGATGTATCAATTGATTTGCCTCCATCAATTGCTGCAATACTTGCTCCATTTCCTAAATGGCAAGAAATTAAACGCAATTGGTCAATCGGACGGCCTAATAGTTCTGCCGCACGTTGAGAAACGTACTTATGGCTTGTACCGTGGAAACCATATTTACGCATGCCATACTTTTCATAGTACTCGTAAGGAAGGCTATATAAATATGCGCTTTCTGGCATTGTTTGGTGGAAAGCTGTATCAAATACTGCAACTGCAGGAACATTTGGCAATACTTGTTGGAACGCACGAATTCCTGTCAGGTTTGCTGGGTTGTGTAATGGCGCCAACTCAGATAAGGCGCCAATTTTTTCAATTACTTCTGGTGTGATTACTGCAGAATCAGAAAACTCTTCTCCACCATGTACAACACGATGGCCAATTCCTTCGATTTCATCTAAAGAAGCAATAATTCCAAGTTCTGTTAATTTACTCAAAAGAATTTTAACAGCTACTTCATGATCGGGAATTTCTGTCACTTCTTTAATTTTTTCGCCATTTGCAGAAATATTAAACACTGCATCATTTAGCCCAATACGTTCGATTAATCCTTTTGTGATAACTTCTTCACTTGGCATTTCAAAAAGCTGAAATTTTAATGAAGAACTACCAGCATTAATTGCAATAATTTTCGACATAAATTTATATACGCTCCTTTTGTATAACAACAGTTTTATACGCATGTCTGACATGGAACAATCTTAGTGTGTACAACAGACATTACAAATATCTCTCAATTTATCATTTAAACATTGTACTACAAACATTTCAAGCACTTAATCAACAGTTCTGCCATTTTTTAAGATTTTCTTGCTATTTTTCATTTTTTTGACAAACTTTACCTTAAAATCACCGAAAACTACTATATAATAGAAGAGTTCTGTTTTATAACATTATTTATTATCTTTTACCCACTTTTCAATATCCGCTAATATTTTTTCCATTTTCCCCATATTAGAAAGACTTGGCACATTAGCCAAAAGCACTTGTTTTGGCGCTTCTATCCCTTCGCCTTTTTTCTGTACAACTAAAATACTTTTTGCTGCCTGTTTACTTTTGAATAGCGTTAATGGCAATTGCATAATCGCTTGAATATGAACCGTTTCTTTAAAAAATTTATGCAGCTTATCCGCCTGCTCACTTTCAAATAAATTATTTGGTATCATGCAAAAAAGATAACCACCATCTTTTAAGTGGTTAATGCTTTGTTCAATAAACAAATGATGTGCATAAGAGTGGCCATTATCTGCTTTTAATTTGTATTCACTTGCACCAATATCATTTGGATAATAGCCGATAGGCAAATCGCTTACTACTAGATCAACAGGATCAATAAATAATTTTCCTAAACTATCTTGATTATAGAATTGAATTGGCTGTTCTTGTAAATTTGCATTTACAAAACCAAGCTTCAATAATAAATCGTCAATTTCTACCCCGTATGCTTCTATATCTTTTTCCGACTGTTGGTTCATTACTGTTGTTAATAAATTCCCTGTTCCTACAGCTAGATCAAGAATACTCATTTCCTTGTTCTTATACAGCTTTTGCACTAAATAGCCAATAAACATGCCAATTGAATCTGGGGTCATCTGATGATTCGGCTGAATATTTTCCTGCATGCCTTTTAATATCGCTAATTGAAAACTCTTTCGTATCTCTTCTTTGCTATATTTATCAATGGAAATTGATTCATAGCTCTTTTTTAGCTTTTTTACGCTATATTCACTTAAATCGGTTTGTAAAATTGCTTCTTGAAACATATTTTCGCCCGTAGCAGCCAATGCTTCTAAATACGTACATTCCATCTCTTCCTTTAACAAAGTTGCTGTTTCGCTAAAAACTGTAAATAGTTCTTCAACCGGAACCATTTTCATTTTTCTACCACCTATTCTATAGTATGTTTTTTACCCTATTTCGTTTGTATATTAAGATTGTTTGATCTAATGAAAGCCCTCATCATCTATTTTATCATTTAGACACATGAACCTTGCTGCATATTGATGACAACTTATGTTGCTAACTTTCTTCCATCACAGTTAACAGAAAAAAATCCCGAAAATATTTCCGAGACTTTTTTCGTGCAGCAACTTTTTTATTGTCTTCGTTTTTATTATTTGGCTTGCTTTACCGCTTCAATTGCTTTTTCATAATCTGGGTGACTGCTTGCTTCCGATACATATTCAACATATGTTACTGTATCAGTTGAATCCACAACAAAAATTGCACGAGCAAGTAAACGCATTTCTTCAATTGCTACTCCGTACGCTTTTCCGAAAGAAAGATCTTTATGGTCTGAAACCGTTATGACATTGTCAATCCCAGAAGCCGCACACCATCTTCTTTGAGCAAAAGGCAAATCAACACTAACTGTAATAATTTGTACATTATCCAGTTTTGCCGCATCTTCATTAAAACGACGTGTTTGCGCATCACAAACCCCTGTATCAATGGAAGGGATGACACTAAATAAACGGACCTTTCCGTTTGAACTGTCTAGTGTCACAGGGGACATATCATTTGCCAATACTGTAAAGTCAGGTGCTTTGTCACCGACTTTCACTTCATTTCCAATAAGTGTTACAGGATTATTTTTAAAAGTAATAGACGCCATTTCTTTTCCTCCAGTACTTCTTCATATGTATATTCTTTGACTATCATACCGTTAAGAATATGTATTTGCAACGAAAACGTTCTATACAACGTTAAAAATGGTCTGACATTCATTTGCTGGACAAGTATAAGAAGCAATACCCCCCTTATGCTAATCCTGTTTGTATGTCAGACCGTTATAATAATAATTTGCTGCTTTATTAACAACAAATATTTATGTTAAAATTCAATATCTTCTTTTGGTTTAGGCGGTTCTTGTTTTGCAGTCGCAGAGGATGCTTGATTATTATTTTTAGAGAACATTTGTGAAACTTTCTCGACTGCTTGAGGAGCAAAATCTAATAATTTTTCATATAAATGAGTGCTTTCATCTAAATGAACCATGTTTACACCTTGTGCATTAACAATTAGAAAAGCAATAGGAGTAATGGAAACTCCTCCACCGCTACCTCCTCCAAAAGGATGTTTTGTGAAGGAACTATCCTGCGCAGAATGATTTTCCAATGTGAATTCACTTCCACCTGCAGCAAATCCAAAACCAACTTTGGATACAGTAAGAATTACACTTCCATCTGGTGTTTCTACAGGATCTCCTATTATCGTATTTACATCAATCATTTCTTTTAGGTTTTCCATTGCGGTTGTCATTAAGCCTTGTATTGGATGATCTGACATATTACTATTCCTCCATATAATCATTATTTATTTTTGGACAGACGTAGTTGTATCCGTGGTTTTAATCTGAGGAAATCCGCCCTTCCAAAATTTAACTATCTTAATACCTGCAAACATAGCATGCCCTATTCGAAATTGAAACATACACTTAAATAACGTTTCAGATGCAACGCGCTGAAATTGAGGATAAATATTTATTTGCGGCATATTCTGCATGCACATATATTGGCTTACAATGCCTATTATGCCACCCTTTACTGCCCAAAGCGCCCCAGAAATTGCTCCTGTATGTGCGGCATCGCCAAGACCAACAATTGAACTCCATTCGATATTTCTAATGGTTACTTTTGATAAAAAAGACCGAATAATACGGTGAAATCCAACAATATGCCATAATATTTCCTTTGCATTCTCCAAAACAGCTACTAAATCCTCTGCAGAAAATTGTTTCGTTTTTTTTGTACCGGCTGCCTCTGATTCGTTTATTTTTGTTTCTTCCTCGACCACCATGGTTGGAGAATTTTCATCGATTTTAATAAGAGGAATTTTCTTTTTATATCTTATAAGTCCAAATAATAGTTTCACCTCAATCGTTAAATCATCATTATCTTTTTTATGATAATAGCGGATATGTATGGTAGACTTCGTAACTAGTAGCAAAAAGATTAAAAGCAGCAGCAAGGAAAATAAACTAATTCCAATAATCAATATAAGTTTCACTTAATACACGCCCTTCAACATTTTATTATTGGTAAAAACAAAAAAAATATACTATTTTTCCCATCAATAAAACTAACCATATTAACTGATCTTCCTAATAAAAAATCCCCCGTAAAAAATTTACAGGGGATTCTTTATTCAAATTGTTTTTGCAGTGATTGTATATATTAATTTGCTATAAAACAACCAAGTATACAAAAAGAGCCTTTGTTTATAAGAATATCATTTATATTTTTCACATGAATTCAGCGAGCTTTTATCGTACATGGACAACAGCTGTATCTGCAAATAAATCATGCAATCCTTGCTTTTTAGGCAAAAATGCAACTATAGCATAAAGAATAATAACACTAGAAGAAATAAAACGCCCAATCCATTCCCGGAAAAGAACCGTGTCCCAAGATAAGCTTTCTTTTTTAAGTGGCACTACTTCTAATCCAAAAATCATCTTTCCTAATGTTTGTTTTAAAAATTTCGTCATTAAAACAAAATACAAATAGAATACAATAGCTGTAGTTATATTAATTGGTGTAAATATGCCGCTTTCATGTAAAGGCAGATCAGCAGCTCGAAATATAGGGTGTATGATAATCCGGTTTATACTACCAATAATAATCAAATCCACTAAATACGCCCAAAATCTCATCCAAAATCCCGCGAATTGATAAGTCGGATTTTCAAAGACTTGTAAAGATGCATTATTATGGAGCTCTTGCTGCGTTTTCACTATTTCCTCTTCATGATGCTCTATATTTTCCATTTGTTTAGTTATTGCTGCTTCTTCCTCATTTAATTGATTCGTCATTTGCCCACCTCCTACTCTGCATATAGATACATAAGACGAGGAGAATTTGTATGACTGACAAGTTTTAGCATATTAACTAACTCCTTATCCTCACCCATTATTTTATTGGCACTCATCCCGAGTATAGATGCTAAACCGGTGCTATCTGAATAGCTCACTACCATCGGATCGTCCAAATCATAATCTTTTTTCATCTGTTCCACTACATCGTCAAAATAGCCAAAGCCATCAATTAAATTTAACTGTTTTGCTTGTCTGCCATCATATATTCTTCCATCCGCAATTTTTTTCACTTCTGATGTAGACATGCCTCTTCCATCCGCGATAACTTTAACAAATCCTTCATACGAATTATTAATCATCGTTTGCAGTATGTCTTTTTCCTCTTTTGTCATATCTCTAGTAGAACTCATAATATCTTTATATGGGCCGCTTTTTATCGTTACAAAATCAACTCCATATTTTTCTGCCAATCCTTTAAAATTATAACCATGCATAATGACTCCAAGAGACCCTGTTAATGTTTCAGGACTTGCAAATATTTTATCTGCAGGCGCGGAAATATAATAGCCGCCAGAAGCCGCCATAGATCCCATCGAAATATACACAGGTTTTTTTGAATCTTTTTGAATTTCTACAATTTTATCATGTATTTCCGCACTTTCAACGACACCGCCCCCTGGTGAATTTACTTTAATAATTAATCCTTTGACACTATCATCTTCTTTTATGTAATTAAGTTTCTCCATAAAGGACTTATGATTATAACCTGCTGAACTAATGAGCGACTCTGCATCTCCAGTATCTTGTATCGTTCCATCAACTTCTAATACTGCAATTTTTTGCAATTCGTCTCCATCTTGAATAACATCCTCAGCAAACATTTCTTCTTCGTCATTCATAAAGCTATTAAATATCCCTTCCACATCTGTTGTCATGGCTGTTGATACAATGCTTGTGATAATAGAGAATATAAATAAAAATGCGGCAATTCCTAACGCTGCCCAACGCTTTCCATTCATCAAAATGTTTTCCCTCCTACTATTTTTTACTTATAACTATACGTTAAACTTTATTAAATGTTTCAAAAATAATACTTTCTATACAAATCTTCCTTTTATGTTTGATAAGAAAAAGGTTATCGACCTAATCACTACAACTAGTTTTTCCTAATGAAACATTACCATTCCTTTGTAAAACTCTAAATGGAAGGCAAAAAAATCTGCTTAAAAAGTTGTGGAAAATCAAATCATCTTCCTTTTATCACGCATTAACAGACAACTCTACCTCAAGGTTAATGAAATCTAGATGGGGGATGAAGAACCCCCACTGATTGAAGTTTCACTTTATTTACTATAAACCTCTGCTTTGGATTTACCAAAAATCCGAAATAATTTCGTTTGTGATAAGCTGTATATTGTTAACGCTGACCAAATGAAGATAAATGCCATTAAATGCGAAGTGGTAAACTCTTCATGATAAAGAAAAACACCAAGAATTAAAGTAAGGGTTGGCGTTAAATACTGAATAAATCCTAACATGGAAAGAGGAATTCTTTGTGCACCTTTTGCAAAAAACAATAGAGGAATGGCTGTTAAAACACCAGAAACCATTATTAATATATTGATACTCGTTGAACCAATAAGAAATTCATGTCTCCCACTCGCAAATAAATAGCCCATATAAAGGAGGGCAATTGGGGTAATAAACATCGTTTCAATTGTTAAACCAATTTCAGAATCTAATATTATTATTTTTTTTGCTAAGCCATACAATCCAAAGGTTAAAGCAAGAGACACTGCAATCCATGGAAAACTTCCATGAGAAAAAGTTAAAATACATACACCGATTGCTGCTAAAATAAAAGAAATAATTTGTGCCTTCTTCAGTTTCTCTTTTAAAACAAGCACTCCTAAAAGGACGCTTACAAGTGGATTTATATAATAGCCGAGACTTGTTTCAATCACTTTATCTGCATTAACAGCCCATATATAAATAAACCAATTACAGCTTACAAGAACGGAAGCTGTAAATAAAAGAGCAGCCTGTTTTTTATTTGTTTTAAAAGCTTGAATCGTTAAAATAACTTTTTTCCATTTATTCGTTACGATAACAAGCATAACCATAAATACAAAAGACCATATAACCCTGTTAGCTAAAATTTCGTCTGCCCCTACTCCCTTCAAAAGTTTCCAATAAACAGGAAACATTCCCCATATTAAATAGGATATCCCTGCAAATATCACGCCTTGCTTTACTCTATTTTCTCCCATTTTTATCGCTTCTTTCTATTTACGAAATATTCAACCATTATAATATCTAAAATCATTTCCTACAAGACAATATTCAAAAAGAAACTAGCAGATACTTATACTAGCTAGTCCCTTTTTCTTTATCCTCATGCCAAACCTCCATCTAGTTCTATCCTGTATTTTCTATTTCCCATACCCTTTAAATAGGCATAGTAGCATCATACATAATTTGGCCGCCGATAATCGTTTTCACTACTTTTAATGTATCGATTTTTTTTGCATCCACTTCGAAAATATCTTGATCCAACACGGTAAAATCTGCTGCAAACCCTATATCTATCATTCCTCTATCTTTTTCATGACAAACAGCAAGGGCACTCCCTTTTGTATACAAACATACTGCCTCATAGACTTTTAGCGCTTCATCCATCCTATACCCTTTTTGTTTTTCATCAAATTTATTCGTCCTTGTCACAGCTGCTTGTATTCCACAAAGAGGGTCTGCTGATTCTATTGGTGCATCTGATCCCCCTGCACAAACAAGCCCTTCATCGAGCAGCGTTTTCCATGCATAACAATAATCCATATTTTCTTCTCCAAGCCGGCCGATTACCCAAGGAAAATCGGAAGAGACAAAACTTGGCTGAATATCTAAAATAACAGGCAAACTCTTTACTCTCTCAAGCAAATCGGCACGAAGCATCGTTGCATGAATTAGCCGATCTTTTCCAATTCCTTTTAAAGGATGTTTTTCTAAAGCACAAAGAACCATTTCAAATGCGGCATCGCCGATAGCATGAACTGCAACTGGCATATCTTGTTCGCGAGCTTTTTTTACAAGCTCATTTAATTGTTCCTGTGTAAAGATGGATACGCCTCTTGTCGTTGGATCATCCTTATAAGGCCTGCTTAAAAAAGCCGTTCTTCCCCCAAATGCTCCATCCGCAAATATTTTTACTCCGCCAAACTCTATCCACTCCCCGCCACTTAAATATGACTCTTTCGATTTTACAAAATCTAAAAAAACTTCATGATGAACGAGAAGATGAGCTCTAAACAAATGACCTTCTTCTACAATTATTTTTTTAAACGCACGATGTGTTCCCTCGTACCCATGATAATAGTTCAAGTCTTCTGTATGGGCACCTGTCAACCCTAAACGATAGGCATCTTTAATCGCTATTCTTAAAGCGTTTTCTACATATGTATCGGTTACTTTAGGCAGATACTTTTTCAAAAGCTCTTGCGCTTGATCTTTTAGTATTCCAGTAAGCAATCCCTTCTCATCAAGCTCGATTACTCCTCCATAAGGAACAGGAGTTGACTCATTTACTTTCGCTAGCTCAAGCGCCTTTGAATTAACAGCGATAGCGTGTTTGCAAATTCTATTTAATACTATAGGATGACTTAAAATATAAGAGTCTAATTCTTTTCTTGTAATCGGCATTTTTTCCGCCCATAAATTTTCATTCCAGCCATCACCAATTATCCATTCTCCCTCAGGAACTTTATGGGCAAATGCAGCCACTTTCTCTAACGCCTCTTTTTTTGACTGACATCGTGACAAATCTAGCCTCATCAGTTTTTCTCCATAGCCGACTAGATGCATATGGCTATCAACAAAACCTGGCAATAAAGTACTGCCATATAAATCTATATTTTCTTTTATTCTCGTTTCATATATCTTTTCTATCATTGTTTTTTGTCCATAATCAACTATTTTTCCATTTTCTAAAAAAACCGCTTCTACTTTCTGCCCTTCTTCTTGTAATGTATATATATTTCCACCATAAACTAATGTCCCCATTCTATCCCTCCTCGAGAATATTGACCATGTAAAACCGACGCTACTAATTTGGATTTATTAACATATTCTACATATAAAAAATAAGCAGATATGTATATATTAACGATACATTCTGCTTATCTCTTTATTATTCCTTACCTTTTTCCAAATTAAGATACGTTGATTTATTTTTTTCTTTCATTTTCCCTTAATTCTACACGACGTGTTTTTCCAGAGGTTGTTTTTGGCAAGTCATCAATAAACTCTATCTTTCGTGGATATTTATAAGGCGCCGTCAATTCTTTTACATGTGTTTGCAGCTCTTTAATTAATTCATCTGAACCTTTAACACCATTTTGTAAAACAACAAAAGCTTTTACAATATTTCCTCTTATTAGGTCTGGACTTGCTACTACTGCACATTCTTTTACAGCCGCATGTTTCACAAGAGCATCTTCCACTTCAAATGGTCCAATTGTATAGCCAGAGCTAATGATAATATCATCGCTTCGTCCTTCAAACCAGAAATATCCATCTTCATCTTTTTTTGCTCTATCACCTGTTATATAATAATTACCTCTGAATTGATTTTTGGTTCTTTCAGGCTCTTTGAAGTATTCTTTAAATAGTGCTGGCGTATCTTTATGTACAGCAATATCTCCAACTTCTCCTACTGCACAACTCTCGCCGTTTTCATTGACAATGTCCACTATGTTTCCTGGCGTTGGTTTCCCCATAGACCCAGGACGCAGATCTACCCCTTTGGTTATACCTAATAATAAAGTATTTTCCGTTTGGCCATATCCATCTCGAACATCCAAATTATAATGCTTTTTGAATACATCAATAACTTCTCTATTTAATGGTTCTCCAGCTGAAACAGCGCTTCTTAAGCTTGTTAATTGGAAAGTATCAATATCCTCCACTTTTGCCATTAAACGATACTCTGTTGGTGTACAGCAAAGTACATTTACTTCATATTTTTCCAGCAGTTGCAAATATTTGCGAGGATTAAACTTTCCGTGATAGACAAAACCAGTTGCTCCAGACCCTAGTACAGATAGTAACGGGCTCCACACCCATTTTTGCCATCCAGGACCTGCAGTTGCCCATACTAAATCTCCTTCTTCAATACAGAGCCAGTTTGGTGCTGCAGTTCGAAGGTGAGCATACGCCCAGCCATGGGTATGCACTACGCCTTTCGGATTCCCTGTTGTTCCAGATGTATAAGAAATAAAAGCAGTGTCCGTTTTTTCCGTTTCACAAATATCTAAATCTTCTGAAGCAAATTTCGCTTCCTCATCTAAATAAGTCCAGTCTTCGACCGCATCTCCAATGACAAAACGTTTTAGCGAATTGATTTCTTCTACTTTTTTCAACTCATCCAAAAACGGATAATAACTGATGACCCCTTTTACATCTCCATGTTGAATCCGATACTGCAAATCCTTTGCCCGGAGCATTTCCGAACTTGGCAAAATGGTTAATCCTATTTTAAGAGCAGCTAAATAAACCTGATATGCTTCTATTAATCGAGGAACGATAACTAAAACAACGTCCCCTTTTTTTAATCCTGCATCTTTTAATACATTTCCCATTTGATTCGCTAACTTTGAAAGGGAACTATATGTAATTTCTTTTGTTTCCCCATCCTCATTTTCCCATTTTAATGCCAAACGATTTTTATCATGGGCATACTTCTCTATCTCTGAAACAAAATTATATGTTTGTGGTGCTATCAAGTCTTGCCGACTCATTTCTTTTCCCCCTATAATTATTAGGATTTAAAAATACACTTTAGTCATTATACTATTTAGAAGTCTTTTTTTAAAATAAATAACTCCATTCTCCTATAAAAATTAATAAGGAGTGAGGCAAATGCCTCACTCCTAGTAGCCATTATATGGAATTATTTTGCATAACCACCAAGTTGTTGTTCAGCCATTTGAACTAAACGTTTAGTGATTTCTCCACCAACTGAACCGTTAGCGCGAGCTGTTGTTTCTGCACCAAGACTTACTCCAAATTCTGTTGCAATTTCGTATTTCATTTGGTCTAATGCTTGAGAAACACCAGGTACTAATAATTGATTTGAGCTATTGTTGTTTGCCATGTGTATCACCTCCTTGTGATAATAGAATGTGTAATACACATGGTCTTCATTCATCAAAAATATTGGTAATTTTTATCAATAAATCACCCATTATATCCATGCTGCTAATTTTTTAAACTTTCTAGCAGATAACTTTCGAACTTCTATCTTTTTGATCTCTGCAATTAAAATAATGACTCTTCTGTTTTTTCAGCGTCCATTTTTTCCCCTTGTTTGATGATTATTGTCTCCACTTTTGAAACAGCCTCTTTAATCATTGGCTCAAAATCAACAAAACTTTCATAAAACTGGACTTTTTCTCTTTTAGGTTTTGTTTTTGGTGATGCCGGTACAAATACAGTACAGCAATCTTCATATGGCCTGATAGATATATCATGTGTATCTATTTCCCTTGCAATTTTAATGATTTCTGTTTTATCCACCGCAATTAAGGGTCTTAAAATCGGCGTGTTTGTTACATCATTAATAGCGTACATGCTTTCTAATGTTTGGCTTGCAACTTGTCCTAGACTTTCTCCTGTAACAATAGCTAAAGCTTCTTGTCTTTTGCGGATTTCATCTGTAATTCGAAGCATCAGCCTTCTCGTTGCCGTCATCGTATAGTTTTCTGGAATTTGTTTATGAATAAGCTGTTGAATTTCCGTAAAAGGTACAATATGCAGCACAAAATGACCATTCCTATTAGCTAATTTTTTGGAAATGTCAATTACTTTTTGTTTTGCTCTTTCTGAGGTGAATGGTGGACTAAAAAAATGAACACCTTCTAGTTCTAATCCTCTTTTCATTGATAAATATCCTGCAACAGGGCTATCTAATCCACCAGACAGCATTAACATCGCTTTCCCACTAGTGCCTGAAGGAAGCCCCTGCGCCCCCTGTATGGTTTCACAAGATAAATAAACTGCCTCTTCCCTTATTTCAATCAATAAATTAATATCAGGGTTTCGTACATCTACTTTTATACCAGGGATATTCTTCAAAAGATGGCCGCCAAATAAAGAATTGATTTCTCCTGTATCTAAAGAAAATGTTTTATCGACTCTTTTTGCCGTAATTTTAAATGTTTTGCCCTCTTGATAGATAGAAGACACTAACTTTAATGCAGTTTCTTTCATCGTATCAATATCTTTTTCCAACTTAATTGCTGGACTAAACGACTGTATTCCAAAAATGTCTTTTAAAGCTCCTGCAATCTCTGTTTCGTTTTCCCCATTTAAAAGCACATACATTCTTTCTCTTTTCACTTCAATTTTAGCAAGAGGAAAAGGGAGAAGTGCCATTTTCACTGATTTATGCAATTGGTCTACAAATTTTTTTCGATTTCTGCCTTTTGTTGATAATTCACCATATCGGATTAATATTCGATCATATTTCATTTATTTCATCACACCTCTTAGCCATTTTATTGTGTCCGCTATTTTGTCGATGGTTATTTTTATCTCTTCCAATGTATTGTCATAGTGAAGACTAATGCGAAAAGAACTTTCTGCCACATCTTTTGCAACTCCCATGCTTGTAAGTGTTTTGCTTACTGTATTGCTTTTAGATGAGCAAGCACTAGTCGTCGAAAGATAAATATTGTATTTTTCTAATGCATGAACAAAAACTTCTGCTTTAACTCCTAAAATAGAAAAATTAATAATATGCGGTA
Organism: Niallia nealsonii; assembly: GCF_002835805.1. Classification (GTDB taxonomy): domain Bacteria; phylum Bacillota; class Bacilli; order Bacillales; family Cytobacillaceae; genus Niallia; species Niallia nealsonii. Next base: position 46,466 of record NZ_PISE01000008.1, on the reverse strand, counting down.
TACTTTTTTCTAAAGGAGAATGTATTACCGTATCTTCCATTTGGGCTAAACTCTCTCTTAAATATCGATTAAGTTCTACGAGCTTGTCTTTTTTGTACAGCTGATTGTCTAGTTGCATACGCAAAGCCTTAGCGGTCGAAACCGCACCAGCAACATTTTCTGTTCCACTTCGATAATTTCTCTCTTGTCCGCCCCCAGCAAGCAATGGGGATAACATTAGTCCTTCTCTTATATATAAAACACCATTTCCTTTTAAGCCATGAAACTTATGTGCTGAAATGGTATATAAATCAATGTTTGCTTTTTTTAACTCAATAGGCAATTTCCCTATTCCCTGCACTCCATCTACATGAAATAATACCGATGGTTTCTGCCTTTTTATCATGGAACCTATTTCTGCTATTGGTTGAATAGAACCTATTTCATTATTAACGTGCATAATTGAAACGATACTAGTATCTTTGCGGATACTGCTTGTTATAGCTTCAACGGATACTAGACCGTTTTTATCAACTGGAAGATAGGTGATTGTAAATCCATCTTCTTGCAATTGTTCCATTACTTTATGAATGGAATCATGTTCCACTTCCGTTGTAATAATATGTTTCCCTCTGCCTTGATAAGCCTTGGCAGCACCTTTTAAAGCAAAGTTATTCCCTTCCGTACCCCCTGATGTAAAATAAATCTCGTTATTTTTTACACCTAATAAATCGGCAATTTGCGTTCGAGCTTGTGTAAGCAACTTTTCTGCTTGTCCCCCTATAGAATGTAAAGATGAAGGATTTCCAAAAAACTCTGTTGCTACCGTCGAATATGATTTTACAACATCAGGAAATGGTTTTGTAGTAGCACTGTTATCTAAGTATATCAAAAGCCTTCTCCTCCTTATGCTTGCAACTTTATATGGTATCATAGTACCTGCATTTTGCAAATATAGATTGTTACCCTTTACATAAACAAAAAAAGGTGAGAAGCTATCCTTTTCATAGCAACGCACCTTTTTTGTTTTTTCCTTTTCTATTAACCACTTTATTAATTATATTGGTTTTCTTTTTCTTTTTCTCCTAGCACTATTGCTTCCATTCGCTTTATGCTGCCTGGTTCTACTTCTTCGATTGCTGATGCAGCTTGACTTAATGCATCATTATATTTATAGTGCCTAAATAAAGCCTCTGCCTGAGATAAACTTTTTTCTACTTTAGGATAGTTTCTCCGGTACCTGTTTCCATATTGGATAATTTTTTCGGCAAGCATTGCTGTTTCCACTAATTCATTTGTTGCTTTCACTAATGTAGCAACAGTATTTTCTGCCTGTCCAAGCAATGCATGTACAGCAGGAATATCCAATGGAGCTTCATTTAAAATAGACTTTAGCTTTTCTATATTTTCTTTTGCTTCGTCTATCAGGCCTGCATATTCTTTTGTTACGCCAGGCAAATTACTATTTGCTACCACTCTAATAGAGTTCGCAATCTCTTTGCTTAAGGCCTGCATTTTTTGGCGTGCATGTACTTCATCTTTTCTTAATGCGTAGAACTTATCAAATAGAACTTTCTGCTCCTCGGCAACAGTTTCCATTTGTTCCTTTAAAATCTTCAATTCTTCTGTTAACACAGTATGTGCTGCCGTCTCGTACATTAACTTATGTTCTAATACTTCATATTGCTTAAATAGATGTTTTAGTTTTGTCTCAAGCTTAAATTGCAATTCCAGGTCTTCGTTATCGATATGATAGCTTCTTTGCAGCAAACTAACCTCTTCTTGCAAACGCTCATTGGCACCACCTATGGCTGCCAAAATACCTTTCACCACATCCAAATTTTTTGTAGAGTAGTTTTTGGCTATTGCTTCTTTTTCTAGTAAATCATACAATAAATCGATTTTTTCTTGAACTTCTGCTATTATGCTCTGAATTTTCTCTACTTCGCCATTTTGCAATAATTCACTGCATAACGTCAGTTCGTTTTCTATTTCTTCAATTTCTGCATCCAATTGGATATGCTCCAAAATAAAACCTTTTGCTAGCATATCTTTATATCCTTCTTTTAGCTCACTGATTGATTCCGGCAATTTTGTTTTGCATTCCATTAAAATAGGAGGAATTGTTTCTACTAAAAAGCGAATATATGCTAGTTTTTCTTCTGTCTGTTGAACAATTTTTCTTGCATCTAAATAGTTCCCATTTTTTGTATTTTCTTCATAATCATTTAATAAGGAAGATATTTCTTTAAGCATAGCTTCTAATTTAGGTTCCGTTTCTCCGAAAGTATATCGATGTGCAAGCAATGTTTTTTTGCTTTCTCGATAAGTCTCTTTTAAACCTTCTATTTCTGTTCTGTTTTTTTCTTCACTTCCAACAAGATTCTCCAATTCCTGAAGCATTTTTTCAATGGCTTTTTCTATTTGCTCCATTTTCAAATGAATTTTATTTTGATTTTTTTTTACTTTATGTAATTTATACTTATCAATAAATTCTTCTGTATCAAGGAGCATTTCTTCCACTTCAGGCAATTGGACTGCAACAATATCATCCCATTCGGATCTCCATCGCTCAAACAACTCTTCTGTTTGTCCAATCATATTTAGCTGCTTTACCTTAGCAAGTTCTTCTAAAACCGGCCGATTCATAATAGTCATTTTCCGGTTTTCCAGCTCATCCACTACACCGTAGTACTTTCTTTTAATAAGATATCCTGACAAGAATAGACATATAATAATGACTACTCCCACAATTATGTAATCCAATTTGAAGCCCCCTGTTCTAGCACCGACCATTTTTTATGCCTATATCTATAGTAAAAGTATGTAAAAGTTCTTTTCATTTGTTTTTATGATACCATGTAAACGTCATTTTTTGACTATTATTTTATATTTTTTTGAAAGAATTTCTATTGTATTGTGTAGACATTTAACGAAGGAGATAAAGAAAATCTTTTTTTGTATGATAAAAAAACAAAACTTCCCTTCTTTTTTTTAGTAAAATGAAAAAAAGAAGGAAGGAACATAGTATTCTTCCAGCCTTTTTAAATTTTTCAGTTTAATTTTCTGCTATATTAGTGGCTATTGTTGATAAAATGATTTTGGGTTCATCCAGCAAATAAATGAATCCAAAATCAGCAGCACATATAACCCATAGCCTACTTGTCAAATGAAAGGGAGATAAAAAATGAAAACAGCAACAAAAAAAGACGGACATATTCATACAGCATTTTGTCCTCATGGCACAAAAGATGCCATTAGCGATTATATCGAACAAGCAATTCTTTTAGGATTCACAGAAATTTCATTCACAGAGCATGCTCCACTTCCTGCTGGTTTTATTGACAGCACTCCGACAAAAGACAGCAGTATAGCACTAGAAGACCTCCCGCATTATGTGCATATGGTCGAACAAGCAAAAGACTATTACAAAAATAAGATAAAAATAAACATTGGATTAGAAGTGGATTATATTGAAGGTTTTGAACAGGAAATCAAAAGCTTTTTAAATGAATGGGGGCCAAAACTCGATGACAGCATTCTAAGTGTACATTTTCTAAAAAATAATATGAATTATGATTGTGTTGATTATAGCCCTGAATTATTTGCCAATATGATTAGCCAATATGGAAGTGCGGAAGCCATTTATGAACGGTATTTTGAAACGATAAAAAAATCAGTGTTTGCAGATTTAGGCCCTTTCAAACCAAAACGAATAGGGCATATTACATTAGTGCATAAATTCCAAAAAAAATTCCCTGTCTCTAAAGATTATCGTTCTACTATTATTCAATTATTAAAGGATATAAAACAGCAGCAATTAGAACTTGATTATAACGGAGCTGGTTTATATAAACCCTTTTGCCAAGAGTCTTATCCCCCAAGCTGGGTCGCTTTAGAAGCAAAAAAGCAGCAGATTTCGCTAGTTTATGGATCAGATGCCCACCAAGCAAAAGATATAGGTCAAGGCTTTGACATGTTATTAGGGAATCGATAAGGATTCTTTATGAAAGCAAATCACTTCATCGATCCATCTATAGATTTCTTCTGAATATTTTTTTGCAAAATAAGATTCACGCACATATACATGCAACACTTCTGTTAAATAAAAGGCATTAAGAAAAGGCATAGATAATAAGCTTTTCAATTGTATAATGCTATAAGAAATCATTTGTTTTTTAAATTGTTTTTTTTCTATGCCTTCTTCTAAAATTTTTGTCAAATAAAATCTTTCTTTTACATAATAAGTAGACATTATTTCTCTCACAACTTGAGAATCAATCGACACTTCTCTTAAAACAAATCTCGTTAAATGTGGATGCAGACAGTGAAAATGTATAATGGATTCCGCTATCTTTTTTAACTTCTCTGTGGGATCTAAAAGAATATCCCGATAAACATCCTCTATTTCTTCTAAATACTTTTCAAAATAGCTTGTAAAACAATATTCTAGTAGCCCATGTTTTCCATTAAAATAATAAGAAATATTTGCCACATTTACATGGGCATGTGCAGCTATATCTCTTATAGAAGTGCCATCATATCCATTTCTGTTAAAAAGTGTAATTGCGGCTTCTATTATAGAATCTTTTGAATTTCTTTTCATATTTTCTCTCCTCTCTTGCTAATATCAGAAATATATGGTTGAATAAATCAATCTTCTGTTTTTAACAGATGTTTGCATTTAGAGAATGTTAGAAAATGCATGTTATTTGAAAAACTTTTTTTTGGAAAGGGCTCTGCTTGTTCATTTGAAGTTAAAATAATATATATATTACTTCTTGCTAAATAAGAACAATCCTTCAATAGAATCTCGACAAAGTTTCCTCCTTTTCAGCGTTTTTTGCTAAAATAAAAATAGTTTATGAAGAAAGATAGGTGTTTACCATGTTTAACGTCGAATTATATAATGGCAACCGCGAGGAAAAATACCAATTAGTAGTAAAACAGTTAAAAGCTCTTCTCGAAGGAGAAACAAATGCAATTGCCAATCTTGCTAATGCTTCTGCATTATTAAATCAATTTTTAGATCGTATTAATTGGGTTGGCTTTTATTTAGCAGAAGATGGAGAGCTTGTTCTTGGTCCTTTCCAAGGTCTTCCTGCATGTGTAAGAATTCCTTTTGGCAGAGGCGTTTGCGGAACTGCTGCAAGTAAACAGGAAACACTTAGAGTAGAAGATGTTCATCTTTTTCCTGGACACATTGCATGTGACGCCGCTAGTCAATCAGAAATAGTGGTGCCAATAATTAAAAACGGTACCTTAATTGGAGTTTTGGATATTGATTCCCCAGAAAAAAATCGTTTTGATGAAATAGACCAAAAACATTTAGAAATTTTCACTGAGACATTAGTAGAGTATCTATAATAAATTTTCTACTTTAAAAATTTTTCAAAACAAACAAAAAACCTGGTTTAAAAACCAGGTTTCAGACTGTAGACAAATGCTCCTTAAAAAGGAAGTTTGTCTACGGTTTTTTTGTTTGTTTTTCTTTTAAATAGGGATGTTAATTTCCAATTCAAGGGTTCGCTTTCCACGGGGCGAGCGCCGAGCCGCTCCGATCAACCTATTTTCCATCCATTAAGTATAGAATTTCAAATATCCAGGCTTTAAAATATAGGTAGATAAATAACAGAGGTAACACCATGCTTTCCAAACATTCTTCTATTCAAAGAGATCAATTAGAAATGATCGCTTTAGATCAACTAGTTCCATCCAATCATTTAGTTCCCAAAATCGAGGCTGCACTTGATTTCTCGTTTATTATAGAAGAAGTAGAAACTAATATGGCTTATCGGTGGTTTTTAAGGTACGGTTTTCATGATAAAGTGCCTCATTTCTCTACATTCGGTAAAAATTATGAACGTTGATTCAAGGGTTCTGATCCATTTGAACAAATATTCTACCGTATCTTAAAAACAGCTGCGGATAAGAACTTGATTAATGCGGAACATGTGTTTGTTGATTCTACTCATGTAAAAGCGAGTGCCAACAAACAGAAGTTTGAAAAGAAAGTAGTGCGTAAGGAAGCTCGTACTTATCAAGGACGACTTCAAGAAGAAATTGGCAACAAAATCAAACTTAATCTTAAAAGGGGTTCAGAATGAGACTATTCCGAACCCCTTTTGTCGACAAACTGAAACCTGGTTTAAGAACCAGTTTTTTTGTTTGTTTTCTAATAAAAGTTTTGCAGCTAAACATGTATCAACTATACCTATAATAACTCTCCATTATAATTAAACTACTCGCTTACGAAATCCATGGTTTGGACAACCACTCTATCTTTGCCTGTTTCTTTAGCAACATATAATGCTTTATCTGCCCGTTTGAAGATGGAATGATAATCATCTTTTATCTCTTTGTTCCAGTAGGACACACCACAAGATATAGTTACAAATGGATTGGTTTTGGCTCTTACTTTGGCAACAAGCCTTTCTGCAATGCTAATCCCTAACTGCAGCGGCACTTTTGGCAAATATACAGCTAATTCTTCTCCACCCCACCTTGAACCAATATCCGATCCTCTAATATTTTCAATAATAATATTAGCAACTTGGATAATTATTTCATCTCCAATTTGATGACCATAAGTATCATTTACTGCTTTAAAATTATCAATATCAATTAAAATAAACGTTCCTTCTTGATCTGTTTTTATGGAACATTGAACTTTTTCATCAAGAAAGTTTCTAGAATAAAGTTTTGTAAGATGATCGGTAATCACGAGTTTTTCCAGCTCTTCTCTAAGCATGGAGTTTGTTAACGCTAATGTAGAGTGATGAATTAGTGATTGTAATAATTTAAATGTTTCAAATGAAAAATGATAAGGGGACGGATGCATTACCAAAGAGAATCCTTTTAAAAGCCCTGTTTGCATCATAGGAATCGCCATAATGGATTTATATTTAGCTGATTTTTGCTGTGGAAATTCAAAATCTCCGATAAATAAGGAATCCTTTTCTAATTTAATTTTTTCTTTAAAATGCTGAACATATGCTTCCGCATCTTTTGTATGAAAAAAATTTGTGCTGCCTACTAATACAGACATAGCATTAGATTCAGAAGAAAAAAGAATAAACCCTACTTCTTCTGCATGAAAACTAGAAGATATTCGTTCAGAAATATACCTCATCATTTCTGTTAAACGTAAATTTGAATTAAGTCGATGTGTCGTTTCATTTATTAATTGCAAATCAGAAACCAATTTTTTGGACTGCTGATATAATTGGGCATTTTCTACAGCACTTCCTGCTGTATTCGCTAATAACGTAATAAACTCTTTTTCGCTTTTCGGAAAATTAACAGTGTTTGGAGCGATTACTTGAAGCACTCCATAGACGCCTTGCTTTCCTTTTAAAGGTGCGTATAAAACAGATTGTCTTTCTTCCCTTGAATTTTCAAACTGAACTTGACCAGTAACATATGCTTCTAGCGCAGCAATATTTTCACTATCATATTCTAAGTCTTTTATCGGCAAGTCGCCACGGCTATTATTATCATGGGACAATAATAAATAGTAAGAAAATGTTGGATATAATTCCTGCAATGTATAAATAACTTCACCAAGTACATCTTCCATTTTCATGGAAGAATGAAACTTTTCCGTTACCCTAAATAATAGTTTATACTTCCTTTCTTCCGTTACAATTTTCACCAAACTTTGTATTTTATCAAGAAATAAGCTGCATTCCTCAATAAGAATTTCTAATAAAGAATCGCTATAGCTGATTTTTTGCCCTGTATCGTTGGTTCTTATAACAAAAAAGCTATTTATCCCATCTTTATGTTTTAATGGCAATAAAATATCATATTTATTAAATGCTTCTGTCTCGCATGATTGACGATGGATCTTGTGTGACATCAACAATTGACGGAATTCCAAAGAATTCAGAACATTAGGACAAAAATAGGAAGAATCTGTCGCTACTTCTATTCTCCAATGATCATCCCACTCTTTACAGCTATATAAAGCAATGTCCTTGGCATGCAAAACATTTTTTATGGTGCCTAACATTTCATCAAGTAATTGGATGTAGCTTAAATTATGACTATTTGTATCAACAATATCAAAAAAGCGGCTTTTTATTTTTAATATTATTTGGTGGCCAAGCATGTCCATTTAATCATCACCTAATTCATCTAACTATTTCATTCTATTTATCGGTCATATTAATAAATTTTTGATGCATGTAATTCTTCATTTTGTTTTAATGACCAATTAATATACATACACCTAAGAAGAATTATAATGATTGGTCATATTTATCTTTTGCACCTCTATATTTGAGATGACAATAAATAAATGCTCCTATTTTTCTCTAAACAAATATCGAAGCCCTAAAACCTCCATAAATGTTTTTTAATCTATATAAATACTTAATTTATTTCTATTAATTATATCATATGGCCATATAGTCAGGTCAAAAATGAAAAATATTTTTTTTCTAAGCAGGATACTCTTAAAGCAAAGGCTATGCTAATGAATAGGGTAAAATGAAGCAAAACCAATCGAGTGTTTGAATATAGTTTGAATAAAAAACAGTAGAAGCTACTAACCTTTACTTGACATTCTATCATCTAAAGTCATATAATACTCTTTGTGTAAAATATTGCAGCATATGTAAAATACTTTACTGTTTCATTTTATTCCTCAAGCTTATTGATGGTGTATTGTGTAACCCTTAGCTGCTAGGGCGAAGGTACATGAAGATAAAATGTGCAGAAAGAAAAGTTGCATCTGTTTTTATTTTACCAAATAAAAACATGAAGGAGGAGTCTATAATGGCTCGATATACAGGTCCAAGCTGGAAACTTTCTCGTCGTCTTGGCATTTCATTAAGCGGTACTGGTAAGGAGTTAGATAAACGCCCTTACGCACCAGGACAACATGGTCCAAACCAACGCAAAAAATTATCAGAATACGGTTTACAATTACAAGAAAAACAAAAATTACGTCATATGTATGGTGTGAACGAACGCCAATTCCGTAATTTATTCGATATCGCTGGCAAAATGCCTGGTAAACACGGTGAAAACTTCATGGCTCTTTTAGAAACTCGCCTTGATAACGTTGTTTATCGTTTAGGTCTTGCTCGCACTCGTCGTCAAGCACGTCAGCTTGTAAACCATGGTCATATTTTAGTTGATGGTTCTCGTGTTGATATCCCATCATACCGTCTAAAAGCAGGCCAAACTATCACTTTACGTGAAAAATCACGCAACCTTGATATTGTAAAAGAAGCAGTAGAAGTAAATAACTTCGTACCTGATTTCTTAACATTTGAGGCTGATAAACTAGAAGGTTCATTCACTCGTTTACCAGAACGTTCTGAATTGCCAGCAGAAATTAACGAAGCTCTTATCGTTGAGTTCTACTCTCGTTAATAGATTGTTAATATTTATGTTAAACCCTAGAAACCTATTTGGTTCTGGGGTTTTTTCTTATTATTTATCCTACCTCTCTATTGATTGTCTTAGTTTTCTATTCACTGTATCCATCTTTACAAAAAAGGCTCTTATTTACATCCATCCTCTTTTTAAAGAAGAGTCTAGAATGTAAAAAGAGCCTCTTGTATCATTAAAACTTAATTAAAAAATATTTCTTTTTGCCGCGGCGAATAACTGTAAATTTCTCTTCTATACGGTCTTCTTGTGTTAATACATAATCCAATTCTTGTTTACGTTCTCCATTAATGTATACAGCACCATTTGCAAGATCCTCCCTAGCCTGGCGCTTAGAAGAAACAATTCCAGCAGCTACTAGCAGGTCAACAAGAACCGCCTCGCCATCTTTATGCTCATATGTTGGCACATCTTTAAATCCTTGTTGAATTTCATCTGCTGTAAGATTTTTAATATCGCCGCTGAATAATGCTGCTGTAATTTTTTGAGCTTGCTCGAGTGCATTCTCACCATGAATTAATGTCGTCATTTCTTCCGCTAGTCTTTTTTGTGCTTTGCGCAAATGCGGCTCTTCTTGTACGGCAACTTCCAATTCTTCAATTTCTTCTTTTGATAAGAAGGTAAAGAACTTTAAGTATTTGACTACATCTGCATCTGCTGTATTAATCCAGAATTGGTAAAATTCATATGGTGTTGTTTTAGCAGAATCTAACCAAATTGCACCACTTTCTGTTTTTCCAAATTTTGTACCATCTGCTTTTGTTACAAGCGGTATTGTTAAACCGTACGCTTTTGCACCTTCTGGCATATTTTTTCTTATAAGTTCTAAACCAGTTGTAATATTTCCCCATTGGTCGCTTCCGCCAATTTGCAGTTTACAATCATGATTTTCATATAAATGTAAGAAATCCAGTGCCTGAAGAATCGTATAAGTAAATTCTGTAAAGGAAATTCCTGTTTCCAATCGAGAAGAAATCGTGTCTTTCGCCAGCATGTAATTAATTCCAATATGTTTTCCATAATCTCTTAAAAAGGTAACAATATCCATAGAGCCGGCCCAATCATAATTATTTACCATAACCGCTCCATTTTCCCCATCAAAATCAAAGATTCTTTTTAATTGACCTTGGAGACATTTTACATTATGACCAATAATATCAAGTGTCTGTAATTTTCTTTCTTCACTTTTGCCACTTGGATCTCCTATAAGCCCTGTTGCTCCACCAACAAGAACGATTGGACGGTGACCAGCATTTTGAAAACGTCTTAATGTTAAAAATGGTAAAAGATGTCCAATATGCATACTGTCAGCAGTTGGATCAACTCCACAATATAAAGACGTCATGTTCTCCATTAACTGCTCTTTTAACCCTGCTTCATCTGTTTGTTGATAAATAATCCCTCTCCACTTTAAATTCTCTAATAAATTCATTATAGGTAGCCTCCATTATTTAATAATTTTCTCTCAAACTATATTGATCATTATTATTTCCATAAAAATACTTCTCTTGCAACAAAAAAAGCCCCTGCATCTATATGCAGGGACGCAAAATAAGCGCGGTACCACCCTAATTTGAGAAAAATATTTTTTCTCCACTTTAATAGATAACGGCATATCCCGTTTACTGCTACTTTGCCTACATAAATAGTAGTAATTTCCCAGTAAAAGTTCAAGGAGGTAATTCGCTCTTTTATTTATGCCATTTTTCACCAACCAACGGCTCTCTGAAATAGTGATAAAAGAACTACTTATTCCTATCATTACAATAACGATCAATATGTAGTTGAATTATTTTTATCATAAAAACAAGATGTCTGTCAAATGCTTTCACGAAAAAAAACCAAATTGCTCCCCTTCTTTATGCTATAATGTATGTGATTTTAGGAGGAATGATACGAATGAATGATAGGTCGAAGTGGAGCAATTACTGGAATATATTCCGAAGCTTCTTTGCTAATAAAAAAACGGTTAAAAAAGCCCGCTTAACGTATGAAGTAACATGGAATCTTATCCTTCTTTTTATAATATGCCTTCTAATAGGCGGCGGGTTTGCGGCAGGTGTTGGCGCAGGATATTTCGCATCATTAGTAAAAGAAGAACCAGTGCGTTCTTACAATACAATGAAAAAAGATATTTATAACTATGAAGAAACATCTGAAGTCTATTTCGCCAACAATGTATATTTAGGAAAATTGCCAACAGATTTAGAAAGAGAAGAAGTCAAATTAAAAGATGTTTCACCATATTTAATTGATGCTGTTGTATCAACAGAAGATCAATACTTTTACGAACATAATGGGGTTGTTCCAAAATCTATTATGCGTGCATTATTTCAAGAAGTTGCAAATACCTCTAGTCAATCAGGAGGAAGTACACTAACGCAGCAGCTCATCAAAAACCAAATACTTACAAATGAAGTATCCTTTGCAAGAAAAGCAAAAGAAATATTACTAGCTCTCAGGCTAGAAAAATTCTTTGATAAAGAAGAAATTTTAGAAGCATATTTAAATGTTTCTACATTTGGAAGAAATTCATCAGGAAACAATATTGCTGGTGTACAAGCTGCTGCTAACGGCATTTTTGGTGTGGATGCAAAAAAATTAACATTACCGCAAGCTGCATTTATTGCCGGTTTGCCCCAAAGTCCATTTGGCTACACTCCATTTACACAAGAAGGAAAAGTGAAAGACAACCTGGAACCTGGCATATCAAGGATGAAAACTGTTTTATCTAGAATGTACAAAGAAAATAAAATTACAAAAAAAGAATATGAAGATGCCAGCAAATATGATATTACAAAAGACTTTATTCCTGCTAAAGAAAGCCCAACAGAAAAATACCCATGGCTGACATACGAATTAGAAAAAAGATCTACAGAGATTATCGCTGAAATGTTAGCAAAAAAAGATGGCTATTCAAAAGAGGATCTAAAAAAAGACGATATACTGCTTGAGCAGTATACTGCACTCGCTGATCGCCAAGTACATCAAAATGGCTATGAGATTCATAGTACTATTAATAAAAAAATCTATGATAAAATGCAGCAAGTTGCAAAAAACTTTTCTTTATATGGCCCTTCAAAAACAGAAACAGTAACAAATAACGAAACTGGCAAAACGGAAACAGTAGCGGAGCCTGTTGAAACTGGAGCTATTTTAATTGAAAATAAAACCGGAAAAATTATCAGCTTTGTGGGCGGAAGAGACCACAATAGAGAAGCAACAAACCATGCAACAAGCGCAAAACGTTCTAACGGTTCAACAATGAAACCATTACTAGTATACGCTCCTGCTATCGAGCTTAATACATTATCTCCGGGAAGCATTTTGCCTGATTTGCCGCTTCGGCTAAATCCAGGAAGCAATAAAGCATGGCCAACAAACTATGATATGCAATACCATGGATTAGTAACAGCTAGATATGCATTAACTAAATCCTATAATGTTCCAGCAGTTAAAGCATATGTAGATATTCTCCCTCAAAAACCCGCTAAATATTTAGATAAGATGGGATTCACCTCTCTTAAAGAGGGAGATTATACAAATAGAGCAACTGCATTAGGAGCCTTAGAAACCGGAGTAACCGTCGAAGAAAACACAAATGCATATGGCACATTTGCAAATGATGGAGAATTCATTGATGCCTATATGATTGACAAAATTATCGACAAAAACGGAAAAGTAATTTATCAGCATAAAGTAGAGCCCGTGGAAGTATTTAGTCCTCAAACGTCCTATTTAACATTAGATATGATGAGAGATGTTATCAGTCAAGGTACGGCTGCTGCTGTAAAAAATCGTTTAAAATTCCAATCTGATTGGGCTGGAAAAACAGGTACAGCGCAAAACTTTACCGATTCTTGGTTTGTTGCAACAAACCCTAACGTTTCATTTGGCGTATGGACAGGATATGACACACCTAAGTCCTTGTATACAGGCGGCTTAAGCTACAGCATGCGTACGAACTATTTATGGGCTGATTTCATGAATGCAGTGTATGATATTAACCCAGATTTGGTTGACCCTTCCGAAAACTTTAAAATGCCTGGCGGAATTGTTAGAAGATCTATCTGTTCTGTATCTGGATTACTTCCTTCTGAAGGCTGTTCAAAGGCTGGTCTTGTTACAACAGACTTATTTAAATCAGGAACAGCACCAAATAAAACAGATGATAGTTTAATAGCTGGAAAAGTAGTGCAAATTGGAGATCAACGCTATGAAGCTTTGGATTCCACACCAAGTGAATTTACAGAATCAGGATTAATGTTAAACCCAGATTATCTAAAAAAACTGTTTGGAGTAAATATCTCTGATTCATCTTCACTCGTACAAAATAATCCTAATTGGAGTAAATTAGCTACAGCTTCAAAGAAAATGTATGATAATGGAAAAACTCCTTCTGCTATCGCTATAACCAACAGCGGAAAAGGAATAGCTTGGTCTAAACATAACGAAAATGATGTTATAGGCTATAGAATCTATAAAGATGGAGAAAAAGTAGGCAGCAAAAAAGCTGGAGAAACACTTTATTTTAATAACGGCTCTGGATCGTATACAGTAAAAGCTGTTGACATTGCCGGCAGAGTATCCTCTTCTTCCAATGTAATAAAAATTGGAGAAACAAAGAAAAAAGAAGAGACTAAAAAGGATAACACCAAGGAAGAAAACAAAAAAGAGACAGACAAAAAAAATAGTCAAGAAAACAAAAAAGAGGAAAATAAAGCTGACAATAGCAATAACAAAGATAAAGATAAAAAAACAGAAGAAACAAAAAATAACACAACGAATAATCAACAAAAGAACAATGCAGAAAACAAAAAAGAAACAACCAAACAAAATGAACAGCAAAAAGAAGACAACAGCAATAACGAATAGAATAAAAGAGAGGATTCCGTAATGGTATCCTCTCTTTTATCTTTAGCTTTATTATCAAGCCCGCAAAACTTATCAACTTTTAATGATATATTTACTTTTAACATATCCAGCGCTTTTTCCAGCTTTTATTTTGTACCAAGACCCGTGTTTGGATAGTATGACAACAGATTGCTTCTTTTTTAATTTTATTTTGATTTTAGAATTAGTAGTCGGCTTTTCCCTTACATTAAGAATAGTTGCATTTACCTTGCCTTTTTGTACAAGAGCTGTTTTTTTAATTGTGACCTTATTTGTAAAATTACGCTTCATTCCATCAGTATTTACTACATTAATTTCCGCTTTATATATTCCATTTTTGATTTTTGCAATATTCCACTCAAATGATACATTTCCTGCTTTTACTATGTTATTTTTACTCAGTGTAGCAATATTTTTCCCTTTTGAATCTTTTATTTTAATTACTATTTTTCCAGGCTTATTTATTTTCATAGATAATTTCACTTTATTTTGTTTATAATCCGAGCTTATTTTAAAAACAGTAATAGCTGGTGCCACTTTATCTTTTACTGTTTTGTTTGTTTCTGTAGATGGTTTGGGCTGTTGTTCAGAAACAATCCTGCCACTATATTCTTTTATAAGTGCCGTTTTAGGATAATAGAAACCTAGAATTTGTTGATAAGTGTGTCCAGCTTCTGCTCTATTTCTGGCTCCATATTGACTTAAGCCAACAGCATGACCATAACCTCTTCCATTAATTTTGATAAAACCTGCTTTATTCTCCGAAATATCCACTAAATAGCTGCGCATACTTTCAATTCCTACAAGTGCACGTATTCTTGAAGCAGCTACATTTTTTAATTCTAACGTATTTTTTTCTACGACCGTTTTATTATTGACTATTTCTTTTTTTAGATAAACAATAGTAGCAGAGCCTTGCAGGACTCTTCCACCTGCTGTTTTATTGGATAAATCGAGCTGCAGCACTGGGATATTCATTATTTTCATATCTTCTATTTTTTTGGAATATCCTTGTTTTTGCATCCAGCCTTTCATATTTTTTACTACTTGCAGACTTGCATCCTTCTCTACAACAGAGTCCCACCATTTTTCTCCTGCGGATAGATCTAATGCAGGATCAAGCTGCTGCTGGTTGAGTTCTATACTCCAAGGAAATTTTGTTTTATTAGTAGTATTATAATCATATATGTCATCTTGCACAGCAAAATAAGGTAATGTATATCCGCCCCATACACTAGAATTTAATTCTGTTTTCCCACCATTACTGGAATAAAAAACTGCATCTATTAGTTTATCATTATATTTCAATACCATTCCTGCTGTTTGCCGAACAGCCTCATCACTTCTTGAATGAAGGGCATAAGTGCCTCCATACACTTGATTGGAGATACTATCAACAAACTCCTTATCATCTTTATGCTTTAAAGCATATGTTCTTGCTGCAATGGTTTGCGCTTTTAATGCTTCCAATGGCCATAATGCAGGCATCTCTTGTGGCACTACACCTCTTAAATATGTTTCTATATCAATTTCATTAATAGGTCGAATATACACAGCATTATTTACTGTACTTTTTTCGATTACAAATTGAAAAGCTCCATAATAGCTTCGTCCATTTACTGCTAATCTATTAGCAGTTTGTTTCGGCTCCAAGGTTAATACATTGCTTTTCATTAAAACTGTCTTGGTCACATCTTCAACAAGCTGTAATGAACCATCCTTCATTTCTACAGTTAAAGCCGTGCCATTATTAATCATTTTTCCATTTGATAATTCATATTCGCCTACAGTTTTTAATGTAATAGACGTGGTATTCCCTATATAATTTACCAGCTTTACCTTTAAAATAGGATTGCTGCTTGCTTTAGGATGAATCAGAGTAATTAAAGTTGAAGTCATTATCATTACAATTAGAAAGAGGAAAAATAATTTTTTCATCAGTTAACTCCTAAACTAGTAGTTTAATTAAAAAGCACTGTCTTTACTTTTTTCTCCACTAATCTTATGGGAATTAAAAAAGAAAATCTATAAGTAAATTTTGGGGAAATCTTGTTTATGATAAATCACTCTAAAATTTATAAAGTAGAACTTCAATCAGTAGAGAGGCAAAAGCAGGTTGATGCCAAATAAATAAAACCACAGAAAAAATGGCTACGAAAAACCATCTTTTCTGTGGCGAAATGAGCAAATTACTTTATTTAAGCATTGCCTGCCTTATCCTTTTTTAGTTGATGAGCGTTCTTCAATTCTATGAGGCAACACTACAATATGATCTTCCACTGTCTCTTTATTCATATACTTCGTTAAAAGTCGCATAGCAACTGCACCTATATCATATAGCGGCTGAACAATTGTAGTCAGCTGTGGTCTAACCATAAGGGTAAGCTTGGTATTATCAGAGCTAATTATTTCAAAATCATCTGGCACGCTATAGCCTTCATCTTCTGCACCATGGATAACGCCAATTGCCATTTCATCTGATCCTACATAGATAGCAGTTGGTTTATCAGCTTGTTCCATTAGCTTATCAAACGATTCTATTCCTGATTCATAAGTATAATCGCCCTCAACAACTAAATTTTCATTAAAAGAAATATTAGCAGCTTCTAAAGCTTTTTTATATCCAGTAAGCTTTTCTTTGCTATTAATCGGTTCATTCATAGAACCTAAAACAAGTGCAATAACTTTATGTCCTTTTTCAATAAAAGAAGTTACCGCATCAAATGTCGCTTGTGCATAATCAATATTTACAGAGGCAATTTTTTGGCTTTCTTCTATACTTGCTGCAAGAACAATTGGTACTGGAGATTTTTCAAATTCTTGCACATGCTCTTCTGTAATATTTCCACCCATAAATACAATACCGTCCACTTGCTTGCCAAGCATTGTATTTAATAAATGAAGTTCTTTATCTTTATTCTGATCTGAGTTGCTTAATATAATATTATATTTATACATTGTTGCAATATCTTCAATTCCTCTTGCCAGTTCAGCATAAAAAGTACTGGAGATATCAGGAATAACGACACCAACTGTTGTTGTTTTTTTACTTGCTAATCCACGAGCAACAGCATTCGGGCGATATCCTAATCGATCAATTACTTCTAATACCTTTTTCCTTGTTGCTGGTTTTACATTCGGATTTCCATTGACTACTCTTGATACGGTTGCCATAGATACACTTGCTTCTCTAGCAACATCATATATCGTTATATTCATAATACTAAAACACTCCTTTTATATGTCCACTCATTATCTTTTCTTTTTCATTGCAAGCAGCTAAAAAACGCAAAAATTTTATCCGGATATAGCTAATCTTGTCTAATTATGTATTTAATCATACGATAACGTTACAAATGCCGCAATGACAAGCTTTCATTTTTTTTCAAAAAAAACGCTTTTTTTATCTATTATAACAAAAAACTTCACTAAAACTTTATATTTATATAAAGTCAAACTTCAATCAGTGGTTTTTTCCATCTCCCACTGATTGTTAATCGAACCAATCAGGTTTTTATGGGCAATTAATGCTGGATAAAAACAAAAGAACAATGCATATCTTTATATTCTCTTCTACCATTTATTCCATTTCTATTGCTAGTACTATTATTCCCAATAATTAGCTTTCTCATCGGATTTCATAATGAATTATGCTAAACAGATAAAATTTCATCAAAAAAAAGCATAGACTGATTCTATCTATTCTAATAGAATCAAAGCCTATGCTTAAAGCTTACATGAAAAATTATGCTTTTACAAATGGAGTTGCTTGAATAGCATTATAAAACTCATCAAACTCTTTTAAATCCATTTGTTGTGCTGAATCAGACAACGCCACTGCTGGGTCTGGATGAACCTCTGCCATAACACCGTCTGCACCGATTGCTAGGGCTGCTTTTGCACATGGCAACAACAAATCTTTTCTTCCAGTAGAATGAGTAACATCTACAAATACAGGCAAATGTGTTTCTTGTTTTAAAATTGGCACAGCTGAGATATCTAATGTATTTCTTGTTGCACGTTCATACGTACGAATACCTCTTTCACAAAGTATAATTTGATCATTTCCTTGTGACATAATATATTCAGCCGCATTAATGAACTCTTCAATAGTAGCTGCTAAACCTCTTTTTAGAAGAACTGGCTTTTTCACACTTCCAGCAGCCTTTAATAATTCAAAGTTTTGCATATTGCGGGCACCAATTTGAATAACATCAATATAATCTAATGCTTCTTCAATATGCTCTGGGCTTACGATTTCACTAATAACAGATAAGCCATATTCATCTGATACACGTTTTAGTATTTTTAATCCTTCTACTCCTAGACCTTGGAAATCATATGGAGATGTTCTTGGCTTAAATGCACCACCGCGAAGCAATGTTAATCCTTTTGCTTTTACAGATTCCGCTACTTTTGCTACTTGCTCATAAGATTCTACAGAGCATGGGCCAAATACAAACTTTGGAATGCCATCCCCAATTTTTGTTCCTTTTAAATCAACGATTGTATCTTCTGGTTTCTTTTTACGGGAAACCAACAACGCTTTGCTGTCATCATCTTGCTGCAGCTGTAAACCTGCTTTAAAAATTTGTTTAAATAAATGAGAAATAGTTGCATTATCAAATGGTCCGTCATTTTTTGCTAATATATGATCAAGCATTTTGCGTTCACGAACCGGATCATAACGATGAGCGCCATGTGTTACTTTCGCTTGGGCAATCTCTTGTACAAGGGCTGCTCTTTCGTTGATTTTTTCTAAAATTTCTAAATTCAATTCGTCCACACGGTCGCGCAATTGGTCTAATTCTTTGTTACTCATCTGGTATCCCCATCCTTTTTTCTACTTGTTAAATATAGAAGTCTTAATTTTCATATTAGTTCTACTTAGAAAAATTTTCAATATTCTTTATTGACATATAAAAATATGTTACATTTCTTGTGATTGGGTTTATTATAAATCATCTTTTTAGCATTGTCACTAATTTTCTTTAATAATTAAACGCTTTTAAGTATTAAAGCGTTTAAGAGAAAAAGATTTCTTCATAAAAATAATATTCTTAAATAATAAAGAAGGTGTTTTCTTTGCACGGTAAAGATAAAATATTTGCTTTAGATATTGGTACACGATCAGTTGTAGGAATTATTTTAGAAAAAGATAAGGAAAATTATCATGTTGTCGATATTCTTTCTATTGAGCATAAAGAAAGAGCTATGCTCGATGGACAGATACATGATGTTTTAGCTGTATCTAAAATTATTCTAGAAATAAAATCAAAATTAGAAAAAAAATATGGACCCTTATATAAAGTATCGGTTGCTGCTGCTGGCCGCGCCCTAAAAACAAAAAAATCTTCTTACTCTACAACTATTAAAGGCAAACCAATGATTACCCAACAAGATATATTACATATGGAGCTTACAGCCGTACAAAATGCGCAAAGTGCTGTCGCTGAAAAGAACAATCAAGACAAAAGCCAATTCTATTATTGTGTAGGCTATTCTGTACTTCGCTATTTATTAGATGATCAAGAATTAGGAAATTTAATTGACCAGCAAGGTAATATTGCAACAGTAGAAATTATCGCCACATTTCTCCCAAGGATAGTAGTAGAATCTTTAATTGCAGCACTCAATCGAGCCAATTTAGAAATGGAGGCTTTAACATTAGAACCTATTGCTGCCATTAATGTACTCATTCCGCCCTCTATGCGACGACTGAATGTGGCATTAGTAGATATTGGCGCCGGAACTTCCGATATTGCCATCACAGATTCAGGAACCGTCATTGCATATGGAATGGTGCCTATTGCTGGGGATGAAATTACAGAAGCAATCAGCGACCAATACTTACTGGATTTTCCCCTTGCGGAAGCAGCAAAAAAGCAACTCTCTGAGCAGGAAGTTATTTCTGTGACAGATATACTGGGCTTTACAACAGAATTAAGCAGAGAAGAAGCAATCACAAGCATCTCTCCTGCATTAGAGAAGCTTAGCGACCATATATGCAAAGAAATATTAGCATTAAATAATCATAAGCCTCCAAAAGCAGTAATGCTTGTCGGCGGAGGCAGCCAAACACCTGCTCTTCCAAACAAAATTGCCGAAATGCTTCATCTGCCGAGCAATCGTGTTGCCATTAGAGGAATAGATGCTATTACTCATTTAACTTTTAAAGATGCAAGTGTAAAAGGGCCTGAATTAGTTACGCCTGTTGGCATCGCTATTGCCGCAGGAAAAACTCCTGTCCAATATAAAACCGTTTATGTGAATGAACAGCCTGTTCGTTTGTTTGAAATAAATAAATTAACGGTAGGCGACTGTCTATTAGCTTCTGGGATAAATTTAAATAAACTCTACGGCAAACCAGGCAATGCTATGATTGTTTCTGTAAACAACCAACAAATCACAATTCCAGGAACTTATGGGGAGGCACCTGTCATTATCCGTAATGGAACAAAATGTTCGTTAGATGATATGGTTGAAAACGGAGAAGAATTAACGGTGTATAAAGGCAAAGATGGACAGCAAGCAGTCGTACAAATAAAAGAGTTATTAGATGAAGTTCCAGAAAAATCAATTCAAATAAACGGAGAAATTTTCCAAGTCACACCAACTATTATTTGCAACGGATTGGCTGCTGCAAAAGAGAAATGGGTAGAGGATCGAGATACAATAGACTATATCATGCCAAATACAATTAAAGAATTGCTGCATAGTCTTCAATTAGATCATTACATGAAAGAAGTACTGCCATTCAGATTAACGATCAATGATAAAGATACGGTTATTCCAGCTTTTTCAGGAAGTATACTGCGAAATGGGCTGTCAATTAAATTAGATTATAAATTTGACCATGAAGATGAAATAACGATTAAAAGAAAAAAAGCACCAACCGTAAAAGAGTTGGCAGAATTAAAACATGTATTATTATATCAGATACTGCCTGTCACTTTTAACGAAAAAAAATTGACACTCACTAAACAATTGGCACAATTCAAACGAAATGATCATTTACTGCCATTAGACACCAATCTATATAATGGAGATAAAATAATAATTGAGCAAAAGCCTTTTAATGGTTTTTTCTTTCAAGATTTATTTGCATATATTCAAATTGATATGCCCCAAACAAAAAGTGGAACATTTGAATTAATAAAAAATGGCGAAAAGGCAACCTTTTTAACCCCCTTAAAAAAGGGAGATGATTTGCAGCTTATTTGGCCTGCTAATACGCCAAAAAACTAATAAAAAAACTGATGCATGATTAAGATTTGCATCAGTTTTTACTTTTTACTTAATCGTGCTTACAGCATCTTTCAAAGCACTTACAGTAATATTATGGTGTGAGGCATTCCAAACAACCTTATTATCTGCAAACAATAACACTTGTGGAGACTCATGTTTAATATCATATGTTTCGGCAATATGATTGGACAATGGTCTAGAATCTTGAACTGCTAAATAATAGGCATCTACCTCATTATTATTTGCTGTATATTGTTGATACTGTTCAAAACCAGCCTGGCTGATTGGACATGTCAAACTATGCTTTAAAAATAAAATGGATTCATTATTTTTCACCACTTCATTAAATTCTTCTACTGTATCAATTTTCTTCATCAAAATGCCTCCTATTTCTATCTCAAAATAATCTTGCTTAACTCCCCTACAATACCACAGAATGATAAGGAAAGGAAAATGATTAACATCTTATCAAAATACCTCTATTGGCGTTTATATTTAGCGTCAATAGAGGCATTTATCTTTTTTGCAATTTAAATCTACTTATGAATGGTTGTATTTGCTTTCTGTCTCGTCAAATGCCTTTTTTGTCTCATCTAATTTTTTTTGTATTTCATCATAATCACTTTTAAACTTTTCTTCCATCCGCTCTTGATCATTTTCGGTGCTGGCATCGTCCTCGTTGGCTGATAGATCTTCTGTCGAATTAGCACCTTTCATTTTATCCATCATGCTACTAGATTGTTTGGAAACAGCAGTGGTAAGCTGATCTGTTTTTTCCTTGGCAATCGTAATATATTCAGAACCTTTTTCTTTTAGTGTACCAGACAATTCGATGCCTTTTCCTTTTAAAGAATTGGCATGTCCATTCATATCATTCAGCAATTCTTTTCCTGGTTTCGGAGCAAGAAATAATGCTGCCGCTGCACCAACAACTCCCCCCACAATTGCTCCTAATAAAAAATCTTTTGAGCCGCTATTTTCCATATGCACTGCTTCTTGCTCTTTTTTCATTAGATTAGCCTCCCTTTATATAGTCCTATTGCTTTTTGCTTTCGCCAACGCTTTTCGAGCATTCCACTGATCTTTAATATTCATTATGACTTTGCTCCATTGAACAACTTGAGCAATTTTATCTTGATTTTGTTCTAAAGTCGATTCTACATTTGCAGTAATGGTCTGAACAGATTGATTAAATCCTTTTACAGAATCTCCAACATCTTTCACCGCATCTACAACGCTATTTAAACTTTCTGATTTCTTTTGAATATCTGTAGCTAAAAGATTTGTCTTCTCAAGCAGGACCGTTGTTTCTCTGGTTACTCCATCAAGCTGTCTTTCCAGTCCTGTTAATGTCTTTGAAACACTATCTAACGTAATATGTAATGATTTTAATGTTTTCGCCAAATAAATGACTAAAATAGTAAATGCTATTGCTATTAATGCTACACTCCAATATAAAATTTCAATCATAATTATCGCACCTCCGCTTTTTAGTTACTTTCCCAGTTTTTCCATTATTTAAACACTTTTCTTTTTCATTATAGAGGGAAAGAATAAGAGAAACAAATATAAGTCCCTTTACACTTTACTTTATTTGCAAATGTTGATGATCTATTGGTTTCCCTCGTTTACCATACATAAAAGAGGGAAAGAATTTTCATAGCAAGCCGTTTTACATTATGCCAAGCTTCCACTTTATATTCTCCTTCTTGATTGAAGTCGAAACTTGTCATTCAAATACATCGAGTTGTTTTTGTTCTATGCAATTATTATTTAAGAAAACTTTTTTTTGGAGTACAATAATAGTTGCACATCATTTTAGTTTACTTTTGGAGGTACATACTATGAAAGATCCACGTATTCAGCAATTAGCCAAAAATCTAATTAATTATTCTATTCGTCTTCAAAAAGGGGAAAAGGTTTTAATTGAGAATTTTGGATTACAGAAAGAATTAGTAAAAGCTCTTGTCAAAGAAGCATATAATGCAGGCGGCTATCCATTTGTTTCTTTAAAGGATAATGATATTAATCGTTCCTTATTATTAGGCGCAAAAGAAGAACAGTATGAAATGATGGCATCATTTGAAGCAAATGTGATGAGTCAAATGGATGCATATATTGGTTTGCGTTCAGGTGATAATATCAATGAACTTGCAGATATTCCTGCAGATAAAATGAAAATTGAAGGGGGAACTATCGGCAAAAAGGTTCATCGTGAAATCCGTGTACCAAAGACGCGTTGGGTTGTTCTCCGCTATCCGAATTCTTCAATGGCACAACTGGCAAAAATGAGTACAGAAGCTTTTGAAGATTTTTATTTTGATGTTTGCAACCTAGATTACAGTAAAATGGATAAAGCAATGGACAATCTTATGGAATTAATGAATAGAACAGATAAAGTAAAAATAACAGGTCAAGGAACAGATCTTACTTTTTCTATCAAGGATATTCCTGCCATTAAATGTTCTGGACAAATGAATATTCCAGATGGAGAAGTCTACACAGCTCCAGTTCGTGATTCCATAAATGGTGTACTTACATATAATACTCCTTCACCATACCAAGGATTTACGTTTGAAAATGTAAAATTGACATTTAAAAATGGGAAGATAATTGAGGCAGCAGCAAATGATACAGAGCGATTAAATAAGATCTTAGATACGGATGAAGGAGCGCGATATATCGGGGAATTTGCGATTGGAGTCAATCCTTATATTCTTCATCCAATGCAGGATATCTTATTTGATGAAAAAATTGATGGAAGCTTCCACTTTACTCCAGGACAATGCTATGACGATGCATTTAACGGCAATCACTCTAATATCCATTGGGATATGGTAAATATTCAGCGCCCTGATTACGGTGGTGGAGAAATTTATTTTGATGATGTACTAATTAGAAAAGATGGCAAATTTGTTTTAAAAGAACTAGAAACTCTTAACCCTGAAAATTTAAAATAACTTCATTCCCTAATCAGTTAAAAAACAAAAAGATGCTGGAAAAACCAGCATCTTTTTGTTTCTTTTATACAAGTGTTTTTTCATATGCATGTTGGAATTTTTGAATATCACCAGCACCCATAAAAATAATCACACTATCTTCATGGTTTTTGAGCGACTCCATTTTTTCTTCAGAAATAACTTTGCTGCCAGGAATTTTATTAGCTAAATCTTCTATGCTTAATTTTCCATGATTTTCCCTTGCAGACCCAAATATTTCACATAAATACACAAAATCAGCTAAGTTTAGGCTGTTTGCAAACTCATTTAAAAATGTTTGTGTCCTAGAGAAAGTATGCGGCTGAAATACAGCAATAATATTGCGTTCTGGATATTTTTGTCTAGCCGCCTGAACCGTTGCTCTAATTTCTGTTGGATGATGTGCATAATCATCAATAATTACTTGAGAACCAATTGTTTTTTCTGAGAAGCGTCGTTTTACTCCCTCAAAAGATAGCAATCGTTCTTTTACGATTTCTGCATCTAAATCTTCGTAATGACTTAATGCAATAACAGCAAGAGCATTTAGAATATTATGGTCACCAAATGTCGGAATCGAAAAAGTATTATAATACGTATTTCTTACGTATACTTCAAATGTCGTTCCCTCTGTAGTTTTTACAACATTTCTTGCTTGAAAATCATTTTCATCTCCAAATCCGTAAAAAACTACTGGAACTTTTGCTTGAATTTTTTGCAATTGTTCATCATCACCGCATGCAAAAATGCCTTTGTTTACTTGCCATGCCATTTCCTGAAAAGCAGAAAAAACATCATCAACATTAGCAAAATAATCTGGATGATCAAAATCAATATTTGTCATAATAGCATAATCCGGGAAGTACGAAAGAAAATGTCTTCTGTACTCGCATGCTTCAAAAGCGAAATATTCTGCTCCAGATATTCCTTTTCCTGTTCCATCACCTATTAGATAAGCGGTAGGCTTTGCCCCTTTTATAACATGAGACAACAATCCTGTTGTAGAAGTTTTCCCATGGGCCCCAGTTACTGCAACACTAGTGAACTGTTTCATAAAATCGCCTAAAAAGCGATGATAGCGAACAACAGGAAGACCTAGTTTCATTGCTTCTTCTACTTCTTCATGTGTATCAGGAAAAGCATTCCCAACAATTATGTTCATTCCAGGCTGTATATTTTCTTTTTGAAAAGGAAGAATTTTTATCCCCGATTCCTCTAAAGCTATTTGTGTAAAAAATCTTTTATCTACATCAGAACCTTGTACTTGTAAACCCATATCATGTAGAATTTGCGCTAACGCACTCATCCCTGACCCTTTTATACCGACGAAGTGGTAAATAGTCATATAAAGAACCTCCAACAATCGTATATCTTTTAAACCAGTATATGACACAAAACTTTATTTTGCTCATAGCATATGCTTTTTGCTATATTCCTTTTTTCACCTATCCATTTTTAAAAAAAACTAGGCTGCTTCACTTTATTTCTTTTACAATCACATTTATTGATTATACCATCTTTTCTAGAGAAAAACTATGTAACAATCATTATTCCCTGTTGAATCGTTATATTCTATATCAATTTTAACATTTCCTACACTTGATCCTGCAATTGTAAAAATTCGTCTTCTGTAATTAAAACATCTCTTGGTTTTGTTCCCTTTGCTTCTGAAATAAAACCTTGCTTCTCCATCATATCAATTAATCTGGCAGCTCTATTATAGCCAATTTTAAACCTTCTTTGCAGACTAGATGTGGATGCGCCTCCTTGCTCAATAATAAATTCGCATGCTTCAAAAAACAATTCATCCTCTTCTTCTGTTATTTGAACTTTCCTAAGCAATTCTTCTTGTTCGAATAAATAATCCGGCTCTCTTTCCCGCCTTACATGCTGAACAACAACATCGATTTCCTCATCTGAAACAAACGTACCTTGCAAACGGGCAGGTTTTGATGTTCCATTCTCTAAAAAGAGCATATCGCCTTTTCCTAGTAATTTTTCCGCACCACTTATATCGATAACCGTTCTTGAATCAATTTGGGATGAAACAGAAAAGGCAATTCTAGTTGGTACATTTGCCTTGATTAAGCCTGTGATGACATCAACGGAAGGTCTTTGTGTTGCAATTAGCAAATGAATGCCGCACGCCCTTGCCTTCTGAGCAATCCTGCTGATCGCTTCTTCCACATCAGCCGGAGCCATCATCATTAAATCAGCAAGCTCATCAATAATAATGACAATGTATGGAAGTTTTTGCGAATAGTTTTTATTGTCTATTGCTAACTGATTATATTTTGTAATATCACGAACTCCAGCATGTGCTAACAATTCGTACCTATTTTCCATTTCTTCTACAGCCCATTTTAATGCTGCTGTGGCTGTTTTTACATCCGTAATGACTGGGCTAGCCAAATGTGGGATAAAATTATATGGAGCAAGTTCCACCATTTTCGGATCTATTAATAATAGTTTTAATTCCTCTGGTTTTGCTTTATACAGTAGGCTCACAAGCATGGTATTGATACACACACTTTTCCCAGAACCCGTCGCACCCGCAATTAAGCCATGAGGCATTTTTCGTAAATCTGTCACAATCGGCTTCCCTGAAATATCCAAACCTAAGGCAACGGTTAACGGAGATTCAGACTGTTTAAAGACATCACTATTTATAATTTCTTTTATTAGTACCGGTCTGCTTGTTCGATTAGGAACCTCTATTCCAATTGTATGTTTTCCTGGAATTGGTGCTTCAATTCGAATATCTTTTGCTGCTAAACTAAGCTTTAAATCATCAGACAGGTTTGTAATTTTACTTACCTTAACACCTGGTTCTGGCTGAACCTCATATCTTGTTACAGAAGGGCCCTGTGTTACATTTACTACTTTTGCTTGAACATTAAAATTCAATAAAGTATTGTTTAATACATTTGTTTGCTCTTTAATCCAGTCATCATTTTCCACTTTCTTGACAGGAGGATGCAATAGGTCCACAGATGGAAAGGCATAATAGGCTAGTCTCTCCTCCTCTTCTCCTAATATTCCCTCTTGTTTTTGTATACTAGAAATCCTATCTTTCTCTGCTTGCATAGCCTTTAGTTGTTCCAACCTCGTTTGTTCTGCTCTTTTTTCTTCCAATGCTACCTTTTCTTCTTGCAGCTTCTTTTGTTCCGCTCTTTTTTTCTCCAATGCTAACGCTTCTTGTTCTTTTCTCTTTTGCTCTATGTATCGTCTGTCTTTATTTAGCATTAAGACATTAAATGGCAATGAACTTCTTTTCGCTGCTTTTCCATGTTTTTTTTCCTCAATAGCTATAGGAGCATCCTCTGTCAGATTGCTTGAAGAAGAAACCGAATGTTCAAACCCTGCTTCCTTCTTTTCCCCTTCTTCATTCTCTTCTATCATTTCTGTTTTCAAATCAAACTCTTGGATATTATTTTCTTCCTTGAACTGTACAACACTTTGATCTTTTGTCTCATCTATTACGTTTTCTGCGACTGCAAGCTGTTGAGTTTGAAAACCATTAAGGTTCTTATCTTCCGCTTCCTTAAATAGAGACATCTGGTTCATTTCAGCAGTTAGTACTTCTTTATTTACTTCCACTTCATTCACTGTCGCCTCTTCTTGTTGCTTATTCCCTTCCAAGTACTCTTCAAACAATAATAATTTCTCATTCTCTTTTTCTATGGACGAAGATAAATGCCCATCATGCCGTTGTTCATACTCTTCTAGGTTAAACGCCTTTTTGTTATTTTCATGATTATTCAATGGCCTATTATATCCATATATAGGAGAAATCGTTTCTGTTAGCCGAAACGGTTTTTTCATTTTTGGTATTTCTACTTTATTTTCAGTAGTTGTTTCCGTAGTTTGACTGCTTGAAATAACTTGTTGTTTTTCCTCCTTCTGCAGTACTACAGGGACTATATTTTCTTCTTTTCGTTTTCTTTTTCGATTCCCTTCTTCTCTTTTTAATTTCTCACTAGACTCACTGTCTGGTATAACTGGAAAACGGAATTTCCCTTTTGGATATTGATAGATTACTTTTGATTCCATTTCTTTTTTTCTTTCAAATGGTAAGTTTGTTACCTCAGGTTCTTCGTTAACAAATCGCACTTGGTCCATGTCATTCTCGTTATCTTTTTTTATTTGTCCCAACATTTTTTTGAACCAATTCACACTGTATCACTCTTTCTACTTATTCTCTTTACTATTTTATCAGCTATAAGAGAATGAAAATACTAATTTTCTCTACTTATTTAATCTAAGCAAAAATGCTCTTTAAAAAGAACGAACAAAAAATAATAGTCTTGTCTTTTACTTTCTGTATTTATAAACAGCTATGCAGTTGTTTGGCAACTTATAATTCTTCTTTATTTTATTGCCATTTCATTGCATACAGTTTTCAATTCCAAGTATTTTTAACATCTTTTTCATGAATTTTTATTAACAAATGACAAGTACATGCTTTTCTTAAAAATACATCAGTCATTAACGGACTGTCTATTAAAACTATTTATTTTTTTCGTTTTATCAGAATTTTACATTTTCTACTTTTCCAACATAGCTGTTTATGTTATTTTATCACGCATTAACAGGCTTTTTCCCCCACATAAGGGATCATAAGCGAAAATGAGCAACCTAGATGGGGAGAAACTTGCTCAGTAAAAGCCTGATATAAAAGTACACATACTATACTTTGACAACGTCTGTATAACCTATATCTATAGGCCTCAGGCTATAATCAGTTGGAGACGCCGCTCCCACTAATTATAGTTTCACTTTATTTATTTTTTTCATTTTTTTTATTTTTCCCCAAAATAAAAATTGGTTCTAAGTCCCCATCTTCATATAAAAAGGATAAGGATGTAATCGGCACTCTTCCACTGGCAAAAAAGCTCATTGTCATTTGCGCCAAAATATCATAGCCTGTTTCATTTCTAATGTCTGCAATAATGAGTACATCTTGATGAGGAACAGCAAGCGCTATTGTTCCTTCTACTTTATGGGACATCTCTTTAATAAAGGATTCATTTAAAATTCTGCTTGCATCATAGCCATCATTGCTGTTAAGAAAGTAAAAAATGTTACCTGCAACAGAATCTTCTTTTAAATTGGTTGGCAATCTTCTTGCATTAAACATGGCTATTTCCTTAATTTGATTATGTTCCCAACCTTCCTTTTTCATTAATTGCTCATCAATCAGCCGATAAGTGGTTCCCATATCCAACGCATAATAAATTCTTGTTTCTGCCGTATGGTCATCTGTTATAAACGGCACTTCATCATTTGTCTGTGTAGGGAAGGATGTAGAACGAATAACCGGAAAGATATTTTTTTCTTTTCCTGCTTCCAAAGCATTTAATTCAAATGCCTGCAATCCTTGTTCAATGTAATACACGACTTCTTCTATCGCACGCTCTTTTTCCGTTTCCCATTTTGCAATAATTCCAGGCAACGAAACCGTAACACCTTTTTTTGAACTTTTGCTTTCTATGCGGACTTGGTCTTTTTTAGCATCAAAAGTAAACACTCTATCCGTTGTTTCTAACTTGCTCTTTAATATATCCTTCATTTTTTTACTATCCATTTTCATTTATGCTACATACTCCTTTAATAAATTAGATTCACTTATTTTACCAATTGCCTATACTATTTAAATTTGATTTGTCTTTAAATGAATAATGCCTTCACTTTTTGATTAATACCCTCTCATCATCCTAGCAATATCAATGGTTTCTCCTAGTAATATAAAAAACAATACGCATCGTATTGTTTTTTATATTACTTATTTACGCCAATGATTCAATGAAATTTTCAATCTCTTCTTGCGTTTTTCTATCCTTGCTCACAAAACGCCCTAACTCTTTATTATTTTCATATGCAACAAAGGATGGAATTCCAAATACATCCAATTCAATACAAGTGTCAATAAACTTATCTCGATCTACATAGATAAACGTAAATTGGCTATATTTTGATTCTACCTCTGGCATAAATGGTTCAATAAAACGGCAATCTCCACACCAATTTGCCGAAAATAGAAAAATAGTTTTTTGATTGCTATTTTTTAATTTATTAAATTCTTCTTGTGTTTGTAATTCTCTCAAAATTTTTTCCTCCTTTAAGGATTGCTTTTTACTTTTGGCTGTTTTCTAAAAGTTTGTTGCTTGTTGAATAAAATGAAAAAACTTTTAGAATTACTGAACAGGTTAAATAGCAATACTCTATATGAAAACAGCCTTACTTTTGATCATATCAAAAAGCAACATTTCCAACCTAATAAAATGCTTGCATTATTTGTTTTTATATTCATACTGCCCGATTAATAAATCCATAACATGTGTAAACATCGCACTTCTTGTGATTTTGCCATTTGTTAAAATGCCAATCGCTCCTTGGTGATGTCTTACATTATGTTTATTGGCATATTGATCCATTACTATACCTAGTTCTCCTCCTAAAAGGAGCTGTTTTTCTATTTCACAAGGCAACGGAATGCGAGCACCTCCACTAATAAAAACCTCTCCATTTACTGTGGAAAGTGCCCCCCAATTACAAATATAAAGTCCATCTCTTGTTCGGTGAACCCCGCCTTCTAATCCAATCCCTATATCTCCCGCTCCCTCTAAAACAGCACCTTTTGCTCTGTTGACAGCACCTTGAATCGTTTCTTCATCAGAAAAAGGCTGTTCACTTACTAAGGAAGGAATATTTAACGCAATAAAAGAAGCATTTTCATAGGATTGAAAACCTTCTTTTACTGCATTAATTTTAGCGGGATTTTTTGTGCCAATACAAATTTCCATCAAAAATTCCCCTTATCTCTTTTGCTCCCATTCCTTGTAAATGTTTAAACAGAAAGAATAGAAGCAACGGTTCCTTTATCAGTTGTTTTTACAAGATTAATTAATAATTCTTTTGCAGCAGCATAAT
The DNA here is from genome assembly GCF_002835805.1 of Niallia nealsonii. GTDB lineage: Bacteria > Bacillota > Bacilli > Bacillales > Cytobacillaceae > Niallia > Niallia nealsonii. The sequence goes on along the minus strand of NZ_PISE01000008.1, from coordinate 15,033 downwards.
CATCAATATGAATGATTGAAGCACTTGTATGAATATAACGAGAACAAATGCCAATTACCGCACTTGGAATGCCTTCATTCGCTATATGCACTTTGCCTGCATCCGTCCCTCCTGGTGAAACAAAATACTGATAAGCTATATTATTGCTTTCTGCTGTATCTAATACAAATTCCCTAATTCCCTTATGTGTAACCATTGTTCTATCAAATATACGCAAAAGAGCGCCTTTTCCAAGCTGGCCAAATTGACTTTTATCACCAGATGTATCATTTGCAGGGCTTGCATCTAATGCATAAAAAATATCTGGCTTAATCATGTTTGCTGCTGTTTGTGCCCCTCTTAAACCAACTTCTTCTTGTACAGTTGCTCCAGAATATAAATTATTCGGTACATCCACCCCTTGAAGCTCTTTTAATAATTCAATGGCTAAACCGCAGCCATAACGATTATCCCATGCTTTTGCCATAATTTTCTTTTCATTTGCCATTGGTGTAAACGGACAAATAGGAAGAATAGCCTGACCAGGTTTAATTCCTATATTCTTTGCATCTTCTTTATTATCTGCTCCAATATCAATCAGCATATTTTTGATGTCCATCGGTTTATTTCGCTGTGCATCATCTAAGAGGTGTGGAGGAATAGAGGCAATAACCCCAATGATTGGCCCATTATTTGTCATGACTTGCACTCTTTGTGCTAAAAGAACTTGGCTCCACCAGCCGCCTAATGGCTGAAAACGAAGCATACCGTTTTCTGTTATGGATGTTACCATAAAACCAACCTCATCCATATGTCCTGCCACCATAACTGTTGGATCGTCTGTTTTTCCTTTTTTCACGCCAAATATACTGCCAAGTTTATCTTGCACAATATCATCACTATACAAACTTAATTGTTCCCGCATAAAGTTTCGCACTTCATGTTCATTCCCCGATGCACCTTGCAGTTCTGTTAATGTTTTAAATAGTTCTAATGTCTCTTGATTCACTTTCTCACTCCTTCACTTATTTTGGCTATGTACTACTATTCTTTTTCAAACCTTTATTTTTTAGCAACCCTAAATAAGTTTCACTTTCTTATTCTACCGAAAGATGTTTCGACATGCCACCATTAACCATCTAAAAAAATGCATAGTCTTTCTCCTTATTTTTTCACTTGTCCAACGTATTTTGGCTATAATAAAGAAAGCGAATGGAGGTAGCGTACAAATGAATTGGAAATCTTTTATTGTCGGCATGACCGTTGGAATGGCCGCAGCCTATATCACAACAGATGCTGTAACAAAAAGTCATTACCTTTCCGGAGAAGAGGTATTAAATATGACGAAACAACATTTTAAAGAAAAAATGCATATTACAGGTTCGTGGATTAATATGCAAAAAGAATCATACAGCAAAGGGAATCAATCTTATCTTGTTTATAAAGGCGGCATTAATGCAAAAAATCAAAAAGAACATGCTGTAATTGAATTTATTGCAGACAGTAAAACAGGGAATATTCTTGATTATTATCCAATTAAAATATAATACAAAATTTGTTATTTCGCTAATTATTCTTAACGTCTATCCCAGTATAGGCCAAATAGGCATTTTTCCCCCTTTTGTCTGCATTGTTTTTGACTTTAGACAGGCACTTCTTAAATAAATTTCTGTTAGCCTAAAATTTTATGTTTGTCTTCATTAAGGTGGAAGAAATAAAAAACAGCGCAGACAAAAGCATCTTTCTCTGCATTGTCTGCGCCTATCCTTCTTTAGAATATACCTGCAGCGAGATTTTCTATTCTATCCTTAGACTCTCAATTATTTGTCCATCTCCATTCCACTTGAGTGCCCGGTAAATATTATCGTGGTAAAAGGTAAACCATGCTTTGTGATCTACTCCCCATTGAATCCATTTTTGTTTTTGACGAATCGAATCTATAGGATAATCATCATATGCTGTTACCCATAACACATTTTGATGAGCATGTGTTGGTAGAATATCTCCCATATGCAGACACACTTTTGTTTTATCTTGGATAAGAATAATACTATGGCCATCACTGTGACCTCCTGTATAGATCATTTTAAAAGGTCCATATGTCCATTCTTCCTCAAAAGTTTCCACTTGATTTTTAATAGCAGTCCAATTTTGTTCCCAGTATGTATTGCGAGAACGAATATTTGGTTTTTTCATTTCTCCCCATTCTATTTTTGAAGTAATGATTTTAGCATTCGGATAAATGGATTGATATGTTTCTCCTTCTAATGAAGTTAAGCCGCATGCATGATCAAAATGCATATGCGTCATTAATATGTAGTCAACATCTTCTGAATAAATTCCTAATTTCTGCAAATCGGCTTCTAATTGAGATTCTTTTGTTACCCCATAATTTTTCTTTTGTTTATCCGTTAATTTGCTTTTGCCAATCCCTGCATCAATTAAAAAATTTTTCCCTTCCCACTGGATAAATAAAGGATCTGTTCGAAGCTTCACTTGATTTTTTTCATTATGGGCATACTTTTTCGACCATAATGGTTTTGGTACAACACCAAATATAGCACCGCCATCCATATTAGTATCACCGCCATTTAACCAATGGATAGTAATTGTGTCTAATCGAAGTGTATCCATTTTGCTAAATTCCTCCTTTTCCTTTTTGATTCATTGTATCATCTTTGATCTTATTTTGGTTACAGACGTATTTTTCCCATTATTAGATAAATGTCAATAAAAAAACAGCTATCATTTAGTAGTCTGAATCCCATTTTTCTGGTTCAAACTATCTTGGATAGCTGTTTTTCATCTTATTTGCTCTTCCACATCAGCAGAGCTTATTTAAATTGTACTTCGCAGCGATATATTCTACTGCCCTTATTGGAAAATTTCTCTTCGTATTCTGTTTCGATATTGCCTTCATAATCACTATTATGAAGATCTAAACTAATATATTTCAACAGCATATTATATTGGGAAAAACTCCATAAAGAATATTCAAATAAACCTTGATTATCTGTTTTAAAATGAATTTCTCCATTCTTCACTAAAATTTTCTCATAAGTATTTAAAAATGTTTTATAAGTTAAGCGACGTTTTTCATGGCGTGTTTTTGGCCATGGATCAGAAAAATTCAAATAAACCCGGTCTATTTCATTCTCAGCAAAAAAAGTCGTTAAATCTGCTGCATTACTATTCATTAACCTTATATTGGGAACATCTGCATCAATTAAGCGGTCCAATGCCGTTACTATTACGCTCTCTTGTATTTCAATTCCAATATAATTAATAGATGGATTTGCTTTTGCCATTTCCGAAATAAAACGGCCTTTCCCTGTTCCAACTTCTATATGAATTGGTCCTTTTTGTTCAAATATATTTTGCCAATTTCCTCTATTTTCCTCAGGAGTTTGGACAACATATTGGGGATATGCACTTAACTTGTCCTTCGCCCAGGGTTTATGTCTTACTCGCATTTTGACACTCCTTCTTCCACTTATCGTTCAAACAATAACATGCAAATTTCTTTCATGCAAGTCTCTTTAGGAATTTTTTTGCCATCTTTTTATAGAAAGCTCACCTCTAAAAACCTCTGTTAAAAAACTTTATTGATTTTTCATTTATTTAGTTTCTCTCAAAAAGGCAAAATGCACAAAAACAACTTGCTCAAATGCTGTAAATTTATGAAGGCTGTTTTCGTAAACTTTGTTGCTAACTTAATTTTTAAAAAAGGAATTGATTTTTGCTCCAATCAACTTTTTATGAACAGTTTGAGTGAACAAAACCTATTTAAAAACACAACTTTTTCAGAAAAGAGCCTTATTAAAAATTGCTTATCACCATAAAAACGAACAAAGCTTTTAAAAAGGATAATTTTACAATTTCCAAATAAGTATAAAGCAAAAAAGAATCCACAACCTAATAGTGAATTCCTTAACTGGTATTTGTTTTTATAAACGCGGGGAAAGGATGTTATATTATGCCAATCAACCATGAGCATCAATTAAATTTATTAAAGGATATTTTAAATAATCATCAATCAGACTGTTGCGGATCTGTTTCAGAATGTGAACAAGTAGAAAGACTTATTGCATCTCTTAAGGTAAATGGAGAAATTGACTCTAATATTCTTCCAATTTTGGAAGAGATTCACCAATATAGCCAAAAGGGCATCCAGTCTGCAAACCTAAATCAGCATATTGGCTCACATCAAGATCAGCTGTCTCAATGGGTAGATAATATTGAGGGATTATCCTAACCAATCACTTCAGGCTGCCTTTTGAACAATGTCAGCCTGAAAGTTTTGATCACATAAACTTTCTTAGAACAGAACATATTTTTCTATTTTAAATCCATTTCCTTTAAAAATTGAACCCATTTTTCCATTTCCTTAAATCTATTTTTCTTTTTATACCACTGAATGGATATAAGCGTTTGCGCTATCACATACCATTTCATTCTAAGCAATAAATCATCAGTAAGTTCAAAGCCATATTGAATAAGCCAATCTTCCCAATTTTCTTGTGGAATATACCAATGCAACAGCATGCCTAAATCAATAGCAGGATCAGCAATCATTGCACCATCCCAATCAATTAAATACAGCTGATTATCTTCAGAAAGCAGCCAATTATTATGATTAACATCACAATGGCATACAACATGATTCTCATTATCTATATATTGTAAATTCGCTTCTAAAAAATGGATAGAATCGACAATTATATCATTATTTAATAATTCTTCATCTAGCTCTGCATTAATGACAGCAAGTATCATACTTGGAAGAAGGGATGTTTTTCCAAGTCTTTTCAGCATCTCTAATAACGGTTTAGATGTATGAATTTTTTTTAATAACATTGCTACACGTTCATCTGTCATATCGGAATGACTGAATTCTCTGCCAATTAGCCACTGCTGAGCTGTATACACATCTCCGTTTGCAAATCTTTTTGTCCAAACAAGTTTTGGTACAATACCTTCCGCAGACAATACAGCTAAAAAAGGAGAGGAATTTCTTTTCAAAAACAATTTTTGTCCATTATTCTGCGCAAAAAATGCTTCACCAGTCTCTCCGCCTGCAGGGGTTATCTCCCAATCTTGTCCTAATAAATGTTCCAAAATGTGTTCACCTACTATATATTATGCTCCCTAGTTGATAGGTTAAGGAATCCCTGTTTGACTCTTTGTACCCTATTTTGTAGGAAGAACAAACAAAAACGGCCTACTAATATGGCCAATATCTTTCTAAAAAATGATCATCTTAAAATTAACGAAAATAAGCAAAACGATATAATGAACAGGATATCCTATTCTTGTTTGCCACTAAATCTAACTAAATTAAATGGATATGGGATGAAAAAGAAAAGGACATAGTACTTCCACTCCATACTATGTTAACCAATTTCTTCTGCTATTTAACAAATATAAATAAAAATATGTAATAAATAAAAATAGTTATCACATTAAATATTATCTCTTTTTTCATTTTTTAGTCAAGTGTATCTGCTACATATTATTATTTTTCAAAAATTTATTTTTATTTAAACATCTATTTAGAAAAAATGATGAGGATGTAAATCAATCACTTTAGGCTAGAAGAGTGTCTTCTTATACTCCCTTCTAGCCCAGTAATAGAGCATCTACTTATATGCAATAATGGCTACACTGAATGGCTGAAGTTCTATTTGCTGCCTTACACTTGGATGATTGTTTGAATAAATGCTCATGTCATCCATTAAACATTTCCATTCTCCATCCGGTATAGAGGTCTTTACGCTATTTGTATTTGCATTAATGTAGACGATAATGGTTTCCCATTGTCCATACTTTTTGACATTGATTAATTGATATTCGATAAAGCTTCTGTCAATTCGCTTTATTCTTATATGTGCTCTAATATCAGCGGATGATTGTAAACGAAAAGCTCCATTGTCTTTTCTTAATTGAATGACATTTTTAATAAACTCTACATTTTTTTTATAGAGTACCATTCGATCCCAATCTAATTGGTTAATTTCATCTGGAGATTGATAGCTATTTTCCACTCCTTTTTTAGTCCGGAAAAACTCTTGGCCACTATTCAAAAAAGGAATGCCTTGACTAAGCAAAACAAGGGTAGTTGCTAAGCGATGCTTTTTTTGTTTTATCTCCTCTTTTTCGAAAGGAAAACAAATCTCAATTTTGTCCCATAATGTATGATTATCATGTGACTCCACATAATTCACAGTTTGGTTAGGTTCCGTAAATAGACCTTGATTTGCTTGCAGAAGTCCAATACTCCCAGAAAGCAGCTCCTCCACTTTCGATTCATTTCCACCTAAAGCAAAGCCAATATGATTTAATTGAAAGGTGCTGCCCTTTATCTTATCTCGAAACTGATCATTAAATTGAGCAATCGCTGGCAGATGCTTTTGATTTTTAATAATGGCTCTTTCCTTCTCCGGAATGGTTGTTGGCAAATTCCAGCCTTCCCCGATAATTAAAAAATTAGAATCATATTTGTCGCAGATCTTTTTTATTTCCTTCATTGTCGTAATATCAAGAATCCCCATTAAATCAAAGCGCAAACCATCTATTTGATATTGTTCCAGCCAAAAACTCACGGAATTGACTATATATTTTCTAACCATCAATCGTTCTGAAGCAATATCATTGCCTACTCCTGTTCCATTAGAAGGAACACCAAACTTATCATAACGAAAAAAATAGCCTGGAACTATCTTTTCAAACGGTGATTCTTCTTTTTTATAAACATGATTGTAAACCACATCTAATATTACCCGAAGCCCTTCTTTTTGCACCGATTGAATCATCGATTTTAGTTCATAAATTCTTGTGTATGGATTATTGGGATGTAGAGAATAACTCCCATCTGGGACATTATAATGCGTTGGATTGTAGCCCCAATTATACTTTTTTTGCTCTGCCAATTCATCAACCTCTTCAAAATCATGTACAGGCAAAAATTCTATATGGGTGACACCTAAATCTTTTACATAAGATAAACCGGTTAATTCCCCGCTTTTTGTTTGTGTGTGTAACTCAGAAACGCCCAAGTATTTCCCTTTATTTTTCGCCCCACTGTTTGCATGAATTGTAAAATCTCTTATATGGGTTTCATATACAATACTGTCTACTGTATGGGATAAAGGAGGCAGGGATGGCTTTATTATCTTCGTTTTCTTTAAATCAACAATCGCACCTGTTAATCCATTTGCGTTAACTGCGACTGCATAGGGGTCCACAGACTCTCTCCATTCTAGATTTATAAGTACAAGATAGCTGTAATAGTAATTTTCCAACCTCTCGTTGACTGTTGTTTTCCAGACTCCTTTGTCTCCTCGCTCCATGTCTATCTCTATTCTTTCCTTAACTGGCTTTAATGGATCTTGAAGAATTAACTTTACTCTTTGAGCTGTTGGAGCCCATAAGGAGAAATCACATTGCTCTAAGCTGTACCCAACGCCCAAAAAGCCATCATAATAAAACAGATCGTCAAATTCTTTCGTTCTTATTACAGCCCCTATCTGCAAGTCTGTAATGCCTTTATATTCATCCACTATTTCATAAAATTTCCCTATCTCCAATTTGCTAGGGACTTTGCATATATATTTAACAAAATCAGCAAATTTTTCTTTTGCTTCAATGGATAGAGAAACAAAACTTCCGTCTTTTTTTAATAAAAATCTGTTTGATTCGCCTTGGTGATAGGAATAAGGAAGTAGAATAGTAATAATAGTCAATTCATCTAGATAAGCAAAAAAATTACGCCTTATAGATAACAACTGCCGTCAACTCCTTCAAATAAACATCCACAATCTATTTTTCATCCGTAACATCCCATTCATACCTTCTAGCACAAGTTGTTAAACAATATCGCAGCAAACTTTCTGCTGCTTTTAATTGAGTCGCTTTTAAGGGAGAACGGTTATTGCGCATCATCTTAAACCATTCCTGATAATTACGCTTTTCAATAAGTTTTAACTGATATGGTACGGCAGGAAAATCAATATACCCATTTCTTGATAAAATGACTTTTTGAATAGGTATATCCACCTCTTGTGCTGCCAATAGCTTCTTCACTACTTTTTCTGTTCTATTAATAGATATGATTGGACTTAAGATCTTTTTCTCTTTATCTCTGCTTTTTTTGATCCAAAATTTCTCAGTGGAACCAACAAACACAGCGGAATCTTCTTCTTCTAACATGTTAATTATCCATACATCTGTTGGTGTTATGATAATCGTATCTAATTCTACTGGTGCATGTTTTATTAAGAATATAGGTTTGTAAAAAACTAAGTATGTATCTGGGAATCGTTGCAGAAAATATTTTAGATCATCGTCATAATAAAAAGCCTTTTTGACAATGGATTTTTCTGTCAATGTTGAACTCGCCCATTTAAGCTGAAATTTAAAAAGTTGATTTAAAAATTGCAGTTTTAAGTCATCTAAACTTTTTGGGTCTCTATATTGATCTGGAGTATATTCAAATGCTAGTGCATCTTCTTCTATCACTACAGGCTGATCTTGTTTAATTTCTAAATCCTCAACAATCTCTTCTTTTTTCGTTTTTTTAATAATACCTTTTATTTTCGTTATAAAAGACGGTTTTTCTTCTTCCCATTCTTCTTCATAGAAGTCTGTTTCTATAGGTTTTATTAACTCATTAGTATGATATAGTTTTTTTACCCCTTCCCATTTTTGTTTTTTTAATCGAACAAATCGTGAAGGATAAACAATAATATTCTGTTCATATCGTGAAACATAATCTTTTAATTTAACTAGCTGCGCCAAATATACTTCCCCCTTTTAAGGCAATAGCTTTTGATTAAACAAGCCAAATCTCTTTATAAACGACACTCATTCCCGTCGACTTATCAGCAAAACTTTGTTAAATCACGCTGTTCATGCTGTTTTTTGCATCACCATCAACAAAGGCATCAGAAAAGGGAAGTATGTATTTTTTCATATTTTGGTTCTTTATTCACTTGCGTTTGAAAAATTTCGATGGATTGAACCGAAAAAGATAAATCTTTATGGACAAAAGGATTTTTTTGCTGCAGCGCTTCAATCGGAAAAGTTGACTCTTTCCACTTTCTTGCCAAAGTGATATGTGGATGAAAAGGCCGAGTCTCCAGTTTAAAATTCACCTTTTTACATTCATCATACACTTTATTTTGTAGAGATGTTAATTTTTTCTCTTCTTTTACTCCCAGCCAAAAAATTTTCGGTTTAGCAACATTTCCGAATATACCCAGCCGGTCTATCTGCAAAGAAAACGCATCACTTTCGCAAATTTTTTTATCCAACTGTTCTGCTAAAAGCTGCAATTGATCAGCAGAAGAACTTCCTAGGAATGCAAGTGTTAAATGATAATCCTCTGGATGCACCCATTTTTGAAATGGAAATGGATGTTTTAATGCTTGTTTTGCTGCTGCAATATGTTCTTTCACCTGATCTGGCAAGCTTATTGCAACAAAATAATGTGGTTCTATGGACATTTAGACACCCTTTTCTTTATAACAACTACGTATATAACTTTATATCCTCATTCGTTTTTTAAAGTTATATACCATTATACTATTATATATCCGATAATGGAGTTTTTAATCGTAACTGCTTATCCTTTATTTTATTCCGTATAAATTAGTTGATGGGAGAGAATGCTTTTGACTGTTTTATCCATACTATTTAATAAACTGGTGATGAAACGTTACGTGCAAGTTAGATTCAACCTATCATTTGCAATCATGCTATATAATTAAAGACAAGCCAACAAAAGAAAGGAAATCATTTTATGAAAATTTATAATAATGTAGCCGAATTAATCGGCAATACTCCATTGGTTAAACTCCATTCAATCAGCCCTAAAGATGGAGCAGCTGTTTATGCGAAACTTGAATATTTTAATCCATCAAGAAGTGTAAAAGACAGAGCTGCTTATCAAATGATTGTAGCTGCTGAAAAAGAAGGAAAACTAAAGGCAGGTTCTACTATCATTGAACCAACAAGCGGAAATACCGGCATCGGCCTTGCAATGAACGCGGCAGCAAAAGGATATCGAGCTATTCTTGTCATGCCCGATACAATGACAAAAGAAAGAATAAATATATTAAAAGCATATGGAGCAGAAGTTGTTTTGACAAAAGGAGAAGATAAAATGCCTGGCTCCATAAAAAAAGCGCTAGAATTGGCCACTGAAATTCCTGATAGTTATGTTCCTATGCAATTTAATAATGCACATAATCCAGAAGCACATCGTTTAACTACTGCCCCAGAAATTATCGAAGCAATGAATAAGCTAAACAAACCGTTAAAAGCATTTGTTGCAACAGCAGGAACTGGAGGTACAATTACTGGAACAGGCGAAAAACTGAAACAAAAGTATCCTGACTTGGCCGTTCATGTTGCAGAACCTGCTGGCTCCCCTGTATTATCAGGTGGAGCACCAGGACCTCATAAACTAGTTGGCACAAGCCCTGGTTTTATACCGGAAATTCTCAATCAACATGTTTACGATCAAATTCATTTAATCAAAGATGAAGAAGCATATGACTATACGAGAAGATTAGCAAAAGAGGAAGGTATTCTTGCTGGCCCTTCTTCAGGGGCAGCTTGTTTTGCAGCTGTCCAAGTAGCAAAAACACTATCTAAAGAGGATGTTGTCGTATTTATCGTTTGTGACACAGGCGAACGATATTTGTCTAGTGATGTTTTTAACTAAATTATAAACAAAAGAGGAATCAAGTGCTGCCTCGATTTTGCAAACTAAATGATTTAGTCGAACTAGTTAATCTAAAACTATCATTTCTAATTGGTCTCTTTGGGTAGAAGAATGTTTGGAAAGCATGATGTCACTTTTGTCATTTATCTGCCTATATTTTAATACCAGGATGTTTGGAATTCTATACTTAGTTGATGCTCGCCCCATGGAAAGCGCACCCTAGAGCGGAAATCAGCATCCTCATTTAAAAAAAAGAAAAGTAAATAAAAAAACTGTAAACAAACTTCCTTTTTAAAGAGTATTTGTCTACAGCCTGAGACAAGTTGCCAGCGCAACTTGTCTTTTTATTAGCTTTGTTGCTATTCTATTTCTCCACATTCAACAAAAATTTCTTCTTTAAAGTAATTTTGCAGTTTTCTTGTGATTATTCCTACTTCACCAGAACCGACTGGAACATTATTAATAGCTACAATTGGCATTACTTCTGCTGTGGTACTTGAAAGAAACACTTCATCTGCGTCGATTAGCTCTTCAATAGAAAAGGCTTTTTCCTTTATAGTAATTTCCCGTCTTTGGCATACATCCACAATTTTTCGTCTTGTAATTCCATTTAAAATAAATGAGTTTGCCTCATGCGTTTGTACCACTTCATCTTTGACAATCCAAATATTTGAAGAACTTCCTTCTGTTACTGTTAACTCACGATATTGAATGCTTTCATAACAATCTGCTTCCACTGCTTTTTGTTTAGCCATCACATTCCCAAGCAGGTTTAAACTTTTAATATCACATCGAGACCACCGAATATCTTCCACCGTTATAGAAGAAACTCCATTTTCTAATGATGTAACAGGCCGCTCTAACTCCTTCGTATATGCAACAAATGTTGGAGGCACTGTTTCGATTGGATATGCATGGTTTCTAGGGCTTTCACCTCTTGTAAATTGCATATAAATAATACCTGTATGCAAAGAATTTCGATGAATTAATTCTTCCAATAGTACAGTTAAATTCTGGACAGTATAGGTTATGTTTATATTAATTTTTTCACCGCTTGTTTGCAAACGCTCTAGATGTTGTGTTGCCGTAAACATTTTCCCGTTATACACACGAATTACTTCGTATATTCCATCACCAAACTGATATCCTCTATCCTCAATATCCACTTTTGCTTCTTCTCTTGGGATAAACTCTCCATTCATTAACACGATGCTCATTCTCTTTCCCCCTAAACAAGCTTTTTTCTCTATTTATTTCATGAATCTTAGATTCCAAACAGGCTATTCCCTATTTTACATTATAATATTTGCTGTATATAGCTTACTTCGCCAGTTCATAAATAGCCTGTGCGTAAATAGCTGTAGCTTTTATTAAATCATCGATTATCATATACTCATCTTTTTGATGGGCAATGTCTTCTCTTCCAGGAAAAAGCGGGCCAAAAGCAACACCCTTTTCTAATGAGCGTGCATATGTGCCGCCGCCAATCGATATTAATTCTGCCTTTTCTCCTGTTTGTTCTTCATATACTTTCCTTAATATTTGAATAAGATCAGAGTCCTTTTCTACATAATGTGGTTTCGAATTGGAGAAATTCTCTATAGAAAACCCAAAACTTCCTAATAAGTCATCCAGCTTACTTTTCGTTTTTTCCATATCTGTTGTCACAGGATAACGCATTGTCAAACCTAATCTTCCGCCACTATCTTGTGTATAGTGCAGTTTCCCAACATTAAGCGTTAAGTCTCCCGTAATTTCGTCCTGATAGGCCACTCCTAATTTTTCCCCTCTTGATTCCTCAGTAAAATAATTGGATACAAGTGTGAAAAAAGGTGCTGCTTTCTCATCTAATTTCAACTCTGCAAGAAACGCAGCAAGCTTTATTCCAGCATTTACTCCATTATCAGGTTCTAGACCATGTGCTGAGACCCCGTCTAGCTCTAAAATTAAACCTCCCTTATCCATTATATAGCGACCTGTTAAATTGCCTTTATTTAAATACTCATTAAAACGTTGCATAACTTCTTGCTCATTTTGCGCATAAAGTCGTGCTGTTGCAAAGTCAGGAACCATATTATATCTTCTGCCAGATGAAAAGGAGATGACAGACAACATCGCCTCATTCTCCAGTTCCATTTTTTCGAGAATTTGCACAATATCAAAATCAGCTATTCCTTTTTCTGCATAAATAATAGGAAAGTCTGCGTCGGGTGCAAATCCCATTGTCGGCATACTTTCTTTTTTAAAATATGTATCAACACAACGCCATTGGCTTTCTTCATCTGTTCCGATAATCATTCTTATTTCTTTTGATAAAGGAAGCTTTAGTTCCTTCACTATTTTCATGGCATAATATGCAGCCATTGTAGGCCCCTTGTCATCAAGTGCACCTCTAGCGTATATTTTCCCATCCCTTATTTCTGCACTATAAGGATCACTTGTCCAGCCATCTCCTTCTGGCACCACATCAACATGGCAGAGAATCCCGACACTTTCTACTCCTGCACCAAATTGAAGGTGCCCTGCGATATTTTCAACATTTTTTGCTTCAAATCCGTCTTTTTTACCTAAATCAAGCATATACATTAACGCTTCTTTTACCCCTTTTCCTAAAGGAGCATCTTTTGTTGCATTCTCTTCATCTAAAATACTTTTTATTTGTAATAACCCTTGTAAATCAGCAATAAACTCCTCTTTTCGCTGATTTACTTCTTTCAGCCAATTTATCTTTTCCATCATTGCCTCCTTATTTAAGCGAATACAAATGCTATAGAAAACATACCACAAAACACCTTCAATGAAAAATAAAACCATTACTTTTTACATAATTAACCATTAACTTTCATATTATTAGCCTTCCTAATTTTTATATAGGATAATAATAGAAATAGAAAAAAGAAAGGCTGGTAAAAATGGATTATATAAAAGACTTACGAAAATTAGTTGGAAAAATGCCTGTTATTCTCGTGGGGTCTGTTGTCATTATATTGGATGAAAACAAACATATTTTACTGCAGCAAAGAACTCATCCTTATGGTGTATGGGGGCTTCCTGGCGGATTAATGGAACTTGGAGAATCTTCAGAAGAAACAGCAATCAGAGAAGTAAAAGAAGAAACTGGTTTAACCGTTTCAAGATTGAAACTTCATCATCTATTCTCTGGTGAACGTTTTTTTACAGTTGCCGCAAATGGGGATCCTTTTTATTCTGTTACTGCCGTATATTATACCTCAACATATCATGGCTCCTTAGTTTTAAATAAAGAGGAAGCAATTCAGCTAGCATTTTTTCCTTCTTATGAAATGCCAGATACTATGGTCGGCAGCCATAGGGAATTCATTGATGATTATTTCAAACGATAAAATGAAACTTCCTTCATTAGGGACCAAAAGCCTGTTAAATAGGAATAAAGCGTAAATTTGATAACGAAACCATTCGTTATAGCTCATGTCCTATTAGTTACAGTCACATCAAAATATCCTAATAGCCTTTGTTCTTCTGTAACAGTGTTTAATCAAAATATATCCTTCTCGTTTTTGGCGGAATAAATAATTAAAAAATTCTTTTCTAGTGCTTCGGAATCATCGTAAAGATTAAATTTACTTAAAAAAAATTTAAAAAAACTTCCGACTATTTGCATAAATAACGCTTACATCTCATAGTATTTATCATACTAATGTTAGACTTTCAAACAGGAGGTGATAGAAAGAGACATTATAAAGCAAATATTTTGTAAATTTAAGCAAATGTTGTAGAATTAATCATAAAATAGGGGTACAATAAGGCTAAGAGGTTTGACATCTTTATTGTTCACTATTAGTCAGTTGAAAAGGAGTTGTCTGTAAAAAAGAAAATTACATACGCTTGGAGAATTAAGTCTTCAAATAAGCTGTCGGTCGCTGGAATTTGCCAAAGGTTTGAAAAATGGATAGGGAGTGGTTTATTGAAACCTTCAACTAACCGGATGTTAAACCGTATCAAATCCGTCTACATGTTTATTAGTAAGCGTGGAACTGTAACAACACAAGAGCTAGTGGAGGAATTTGGTATTACTCCGCGGACGATTCAAAGAGATTTGAATGTTTTAGCTTATAACGATTTAGTGCAAAGCCCTAGTCGTGGTAAATGGACAACAACAAGGAAAAAAGTCAAAATGACATCCTAAATAGTGATGAATATGTTAATTCTGCAAATGATTGCTTACACAGCAAAAAATGGATTTACAACAATTGATGAATAAAGAAGCTGTCCTGTAAATATTGAAATATTTACAGGACAGCTTCTTTTGCATAAATGAATAGACGGGCATTTATTCGCCTATTAGATCG
>NZ_PISE01000074.1 GCF_002835805.1 Niallia nealsonii | reverse complement strand
TATTAATTTCACCCCTTATATTTCATGTCTTTATAATAAAGCGCTTTCATTTTTATCGCAATTAGAAGTAAGTACAACTTTGTCTGACGCAATGCTGACAAAATTAAATAGAATAACGCTTTTCCATATTTGTCTTATTTAGTTCTGAATAGAAGGAACTTATAGGAAATGAATGCTACTCTAGAAGTGCGAATTTTTAGCCGGTTTCAATTAAGAATTAGGTTTTTTTATGAAAGGATTAAAAAAATGACAACAATATGGTTGACGAAAATGCATTTTTCTTTCATTGTTTTAAGTAGTGGCATCATTTTATGATAGAAGTGTAAGAGGGATTAACTTTTACTGCCTATATTAAGGTAGAGTGAATCCCATGGCTAAGTGGGGGGTGATACTTCGACAATAAAATAGGTAATAGTAAAACAGACTTCGTACAGAAAAGCATAGATTGATAGTTAACTAGTTTTCTGTTTGTTTCCAGTTAATTGGGTACATATGCAGTAGATAATAAAAAGACGATTAAACGAAAAAATGCTAAAGTTTTCAAATTGAACAACTAAGGCATAAAAGAATAAGGAGGTTGGGTGTGAATACGAATGAACTTATCTATATCATTTCTGACTCGGTTTGCGAAACAGCTGAGACGATGGTAAAAGCAGTGGCGAGCCAATTTAATAGAGGGGAAGTAAGAATACAACATATTTCTTATGTAGAGGATATAAAAGATCTTAAAAATATTATTACTGCTTCGAAGGAAACTAATTCTATCATTGCTTATACGATTGTCGTTCCATTTTTAAAGCAATATCTTGATCATAAGGCACGAGAAGAAGGCGTTATAGCAGTTGATTTAATGAATCCACTTATGGAGGCCTTTATTCAAAAATTTAATAAAGTCCCAAAAGGGGAACCTAAATTAATGAGGAAATTGGATGATGACTATTTCCGAAGAGTGGAAGCAATTGAGTTTGCTGTGAAACATGATGATGGACAAGATCCTAAAGGTATTAAATTTGCTGATATTGTATTAATTGGTGTTTCCCGAACATCAAAGACACCGCTATCGATGTATTTAGCCCGTAAAGGATATAAGGTAGCTAATATACCTTTAGTACCAGAAATAGCACCTCCTGATTACCTTTTTGAGATTTCTAAAAATAAATGTGTTGGCCTAGTAATAACACCAGATAAATTAACTGGAATTCGAAGGGAACGCTTAAAACATTTAGGGTTAACTAGTGATGCGAATTATGCGAATTTAAAACGGATCTTTCAAGAGTTAGAGTATGCTGAAAATCTTATGAAAAGAATAGGCTGTCCAATCATAAATGTTTCAAATAAAGCAATCGAAGAAACTGCCGATTTAATATTAGCGATGTTAAAAAAGGAAGAGTCGTATATCATAAATAAATTTGTATAGATATCTGATAAGGAAACTAACGAAAAAAGGAACTTTTAGGAGGTAAGTGAGTTAATTTAGAAGAAATGACCCGAATAGGTTTACCTGTTTGATATGATTTTTCCATTTCAACAGAGGCTTGTAACTCATATTATACTTCAGAAAAATCCTTACCTTTAGATGCTGAACTGTCTGCGGAAGAGCAGAAAAAGGTTCTAGAATATGTTAAAAGGGTAGATCTTCTAGAGTAGATTATGATGTAGAGAACTATCTAAAACGAAGAGACTGAATATTATGTTACTTTTGATAGTACGTGAAGGAGGATGCCTGTTGAAACAAAGAACAATATATCTTTTTGTCTTTGTTTCTTCTGCCATTTTAATTTTTATTCTATTAAAATCATTTGAAGAGAAAAAACCTAAAGTAGTTGTTGTTTTAAAAGAATTGAACAGCAACAATCAATATTGGGATATTGTTAAAGCAGGAGCAGAAGAAGGATTTCAAGATTTTGATATTGATGGAAAAGTTATTGCTCCCAGTAATGAGTACAATGTTGCTGAACAGGAGAAGATTTTAAAAGATGTCCTAAAAGAAAGTCCAGATGTATTAATTGTCTCTCTGATTAAATCATCTGAAATTTCTATATTAAAAGGGTTTGATAAAAATAACATTCCAGTGTTGCTAATAGATTCGGACATTCAATGGGAAAACAAGAGGTCTTATATTGGTACCAATAATTTAGAGTTAGGTTTAATAGGAGGTGCTTTGTTAGCTTCAGAATTTCAACCTGGCGATAAAGTGGCTTTAATTACTGGAGAAGAGAGTAATCTAGTTTTACATGATCGAATAAAAGGAGCTAAAACTAGTTTAAAGGACGCAGGGATTAACATAGTGGCTCATGAAACGATAGTAAATAATGCTAAACAGGCAAAAAAAGCAATGGAGAAGATCTTAACTAATCACTCTGATATTAAAGGTGTATATGCAACAACTGATATTATAGCATTAAGTGCCATTGAGTTCATTGAGGAAAATGCGTTTGATATTTCAGTTATTGGAGTAGATGGAGTGACTGAAATGCTTAAATTAATAGAAGAGGGATCGTTATCTAGTACGGTAACACAAAATCCTTATGACATGGGATATTTGAGTATTGAGGCCGCATCGAAAGTAGTTAATGGAGAATATATTGGAAGAAACATTGATAGTGGTGTCGATATTATCACTCAAGATAATGCAGCAGAAAGACTAGACTTTACAAGAAGGGTTATCGGGGTAGAGTAATGTTTTTAAATATCCTATTAGTTTATATTCAGTTAGAATATAAACAACCCTATCACTATATAAAACATGGTTAAGATTACCTTATTTGAAATACAATGTTCTCCAAGTTTATTTTCAAATGCCCTACCCCGCTAGAGTCCAAATAGTTTGAAAGGTACTAAACAAGCAATATAGAGTTGTTAAGATCTAGCAGTTGGAGAATTTGGTAATAGCGGATATAAGATGCTAGTTAATAAAGTTTCTACTAGTTTTTATAATATTTTTAGTTGAGAAATCAAAGATATCTAAGTGGCCAAGCTCTTTTAAAAAGCTTGGCTATTTCGTATCTAGTAAACTTCTTGATATATTAAAGATTTGATTTTAATAGTAAAAAAGAAAATTGTTGAATTTTGTCATTTTATCTTAATCATGGCAACATTTACAATGACAAAATAGGCTTTTCTATAAATTGATACCTCCTATGTATTGGCTTTATTATAAAGTTACACTACTAATAAATGTTATATCATGTTTTTTGAAATTTGAAAGGGGATTAATTAGGAATGACGAATTCAAGTCAGGAAAAATCAGCTGTTAAAGTTAAGATTCAGCGCTTTGGCAGTTTTTTAAGTGGCATGATTATGCCGAATATAGGAGCGTTTATCGCTTGGGGGATTATTACGGCTTTATTTATTCCTACAGGTTGGTTTCCTAATGAAGATTTAGCAAAGCTTGTTAATCCACTGATTAAGTATTTACTTCCATTATTAATTGGTTTTACAGGAGGTAGAATAGTTCACGATGTACGAGGTGGAGTAGTAGGTGCTGCTGCAACAATGGGAGTTATTGTTGCGGCAGATGGGCCAATGATCTTAGGGGCTATGGTTATGGGGCCTTTAGGTGGATGGGTGATCAAAAAATTTGATAAAGCAATTGACGGAAAAGTTAAATCGGGTTTTGAAATGTTGATTAATAATTTTTCAGCGGGAATTATTTCTAGTATTCTAATAGTGCTTGCCTATAAAGTTATTGGACCAGTTATTTTAACAATTAACACAACATTAGCAAGTGGTGTTCAGATAATAGTAGATGCTAAGTTATTACCGCTAGTTAGTTTATTTATTGAACCAGCTAAAGTACTCTTTTTAAATAATGCTATAATGCATGGTGTTTTAAGTCCATTAGGAATTGAGCAAGCCTCAGCAACTGGTAAATCTATCTTATTTTTATTAGAATCTAACCCAGGTCCAGGTCTAGGAATTTTATTGGCCTATATTCTATTTGGTAAAGGGACGGCTAAACAAACAGCAACTGGTGCATCTATCATTCATTTCTTTGGCGGAGTTCAGGAAATTTATTTTCCTTATATTTTAATGAAACCACTTTTACTGCTGGCTGCGATAGCTGGTGGAGCAACCGGGATATTTACTTTCTTATTCTTTGATGTAGGTTTAGTATCGGCTCCTTCTCCTGGTAGTATTTTGAGTATATTAGCTATGGCACCAAGAGGGAACCATCTAGGAATTCTCGCTGGTGTGTTTGCAGCAGCAGCAGTATCTTTCATAATCGCTTCTCTTATCTTAAAAACATCTAAGCAAACAGAAGAAAAAGATTTAGAGAAGGCGGCTGAAAAAACAGCAAGCTTAAAAGGGGAAGAAAGCAAGTCTTCTACCTTCATAAAAGCTGAAATAATTCAACAACAAAATGAAGGAAAAGAAGAAGATGGTTTGAAGAGCCAAATTAAGAAAGGAATTAAGAAAATCATTTTTGCCTGTGATGCAGGCATGGGTTCTAGTGCAATGGGGGCTTCTATTTTAAAAAGAAAAGTTCAACAAGCTGGGTTAGATATCTTAGTATCTAATACTTCAATTAATAACTTACCTGTTGATGCTGATATTGTGATTACGCATAAAGATTTAACAGATCGAGCAAAAGATAAGTTACCCTATGCAATTCATATTTCGGTTGAAAACTTCTTAAACAGTCCAAAATATGAAGAGTTATTACATGTATTACAAAATGAAGAAGGTAATAAAATTATTGAAGTAGAAGAGACTGAACCAACAGAACAAGTATTTGAGAATGTTTCTAAAATTATCTTCGCTTGTGATGCAGGCAT
The DNA here is from genome assembly GCF_002835805.1 of Niallia nealsonii. Classification (GTDB taxonomy): domain Bacteria; phylum Bacillota; class Bacilli; order Bacillales; family Cytobacillaceae; genus Niallia; species Niallia nealsonii. Next base: position 11,807 of record NZ_PISE01000074.1, on the reverse strand, counting down.
GGGTTCTAGTGCGATGGGGGCTTCTATTTTAAAAAGAAAAGTTCAACAAGCTGGGTTAGATATCTTAGTATCCAATACTTCGATCAATAATTTACCTGCGGATGCTAATATTGTGATTACACATAAAGATTTAACAGATCGAGCGAAAGCTAAATTGCCTCATGCATATCACATTTCAGTTGAAAATTTTTTAAGTAGTCCAAAGTACGATGAACTTATAGAAAAATTAGATTCAAAATTAGTGACTGTTTAACCTGGTTCAATTAAGAACCAGGTTTTCTTTTCCATAAATAAGAGAAAAATCTTGCTAGGCAAGGGGGTAAAGATAGGAAGGGATTGAACCTCGGACCTCTACGCTGCCAGGGTGGTTTAATGAATTTCCTTTAGTTATCAAAAGACATTTTAAAGCACGAATGGCTTAGGTTTTTGTATAAATGAGTCTAAATGTTTTTATCTTTGATTCTCTGTAGTTATCTATAATGTATGACCAAAATATGACCAATTTATTTACAGGAAGAAGTAAAAATGAACTTTTAAAATATATATTATTAATTCGAATAAAAGTCTATAAAGCCTTCATTCCATAAAGGGATGAGGGCTTTGTCTATATTAGAAGGAGGAAATGAAATGACAAAAAGTTCTCTTTTAAATGAACCTGAACAACTTTCAATGTTTAATCAAAGTGGAACAAAGAAATCAGCGAAACGTATAAATATTGTGAGTCTTAAGTTAGTGAAGGAATCAAGTTTGTTGTATAAGGAAAGGTCAATACGATCGCCAGAAGATGGGTATTTACTATTTAAACAATTTCTACATGATGCTGACCGAGAGCACTTTATTGTTATTTGTTTAGATACTAAGAACCAACCGACTGCAATTAATATCTGTCATATAGGTAGTCTTAATGCAAGTATCGTCCACCCAAGGGAGGTACTAAAACCAGCAATCTTGTCTAACGCAGCCTCGATTATTGTAGGACATAACCATCCTTCTGGGAAAGCTGAGCCTAGCCGAGAAGATATAGAAGTTACTAAGAGATTAGTAGAGGCTGGGAAAATTATTGGAATAGAAGTGTTAGACCATATAATTGTTGGCGATGAGGTGTATATCTCATTAAAAGAAAAAGGTTATATATAAAGGTTTAAATCTAAATATTGATTTATGAAACCTTAGGTATGGAGTGATAAAATGTCCATAGTTGTTAGGGATTGGTTGATTCTCTCAATGGAGCAGAAAATAGAATTATTACAGATTATTTCAAAAAAATTAAATTGAAAAATGATATTTAAAGAAGGTTTTCTTATAAGATTTGTCAATAATCTTGAATAGATTTTTCTGTAACAAGATTGTTAAGAAGCTGAAGGAGTGAATTTCGAAATAGGTCTAAATTCAGCTTCTTTATTTTTTGAATCTAATTATGTTATTTGACAAAATCCAGATTGGTAACTACGAACTCTACCATTCTAAAATCAAAACTATACTTTGGAATAAGATTCTATTTATTTGAAAAAATATAATTACTTATTATAGTTATTGAAAATCAGTAACCGGGTCCGATCGTTGAAGAAGAACTAAGCATTTATACATCAATTATAAGAAATATTTTAATATGAATGGTGGTGAACCATGTCACAAGTAAGTGAGATTTTTCTGATACAGCACCTTCCTATTATTCGGAGAAGGTGCTGTTTTGGTACTTGTATTTGTATGTTAGATGGAAATTTGTTGCATGAAGGCTTGTTTTTGTTTTTTGTGACATTTCCAGTTTTTGGTGCCGAATCTAACTTAATCGAATTTGACTGCTTCAGTTTCAGGATATTCAGCTTTATTACTTTATAAGATATAATTAAAAATATGTATGGAATTTTTAGGAAATAAGGTAGGGGTGTGAATATTCATGAAAACTAGATTCGAAAAATGGTATGAGAATTATGATTTTCCCGGTGATGCTAAAACTCTCTTTGAAGAATCAGTGTTATGCTATAAGATTTCTGCTTACAGAGCTTCTTTTATCATGTCTTATTTAGGAATTCAAACAGTTCTACGTGAAAGACTACTCAATTCTCATAATAAGCCTAACAATATACCGCAAAATATGTGGGAGAAAAAATTAGAAGAATTAAAAGATGATAATGCATGGGATAATACGGTTGGATAGTCTACACTTAGTTGGACAGATATTTTAAGGTCAAGTAGAATACGAATAAGACAATCAGAGGAGAATCTACCATGACCAAAAGAGCACGTCGAACATTTACGGAGGAATTCAAACAACAAATGGTGCAATTATATCTGAACGGAAAACCGAGAAAGGATCTTATTAGGGAATATGAGTTAACGCCTTCTTCCTTAGATAAGTGGATTAATCAGCATCAAACATCCGGCTCTTTCCAAGAAAAAGATAATTTAACGCCGGAACAAAAGGAACTTCAAGAGCTTCGGAAAAGAAACAAACAACTGGAGATGGAGAATGACATTTTAAAGCAAGCAGCGCTGATACTAGGACGAAAGTAAATGTGATTAAGAACAATCAGCACAAGTACTCGATATCAGCCATGTGCAAAGTCCTACAACTTCCAAGAAGCACGTATTATTATGAGGCAAAGGAAAGGCCATCAGAGGACGAATTGAAAACAAAAATTATGGAAATCTTTCACTTAAGCCGTCAAAACTACGGTACTCGTAAGATAAAGGTAGAGCTAAAAAAACAAGGGCTTATCGTTTCTAGACGTCGAATTGGTCGTATGATGCGAGAACAAGGTTTGGTTTCTTCTTATACAGTTGCCCAATTTAAACTACATTCTACTAAGCCCAACAAATCTAACCAGCAAAATGAATTAAACCGTGAATTCCGCCAAGAAGAAGAAATGACGGTGGTTGTAAGCGATTTGACATACGTAAGAGTCGATAAAAAATGGCAATATGTATGTGTATTTGTTGATCTCTTTAACCGGGAAATCGTAGGATATAGCACAGGCCCGAACAAAGATGCAGCACTCGTCTATCGTGCTTTTTCGTCCATTAAGAAGGACTTGAGAAAGATTCAATATTTTCACACGGATCGTGGGAATGAATTTAAAAATAGGATAATAGATGAAGTTCTAGAGACGTTTCATATCAAACGATCATTAAGCAGGAAAAGCTGCCCGTATGATAATGCCGTAGCAGAAGCAACCTTTAAAATCATTAAAACAGAGTTTATCAGAAAAAGACATTTTACTAGTTTAGAAGAATTATCAAGAGAATTATACGACTACGTCAATTGGTTTAATTACATTCGAATTCACGGAACATTGAATTATTTAAGCCCCATCGAATATAAACGGAAACACCTTAAAAAAGCTGTCTAGTTTTGTGTTGACATACCACTTTGTGGAGGTGCTAAACATTGGGTCAAAAATTTGAAATAAACCTTATAAAATTCCTTTATTTCTTTGGTATTAGTTCTTTTATATACTTAATAAAAAAACCACTTGCAAAGGACTGGCTCCTTGTTTTCTTTATAAAAAGTTACTATGCATCATTGGTCGATAATCTGGTTGTAAAAAGAGGCTATGTTCAATATCCCACCCGATTTCCAAAACAAGTTAAAACAAGCGTGTTGTTTGATTACATACTTTTCCCAATTACTTGTGTCTTTTATAATCAACTAACTAAGGATTCCCGCATCATTCAGTGCCTTTTAAAAGTTCTGTATTTCAGTATACCTATGACTATTGCTGAGCTATGGTTAGAAAAAAATACACGTATTATTAAATATAAAAATGGATGGAATTGGACAACTACTTTTTATTCTCTCTCTTTTTCCTTATTATTGGTTAGATTTACAATGTCTGTTATAAGACGTATCTTCAATAATAAATACGATTTGTCTTAGATGGAGGTTGTTAATCAACAATAAGAGTCAAAAAGAATATAGGAACATTTGAAGAATGATTAAATCTGCATATTTGTTTCAATTATTCACAATTTTTTCTCTACATTAACTTAAATATCCTACTGATTTTCTGTTAATAAGCACCGAAAACGGTCGTTTATGGATATAAAACACTCAGAACATAAAAAGCCCTGATTTTTCTGCTTAGCATAGAAAAATCAGGGCTTTTCCTTCCCCAAAATGTTTTAGCGTATAATATACCCGTTTTGTCGGCAGGACCCCAATAATAGATACTTTTAAATAGATACAGCTTGAAGTTTTCATTTTCTTTTCCTAAGTTGTATGGGTTAACCCTATGCCCTTTTAATCAAAATATATCGAATATTTATTAGCGATACCTTATGAATGAATTTTCACTACATTATGATTAATCCAGCCATTTAATCAGCGTTTTTCCTACCTCTAAAAAAACTATTAAAGAATGATTCATTGTATATTTGGAATAATAACTTTGTATTTGTATAGTTAGTCAAAAAGGAGGGAACCAAAATGGATATTCAAAAATTAGCCGACCATGAGTCATTGGATCTACATGAAGTTATTAATTTTAAAACCCTATGCTTAGCGAAATCAAAACTAATGCAAGGACTGGTATTTGATCATGATTTGAGAGCATTAATGCAAAAAGATGTTGAACAATCCATGCAAGCGCTTGGAGAATTACAGGCAATTTATCAACGTGCACCTTTTCAAGCGCCTGTTCCTCAAAACCGGCCAACACCAATAATAAATTGAAAGGAAGGCAAATTCATTGAACAATGACTATTTAGACCCTATAAACGCGCTACACGTACCAGAGCTAGCAGATACCACATTTGCGATGGATTTACTTCTTCGTGCCAAAGAAGGTGTGCGCAATATTGCAGTTGCATTAACGGAGTCCGCATCACCTGATGTTAGAACCCTTTTACGAAACCAGTTAATGCAAGGGATTGCCATGCACCAAGAAATTACAGAATTAATGATTAATAAAAAATGGTTCCATCCATACGAACTAAGTGAACAGTATAAACTAGATCAACTCTCTGCCAACAATACATTGAAGATTGGCAAAATGAATCTATTCCCTGTTGAGACCAATAGAAAAGGTATGTTTGACCGGACACCTGATGAACACTAACACTGGAGGCTGTAACCAATGAAGGCAGTAACGTATCAAGGTATTAAAAATGTTGTAGTCAAAGAAGTTCCAGATCCAAAGATTGAAAAACCAGATGACATGATTATTAAAGTAACGAGTACAGCTATATGTGGGTCTGATTTACATTTAATTCATGGCATGATTCCTAACCTGCAAGAAAACTATGTTATTGGCCATGAACCAATGGGAATCGTCGAAGAAGTTGGTCCAGGTGTGACTAAGCTAAAAAAGGGAGATCGAGTAATTATCCCCTTTAATATAGCATGCGGTGAATGCTTTTTTTGTAAAAACCATTTGGAAAGCCAATGTGATAATTCTAATGATAATGGTGATATGGGTGCCTATTTCGGATATTCTGGTACGACGGGGGGCTATCCAGGTGGGCAAGCTGAATATTTAAGAGTGCCATTTGCCAACTTTACTCATTTCAAAATTCCAGAGACTTGTGAAGAACCAGATGAAAAGTTAGCAGTTATTGCCGATGCGATGACTACTGGTTTTTGGAGTGTTGACAATGCAGGTGTAAAGGATGGAGATACAGTTATTGTTCTTGGCTGTGGTCCGGTTGGTCTTTTTGCTCAAAAATTCTGTTGGTTAAAAGGGGCAAAGCGAGTCATTGCCGTTGATTATGTCAATTATCGCCTGCAGCACGCAAAGCGCACCAACAAAGTAGAAATTGTTAACTTTGAGGACCATGAGAATGTAGGAAGTTACCTGAAGGAAATCACCAAAGGCGGCGCTGATGTTGTCATTGATGCAGTTGGTATGGACGGTAAAATGACTGATATGGAGTTCCTTGCAAGCGGAATGAAGCTTCAAGGGGGAGCATTAAGTCCGTTTATCATGGCTTCACAAGCAGTGCGTAAAGGCGGGACAATTCAAGTTACTGGCGTTTACGGCGGCAGATATAATGGTTTCCCTCTTGGAGATATTATGCAGCGAAATATCAATATCCGCTCCGGTCAAGCACCTGTCATCCACTATATGCCATATATGTTTGAATTAGTTTCGACCGGAAAAATTGATCCAGGAGATGTCGTAAGTCATGTACTTCCACTTAGTGAAGCAAAGCGTGGCTATGAGATTTTTGACACAAAAATGGATGATTGTATAAAAGTCGTGTTGAAACCTTGAGGAAGGAGGTATAAAAAATGAACTACGCCTTACATGAAGTTCTTGAGGTCCATGAGATGGCTGCATTTAAGACCACTTGTTTAACTAAATCCAAAACGATGAAAGCGTTAGTTACAGATCAGCTATTAAAAGATATTATGCAGCAAGACATTGATGTATCTACGAGACAATTACAAGAATATGCTTCTATCCTTTCCAACGCTAAGCAGTAAATTAGGAGATGAATGAACATGAATCCAATCATTGAAACTTTAACTGGAATGGACGCACTATCGGATCAGGTCGTTGCAATGGATCTACTCATTTCAGCTAAAAGTGGAGTTAGAAATTATGCCATGGCAGTTACGGAGGCAGGAACACCGGAAATTAAAGAAATGCTCACTCGCCATTTAGTGGAAGCTCTTGATATGCATGAACAAATATCCTCATATATGGTAGAAAAAGGATGGTACCATGCTTGGGATACAAACGAACAGATCAGTTTGGATTTAAATAATATCAATACAGCATTGAACTTACCGACATTATAAAAATTTCCAGGAACAGTTTAACACTCACCAAATAAACTGTTCCTAATAAACCATTTTGAGTTTATTTGGCAGAAGTAAATAAAGTTAATACTTCTTGCTTACTCGAGTTTGTTTTACACTATATAATTGAAAACAATTAATTGACTATTTTTATTATGAAAAGGTCGGAGCAGGAAATTCATCAATTTTGATACGAAGTAAACTATAAGGTTTCTGTCGTAAGTCTTTTCCATAATGAAATCTAGGCTGTCGATGTAATTGGTTCACAATGACATACAAATATTGATCCGGACCAATTGAAAAAGTATCCGGCCACAAAATTCTCGGATCATGTGCGATAGTTTCCATTATGCCATTTGGCAATATCTTACGGATACTGTTGTTTTCATAATCTCCAGCATAAACAGTTCCCTTTGCATCGGTGATCATTCCATCAGACGCACCTTTTTCTCCCCAATACTTCACATGATAATGTAAATCCATGTCCGGTATCAATCTGTCTCTTAGGGCTTCTGTTGAGATCGAGAACAAATGACGACTGGTTAGTGGAGCAAAAAATAATATCTTTCCATCGGGAGAAATCGCAAGACTATCAGACGCCAATCTAAATGGAGAAGTTGAACCGTCTTTGTTTCGATTCATTAATATTTGACCTTCTACTTTCGGTAAAAAATAGGGATCGGGTGAAGTTGAATTTGCCCCATTTAACCGTCTGAACGCGTTTCCATTTGATAAATCTACGACGATAATAGCTCCTGGTCCTCTTGAAGAAGAATCCGTTATATAGGCATAACCTGCTTTTCCTACACGAAAATCAAAACGGACATCATTCAGATAAGTTGTAGGCAGGACAACATCTTCTGTAAAGGTATATACTTTTCTTATTGTATTAGTTTTTAGATCAACAGCAACTAGTTTTGCCCCTCCTTTTATTGGTTCAGAAAAATTCGGTGCCGCAGTATCTAATACCCAAAGTGTTCCCCTACCATCCGCGACTACACTTTGGACACTGATGAAAGACATTGTGATATTCCCTGGGTCAAACAAATTAGTTTCGTAACTAGGATAAGGTTGCAATTGACCCCCAACAATTTCAGCCACGGTAAATTTAACGACGTCTCCCCATTTCGGAAAGCAAATGAAAATGCGACCGGTTTCTGACACACTAACACCTGTAGGCATGGCTCCATAAAATGCATAAACTAGTTCTAAATTACCGAAATATTTTTCACTAGGTAACATAGGTTTCATAATATCCTCCTCAAGCATTCAAACGGGATATCTCCTATATATGATTTATATTTTTTCTAGTGCATGTTTCTTAATAAGTTTTTCTATACGAAAAGATGATTGAATTGATTGTTTTCGAAATTTAATAAGTCTGTCAGAAGAAAGGAAACATTTTAATTTAAAGGTCTCCAGATGAAGTAGAATTCAATTAGCAGGTAGCGAAGTTCAATATTCCCGAATCAACGTTAAGCTGTTATAAATAAAAATTGGGGAAATTTGCTTTTTTAACTTTGTGAAGAAATGTACTTAATACAGATAGGTAAGGGTTTGAAGTTATCGCCCCCTTTTCCCCCTGTTCACACCGTACGTGCGACTTTCACCGCATACGGCGTTCCAACTAAACCAATTTATTGTTTTTCTATGTATTAAAGCAGAAGAGTGCTGGTTTTCCAGTATTAGATCATTTCATTTTGACACTTTAATCGTAGTTTATTTACTTTTTCCTTCTGCTTACTATCTAGATTTAAGGATTGTAAGAGATTTTCTATTTTAACTTTGTCTCTTAGATGTATCAACTGATGTATTGCTTTATGAACAATAATCAAGTTTGAATAATTGTCATCTCTCGACAGTGAAAATGGAGTTATATGATGGCAATGCCATTCATGAATCCCTAACTCTTCACCTAATATGGCACATTTTCCATATTGCGCGATAAACTTACTGATTCTGTTGTCATTGTACTCAATTGATCTGTTTGGAATGTAGTTTTTCATGATATAAGAGAGCGTTGTTTTATCAATAGCTTTCAGGCTATTGTGTATTTTATCTCTACCTTCGGTAGTAAAGTTACAAATCGTTTGCGAGAAACACAGTGGAGTTTTCCAACGCTGGGCGTGTATGGGGACAAATACCATCTGTTGTATCTTAAATAGTCTTACGTTATAACCTTTGTACCTCTTCTGTAAGGTTTTTGTCATATCATGAGTACTTGCCTCGGTTCTAATGTTCTTTAATTGATTATATATCGATTTACGAAGATGAGCGTTTAACTGATTCAGATTGATAGTAATGTTAGTTGCGAAAGAGTAATAGTTTTGGATTCCCATAACGACAGTATTGAAATTCCAAACAGTTTCAGCACAAGGTTTTCTTTTGACCACTTTTATAGCCTCCTTAATCTGTCTGAAGGCATTTTCTTTAGCCTTTTTGGACATATCAGACCTCGCTACATAACCAAATCTTGTTTTTCCTTTCCTTACAGCCTTTATTAAGAATCCAAGAAACTCGGAAGAGTTTTTCTTTAGATTTATTACTTTCGATTTCTCCTCGCTTGTTTCCAAATGAAGTCTTTTTCCCAAGAAATCTCTCAATGCGTAGTTCATTCTTATTGCCTGTGACCTAGTTCTGCACAGTACCTTAAAATCATCCGCATACCGGATGATAAAATACTCTTTTAAAGACGTTTTCTTTAGTTGCTGATATTTACTACCAGAGGTGGAGTAGGTATATCTGCTTTCAAACGTTTCCCATTGGTCACTAACCCACCAATCTAATTCATTTAATACAATATTAGATAGTAAAGGTGACAGTATACCACCTTGTGGGGTACCCTTACTAGGAACACCTTCCCCTTCAATCTTTGCTTTTAGTAGCCTTGATATAATAGAAAGAAGTGATTTATCCCTTATGCCTATAGACCACATTTGTTTCAAAAGCTTACTATGATTAACGTTATCAAAGAATCCTTTAATATCTACATCAACACAATGATGTAGGCCCGATTGGTTAATTAGAAACTCAAGTCTGGCTTTGGCATGATGCGTGCTTCGGTTCGGTCTGAATCCATAACTATGTTTATGGAATTTTGCTTCGCAAATTGGCTCTAAAATTTGGAGTATGCACTGTTGGAAAATTCTATCCCAAATTGTTGGAATACCCAAAGGTCTAGTTTTCCCCTTTCCTTTTGGGATGAAAACACGCCTTACTGTTTGTGGTTCGTACCTTTTAAACATGGATTGAACCTTTGCTATTACATCTTCTACTGTTAAATGCTGAATATCATTAATTGTTAGCTTGTCGGTTCCAGCAGTTTTACTACCAGTGTTCCTTTTAATGTTCCGGTAGGCAAGTCGTATATTATCTTGAGAACTCATTAATTCTGTTAAGTCATAGAAGTTATGACCACTGACACTTTGAGAATATAGTCTATCAAAACAGTCTTGCATACTATAATACTCACTGTGCCTCAGTTTCTTCCGTTTCAATAAGTTGGTTATAAACCTCTTTTAGTCTTACAAGAACCTTATTAATCGATAAAGAACTGCCTTACTTGGTTCAATAAATCTTTATTAGTCTAGTGGCTATCCCTCCATATTGATTAGACATTTTATTGGTACTGTGCCACTACTTTCACTGATATTAAGACAAGTTATACAGTAACTAGTATCATTATTGCTTTCCTTGCCAACGTTTCATTAGAAGTAAGTCCTCCACGTTATCAGTTTACAACGTTGAATTATATCTATTAAAGAATGAACTTAGGTGCTTCCTTTAAGCCTGTTAACGTTCATACGCCTGTAACGTATCATGGGTTTTTATATTAGTTATTCTTACTCACCCACAGTTAACCTCACAATTTGGTGATATACACATTTCTATGTATCGCAGTTATAGACCCGTACATTCAGAAGTTTGTCAGCTTAACCTTTACTTTTAGGTTTTTTCGCATTCTCACCATATTCATTCAACTCAAGCACCATGAATTACACCACTCCATCGAGTAGGCTTTCGTCAGCCGAACTGATACGGTAATTTCTCACGCCTTTTCACCGAGCTTATAACACTATCATACTTACTAAATCTAGTGCTATTCGACTAAGAGAGAACCCTTCCGAGCGTTACCTCATCATTTGATTCTTTGATATAACCCTTCAGTTCCGAAAGGAACTGCCTAGTCTTTACCGGAGTAATGTGACCATCCTCCCTTTAAACTAGGAACATTTCGCACAGCTAAACTGCCCCTTTAGTTTAATAAGCAAGATTGGACATTCATGCATAAAAATAAACGATTATACACCATATCATTCATTTAATAATGCCTAGAACTTTATAAACATACTGCCATTAGATACATGAATTGGTTGCCAGATACAATTAGTGTCGATCCGCTCTATTATTCATTAAAATATAGTTTTTATAGCAAACATTATAATAATTAATAAATTAGGGGGGCATTAAATAATGTTTGATAATCATGATGATATCCTTACAGTTGATGAGCTTATGGACATACTTTATATCGGAAAGAATACTGCATATCAGCTGTTAAATAGTAGGAAAATCCAGGCATTTAAAATAGGACGAGTATGGAAAATACCTCGTGAAGCGGTTACTCAATATATTATTCAACAATCGGGAAGTAAAAATTAGATATTTATTAGATCAATCTCACACCTGAATTTTTTTAAGGGTGTGAGATTTTTGTAGGCTATTCCAACATTAAAGAGAAATTATTCAACAGTTATTAATTTTAAAGGGTTTCTTAATACATCATGTTTCCATCTTCGTGGTATTGTAACTGGATTAACACCAATTCTATTAAAATTTTCAATACAGCGTTTGATCTGATTGTCATTTAGACCATTTTTATTTTTTATTTCTTTTATTGCTTTATCTAAATTTCTAAGACTACTTGTCTGTTCTAATAGGTCTAACATCCGCTGCTTCATCTTAGGTTTGAATTCACTTTTTATAGTCAATTCCCTGGCAATTTCTAACTTGTAATAATCTCCTTCTAATAATAGATACTTTACATTGGATTTGAGTCAATATT
>NZ_PISE01000073.1 GCF_002835805.1 Niallia nealsonii | reverse complement strand
ATTTGTATAAAGGAAAAGTTAAATATTTATTAATATAATGAACGCAAGTAAAGGAGCAATTAAAATGATTTATGCACAAATATTAGCAGGCGGAAAAGGAACAAGAATGGGTAATGTAAGCATGCCAAAACAGTTTCTTTCATTAAATGATAAACCAATTATTATTCATACAATAGAAAAATTCTTATTAAATGACCGTTTTTCCAAAATAATTATCGCTTCCCCGAAAGAATGGATTAATTATACAAATGATATTATCCATAAATTCATTGGGGCTAACGAACGTTTAGTGGTAATTGAAGGTGGACAAGATAGAAATGGAAGCATTATGAACGGAGTAACTTATATAGAAGATACTTACGGACTAGTTGATGAGGATATTATCGTCACACATGATTCTGTTCGTCCTTTTATTACTCATCGCATTATTGAGGAAAATATTGATTTCGGCTTAAAATACGGAGCTGTCGATACTGTTATCTCAGCGATTGATACGATCGTAGAATCAGAAGATGGAGAATCTATTTCTCATATCCCAGTTCGTGATTTCATGTATCAAGGCCAGACTCCACAAACATTTAATATCAAAATGCTGAAAGACCATTTTTATTCTCTATCAGATGAACAAAAAGCAGTATTATCAGATGCTTGTAAAATTTGTGTTCTAAAAGGAGAAAAAGTCAAACTAGTTACTGGAGAAGTGTTTAATATTAAAGTAACCACACCATTTGATTTAAAAGTAGCAAATGCCATTATCCAGGAGAAGATAAACCATGATTAATCAAGTATATCGACTTGTTTCCCCAAGACAATTTGAAGTTACTTATCAAGATTTTTCCTTACAAACAAATATGGTAGTTATAAGACCCACTCACCTGTCTATATGCAATGCGGATCAGCGTTATTATACAGGATCAAGGGGCAAAGAAATGCTTGCAAAAAAATTGCCAATGGCACTGATTCATGAAGGAATTGGCAAAGTCGTATATGATCCTAAAGGAGAATTTGCTTCCGGAACAAGAGTTGTGATGGTGCCTAACATGCCTACAGAAGAAGATGAATTTATTGGGGAAAACTATTTAAGAACAAGTAAATTCCGCTCCAGTGGATATGATGGATTTATGCAAGACTATGTCTTTCTAAATCGTGATCGTCTAGTAGAAATTCCAGAGGATATGAATCCTCATGTTGCAGCGTTTACCGAGTTGATAACCATTGCGATGCATTCTTTAACAAGATTTGAGTCAAGATCCCATAAACGCCGCAATACATTTGGCGTTTGGGGAGATGGGAATCTTGGCTTTATTATGTGCCTACTGTTAAAGAAAAAGTATCCTGGCAGCAAAGTCATCTCATTTGGCAAAACGAAATATAAAATGGATCGTTTTTCATTCGTTGATGAAAGCTATCAAATTGATGAAATACCAGAACATGTTTCAATAGATCATGCATTTGAATGTGTCGGCGGTCTCGGAAGCCAGTACGCTATTGATCAAAGCATTGACGTCCTTGTACCAGAAGGATCTATTTCTATTTTAGGCGTTTCGGAATATCCGGTAGAAGTAAACACAAGAATGCTTCTTGAAAAAGGGATTACGATGATTGGAAGCAGTCGAAGTGGACGAGCAGACTTTGAAAATACGGTTGCGTTTTATAAAGACTATCCAGACGTGGTCGATTATTTTACCACATTAATTGGTGAAGTCCA
>NZ_PISE01000072.1 GCF_002835805.1 Niallia nealsonii | reverse complement strand
GCTTCTAACGGACTTAAGTTAGATGCTTTGTTCGCTGGGAAAAGCCCAAAAACGACACCGATGAAAACAGAGAACCCTACTGCTCCGCCAACTACCCACCAGGTAATTTGCATGGTCATATCCAGTACACTTGATAACAGTTCGGCACTGCCAAGGCCAATTAAGGCACCTAATATGCCACCCAATGCGCTTAGCACCGTTGCTTCAATTAAGAACTGAAGCATAATATCTTTTTTCTTGGCGCCGATTGCTTTTCGAATGCCAATTTCTCTGGTACGTTCTGTCACAGATACCAGCATAATATTCATAATGCCGATTCCGCCAACGATTAAAGAGATGCTCGCAATACCCGCAAGAAGATATGTCATTGTATTCGATACAGAATCTAGCGCTTCCGATACGGAGGACTGATTTCGTACAGAATAGGATGTTTCATCCCCATCGAATTGGTTATACAATTCTTGTTTCATTTTCGCCATGCCCATTTCAACCGTATCTTCAGACGTCATATTAACAGTCGCAGAATTCACATAAGTTTGGCCGATAAAACGTTGTGCTGTTGTAAAGGGAATTAATACTTGATCATCGACAGATCCAGATAATTCTTCCCCTTGTTCAGCAAGCACTCCGATTACTTTAAAGGTCGTGCCATCAATTTTTACCGTTTGATCAATCGGGTTGGAAAAACCGAAAAGTTCGGTTGCAACATTATAGCCGAGTACTACCACTTTATTGCGATTGTCGATGTCGACATCCATTACATTTCTTCCAGATTGAAGCGTGATCTCTTCCACCTTTTCATAAGAAGTAGTAATCCCTGTTACCGTTACTCCGTCGCTGGAAGTGGTGCCGTTTTTCACCGTGCTGCTTGTTGTCACAGTCGGAGAAACTGCCTCTACTTCATCCAGATCTTCAAAGGACATCAATTCATCATACGTGACTACTTCTTCATCACTAGAATTTCCTGATAATGTAACAGAAACAGTCGTTGTTCCTAAGCTCGATACTTCATCGGAGACGGATTGGGAAGCGCCCATTCCAAGGGAAGTAAGAGCAATTACTGCGGCCACTCCGATGATAATGCCAAGCATGGTCAACGTTGCCCGCAGCTTATTCATCGTAATATTTTTAAAGGAAACTTTCATTGCTTGACTGAACTTCAAGAGACTACGACCTCCTTCGCTTCCATTAGCCTGCCATCTTGAATGCGGATTACTCGTTTGGCTTGTTTGGCTATTTCTAAATCATGGGTAATCAAGATGATGGTATGACCTTGGCTGTTTAATTCTTTGATTAACCTCATGACTTCCACGCCTGTTTTACTGTCGAGTGCACCTGTTGGCTCATCGGCTAAGAGAATCGGCGGGTTTCCAGCAAGGGCGCGGGCAATCGCCACACGCTGCTGCTGCCCTCCTGAAAGTTCGGTTGGTTTATGGCCAGCTCGTTCTAACAGCCCGACTTTATCCAATGCTTCCAAAGCCACTTCTTTTCGTTCTTTATTGCTTAATCCTCGGTAGATTAATGGCATCTCCACATTTTCTAAGGCAGATTGTTTCGTTAACAAATTAAAGGATTGAAAGATAAATCCAATTTTATGATTGCGTACTTCTGCGAGCTCCTTGCTTTTTAACGAAAAGACATTTTTCCCATCCAAATAATAATCACCAGAATCTGGAGTATCCAAGCAGCCAATCATATTCATCAACGTAGACTTGCCTGAACCGGATGGACCAATAATGGCGATGAAATCGCCTTTATTGATCGAAAGGCTAACATTGTCCAGTGCCGTCACAGTTTCACCGCCAAGGGT
>NZ_PISE01000071.1 GCF_002835805.1 Niallia nealsonii | reverse complement strand
TTCTACAAAAATTTGCTGGGATAAAGCTTTCTGTGCTTTTCCTATCTCTTGCTCCATTTCTCTGGAATACTCATTCAGCATTCCAATTGGATCCTCCATGCTATCTAGTAAACTATTAATGTCCGCTTTTGCTATTGTTTTGATTCTTTTAAAAATACCCATTTTATTTATTCTCCTTTTTTGTTGTTATATTTTTTTCCCATTGATCTAAAATACTTGCATGATTATGATTGATGGATGGTTTTGATGAAGTCATTAAGGATGTATCAATAAACTGTTGCATAGAAGCAGTTTTTGACTTCGTTTTTAGCCATTTAACTACTATTACTAAAACAGCCAGTCCAATGATAAGGAATAAAAGGAATCCTATCCAAGAAAATCCAGATCCATGGTGAAAACCATCCATCACCCGTTCATGCCCAAATCCATTTTGCGGACGCATTCCCATGCCCCGCTCATGTTCATGAAAACCAGCTGCAAAAGTAACGTTTCCTCCTAATAGATTGGAGATAAAGCTCATTACTAAAACCATCGATGTAATGACTGTACTCCAGAAAATACCTTTTTTCATTCTAGTATTCACTGTTTTCTTTCCCCCTTTCCTTTTCGATAGTTGTAGTTTAGTAGTCTTTGGTGAAAACTTGGTGAAATCATTTCAATTAATAGAATTTCTTTTCAGTTTTTAAAAAGATCAATATTATCAAAAAAAAGCAAGAAGGCACAAAAAACAGAGAGAAAGTCTATCAACTTTTATAACCTATATTAAAATAAAAGGGACTTTTTATTTTAATAGGGGCATTTACAAATGAAAACAAATAAGAAATCTATTCCGTTATTTTTATAAAAACAAAAAAACCACACCTTGCCTCCAACACAAGGTGTGGTTTTCGACTTTTTTATTTTCCAGCAACCATTTCCTTAAAGATTTGATAAGACCACTTTTGTTTATCCGGATTAAAGATATAGGAAACAGTTATGATTTCATCTACATGATACTTTCTTAAACATTTGTTAACTCTGTATTTTTACCGTCTCTTTGCTTTCTATAAACGTCATATTGTGGACATCGCAGCAGCCATTGCTTTTTCGTGTGGACGCTAAATGTTCTCCAGGCAGCTGAACTGGTGTTTGGGAATCACGGAGAACATTCAGAAAAATTGCTGTGTCGTTGTTCATTCTCTTGTCGCTTCTTTATCTGTTTCCCCTGCAATCACATTTAAACAAACCATTATATAAAGACTCTAAATTTTAAACTTATTTGCTCGTTTCAGAAATGCACTCCATCCGTATATCTTCCAATAGCTTACAATAATTCACTTTTGTATAATCTGATACATCTACTTCATATAATTTCCCTAATTCAAACGTGTCATATCCTCTTGTGGTACATCTTTTTATAAACTCTTCATAGGTCAATAAATTATCTGCATTACTTCTATTAGCTAAATGATCTCCTTTTTTGTAAGAAGTGACAATATGGCTCAAATGCCTTGTCGGATCCAAATCTCGCTTTTTTTGTCGTTCAAACAAAACATCTAAATCTGCAATTAACCGAATAGTAACAACCTCATAACCATATTTTTCTGCTAATTGCTGAATAGGAAGTTTTTGCTTCTGACTAAAAGGATAATCAGACATAATATTGGTGCCTGCTTGCATTTGCTGTTCCATTATTTCATAGTACTTCTCCCATACTATCTTTTCTAAATCCTGTTTTTCCTCTAAATTACGATAGCCATACACATCACAATAATATTCTTTTAAGTCATCCTGAGAAAGCTTATAAAATTCCCCTAATTCACTCTTGATGACATTACATAAGTAGGTTTTTCCCGTTCCTGGTAAACCTGCTAATAAGATTAAGACTTTATCCATTCTATCACCTCCTATTCTAACGAATAAAGAAAGAGTACAAGGAATTCCCCGTACTCTCTTTATTAGCTACATCTTCTCCAACCCTTATGAAAAAAACTAATGTACTTTTTTTGTAATTATTTCACTTGAAGGGTACAGTCTTCTTTATTCATGAAGATACCAATTTTATGTTTGACAATTTCTTTTACTGCCTGATTACATGGAATAATATTATGTCGTAATGATTTAGTTACTTTTGTTTCTCCGAATGTTTCTTTCGCTGTTTTCGTCCATGCTACTAACAACTCAGTGCCTACATTAAATTTACGGATCCCGTTATTAATTAATTCTTGGACATCCATTTCCTTAACACCTGTACCCCCATGAATAACTAAAGGTACATCTACTACAGCATTGATTTCTTTTAATAGTGGCATATTTACTTCTGTTTTAGATTTATATTGACCATGATTAGTACCGATAGCAATGGCCAAAGCATCTACCCCTGTTGCTTTAACAAACTCTGCTGCATCTTTTGGGTCCGTATAAACCTTATCATTCTCATCTACATGAATCCCTTCTTCCGTACCACCAATAGTCCCTAGTTCTCCCTCTACTGAAACACCATATTTATGTGCGTATTCTACTACTGCACTTGTTTTCATAATGTTCTCTTTGAATGGTAAATGAGAACCATCAAACATTACTGATGTATATCCTTTATCGATTGCCTCTTTAATATCATCAAAATCCCTTGCATGATCCAAATGCAATACCACATCTACCATTTCTTTTGTGGCCATCGTTTTACATACAGCAACTAAATTTTCATGACCAATATATTTGGCAGTATCTATACTTGTTTGTATGATAATGGGTGCTCCTTGCTCTTTTGCTGCACGTATCATATCAGGTAGCATCTCTAAATTATGTGCATTAAATGAACCAACTGTATAATTCAATTCTTCCGCTCTACGTGTTACTTCTTTTAGTGTTGTATACATGATCAATTACTCTCCCTTTATACTAATTTTTTAATTTCTTTTTTATCGCACACCACGCGTAACTTCTTTAGAAACTTGCATCATTTGATCCATTTTCTTTAAATAGATTTGTAATGACTCTTCATCATTCACTTTTGCTGCTTCTGCACGCTTCTTGTTATATAGTCTTAATAAAGCTTTATAACCATTGCCTAATGACTTTTTGGTCTGAATACTTTTTTCTAATGAATCAATAGCATGGTCTTCTTCACCAAGCTCATTAAACGCTAAGCCAATCTCCTCATAAATTTTTGCTTGTTCTTCTCCAATTGCTTGAGTTACTTCTTCTTTTTTAAAGGAGATGGTACGTAATAATTCTTCTTTTCTTTCTGCTGTTATCACCACCTCTTCGGTTATTTCTTTTTTCGGTTCTTTAGCTTTTTTCTTACCAAATCCAAACATTACTTGCCCCCCCCTTTCTCTCTTCTTCTATCCTAGAAAGCTTTTAATAATGGACCAATGAGCCATGCATATAGTAAAGCAGCTGATACTGTATCAACATCTGTGGCTGTTGCATTAACAAATCCCATGGAATTGAAAGTCGTTACCAACAGTGCAGGTAATAATGTAATGAAAAAGCCATGTACAATACCACCAATAATGGCCCCGCGGCGTCCACCTGTTAAGTTGCCAAAGATACCGGCAGTACCACCCGCGAAGAAGGCTGTCAGCATACCTGGCAAGATCATTGCCAACCCAAAGACTGGTAATACAAACATTGCAATAATGGAACCTATAGTAGTTGTGATAAATCCTACAATGACTGCATTAGGACTATAGGGGAAGAGAACTGGACAATCTAATGCAGGCTTTGCATTTGGAACTAAACGCATGGCAATCCCTCTAAATGCCGGAACAATTTCACCTAGCAATAAGCGAACCCCTGCTAATAATACATACACTCCGACTACGAATTGGATAGATTGTATAAATGCAAACATTAAGTAATTGGTATTTCCTGATAATGTAGAAGCGAACTCTTCACCTGCAAACGCTGCTGTAATAATATAAAGAGGAATCATTACCACCATTAATGACAGATAGGTATCTTGTAAGAATTCTAATTGAGCTGGTAATTTCAAATCTTCAACTGATTTTTTCTTTTCCCCTTTTTCCCCAAATAGTTTCGCTACACCTGCTTCAAACACATATCCAACTGTACAAAAGTGTCCTAAAGCAATATCATCCATACCAGTAATTTTACGAACAAATGGTTGTGCAATTGCAGGCATAGCTACCGCAAAGACGCCTCCAATAAAACCGCCTACTAAAATCAATACAACACCACGCAACCCTGCAAAGTAGCCAAATACTGTTGTCATAGTAGCCATCCAAAGAATAGCCTGACCAGTTAAAAAGATATATTTCCATCTAGTGAACCGTGCAATGAGAATATTAAAAACAAAGATAGCTAAAAAAGTTAGTGCGATATCACGACCCAACCCCAACTCATTCATTGCTTGGCCGTTAATAGCTTCAATGGAAGGGATAATCCCTTGCATATGGAAACCTTCTGTAAAAATCTGACCAAAATAAGTTAAACTACCAACAATAATACTAGAACCGGCTGACAATACCATAAATCCTAACATCGTCTTTAACGACCCAGAAATAACTTGCCCTGTTGACTTCTTTTGTAAAATTAACCCCAACATAGCAATTAACGCGATTGTAATTGATGCCTGTGTCAAAATATTCTCAATAATGAAGTTTATTACACCCATTTTTTTACCCCCATCTCTTGCTATCTCAATTTTTTATTTGTTAAGCTAAGATGCCTTTTTCCTTTAATATTGGGGTGATT
This sequence comes from Niallia nealsonii, assembly GCF_002835805.1. Taxonomy (GTDB): domain Bacteria; phylum Bacillota; class Bacilli; order Bacillales; family Cytobacillaceae; genus Niallia; species Niallia nealsonii. The sequence continues at coordinate 30,673 of NZ_PISE01000071.1, read as the reverse complement.
TTCTCTTCAATCTCTGGTTTAGATACAATATTTCTTAAATAAACAATTGTCGTTTGTTTAGGATCCACTGAAAATTTTTCAAATTGGGATTTAAAATTCTGTGCTGTAATAATAATATCGGGTCTTACTGAAACGGCCGACGAAATATCACTATGATCCAGCTTGGCATTGACACCTAACTTGCTTAATACATCCTCTGCAGCCATTTGACAAGCAAAACTACTTCCTAAACCTGCTCCACATACAAATAAGATATTTAATTTTTTCATTTCACTCTCTCCTCTTTTTTCATTTTTTGTTGTATATTTAGATCTGCTGCTTTCCTAATTCTGCTACTTCACTTCCATATAACACTTGGTTGAATACGTTTACATCTCGTGATGCAATTAACTGATCTAATTTCTCTTCATCATTAATTAACTCAATCAAATTTTTCATCACATTTAGATGGGAATAAGAATCCACTGCAGCTAGACAAAAAACAATTTTCACCGGATCATTATCCGGATTTCCGAAATTCACCGGTTCTTTTAATGTCATGACACTAATCCCTAATTTATTTACTCCATCTTCCGGTCTTGCATGTGCTAACGCTAAATGCTTTCCTACTACTATATAAGCCCCATATTCTTCAACAGACTTAATCATGGCATCTATATATCTTTCTTCGATGACCTCTTCTGTTACCAATAACTGAGCAGCTTTTGTGATTGCCTCTTTCCAGTCTTTACATTCTTGTTTTAGTAGAATGTTGGAATCCCTCAAAATATCCTGTAACATCGGCTGTATCTCCCTTGTATTAATTTTTAAATGATGTTCTTTAAAAGTCTTTTCTACTTTCTGATAGCTTTCCTGCGTTACCTTACCACCGCTTTCTACAATTAGCGCCAAAATATCCTGCATCAGATTTGTGGCATCTACCGTATTGGATACGGTTCTTTTCTTATCCTTATTTTTGAGTAAAAAATCTTTAATTTCCTTTTTATCACTTTCTCTTAAAATCGGATTAAGCAACAATACAGGTTTTTTTGGATAATCAATTGAAATTGTCGTAAAAACCAAATCAACATCTAGTTTTTCAATAAAGGCTAATTCATACGAACTTAATACTGCTACAATCTCGATATTAAATTGCTCTTTCAAATTTGCAGCCAATAGCTTTCCAGTTGAAATTCCATGATTGCAAAGCACCACTGCCTGATAGACATATTGTTCTTTCTGCTTGATCTGGCTTGCTGAAGTTGAGAAATAAACGGTTAAAAACCCGATTTCATCTTCTGATAATGGTTTCTTGATGTAGTCCTCTATTTGCTTTCTAAAGCAAGTGATTGCCTGATAAATCTCGGCATAAGAATCCTTAATAGTGTTTTTCAATGGATTAAACACTTGTAAATCGTTCTTCGCTCTGCTTAATAACCCTGTGATATGCTTATATAAACCTTCATATAAATCTTCTTCTTTCTGAGAAAATGGGATTCTGGTTACTTTTTCTACATGCTCAATTAATTGAATGGCTAATAATTGTGCGGTAACCCAATCGAATGAATTATTCATATCCTTTGGATTAAATGATTCAATTGTAAAGGTAGTATATTTGATTTCATTTAATGATGGATATAAACCAAACTCCATACAGATGGAATCGACAAACTTTCTGACAGGCTCTTCTTTTATCTCGGCTCTAACTTTGGCTAATTCACTAAGGGTATTTCCTTCTTGCAGTCTCCTTACCCATATCCCTAGAAAAAGAATGCTTTGGTTTCGATATACATGATTAATCTCTACTCTAGACTTTTCCAAGATGTTGTCATAATGTTCTCCAATGATCCTTAATACATTTGTGTCCAAATAATCCAAGACAAATTGATCGGAAAAGGTATTCACTACTGTATCTATATCTCGATACCCCATTAGATAATCAATATCTGTCATACTATTAATCACGTCGTACAACATAGAGCGTATTGATCGTTCATCACCTTTTAATACAATACCTTGCTTCGTTAAACTCACTACAGAAATCCCATATTCCTTTAAAAACTGACGAAGTCTTCTCATATCCTCATCCAATGTACTTTTCGATACCTGCAGTTTTTCTTCCATTTGGAAGAGCATTGTCGTTTTTGTCGTATCGACAATATCTAAAAGTAAGGCAAGAAAACGTTCATTCGGCCTATAATAATCTATTTCTCTGTCTTCACCAATTTTAGACAGGAGCTTTTCCCGATCCACCTCAGACAGTTCTAGCTTCATCCCCTTTCCTCTTGTCGTCGTAAGGGAAGGATAATTATTTTCAGCCAAGTATTTATTAATCAAGACCAATTCGTTTCGAAAAGTACGCTCACTAACATGGAACTCTTTACTTAAGTCTTCACAAGTCAAACAGGTATTTACTGTCAAAAATCTGGTAAGTACTCGTTGAGTCCTTTCTTTCATATAGTAGCTCCTTTCATAATTTGATTATAAATTGAAATATTCAAATAGTTTAGTACATCTTTTTGCAACTTCAATTTGCAATTATGTAAGCGTTAACACTTCTATCGACCTACAAATCAACTATCCCTCAAAAAGATTTATTGCTTCTCCCTCCTTTTCGGAAATCATTCTATAATTGATCGATCAGATTGTACTTTCTCCTTTATTTAGAGACTAACTAAAGTTTTTTTACAAGCCTTGAACAATTTTATAGAACGTTGGTTTATCCAGTTGAGCGAAAGACATACATAACTATGCCTATAATAAGGAAACGCATATCAAAGATTATAACAAGAAAACTCCTCAACAGAGGGAATATAGCCATACTCCCTAACTAACTTTTACACTTTAATCATATAATTTCGAGTCTTTGACATATATGCTACAAGCCATTTAACGAATTGAAAGAGGTGTTAGTATGAAGATTGAATATAGTCTGATTTTGTATGTACGTTTTGCTATATAGGGAAATGAAAACTGGAAATGGCACTAGATCAGTTTGAGCATAGAAATGAAGTGGACGTGGAGTTTAAAAGTTTTGAATTAGATCCCAATGCTCCTATATATTATGGAATGAACATAGAACAAGCCAAGCAGAATATGCTGGTGTGGGTTTAATTTTAATGATATGAAACTGCCAAACACGTTTGATGCTCACTGTTTAGCAAAATTTGCAGGAAAAAAAGGGAAGGAAAAAGCGATTACCGAAAAATTGCTTTATTCTTACTAAAAAATTTGAGTGATATAGAAACTCTTGCTGACATTGCAGAAGCTTCTGGTTTAGATAGACAGAACTCAATAAATATCCTGAATGACAAAACAGCCTATACAAATGATGTTCGAGTAGATGCAGGAATTGCCCAGCAATATGGAATTTCTGGGGTTCCTTATTTTATTATCAATCGAAAATACGCTATTTCAGGGGCGCAGCCTCGATTTTGCGAACCAAGTGATTTTGGGGTACTAGTTGATATAACGTTATCATTTCTAATTGGTTTCTTTGGATAGAAGAATGTTTGGAAAGCATGTGTCACTTCTATCCATTTATCTATCTTTATTTTAAAGGATGGAAATTTCTAATTCTATGATGAATTGAAAATCAACATCCCAATTTAAAAGAAAAACAAATAAAAAACCATAGAAAAACTTCCTTTTTAAGGAGCGTTTGTCTACAGTCTGATTTAATTAGCTTATCTACAAACCAATAAATAAATAACTATTTATTAGAAATGGTATGTGCCTATAACTCTATTCTTAAAATTACTACGCTATAAGGTGGGAGATCATACATATTGCTATCTAAATGCAAAGCAGTTTCTAAAGGAATTACTTTATTTGGTTCTTCCATAGTATTAGTATCATAAGGATTTTCCGATGTGACGATAGTCTGTCTGCCCACTAGTTTATCTTTTCCCTCTATATCAATGGATGTTCTAAGAGGAAACTCAGAGGAATTCACTAATTTTACGATCAACTCATTATTCTTTTCATCGAGTGTAGCTGCAGAAGTAAGATATGGAATAGTTGCCATTTTATATTCGTGCACGAGCTCACCATCGAAATAACAATAAATATGGTCATTAGCCACTCTAGCACAAAGCTCATTACTTCCATCACCATTTACTTTCAACATCTGATTAGAAGTTAGTTTAACTCGAGACCATCCATTAATATGAACTAAACGGCTCTCTCCATTAGCATCTAATTCCCATAAAATATAGTTTTGCTGCCATTCCTTTGTACTGTCCAACAAGCGAACTTTTAACCCCTGTTCCCCAAGCAATGCATTCATCGTAATGGTATATTCTTTCCAAGAAGGCTCTCCTATTTTTAATAGATCTCCTTCAAGTCGACTTAATGCATGAGTTTCCGTTAAGTCTTCACTTTTAAATAGTAATTGATCATTGCTTGAAATGTTTATATCTTTAATGTACGAAAGTTCTTTTTGTCTTATGGATACTTCTCCTTTAAAATATGAGAAGCGACTTTCTGTTTCAACTTTGCATTCGATGACAATATCTCCCCTGTTTTCCGCAAAAAGTTTTTGCACATAATAAGAAGGAGAAACATAGGAATTCGTTCCATTAAAATAAATGAGGTTAGGTGTCCAATTTGTATGATGAATATTGGCAAATAAAGGTGCGTAGGAAGACATCACAACAATATCTTGATTTCTTTCCATTCCAGTCATAAATGCAGCCTCACTTATAGCTCCTTTAAGCGCGCCTGCTCCATCACCAAGTATCATCGCATATTCCCCTACATAGACTTTAGGTCCATTCCGGTCATAAAAATCATACATATCGTGATACATTAAATAATAGTCATAATCAGCATAGAAATGTTCATCCACTATTTCTACCGGCAATCCCGCGGTCTCTGTTCCGACCTCCCAATGGATATTGAAGATGGTGATAATTTCAGGATATTTAGCTTTTACTGCTTCATAAAATAATTTGTACCGAGCATTGTATGCTGGACCAAAATTTTCATTTCCTATTTCAATATATTTTAAATAAAATGGCTTAGGATGACCGTTTGCAGCCCGAAGCGAACCCCATTTGCTTGTAATAGGTCCGTTTGCATATTCTATAGCATCCAGCATATCTTGAATCCATTCATCCAGATCTTCTATTGGGACGTGCTCTCCTGGTCTTCCTTGACAAGTCAGCCCACAGTTCACTACATACATTAGATCTAAGCCAAGATCCTCTGCCATTTGCAAATATTCATGGTAGCCTAATCCATTTGTTGTCCGATATTGCCACAGTGTCCAATGAGAGCTTCTTTGGGTGACATCTCCTATCGTTTTCTTCCATCGATAAGCGGTTTCCACCGAGAATCCTTCTACAAAACACCCGCCAGGAAACCTTAAAAAAGTAGGCTTTAAGTCTAATGCACGTCTAACTAAATCTGGTCTTAAGCCGTTTTCTCTTTCCAGAAAAGTTTTTTGGGGGAATAAAGAAACAAACTCCAGCCAAAATGTTCCCCTTTCATTGGTAGAAAACGCTAGAATGCCTTCTGGCTCTTCCCCTTCGCTTTCTAACACCACCTCGTATTTCTGCCAACTTTCAGATGCTATCTGGCAAGATTTCGAGGATAATATTTCCCCCTTTTTATTTTCAAGCGTTATTTCCAGGTTTCCAGAAAAAGTTGATTCTTTTTTTGCGAAAAAAGATAAAAAATACCTTTCATCCTTTTTCACAGGAATTCCAAAAAAACCTTCATTATAGATGGAAATTCGTTCATTGAATGCATCTTCAATCTCTACCCTAAGAGAAAGAGGATTTTCGCTATTAATTGGATCTTTTCCATCTAAATAAATATCCGCTTTAGCTTCATCTTTGCGCAAATGCCAGCCTGGTATCGATCCTGGGGCTTCTTCAAAAGGAGAAACCCAGCCTGCAGGGGAATGCAATTGGCATCCCTCTACATGGCATCGGTCAGGAATAATGGTATCCTCGAAAGACCTGTTTCTAACTAACTCTCCGTATATTCCGCCATCGCCAGCACGGTTAATCTCCTCAAAGAAAAGACCATATAAGGAAGGACTTACGGGAAATTTTTTAGCATTAATATCCATCATTACTTTTGCATTCTTTGTCAACTTAATTACCTCCAAACGGAAATAGACTTCATGTTCAACCGATTTAAATACTATAAACCATATCTTCTGATTAAATATGTCGGTGTACAGCTCCATGCGTGACAATAGCTGTTGATTAAATATCCGCCGTATGGTGAGAACGTTTTATCATTTGGATTATATAATTCCCAAAAGGTATTGGCACCATCTTTTAGCATTTCTCCCCAATAAGCCTTTATTTTTTCAGTGGCAAGCTCTTTTTCACCTATGCTTCCACTAGATGATGATACACATAAGGAGTCGACGGCTCTATTGCTCCTGCTTCAGGCAATCTTTTTAAGATGTCCTGTCCTTACTAATCCTGCAAGAATCATCCACACTTGGCTTGCGTAGGAGATCTGTTTATTAGGACCGCTTACAAAAAGGGCTTATTGGAATCCCACAGATGCTGCTTGCTCGCTTCTTCTAGTTTAATTATTTTTTCAGCCAACAATAAGTGGTCCTGTTTATTAACTTGTTCAGCTATTAAAGCTGCTTTTTTCATCACATAAATAAGAATAGCTTGAACCGATGTTTCATGTTCTAGCCCTTCTGCCCAATCCACAAAAGCAAAAAAAATTATTTCCCTTCATTAAAAAGTTTACATCTAATTCTCCAAGTGCATTTTCAATTTGTTTAAAAGCAATTGCCCATAGTTCTTCCAACACCTCTTTATCTTTTGTTTCATTATAATAGTCCACAAGCGTGTCCATAAAAAAAGGAATAGTCTGTTAGATATGTATCATCAGCAATTACATGTGGCTTAATTAATAAATTGGCAGCAATTCTTCTGCTTTTTGGAGAAAGAATTCATTGGTTATTATTTTTCTATTTTCTTGCTTTTGAAATGTTATTTCACTCATTAAAAATCAGCCCACAAATTCATTATTTTTAGTGGTAAAAAAGTGGTAAAGCGCTCCATAAAGGTTGGCATCATTTTGAAACTTACAACCCATAACATTTGGATTTGCTATATGCAATGGGTTCGCCTTTTTCACTTCCGAAAGTGCCCACTGAATTCGATCATGCAAAATAGGCTGAGCACTTATCCCGCCGCCAATTGCAATAATTTCAGGATCTAAAATATATTGCAGATTAAATATTTGTGTTGCTAAGTAAATGCAATATTTATTAAAAATAGCATTCGCTTCTTCATCGCCTTGCTTTATATACTCAAATGCCCCTTCTCCATCTGTTGCATCTTCTAAATTTTTGATTTCTGCAATACGGCGAACCATTTGAACAGCAGAACAATCATATGCAAAAAACTTTCCTTCTTTTGTTATTGGATTCATTTGACTCATCACATAACTTACTTCACCAGCAGAGAGATTAACTCCACGATGAAGTTTGCCATTAATAATGATGCCTCCTCCTATTCCACTTCCAAGAATTAAAACAATAGAATCTTTGGCATCCTTTACACTTCCAAGCCATAATTCGGCTAATGCTGCACACTTTCCATCATTATCAATAGATACATCCTTCCCGTACTTCTCTTCCAATTCCTTTGCCAGATTCACTTCATGCAAAAAGGGAAAGGACCCGCCATAATAAATCATGCCTGTATCGACATCTATCGTTCCAGGACAGCTGAGGGCAATCCCTTTAACCGAAGATAAATCATGGTTTTCAATAATGGAGTGAAGCTTATTTTTAAATTCCGTTAAATTGGCTGTTGGCGTCCGCTGTTTTCCCTTAGTCAAAATATTTCCAGCTCCATCCATCAACGCAAATTTGACAAAGGTGCCTCCTATATCAATTACTAAATACATACATATTCTCCTAATCTATTTGAATTATTTTTCCGTTCGTTCACAAAAATTATGATTCGATAATTGCTACGCTCCAAGGTTGAAGTTCGAGTGTATCGTCTGTCAGAACTTCTTTTTTTGTGATTAATTCTCTACCTGATGAATATGGGTAGCTAACCACTTCCAGATTGATTTTTTCCTTTTTTTATAATAATGGGGAATGAATATTCTTCTTTTTCTATAGAAGGTATGTTACCGATAACAAACTCTATCACTTTTTTAACTACCTCCTCGCTTGGAAAGAACCCGATGTAGGTAGCAGTGCCTTTCCCATAGTGGTTATGAGTAATTGCTGCATAATCTCCCCAATGAGGATGTTCATAATAAGCCAAAACCTCTGCCGTTGTAGAGTTCAGCAATTCCATCCAGTCATTTACAGGACTTTCCATCGAATCTATTTGAAGCAAGGAACCCTTTAAACCAGTTTGCCCAGATTCCACAAACAAACTGTATTCCACTCCACAGGCTTTTGAAATAATTCCTGGTTGGATTGTAGTTCGTACTTGGACATTTTCATTTGTGAAACCACTCTTAAACGTATAAACTATATGTCCACCATTGCTGCCATAATTATTCAACTCATGCAAAAATACATCATTTACTGTATAAAGTGTTGGAACAATTAACAAATCATAATCTTTTATATTCGTACAGCAAGGATTAATAATATCGCCTTCCATATTCATCTTATACATTTCATCATACAAGCGTCTGAATATATCGTTATAGTTTTTGTCCTCAGCAAATGGAAACCAATTGATGCTTGTATAGCTTTCATTGCTTATAACAAAAGCCACTTTATTCTGTTTCTTTAAGTGCACAAGGTGGGATGATAATTCCTTCATTTCGGCTCCCATTATTTTTGCCTCATTGTAGACAGAATTAGGTTTAAAATCATGGCTAAGCAGCCCTTTCCAATACGTTTCAGCCGAATGATGAATCGAATGCCAGTGCCAATAGGCAACCATATCTGCCCCTGATGCAAGATTGATATATGCTTGAAAGCGCAACTGTCCTGGATAAGGTGTCCAATTTTTAAAAGCCTGCGCTTCGGTTTCTAAAACAAAGTAGTTTGCTTGTTTGGTAGAAGGAGCTATATCACCGCAAAAAGAGATTTCTATGCCGGTCAATAAATTTTGAAATGGATGGTACACATCCACACCTGTAATATCCATCGATTTAGCTGCCTCAAAATGGTCGACATCGGGCTGAATGCCATAGGAATGTCCCCTCGACTCAAAATCAAAATTATGAGTTACAAATTGATGCGGCTGACTATATTCTTTGACGATACTTACTTGCCAGGTCAAAAAGTCTGTAACTATCTTCCACTGAAATTTAGCAAACTCAGAACCAAGGCTGCCATTGATTGTCCCAACCATAGAAGGAGTATCTTCCCAGCTGTTAATGCGATTGCTCTAATAAGATAAACCGAATGCCTTATTCAATTCTTCTACTGTGGCAAATTTCTCTTTCAGATACTTCACAAATTGAAATTGAACATTTCCCCCTGCTGTCCCGTAATGTTTTGTTTCATTATCCACCTGGTAGCCAATAACAGCCGGATGATCTTTTACGTGATGGATTAGTTTTCGAATAATGCGTTCTGCATGAAATAAGTAAACAGGATTGATAATATCCATAATTTGTCTGGCACCATATTTACCTGGGCCATTCCCTGTAGTAGCAAGAACATCTGGATACTGTTTAACAAGCCATGTAGGCACCGCATAAGTAGGAGTTCCGATAATCACTTTTATATCTGCTTTATGCATAGCTTCCAGTACCCGGTCTATAGAAGCAAAATCAAATACCCCATTTTGCGGTTCATGGGTACTCCAAGTGGATTCGGCTATTCGAACAGTATTGATTCCAGCATCTTTCATCATCCTTATGTCTTCTTCTAATCTTTCATAAGGCATATATCATCATAAGCTACCCCATATAATAGTTGGTTTGCCACCATATCTACTCCTCTACCAAAGAAAACGCTTTATTTGATTATAGTATAGTTTTTTTCAAAAAAAATTTATGGTGTTTTTTTAAGAAAAATGGTAAAAAACAATTAATTGCCATTATAAAAAAAAGAAGGTGAATCCGCTCTCAATTAAGAACAGCTCCATCTTCGTTGTCTTATCACATTACTTCTGTGCCCTTCTAGCTTCCAATTCCGCAATGATTTCATGATGCGGTTTTTCCCATTTATAGATAAAGGTCATAATGGCGATAGATAAAATGCTAAGGAAAATTGGCAGCCAAATATAGTTAAGCGCTATCATTTTAAGTGCTGATTCCGTTTGCTGTTGATTGGCAACATATCCTCCCGCAGCAAGCAGCCAAGCTGGAATGGCACCGCCAAGACCAGAACCTAATTTAATTCCAATTCCGGCAGCAGATACCAGAATTCCTTGAGCACGTACTCCCGTTTTCCATTCTCCATAGTCAACAGTATCTGCCATTAAAGTAAACAGTAATGCAGCTGGAAATCCCAAACCAATTGCTCCAACTATTGTTCCGGCCATAATCATTGGGACGCTTTGTCCGCCAATTAAAATGATTATTTGACCAACGATATTAATAAAAATTCCAGCATTAATTAATGCTACTTTACTAAATTTTTTCGTTAAAAATGGTACTGCTAAAATACCGACAAGTGAACACATTGCAAGGGTGTTTACAATAGAAATGATTTCCGGTTTGCCGACATTATAAGTAATATAATAAATTCCTGCAGACATTTTCATTATATACAGCATAAAGAAAACGATACCCAATAAGGAAACAGCATACCATGGACGATTTCCTTTAATAGCTTTTAGACTTTCTTTAACAGGAATAGATTGGTCGCCGGAAATATTTTGTACACGTTCTTTTGTGTTAAAGAATGTAACAAAAAATAAGATTAAGCCAATAATGGAAAAAAGTGTCATTGTATAAAAAAAACCTTTTTGCTGATTGCCAGCACCAAAATAAGCAACAAGGGGCAATAAAGTCAAGTTAACAATCAATCCACCCAACTGTCCGCCAAACATACGAAATACATTGGCCACTGTTCTTTCCTGAACATTGCTTGACATACTTGGAAGCATGGTTGTTAATGGATTATTCACAGCTGCATATAACACATTTGCTGCAATATAAAAGACGTAAGCATAGGCCACTTTGCCAGATGCGTTTAATTCTGGTCCCATAAAAAGAAGGATGGAAACAATTGTAAATGGAACACTTGACCATAAGATCCATGGTCTTGATTTTCCCCATCTAGTATTTGTCTTATCTATTAAAATTCCAAAAATTGGACTATCAATCATATCTACAAATCTTGCCACAAGCATTAACGTACCGACAGCCGCAGCTCCGAGTCCATAGACATCTGTAAAGTAAAATGTTAAGTATGTGGTAATAACTGTATAAATTAAGTTTGATCCTGTATCTCCTAAACCATAACTAACTTTTTCTAATAAGGACATTTTTTGATTTAATTTTGCATTTTGGTCTATACTTTTGAAATCTTGTGCTCTTAATGCCATGGTATTCCCTCCTTAAGTATTAAAAACGCTTTCATTTTTTCTATTTTTAATAAATCAATCATAACTATAAAAATGTGTTCAAATTAAGCATTTCCATTTAATCAGTACAGCAGATTTCATGATTAAACAATGGATTGCTGATCTAGATTTCTAAATTAACAGGATAATAGATCACAAAAACAGAAAGCGTTTTATTTAGATAGCCAATTAACAAAATTCTATTGGTAGAAAACCACTTTTTCTGTTTTCTCATCAAAAGAAAAGCTGCAAGTTAAATCAGTTGATGCATAGATCGAAAAAGTAAATCTTCTGTTATTAAATAGGCACTCATTTTAATTCATCTTTGTCAACCTCCTTTGCTTTTTCATTCCAACAATCGCCATTTTTTAGAAAGCGTTTTATTTATTTACAGTATAAATTGATTTTTTGCTAATTCATGGTAATATTTAAGGGAAAATAGTAATTTTTTATTATTTATTTGGAAAGGAAATAATTTGATGAAAAGGCCAACGGAATTTATTGAAACCGCTTGCAAATTAGTGCGCAATGCAACAAACATCCCAATATTTTTTATAAAAAAAAACCAGGAAATAACCAGGATTTTTAACATTGTCTCTTCTTCGTTAATTGAACAAAAAAAATTGCCGAAAACATTACTCGACCATTTCTTTTCAATCAATCTGATAAAACCCATTCAATTAGTTTATCTAAACAATCGAAATGACTGTGTTGTTTTATTGCCTTATCCAGAAAAAAATGAGGAAAGAATCCTTTTATGGCCGAATGCCGAAAACTACTTTTTAGATCATACCTTATCCATCCCATTAGAAACTGAGAAAACCTACGATACAAACGCGCTTTTCAACACAGCAATTTTATTGCATCATCTTTTTTATCAGGAGTCTTTGACACTAACACAAGTCAAACAGGACAATGAAAATGTACATACATCTCCAACCCCTGATATTATTGAATTAAAAATTATGGAACAGCGAGAGAATAGCAGCTATCACAGTTCTTTTCTTGCAGAAAAAAAAATTTTCCAGAGCATTCAATTAGGGAATCCAGAGAAAATGCTTTATTATTTTAAACTTCATTCTCAAGAAGGAATTTACGGAACGTTATCTAAAAAGGATCTCCTTAGAAACAAAAAAAATTTTCTTATAACGGGCATCACTCTTGCAACTAGGGCATCTATAGAAGGAGGTCTGTATCCAGAAATCGCTTATAATTTAAGTGATTCCTATATCCAGCATATTGAGGAAATAAATAGCATTCAAACACTTGATAAACTATTAGAGGAAATCCTAATTGACTTTACGGAACGAGTAAGGAAGGCGAACCGGTCGCACTATACAAAAACCATCCTTTTATGTCAAGAGTATATTTTTAATCATTTATATGAAGAATTAAAATTAGAAGTGATAGCCAAACAATTAAATATTAGCCCCTCCTATCTTTCTAATAAATTTAAAGAAGAAACAGGAGAGACGTTAAAAGCTTTTATTCAGCGCAAAAAAATTGAAGAGGCAAAAAACCTTATTGTCTATTCGGATCTTAGCGTAAGTGAAATATACTCTGTACTAAATTTTCATGACCAAAGCTACTTTATAAAAGTTTTTAAGAAGTTAACAGGACTCACCCCAAAACAATATAAAAATAGCTTTATCATAAAAACATCTTAAATCGACTACTGCAACAAAATTCTATTAAAAGATTCTGGCTTCAAATCAAATTGATAGAATTCCCCTCGAATTTCCAATACTGATTCCCGCTCTTTTTTAAGTGGATTATTCACAATCAATACGATGGAATCAGCAGAATTTTGGAAAGCAAGTGCACATGCAGTAAGATGGCCTTTTATTTCTAGTCTTACTGCTCGATTTTTTACAAAAATGAATCTGGATAATTATACAACATCCACTCTAAATGCTAATTTCCATCATCGCTTCTAAATAAGTAGTTAAACCCTGCTTTTATTTTGTTTACTCTTGCTTCAAATAAATTGGAAGTCTAAACAATGCTTCTAAAAATTCCACGCTTCTTTTAACAGCCGAATTCCTGCATCAATCTCTGACTCTGATAATCCGCCAAACCCTATTAAAATATGAGCATTGTCTTTTTTTATATACGTATCATGATAGACAGATATTGGATATACTTTTACACCAGTATCTAATGCCATCTGGATCAGCATATCTTCTTCCATCCCGTTTTTCACTTCCAAAACGATATGCAGTCCTGCATTTTCTCCAATTATTTTTACCTTATCCCCTAAATATCTTTTTACAGAAACTATTAAAACCTTATGTTTTTTTCGATAAAGCGTCCTCATTTTGTTTAAATGTGTTTGCCAATGTCTATCTTTCATAAAGCGATATAAAGTATCTTGATGAAGACGAGAAGCTGTCTGCTTATAAATGGTAAAATTCTCTTTGTATTTTTTTATCAGGGATTGGGGCAGCACCATGTAGCTTATACGGATAGATGGAATCAAAGACTTGGAAAATGTTCCTAGATAAATAACCCTTCCTTTTGCATCCAATCCTTGTAAAGATGGAATAGGTTTTCCTTTATAACGATATTCTCCATCATAATCATCTTCTATGATATAACCATTTCGTTCTTCAGCCCATTTTAATAACTCCAATCTGCGCGAAATTGGCATTACCATACCATAAGGAAATTGATGAGATGGTGTAACATACACTGCATTCGCCTTCGTATTTGTTAAATGGTTTATCTCTATTCCATTCTTATCAAGGGGAATAGAGATAATAGATGCACCTACATCCTGCAGTACTACCCTTGTTCGATGAAAACCGGGATTCTCCAGGGCAAAAGTATGATTTTTTCCAATCAGCAAACATAACATGCCCATCAGCACTTGAGTACCTGCTCCAATAATAATTTGATCAGAGGAGCATCTGACACCCCTTGATGCAAATAAATGTGCGGATATTTGCTTGCGAAGTTCCAGTTCTCCTTGAGGATTTCCCGTATAAAATAAGTCCCCTTGATCTTCATATAAAGATTGAACAGTTAACTTTCTCCATATAGAATAAGGAAACTGTTTTAAATCGATTTTGCCTGAATGGAAATCAATTTTAATATTTGTTTGGACGTTTTCACTCTTTTTCTCATAGTTTCGAGAATATTCTTGATTAGCCATTATGTCATCTTCAAGTTTTATTACATATAAACCTTTGCGAGGTCTGCTTTCTATAAATCCTTCTGCTTTTAATTGATCATAAGCTGATTGAATAGTATTGAGGCTTAAACCAAGGTGATTAGATAATCTTCTTTTGGAAGGCAATTTTTCTTGTGATTTAATTTTGCCAGCTAATATTTCTTGTTTGATATAATCGGCCAGCTGCATATATAGTGGTTTATTGCTTTTGTATTCCAAACCTGGTGTGATTTCCATCATAAGCTTCTTCCCTCTCTTCAACTGGTGCTATTAAAATCTCCTAATCTGATACTTTTTATTATATCAGTTTATGATTAAATAATAGATAATCCCACTTATAAGGAGATGATAAAAATGATCAAAATAAAAGAATTAAAAGGTGAACTTGAATGGAAGGAAGCCTTTCCAGTGATGAAACAATTAAGAACACATTTGGATGAAATAAATTATCTTCAATTGGTGCAAGAAGCGAAAGAAAAGAACCAATATACAATGGTTGCTTTATATGAAAAGGAACAAATTGCCGCAGTAACAGGATTTATGCCAATGGTTACCTTATATAACGGAAGATTTATCTGGGTATGTGACCTTATTACAGATGCAAATAGCCGGGCAAAAGGGTATGGCGCTAAACTTTTAAGTTATGTAGAAGAATGGTCTAAGAAACATGGCTATGATATTGTCTCCCTCTCATCAGGACTGCAGCGTGTAGATGCCCATCGATTTTATGAAGAGAAAATGAAATATAACAAAGGCAGCTATGTTTTTCTAAAAAAGCTGTGAATTCAAGTAGAATGCTAAAAAATTCCTATCGAATAAAGTGAAACTTCAATCAGTGGGGGGTTTCTCCATCCCCACTGATTGTTAGTTGAACCAATCGGGTCTTTACGGGCAGTTATCCCCCACCTAGATTTCTCGTTTCTTCTCATCCTCCCTTAAGTGGGAGTTTTACTGCCCGTTAATGCCGGATAAAATGGAAGTTCGCATATAAGAATTAGACTACTTATAGAGTTTAACTTAGGATTTTGGGATTTCCTAAGTTGAACTCCTTCATATGCCAAATTCAGTTTTTTACAACTGTTATCTCCTTATACAACAAAGCCCAATTCTGAGGTGCAGGCAATCTAATATGCCAAAAAGTTGTTCCAGCCAATTTATAAATATCAATGAGTTGATATTTTTCTATATAGCTTCGAATATCCTCAAACCAAACAATATGCTCTACATTTCCGGACCAATACCGATAACCATGGCGATTTAGCCGGATTGTCATATTGAATAGGTGCTCCCGCTGAAATTGCCTCATTTTGTGCAACAAAGACAGATAATCCCTGAGTTGAATTCGCCGATAGCGACTTTATCATATCCATATAACAGCATAGCAATGAACAGCTTTTGTTGATTCACTAAAGTTAGCGCGTACTTGACTACTTGTTCGACCCATTAAATTGTAATTTACTTTTATTAGAAATGATTTAATCATCACTCTTCCCTATTTTTATAAAAATTTGCAAGGAAAGTACCTAAATCAGCAAGCCATTTAACAAAACCACATCTTCTAAAAAATGATGGAAAATTAATTAATCTAAACTGAATAGTTACCTTCTTGTTGCCCCTTTATATATCCAACATTAACCACGAAAAAATAGAATCTAACTATGATAGAATCAAAGAAGATTTTTTCAATACAAGAAAAGTCAAGATAATAGATTTTTTCCTATTATTGATAGATTAAGAGTTTTTATAAAGGAGTTCATATGCTAAAAAAAATACTTTCCTTATCAATATCATTGATGCTGCTGATTTCACTTCTGCAAGCTTATGAATATATTGCCTATGCAAGTGAAGAAGAGCCACAAGTACATGTAAAGTTAAAGAACTATCTTGGAAATAAAACACAAATTTCTATTAAACCAGCCGGTACCTATAAAATTGGTGATAAAGAGACAACTTTAAACAGTAATAAGGCTTACACGCTTGAATTAGAAGACTTGAAACTAAATTTATATTTAGATGGCAAGCTTATTTATTCATCAAGTTCCTTTACCTTATCTTCATCTAGTTCAGATAGTTACCTGACTATTAATAATCGGGAATATAAAGGTTCTTTTCAATTCATGATAGAGGCTGTCAGCGGAAAAAATTATATACGGCCAATCAACACAGTGGGAATGGAAGATTATGTGAAGGGAGTTGTCCCTAATGAAATGTATGCGTCCTGGAATATCGAAGCATTAAAAGCACAAGCAGTTGCAGCTCGTACTTATTCGTGGAACTTTGATAACAAAACGATTGATGATACAACCAATTACCAAGTGTATGGTGGATATATGATAGGTGATTACTATAATAATTCCAATAAGGCTGTAGCAGATACAACAGGACAAGTATTAAAATACAATAATCGTTTAATTGATGCTGTCTTCTCTGCAAGTAATGGAGGGATAGTGGAATCAGCTAAAAGTGCCTGGGGAAATGAATATGCTTATTTGCAATCCTATATAGATCCGTATGATACGAACTACTCTTGGAATTTTGACATACAAACAACCCAAATCGACATGAAGGACAAAGATTTGGCAGAACCAGATACATGGTGGAACAAAGTTTCTGAAAAAGACAGTACAGTGTCAGCCAATATTAAAAAATGGTTAAAGGATAATGGCTATGAAGACAAGGATTTAAAGATTGTTTCCATTCCAACCTTGTCATTGAATAACCCGTCTGCCACTAAAAGAGTAGCTGCTGGTTCTCTTACCGTTCAGTTTTATGTGAAGGATTTAATGAATGATGGTGAGCTTGCTTTACAAACGATAAAGAAAACGAATGTGAACTATACACAAATGCGAGCAATGCTTGGATCTTCTATTGTTAAAACATCGGTAATAATTGAAAGTTCTTCCAGCTCTGTCGCCCACAGTATTGCAGGAAGGGGATATGGCCACGGTGTTGGATTAAGCCAGTACGGTTCCAATAATCGGGCAATAGCGGGGCAAAACTATAAAACCATTCTAGAATTCTATTATCCTGGAACCGATTTAATAACGGAATATACAAAAACTGATATTTCAGGCCCTTTCGTAAAAGATGCAGCAGCTTCCTTTAGCAGCTCAAATGATACCGTCAACGTATCTTTTACTCTAACTAAAACAGCTAATATCATTGTCAGAATTAAGGATTCAGCTAATAAGATTATTACGACTCTTTTAAATAATGAGTCCATAGATGTTGGCAGTCATTCCTATACAGCCGATGTTTCGGACTGGAGCAATGGAAACTACACTGCTGAAATCATTGCAATAGACAGTAATAATAACCAAACAACAATGGAGGCAGTCGCTCAAGTAGCAAAAGTTTCTGCTCCTTCCATCAGTTCGATTAAAACTTCTTATGATGTATCGACAAATAAAATGGCTGCCTCCTTTATCGTGAATCAGGCAACCAAAACAACGGTGAACATTAAAGACAGCAACAATAAAGTCATTAAAACATTAGCTAGCAGTCAATCCATTGCTGCAGGAACTGCTTCTTATAGTTGGGACACTTCAAATGTAAATAACGGAACCTATACATTAGAAATAGTATCCGCTAATAGTGCTGGTAAGGAAACAACTTCTGCTCAAAAATTTATATTAACAAAAGCTTCCATAGCTACATCAGCCATTAAAGATGTAAAAACCAGCTATGATGCAAAAAATAATAAAGTACAGGTAAGTTTTCATGTAAATCAAACAACGAAGACAACTGTTCAGATAAAAGACAGTAAAAACAAAGTCGTCAAAATTTTAGCGACCAACCAATCTAAAGCAGCAGGAACAATAACGTATTACTGGGATGTCAGTAAAGTAAATAATGGAACATACACAGTATATATTAGTTTAACAAATAGTAATAATCAAAAAAAGACAACAACTCAGAAGTACACATTCAAAAAGGCTGCCCCCCCTACAATTAAGGATATAAAGACAAGCTATAATACTAGCAACAATCAAATAAAAGTAAACTTTCATGTAAATCAGACTACGACAACAACGGTAAAAATCAAAAACAGCAAAAATAAAATCGTCAAAACACTTGTCTCTAATAAGTCACTAAAAGCAGGGGCTTATTCCTATACTTGGAGTGTAGGAAATACTAGTGATGGAAACTATACCGTATCTATTGAATCAGTAAACTCAAATAAGTTGAAAAAAACAGCTACAAAGAAGTTTAATTTATACAAAGTAAAAACAGGAACAGTAAAAGCATCTAGTCTAAATGTTAGGCAGAAGCCAACTGCATCCTCAAAAAAGGTAGGCACCGTTCCAAATAATAAAAAAATAACCTTATATGCTAAAAATGGATCATGGTATCAAATAAAATATGGAAAAGTTAATGGTTATGTATCTACTAAGTATGTAAAAAATGTAAAATAACAAAAAACAAAAAGAAGTAAGGCAATAACGCTTTACTTCTTTTTGTTTTTTTAAAAATATGGAATGTGGAGATGGAAGAAACTCGGATTATTTTTTATCCTAACCTTTTATATTGTTAAAAAACGGAATAAGATAATAATACCTAAGTTCTAGCGAGTATAGCGCATACCTTCTCTATAACTTTTCTATTAACCTCTCTTTAAACCAGCTATTTATGCAATCCGCATGGCTTGGATGATGGCAGATATAGAGATGTATTGGTGTAATCATAGCACCAAATATCAACTTCCCAACACTCAGAATCACTTATCTACACTTATGCCGTTAACATTCTTTGCCCCTGATTAACAGCGAAAAAGCATATGATTATATCTTACAGACAAAGTACTTGCCAACTACCCTAAATAATTTGCTATAAATGGAATTGATCTTTTATCATTTTGGCGACTGCCTCAGGCTGAAGCTTTGTATTGTTTATTTTTATATAATTCCTTCTTTTTATTTCTCCTTTTATTGAATTCAATCTGTATACATCCATGGAACTTTTCAATTCTCGTTCAGACTGCTTAATATTTCTTTTTGTAGGTTTATGCTCAAGTCTATGAGGCGTTTTATTACGGATTAGCCTTTCTTCAAAATCCGCTTCAAGTTCCACAAAGTAAATATCTCCTCCTTTTTCCTCAAAAATACGGCATATAGTCTCAACAAAATCCCAGTCTTCTTGCTGATCAAATGCCCATACATAAGTGAAAATCATGCCAGACAAATCACTTTTAGCCACTTCTTTAAATATCTCTAAACGAAATAAATCTACCAATCTCCATGTTTCTTGGCTGAATCCGAATAAGGGATACACTAATTCGATTGTCATATGATTATGAAAAAGCTTTAATTCTGTGATTTTTTCTAGTTCCTGTCCAACCGTCATTTTCCCAACTGCTTGTGGTCCAAATATTAGAACAAATTGCATAAATCCACCTCATTGATTATCTGTTTCCATGCGATTTTTACTATAATTTTCTCGACGCAGTCTTTTTCTTCCTTTACCAACTAAACATTTCAGTTAATAACTCAATAAAAAGGATCGCTAATAGAAAGGCAGGAATAGAAAGAAAAATTTAATTTCGTAAATGAAGGCCTTCTAAGCTTCCATATAGCTTGCTTGCCAAAATAAAGTGAAACTTCGATCAGCGGGAGTTTTCTTCATCCACCACTGATTGTTAGTTGAACCAATCAGGCTTTTATGGGCAGTTATCCCCCACCTAGATTTCTCATTTTCTCTTACCATCCCTTAGGTGGGGGTCAAAAGCCCGTTAATGCGTGATAACAATGATTGCAGCATCAAGCAGACTAATGCAGATTGCAATAAGATCCACATATGTAAATGATTTGCTGATATATTGATCTAAAATACTATTAAGAACAAAAAGTATACTAAATAATACAAATTGACAGATAAAAATTTAATATAATTTTTCATAACTAGCTTCTACACAGCTCTCCTTATGGAATTTCACTTCTTCCAAAAGTAATGCTCTTCTTATAATAAGAAGGCAGAACTTTTTAAAACATTTATCTCCAGATCTTTTATATCGGATTTTTTACCAGTTCCATCAATAACAAAATCTGCATGTTCCATCGGCTTTTGAGCCTTTATATAAAGTTCTTCTGCGGGCATCCATAAATCTTCCCATAACCCCCGCTTCTCTTCGCCGTCTCGTTCAATCCCTCGGGATAATCTTACATCTCTTGGAGTTTCCATCCAAATAGTAAAATCGTAGTAAGTTCTAAATCTTTCTATTAACGAGTAGCATCCTTCTATAATGACAACTCCTCTAGCAGAAACATTATGCCATTCTGAAATCTGATCTGTGTTCCAATCATATCGTTGATAGCGAGTATTTTGATTTTTGCTTAAAGGAATTAGAACTTGTTCCTTTACACGATCACAATCCCAATTGCCGCCAATCTCTTTATCTACTGATTCTCTTTGTTTGGAAGTTTTATAGAAATCATCCATATGAATAACTGCAACATTTGGTTGATCGATTGCCTTTAAACTTTCTGCTAAAGTGCTTTTGCCGGATCCCCCACAACCATCTATACCTATTAATAATGTTTGATTGCTTTCTTTGTTTTTTATGAATTGTTTATAAAGCTTTTCTACAGATATATTCAAATTACAATTCCTCCCTTTTTTATATATAGAAATTCCATGATTTAAGTTTCTATTCCTTCTTTTTATTTGATTTCTCCCTCCCTTTTTTCCAACTCTAACCCTTATTTCCTCTTAATTAAATAACATTCTCTAGGCTAAAAGAATAAGATAAAAATAAACATGCAACTTTAATTAATCCTTGAGGAGGAAGAATAATGGAAACCTCAAATAATGATTCCATAAAGGAAAATACTTTACAAGACGGTACGCAAAAAGAGCAAATTTTTCAAAAGGAAGGGCACCATTTTCCAGGAAAAACATATACAGAAACAGTTCTTGAACCGGCGTATGACGAAGCAAAAGTGCATTTATTAAAGCCGATGATGGCCATTAATAAAGCACATCTTATTATGTTAACCGAGCAGCAACTACTTAGCGCCGAGGAAGGAAAAAAAATTGCAGAAGCAATAAACAGTCTAGATTTACAGACACTCCGCACTTCTCATTACACTGGTCAAGTAGAGGACTTGTTTTTCCAAATTGAAAATGAACTGTTGAATAAAGCAGGCGAAATTGCAGGAAATCTTCATATAGCAAGAAGTCGCAATGATATGTGCATTACCATGTTCCGTCTTGCATTAAGGGGAAAAATGCAGACTGCTTTATCCTCCATTTTGTTTTTAAAAGAACAACTTCTTCAATTTGCCAAAATCCATGTTGATACGCTTATGATTGGTCATACTCATACCCAACAAGCACAGCCGACTACATTGGCACATTATACAATGGCAGTGGTAGATTCCTTAAATCGAGATATCGAGCGATTTCAGCTGGCGTATAACCATTGCAACTCAAGTCCAATGGGAGCGGCCGCTTTTACTACTTCTGGATTTAATATCAGCCGGGAAAAAATGAAGGAACTGCTTGGGTTTGATCGTGTAATAGAAAACTCTTATGATGCAATTGCAGGAGCAGATTATATCGCCGAAGTCATGACTTCAACCCAAATTATCTCTATTAATCTTGGTCGATTTGTTCAAGATTTGTTGCTTTGGAGTACACAAGAATACAACGTGCTGCGTGTTGCCGATCCTTATGTACAAATCAGTTCGATTATGCCCCAAAAGCGAAATCCAGTTTCTTTAGAACATATTCGATCGTTATTATCCAGTTGTGTCGGCAATACAAACACTGTGCTGACAATGCTCCACAACACTCCATTTGGCGACATTGTCGATACAGAAGATGATATGCAGCCATACGCTTGGAAAAGTTTACATTTACTAGATAAATTATGTAGACTTTTAGCCTGTGTTATTGCAACAGCTGAAATTAATAAAGATACTTTACGAAAAAGAACTGCAGCAAGTTTTGCAACTATTACCGAACTGGCCGATACAATCGTGCGCACAGACCAGCTTCCATTCCGTACAGCCCATATAATCGCAAGCCATATTGTACAAAAGGCACTTGCTGAAAACCTCCCTCCACAAAAAATTACATTAGAAATTGTAAACCGAAGTGCCGTTTCTGTTATCGGAAAAAAATTAACATTAGATGAAACAACATTGCAACAATCCTTAGATCCTGTTTATTTTGTCAATATCCGAACATTACAGGGTGGACCGAATCCCAATGAAGTTAAAAGAATGATAAATGGGAGGATGAAACAGCAGAAAGAGCAGGAGGATTGGTTAACAATTGTTAAGAAAAAATCAGAAGAGACCTTTTGTAGGTTGGATGACATACTTGAAACATGGTAAAAAAGAGGAGCTTTTTTGCAAATGGAAAGCTCCTCTTTTGTTTGTTTTGATAAATATTATGTAGCTACTAGTTGTTTGGAAGAAAAATGTTTTCCAGTCGTTTAATCCCTTATTTTTTTACAATCAGCGAACTAGATTCATTCCTTTGACTGACTGGCACATCATTCCCTACAGTAACTCGTCTGACAACGCGATGCTCGTCGTAGTCGGCAATAGCATAATGCTGAGTAGCTAAATTATCCCAAATAGCCACATCTCCTTCACTCCATTGCCAGCGAACAGTATTTTCTAACCGAGTAATATGAGCGTCAAAAATACTTAATAATCGTTCTGATTCGCTTGTTGTATATCCTTCAATTCGTCCGGCAAAGCCTCCTAGCAGCAAATGTTTTTTCCCTGTTTCTGCATGGACATGAACAACTGGATGTCTCGTTTTGAAAATGGTTGATTCAAATACTGCCCGACTTTTCTCGCTTGCCTCATCTTTGCTGTCATTTCGTTTAAATTGCGCATAATCAAACTCATTTGTGTGGATCGCCCACAACTCGTCTGCCAAGTTCTTTAATCCATCAGGAAGATTTTCATATGCTGCATTGGTATTAGCCCAAACAGTATCACCTCCAACTTTAGGAATTGTCACACCTCTTAGAATGGAATACTTCGGCACCTCTGGAACAAAAGTTACATCTGTATGCCAGTGATTCGCTTTTGCACCTCGCTTTGAATCTAATTCAAAAATATAGTTAGTATTAGTTTTTACCGGCACGGTTGGATGCGCGTATGGTTCGCCAAAAAGATTGGCAAATGCTTCTTGAGATGCATCATCTAAATGATTTTGTCCTTTAAAGAAGACGACTTTATATTCATTAAGCGCTTTTTTTATTTCGCTGAAAACAGTTGGATCTAGATCTGCTGATAATTGCACCCCTTTTATTTCTGCACCGATTCTCCCTGCAACAGGCACGATTGTTAATTGGCTGATTTGTTTTGTAGACATAATTGGACTCCTCCTAAAATATAAAATTAGTTTTGATAAGAATAAATAAATCATTTGAGGTACTATCTAGGTCTTGATTTTTTCCTTTTTTATAACCGAGTATCACCTCCTTAATAGATAAGTAGAAGATTATATAATTCTGGAGTATTATTTCAAATGACAAAGATTCATTTTACAAAAAACAAAATATAAAACTTTTATTTGCTGACCTCTCTAGTTGTCTAGTGAATTTCTATTTATTTGTTTCAATCATTTCTTTTACTTTTTTCCCCACATTACTAGAAGGTCTTTTTAATCCTAAATTTTCTCTTAATGTATGGCCGCTATACTCTGTACGAAATAGTCCTCTTTTTTGGAGTTCTGGAATAACTAAATCCACAAAATCATCTAATCCCCCTGGCAAATGTGGAGGCATGATATTAAAGCCGTCCGCTGCACCATTTTCAAACCATTCTTGCATTTGATCGGCAATCTGCTCTGGCGTCCCTTTTATCTCTCTATGTCCGCGAGCACCAGCAATTCGCTGATATAACTTCCGAATAGTCAATCCTTCGCGGTCAGCAAGATCCTTTAATAATTTAAAACGACTTTTTCCACCGTTTACTTGATCTAAATCTGGAAGATCTGGCAGTGGTCCATCTAAAGGATAGCCTGATAAATTCACGCTTATCATGCCGGAAAGAAGAGCAACACCTGATTCTTCTGGTATAAGCTCTTCTAAAAGCTGTTTATTTTTGTCTGCTTCCCCTTCCGTTCTTCCAATAACAGGGAAAATCCCTGGCATAATTTTCAGTTCATCAGGAGAACGTCCATATTTCTTCATTCTTCCTTTGACATCGGCATAAAATCCCTGCGCTTCTTCTAACGTTTGCCATGCAGTAAAAATGACTTCAGCAGTCCGTGCCGCAAGCTCCTTCCCATCTTCTGAAGAGCCTGCTTGAATCACAACAGGATGTCCTTGTACCGGCCGGGAAATATTTAGCGGCCCTTCTACAGAAAACCATTCTCCTTTATGGTTAATGGAATGTATTTTGGAAGGATCTGCAAATAATGCCGATTCTTTATCGATAACCAGTGCGTCATCTTCCCAGCTATCCCAAAGCTTTGTTACAACATCCACAAATTCTTCAGCCCGTTCATAACGTTTTGCATGCTGCAAATGTTGTTCCTGGCTAAAGTTTTTTGCTTCTCCTTCCGTATTGGATGTAACCACATTCCATGCAGCTCTCCCTCCACTTAAATGATCTAAAGATGCAAATTTGCGAGCAACATTAAATGGCTCATTATAGGTAGTAGACACCGTTGCGGCAAGCCCAATGGAACGAGTTACCGCAGAAAGGGCTGATAAAAGAGTAAATGGTTCAAAAAGTGTGTGTACACTTTGACTTAGTGCCGTTTTGTCTTTTGCTCTTACTGCATAGCCATCAGCAAGAAAAATCATATCAAACTTACCCCGCTCTGCTGTTTGCGCAAGTCTCTTAATAAAATCGAAATTCATTATCTGATCTGCTTCTGCCTCTGGATGCCGCCATGCTGCCACATGATGCCCTGGTATCATAAAAAATGCGCCTAATTTCATTTCATTCTCATTTTTTGTCATCTTTTTATCCTTCTTTCCTATTATTTTTCATTAGGATTCGTCTTCCAGCTGGAAAATCTTCTTTCTAACGAAACTAAAAGATAGTTTAAAAGAAATCCAACAAGAGATATTGTCAGAATACCTGCATACATTTGCGGAATTTGAAAATTCATTTGTGCGTAATTAATTAAATAGCCAAGACCCTCTTTGGCACCAACCATTTCAGCTGCAATTAAAACAAGAATAGAGGAGGTTCCCGCCATACGTATTCCGGTAAAAATAGTCGGAATTGATGCAGGAATAATGACTTTATAAAATAGTTTGTAAGAGGCGAGTCCCATTGACTTAGCTGAGCGAATAAGCAAAGGATCCACATTTCGAACAGCATTAATAGTATTTAAAAGAATTGGAAAGATACAAGCAAATAACACAATGGAAACTTTAGATAATTCTCCAATTCCTAATAGTAAAATAAAAACTGGCAGCAACGCCAAAGCAGCCGTATTTCGGAATAACTCTAATACAGGATTTAGCAGTTCATTTGCCAAAGGATACCATCCAATGATCAGGCCTAACGGAATGGCAATTATAATGGCTAAGCCAAAGCCGATCAATGACCGGAGAATGCTTGCTTCAAAGTGGGCGACTAATTCTCCAGAGATTAACAATCCCCAAAAGCCTTCTGCTACTTTTGAAAAAGGTGGAAAAAAAGTGCTGTCCACCAAACCCATGCGAGGAGCTGTTTCCCAAAGTAGAAGTAGAAAGATAATGACTGCTGTTTGTTTCGCTAATTTTCCTACCCAATAAAAAGAAAATCTGATTCCATGTGATACTCGTACAGGATATCCTAAAGATTTATCAACACTTGCCAATTGTTTCACCCCTTATAAAATGCATTTTTTTAAGCTGATTGTCCTGTTTTTTGATCATTTTGCGATTTTTTTACTTCCTCTCGAAGAAGTTCCCAAATTTGATGGCGGGCATTCGCAAATTCAACGGTAGAGCGCAAATCTTCTTCCACACTGCTTTTTTGCAGGGGATTTTGGATGATATGTTTAATCGTTCCAGGCCGAGACGTCATAACAGCTACTCGCTGTCCTAAATACACTGCTTCATCAATACCATGTGTAATAAAAATGATCGTCTTTTTTGTCTGTTCCCAAATTTGCAAAAGCTCTGTCTGCAGTGTTTCTCTTGTCTGGGCATCTAATGCAGCAAATGGTTCATCCATTAAAAGGACATCTGGATCAAAAGCCAAACTTCGAGCAATCGCAACACGTTGCTTCATTCCACCTGAAAGTTCATGGGGATAACGATCTTCGAATCCAGATAAACCAACAAGGGATAAGAAATGTCTGGCAATCTCTGTTCGTTCCTTCTTGGGAATTCCTTTTGACTCTAGTCCAAATTCAATATTCCCTTTTGCTGTTTTCCATGGAAACAACGCATATTGCTGAAATACAATGCCACGATCTAAACCAGGACCTTCTATTGCCTTTCCATCCAATAAAATTTGTCCAGAAGTTGGTTTTGTTAAACCTCCCAACAAATCAAGCAATGTAGATTTTCCGCAGCCCGACGGTCCTACTAATGATAAAAACTCCCCACTTTTCACTGAAAAATGCACATTTTGAATAGCTGTAAATTCTTTTGATTCACCCTTTTTTCGATCAGAGCTTCTTACTTTAAAAATCTTTGTTACATGATCAAACTGAATTTTGTCTGTCATTCTAAAAGCACCTCCTTATTTATTTTCAATTTCCTGTTTATATGGATTAAATTCGTTTGTATATAAATCATCCAATTTTACTTGCCCGTTTTTAAACTCCCCACCTTTTTCAAGCCAGTCGACCCATACTTTGAATTCTGATTCTTTGATATATCCGCCTTTCTCTGCTATACCTGGGCTTTTCCAATATTTAATCGTTTCTGTATCTTCCTTGCGGCCTCTCTTTTCAATAATAGATTCAAATCTTGCAATGACTTCTTCTTTAGGTGTTGTTCTTGTCCATTCAATTGCTTTAGCCGTTGCTTCCACAAACTTTTTCACTGTATTTGGATTTTCTTTAATAAACCTCTCCGTAAAAACAAGACTGCCAGCTGTAAAGGAGCCAAACAAATCATAATCGCTAAACAATTTCGTAATTCCGCCATTATCCAATGCCCTGTCTCGAAGCATTCCACTTAATACGGCTACATCAATTTGCTTTTGCCGAAGTGCTTGTTCCGTATTCACTGGGGGCACCACAACTAAAGTAACCTGCTTTATTTCGTCTTCTGTCAGTCCATTTTGCTTCAAGTATTCTTTTAAAATAAATTCTGAATGTGCCCCCATTGTATTCATGCCGACTTTTTTTCCAATTAAATCTTTCGCATTTTTTATTGGACTTCCATCTAATACGTAATATCCCATATAGGTGTCTTCATCGCTTCCGTAATAGCCGATAACTGATTTAAGCGGTGCACCGCTGGCAATCAATTTGGCAATTGCTCCATTAAAGGCGCCGCCAAAATCTGTTTCTCCAGTTGCTGCATTTTGAATCGATGCTGGACCACTAATTGTATTTCCAATCCATTCTAATTTAATCGGATCCAGATATCCTAAATCTTGTGCTAGTTCTGGGTAAGTGACAGTACCAACAGACCCTTCATACTTCAGTTTTAATGTTTCATATTTCCCTTCCGCCTCCCCACCTGTTTTCTTCTCCTCACAGCCGGCTAATGCCACTGCGGATAATATAGCCGCCAATAAAAATTTTGCTTTCCGCCTATTTCTTTTGCTTATCAAAGTCTCTTCCTCCTTTTTCTCCAATAAAAAAACCTTTACATTCAATCAACAAATGATTGTTGTAAAGGCCTCTAGCGGACTAGTCGGCTAATCATCCACCTAAACAAAAAACCGGAGACATCTCTTAAGAAAAAGAAAGGTCTCCGGTTGTCCGGTCAATAATTAATAATTCCTATTGGAATAGTGTGAAAATGATTAATATCAATTTATCAGAAATATTTTAGGTGGTCAAGCGTTAATTCAGGAAATTTCAAATATTTTATACATTTCAGAAAAAAGCCTTTCAAATCCGTTATTTTGTTTACCCATTTCTTCCTATTAATTTCTAATTTTCTAATGCTTGTACTCTCTAACTGATTATCCTCTTCTTACCATTTATAGGATGAAAATAGCAAATTATAATTCCCTGTAGACTTTTTTAACAATATGTACACACATTTTCAATTTGATGTTATAATAAGAAAAATTTAAGTTGTCAGACCTCTTATTTATTTACAAGACATTGCTGACAAGGAGATAGATAAACGAATTATTCATTTAGGAGGGTTAGGATGAAAACAGCTTATATCAATGCTGCTTTTTTTACAATGGATCAAAAAAATCAAATTTTTAATAATGGTTTAATGATAATAGAAAACGAAATGATTATATATATAGGTAGCTTCCAAAATCAATTGGTAGAAGAAGCAGAAAATATCGTAGACTTAAAAGGAAAATGGGTCATGCCAGGACTTGTAAATACTCATTCTCATATCGTGATGACTCTTCTTCGGGGAATTGGCGATGATATGCTGTTAAAACCATGGCTTGAAACGAGAATTTGGCCATTAGAGGCTCAATTTACAACCGAAATCGCACAAGTAAGCACTGAACTTGGCATGTTAGAAATGTTAAAATCAGGAACAACCTCCTTCTCTGATATGTTTAACCCAAAAGGCATTGATGCAGATGCAGTCATGGAAAAAATCGGAGAAACGGGAATTCGGGGAGCATTTTCTTATACGATTTTCAGCTTAGGGACGGAAAAAGAACAACAGGCACATCTACTAGAAGCAGAACGATTTGCAAAAAAATATAAAACAAGCGCCAATGGGCGTCTCACAACAATGGTGGCTCCCCATAGCCCCTATGCATGTACAACAGAAGCCCTTTTAGAAAGCGTCAGAATTGCAAAGGAAAATGAGCTGATGATCCATATACATGTTTCAGAAACCGATTATGAAATAGCAGATATTCAACAAAGATATGGGCACCGCCCTGTTGAATATCTCCGTCGTTTAGGAATATTTGATTCTCCGACAGTTATGGCCCATGGTGTCGTTTTAAATGAGGAAGAAAGAGAAATATTAAAAGCGTACGATGTTCGAGTTGCTCATAATCCAATCAGCAATCTAAAACTTGGCTCCGGTGTAGCCGATATTGTTCGACTGCTTGACCATGGAATAAAAGTAGGCATTGCCACAGACGGAGTCGCATCCAATAATAACTTTGACATGTTTGAAGAAATGAGAACTGCTGCATTGCTGCAAAAAGGCATGTACAAAGACGCAACAAAACTTCCCGCAAAAACAACCTTATCTCTAGCGACAAGAGTTGGAGCAGAAGCGATTGGCATGAATAGTACTGGCTCCTTGGAACAAGGGAAACAAGCAGATTTTATAACCATCTATCCATATGACAAAGAACATCTGCAGCCGCTAAGCGAAGCTGCGTCCCACCTTCTTTATGCCGCAAATGGACGTGATGTATGTGATGTATATATAAATGGCCAACTAATTGTTAAAGACCGCAGCTGTTTAACGATTGATGAGGAAAAAGTAATTTATGAAACAAATCGCCTGCAAGCAAAATTAAAAAGATAATAATAAAGAATCAGCAGAAGAAAATGCTGATTCTTTTATTTATGTTGTCATTTAATCAAAAATTAGCCAGTACTTCTTAAACAATTTGCTAAATAAGATGCAGTGCTTTTTTATTATTTTTGCTTCATTTTTTAGAAATAGCTATTTTTCGGCAAAATTCATCACTACTCAACCTGCTGCTACAATAAATAAAAAAGCTGAAGCACCAATGGATTCAGAATATACTCTTCTAAATCCATTGATACTTCAATCTATTATGTTTATGTATTATTTTAGACAAAAAAATGGCTCCGCAGGTAGGACTCGAACCTACGACCGTTCGGTTAACAGCCGAATGCTCTACCACTGAGCTACTGCGGAACAATAAATATTTTGGAGCGGGTGATGAGAATCGAACTCACGACATCAGCTTGGAAGGCTGAGGTTTTACCATTAAACTACACCCGCAAATAAATAATAAATGGTGGAGGGGGACGG
>NZ_PISE01000070.1 GCF_002835805.1 Niallia nealsonii | reverse complement strand
GAGTAGGACGTCGCCAGGCAAACTAAAAGAACTAAAGCAAAATGCTTTAGTTCTTTTTTAATTCAATAAATAAAATTAGAATAATCACTTCATTTTCTGTTTAATAAAAACTATCTTTATAAGGAAAGAATCCCTAACTATCTTTGAATCTCTCTTTTACACCAAATGCTCCGATATCAATCCTCTAATTAGATTCTTGAATACTATCCGCAATATGTCTAATCACAATAATAGGTTTTTCTAAAACTAGTCTATTTGAAAGATGTAAGAGTTTTTTCCTAACAATAGGGAGTAGCTCAGTAGAAGGCTTATCTAATAAGTAGAGGGTATGGACTGTTTTTACTTATTTCATTTTTTGGTCACCTTAATTGCTGTCCTGTTATTAATCTCCATACCTATTACGAAATTTGCTATACGTATTCTTCTTGTATTATGCTCAATAACAAGAATGATATTTCTCTAGTAGTGCAAATGCTTTATTACTAAAAAAGTTCTTATCTATAAAGATACTGATAATGACTAAGATGCAAAGGCTTGGGATCATTAATAACAAAGCAGAGATTCTTCTTTAATCTTCCATTAGCAACAAAAAATTCTTCTACTAAGGAATCTGTAAAGACCTCTATCACAGACTTAAAAACAGATTAGTAGAGTTTTTATCAGCAAATTTTAACTTGCTGCAAAATATAATGTAGTGACTTAAATGGTAATACCATGGACAAAAACAGAGTTGCTTATGTAATCAGATAAAAGCAAATGGGGTAGTTAGCTAAACGAAAGAAGGAGTAAGCTTTATATAAGTTATGGTGAATTGTAACATAAGTGAATGAGTTTTTTTGAATGAAATCCTTAGATACTATAATGATAAAATTTGTTTCTTTAGTCAACCCTTGTGGAGTACTGGTGTCTACTTATCAGAAAAAACTAATATAAATAAAATAGTGGTTACTTAAAATGAAAATTGTTCTAGTGTTATAAACACTAGAACAATTAATTATTTTATGCTTCCACTTTTGAGAAGAAATTTGGCAAATGCTCTTTATGTGCTTCTAGCATTTCATCCAAGATTTCTTTACCAACTTTGTCAGAAGGTACAAGCGGGTTAATGGTCATAGCAAGCAAAGCAGTATCATAATTGCCTGTAACAGCTGCTTCAGCACTTACTCGCTCAAATGATTTGATTTGTTGTACTAGCCCGCGAACTGCAACTGGAAGATCTCCATTAATGATTGGTTTAGGGCCTTCTTTTGTGATGACACAGCTTACTTCAACAGCAGAATCATATGGAATGCTTGCAATCGCACCATTGTTGATTGTGTTAACTGGCTGAATGTCACGTTTATCGTTATAGATAGAAGAAATTAAACGTACTGCTGCATCACTATAGTATGCTCCACCGCGTTGCTCTAATTGAGGCGGCTTGATTGCTAGATTAGGATCTTTGTACAGCTCGAATAGTTCGTCTTCTAACTTTTTAACTACTTCGGCTCTTGTTGTTCCCTCATTATAATTCTTCAACTCTTTTTTCAGCATTTCATCTGTTTTATAGTAGTACAGGTGATATGGGCAAGTTAGAGCATTTAACGATCGAATAAATTCTGGCTCCCATCCTTGTCCTTCTACGTTTTTAACAAAGCTGCTGTTTTCTGGATTGGATAAAAGCTCAATTACCTTATCTTTTACGCTAATTCCATCTACATAAACATCCAAGCCGTATACCATATGATTTAGACCAGCGAAATCAATTCGAATGCGAGAATGATCTACGTCTAATAATTTAGCAATTCCCATCTCTATACCGATTGGCACATTGCATAAACCAACAATTTTTTTATGGTCACTGTAGCGGAGAACTGCTTCTGTCACCATGCCAGCAGGATTTGTAAAGTTGATTAACCAAGCATCTGGACAAAGCTCTTTAATGTCTTTGACAATATCCAAAATAACTGGAATAGTTCTTAAACCTTTAAAAAGTCCACCTGGTCCATTTGTTTCTTGTCCTAATACGCCATGGCTTAATGGAATTCTTTCATCTTTAGCACGAGCATCTAATAATCCTACACGAAATTGAGTAGTAACAAAGTCAGCATCCTTTAAAGCGCTTCTTCTATCTAGTGTTAAATGAACTTCAATTGGAAGACCTGCTTTTTCAATCATTCTTTTTGCAAGATCGCCGACAATTTGTAATTTTTCTTTTCCAGCTTCAATATCTACAAGCCATAACTCTCTAATCGGTAATTCATTATATCTTTTTATAAATCCTTCTACTAATTCAGGAGTATAGCTAGATCCTCCGCCAATGGTTACAATTTTAATTCCTTGTGTCATGTGCAATGCACCTCCGCTTAATTTGACAACCAATAAGTTGGTTGCGGTTACAATAATTTAATCGCAAAGATTTTACATGAATGGCCTCTTTTAGCTTTTGCTTCTAGATTAAGAAAGCTAAAAGAGCTTATGTATGAATTGTATCTGCATTTAGTGAGTTGGTAAATAAGTAATGGTGATCTAGTTTTTAATAACGAAAGAAGTTATTTGTTACATAAATGTAACGGAGTGTATTTCATCTGCAAGGTGTGTTAAAATTAGACTATAGAAATTTTTAACAGTTATAAAAAGAGAAGATTATTTATAAAAGGAGAAGCCAATAATAAATGTTTACACACGATATAATTGCTTCATTTAATGAGTTAGAAACTTCTTTATACAACTATATTTGTCAACATGGAGATAAAGTTGCTTACATGAGAATTCGTGAGTTGGCCGATGAAACCCATGTATCAACAGCTACAATTTTACGTTTTTGCAGAAAAATAAATTGTGAGGGTTTTTCGGAATTTAAGGTAAAGCTTAAGATGTATTTAGAAGAAGATAAAAAGACTGTTTTAAAAAGTTCCCAGCATTCCATAATGGAGTTTTTTGAAAGGGCGTTAAAAGGGGACATGGAAGAAAAGATAAGACAGGCTGCAAGTCTAGTTAATAAAGCAGATAGCATAATTTTCATTGGGATAGGAAGCTCAGGCATTCTTGCTGAATATGGAGCAAGATATTTTTCAAGTATAGGCAAATTTTCATTGTATATTAAAGATCCTCTTTTTCCCATTCATTCTAGTTTCCGTGATAATAGTGCAACAATTGCTTTATCGGTTTCAGGGGAAAATAATTTTACAGTTACTCATCTTAATCAACTGAAACAAGAAGGAAGTAAGATTATTAGCATTACAAATAATAAACATTCGACTATTGCCAAAATCTCTGAGCTAAATATTCCTTATTATGTAACTGAGGAATTTTTCGACAGTGCCAACATTACTACTCAAATACCAGTTCTGTATATCTTAGAATCAATGGCTCGTGAAATATATAAACTTAATAATTAGGAGTTGTTGCTTTCTTATTGAACTATCTAAACAGCCTGACGATGATGCTTATTCGGAGTCAGGTTATTTAACTTTGTTCAAAACTGCAGCGCACTGTAAAAAAACGTTTTTTTTGTAAACTTTACTACTAAACGTTTCCGTTGATTAACGGAAAAAGAGTTTCTTTAATGTAAAACGCTTTCATTGTAAAGTAAGGATATAAAGTTATTCATTAAAAAGTGTCGGGAGGAAATAAAGATGAAAACAATTATGCTAGTATGTGCAGCAGGAATGAGTACAAGTTTAATGGTTTCCAAAATGAAAAAAGCAGCGGAAGCGAAAAATATGGAGGCAGATATTTTTGCCATTTCTGCCTCAGAATTTGATGATACATTAGCAAGTAAAGAGGTGAATGTAGTGCTACTTGGGCCGCAAGTAAAATTTATGCTAAAACAATTTGCGCCTAAATTAGCGGACAAAAATATCCCAATTGATGCGATCAATATGCAATATTATGGAATGATGAACGGAGAAAAAGTATTAGAACAAGCACTACATTTAATTGAAGGCTAATATTCCATAAAAAGAGGAAGGGATACATCCTTCCTCCAAAAAATAGGGCGAAGAGAGGGTTAGGTTATGCAAAAATTTATTGAGGCATTAGAGAGTAAAATGGCTCCTATTGCATTTAAGCTGGATAGCAATCGATATATTACCGCCATTAAAGATGGATTCTTTGGGGTAATGTCCCTTCTTATCATTGGATCAGTCTTTTTACTGCTGGCAAATCTTCCAATTAACGGATATGCAGAATTCATGGCATCCATCTTAGGGAAGAATTGGTCCACATATTTTACTGTTCCGTATGATGTTACGATGAATATCATGACCATTTATGTGGTAATCGCCATGGCAAGAAGCCTTGCTAAAACGTATAAGCTAGATAGCATCGCATCTATTACATCTGCAGTGGTTGCATTTTTGTTACTGACACCAACGCTTGAATTTAAGGATGGCGGCTTTGGTATCCCATTAAATAATTTAAGTGCAAGCGGCTTATTTTTAGGGATGCTTACAGCAGTTCTAAGTGTGGAAATCGTTCGTTTTGTGGATAAAAAAGGCTGGAAAATTAAAATGCCGGATTCTGTTCCGGAAAATGTTTCTCGTTCGTTCTCTGCATTAATTCCAGGATTAATTGTCATTATCGTTTTTAATTTTATTCGTATCGGATTTTCCCTTACATCATTTGCAACTGTACAGGACTTCATTTTCCATTACTTGCAAATACCATTAACAAGCTTAGGCAGCACATTGCCAGCCATGTTGATTGTTACTGTTTTTGAAGGGATATTATGGTTCTTTGGTATTCACGGTTCCAACGTAGTAGGCGGCATTATGCAGCCCATTTGGTTAGCTTTAACAGCGGACAACGCAGCAGCATTTGCAGCAGGTGATACGTTGCCGCACATCATTAACTATCAATTTTATTCCAATTTCATGAAAATTGGCGGTTTTGGTAGCACATTTGGTTTGGCAATTTTGCTTCTTTTTGCAGCAAAGTCAAGTCAATATAAAGCACTTGGAAAATTAGCTATTGCACCTGGATTCTTTGGCATCAATGAGCCGATCATTTTTGGACTTCCGATTGTATTAAACCCAATTATGTTAATTCCATTTGTTCTTACACCGATTATTATGTGTGTGATTGCCTATTTCTCCATGTCGTCTGGTTTGGTTCCCTATACAAATGGAACGAATATTCCATGGACTACTCCGCCAATTATCGCCGGTTTTCTTGTAAGTGGCTGGAAAGGTGCTTTATTAAATGTAGTGCAAATCGTTATTTCCATGGCAATCTACTACCCGTTCTTTAAATCAGCAGATCGCATGGCGTACAAATTAGAAAAAGAGCAAGAACAGAAATCAGCATAAGTATAAGGGGATTTTAAACAATACAAATTCATGGATATTTTATTAATTATAAAGTTATTGAATTCAAGATAATGGTAATAAAGGAGTGGAATTCATGATTGAGGAAATAACGGATATAAATATGATTGCATTTTCCATCATCAGTAATGTTGGTACAGCAAAAAGTTTGGTGATGGAGGCTCTGTACGCTGCTAAAGAAGGAGATTTTGAACTAGCAGAAGAAAAATTAAATGAGTCAAAACACTTTTTCGTTGAAGGACACAAAATTCACGCATCCTTAATCCAAAAAGAAGCAAATGGAGAAAAGGTAGAGTTTTCCCTGATCTTTATGCACGCAGAAGACCAGCTCTTAAGTACAGAGACGATTTCAGAGCTAGTCAAAGAAATGATTGAGATGTACAAAAGGTTTGATAAATAAGTGATAAGCGAATAATGAATAGGATAAACTGCACCTTAATTGTTAGATATACTAAACAATTGGAGGTGTAGTTTTTTATCATTAAATGTACTTAAAAACCAGATGCACATGCTTTTATTGAAGAATTCAAATTATATAAAACTACTTTTTAAGGAAAATATGACAATTTTTCAAAAAATGGCTAGCTAATTATCGAGAATATATTATGATATGGTAGTTTTTTCAGCTGTAATTAATTAATCTAGTTTAAAATAGACATAATTGACTGTATAACTGAAATAGGTGTTATTTATATAATGTTATTTTGTATGTAATTGTTGTTTTCTTCATATAAAAAATCTTTCTTGTTCAGATATATGGGACTAGGACTGTCCTGAAACTGTCGATTTGTGCTATAAATTGTAGAATAGACATAGATAGGAAAGTGAAAGAAAGGAGGCAGAAAATGTTTACAAAAAGACAAAAAGAAATTTTATTATCACTAATAAAAAGCAATGAGCCTGTCACAGCTGAATGGATTGGCAAAGGAATAGGAGTTAGTGATAGAACAGTTCGAACAGAGATAAAAGGGCTTCAGTCGGAATGCCAAGTATTAGGTGTATCAATTGAATCAATTCGAGGAAAAGGTTACAAATTAGAAATTACAGATTATCAGTTATTTGAAAAAGAATTAAATTCATTGGCAGAAGCAGCAACTCATGGGGAACAAACTAATTTTTCTGAACAGAGTAATCGAATTACGTATATATTGAAGAGATTATTATTGGGAAAAGAATCAATAAAGGTAGAAAATTTCGAAGATGAGATGTTTGTATCAAAGCCAACAATCCAAAGTGATTTGAAAATAGTACGTGAAATATTAGAAACATATGAACTAAAATTAGTAACACGACCTTACTATGGAACAAGAGTTGAAGGCGATGAGTATATGAAAAGGCTATGCTGTTCAAATTACATCTTAAGTCGCAATAGTGATTTGAACATTGATAATAACTCTTTTCAAATTTTAAATAGAGAATTATTTGAAAAGGTAAAAGAAATTATTATAAAAAAAGTGAATTATTATAAAATTGAAATTTCGGATATTTCGCTTGACAATTTAGCCACTCATATAACAATTGCGTGCAAAAGAATCGAAGAAGGCTTTGTTATTGAAAATCTCGAGCATGATTTGACTAGAAAATATCCATTTGAAAAAATTGTTGCAAATGAAATTGTCAGAGAAGTAGAAAAATTTTCGGGATTTATTTTTCCAGAGTCAGAAATCGATTATATTATTGTCCATTTGTTGGGAACAAAATTATTGCAGAAAGATACTTTAACAGAATTTAGTGAGTTTGATGATTTAGGAAGCATTATCCAATGTATGTTAGAAAGATTGCAAGCAGAATTAAATTGGGATTTTCAAGATGATATTGAATTTATTCAAGCAATAACTCTGCACATCCGCCCAGCAATGAATAGATTGCGATATAAAATGAATATTAGAAATCCTTTATTAAAAGAAATTAAGATGAAATACCCTAGTGCATTTGAGGGAGCTGTTATAGCCAGTAAATGTATAGAGGAATATCTATCTTTGGAGGTCGGGGAGCATGAAATTGCCTATATTGCTTTACATATAGGCGTTGCTTTAGAGCGGATGAAAACAAGGCAAAAAAAGATAAAACGAGTAATTGTTGTATGTGCATCAGGAGTTGGTAGTGCTAAATTACTATTCTATCGTCTGCAAAATCTATTTAAAGATGAATTAGAGATTATTGCTTCAACTAATTATTATCAATTAAAAGAGTATGATTTATCTTCTGTTGATTTTATTATTAGTACAATACCAATCAAGGAATATATCGGTATACCTGTTCAGGTGGTAAATACTTTTTTAGGAGAAGAAGATATAAAACACATTAGGGATAATTTGTTTTTGACAAAAAAAGGTGAAGAGTCCATTTACTTGGATGAATCAAGAGTATTTATTCATAAAGACTTTGAAGATAAGGAAAGTGTCATTCAGTTTATGTGTAATGAACTATATAAACAGGGAATTGTTTCAAAGGATTATATAAAATTGGTATTGGAAAGAGAAACATTGGCACCTACTAGCTTTGGCAATCTTGTAGCAATCCCTCATCCATTAACACCCACTACTGACAATACATTTTGGACAGTATGTACATTAAAGCGCCCGATTGAGTGGGATCAGCATCATATGGCTCAATTCATTTGTTTATTGAATATTAGAAAGGGACCAAAAGGAGATTTAGATGGAATGTATGAAAAGTTGATTGCTATACTAGAGGATAAATCTGCTGTTAAAAAAATAGTGAAAAGTGAATCGGCAAAAGAAATTATTCAGATTTTAAGTTAATAGTAATACAGAAAGACAGTTGCAGAAGCAATCGTCTTTTTTTTTGAATATATACTTTTACTATATCAAAATGTAAAATTGTATGTTTCCGTTGCGTAGCGGAAAATAATCAACTGTAAGATAAAACGGTTTCAAATTAATATAGGGCTATAAGCTGCTAGAACAAACTTAGATATAAGAAGTTGGTTATGTGATGAGAGCAATAGACTCTTTAGGCAGCAAAAAAGGGCAAACAAGCAGGAGTTGTAGAGGGAGAGGATGAGAGAAAACTATTTCTATATTGGAAAAAAATTAAAAGTTTGGTTTGGCATTTTTAAACAACCCTGCGCTTAATTAGGCTCTGTTAAACTGTAGAAAGAAGGATTATTAATCCTATGGGTAATTTGAAATGATAAAAAAAAGTATCTTTTATATAGTGGGAATGTTTATTGCGTGCATGGGGGTAGGTCTAGTACTCAAATCTAATATTGGTGCAGGACCGTGGGACGCCTTTTATATGGGAGCTTCTGAAAAAATAGGGCTCTCTATTGGAATATGTGTGATTATCGGACAAATGGTTTTTTTGTTGATGAATAGTTTATTATTAAAAAACCGACCTGCTTTTGAATCTGTTATTACCATTGTTTTATGGGGATTTATTCTCGATTTTTGTTTAGGGATTTTATTGAAAAATGTTTACCTTGCTGATTTATCGTTGCTTTCCAAATGGCTGTTTTTTTTGACAGGAGTAATGTTGATTGGAGTAGGAATTGGTGTTTATCTGATTTCTAGGTTTCCTGCTATGCCATATGATGGAATGATGATGGCTCTTGTTAAGAGATTTGGATTAAAGATAAATGTATCAAGAACAATCCTTGAAGGAATAGGATTGTTAGCTGCTTATCTTTTAGGTGGGCCAGTGGGAATGGGAAGTATCATATTTGTGCTCTTTTTGGGGACTTTTATTCAAATTTGCAATAGGGGTGCTGAAAAAGTACTTTTAAAAGTATAGATAAAAATGTTATTTATTTAATCACTCAAATCTACTAGAACTATTATAAATAATTGAATGAGTGGAAATGCAGACGGGGAATCGGTCTTTGAAGAGTGAGTAATAATATATATGCAGTAATAAATAAGAGAAGCTTCTATGCTAAAGTGGCATAGAAGCTTCTCTTGTTTTTAATTTGTATTAAAGGTTATAAAAAGGGTTTGTTTTACAAGTGGTTGGCTTGAAATGAGTGAATCTGTGTTTAATAGATAGATGAATAAAGAAAATGCGAAAAAAATATTGACGGATATATATATCCTTGTTATTATATAAAAGTTGCTTCTGACAGCAACGAAAAAAATATAAACATAACTTATCAACAACGATTTAATAGAAAAAACTTCTTAAAAAAGTTGTTGACTTAACAAAAGAAGTTATGGTATATTGATAA
>NZ_PISE01000069.1 GCF_002835805.1 Niallia nealsonii | reverse complement strand
AAAAGATCTGAGTCCAATACAATACCGGACTCAGATCTTGGAAGCCGCTTGAATTATTTGTCTAACTTTTTTGGGTCAGATCATCTTTGGCATACAGCTTTATGGTTTGTTTGCTATCGACCTACAGCAGCACCATCACTTCTTGGGTCTACTCCACCATATAAATATCCTTGTTCATCTATTAAAATAGCATTCGCATGTCCAACAATTCCATCATATGCTTCAACACGATTAACCAGATGTCCAGACTTCTGCAATTGTTCCAACACATCTTGTGAAACTCTGCTTTCTATTTTCAATTCTTGGGTTTTCTCTCCCCATGTTCTTCCCCATACAAATCTTGGTTCATTAATAGCTGTCTGAGGATCCATTCCATAATCTAATATCCTTGTGATCATAAGTGTTTGTGTTTGTGGCTGCCCTTCCCCTCCTTGAGTGCCATACAACACATATGGTTTATCATCTTTAAAAGCCATCGCTGGCATCAATGTATGAAATGTCCGCTTTTTCGGCTCTAATGTATTTACATGTGCTGGGTCAAGGCTAAAAAAAGAACCTCTATTTTGCATGGTGATTCCTGTAGTTCCTGCAACCACCCCAGAACCAAATTCAAAGTATAAACTCTGAATAAAGGAAACGGCATTTCCATCCTTATCTACAACAGCGGCATGTGCCGTGTCGCTTCCAACCGGCCTGCTTGTTATATCCCCAGCAGCAGCAAATGAAATCAATGAGGCCATTTCTTTTGCATAAGATTTGCTTAATAGTTTTGCTAGTGGGATATCTTGAAAGCCAGGGTCTGTTAAATAATCATTTCGATCTTGGAAACTTCTTTTAATTGCTTCAACCAACAGATGATAATATTCATAAGAACCATATTGTATTTCCGATAAATCAAAGTTTTCTAATATATTCAAAATCATTAATCCCACAAACCCTTGGGAATTTGGTGGAACTTGATACATCGTGTAGTCACGGTAGGTGCCAGTTAATGGCTCACTCCATTCTCCACTATGCTCTGCAAAATCAGCAAGGGTCAATAATCCGCCTTTATCTTGCAAACTTGCTACAATCCGCTCTGCAAGCTCTCCGCAATAGAAGTCATCTCTTCCTTTTTCTCCCAATTGCTTTAATGTATTGGAAATATCTGTTTGCACAAACCTAGTGAATCTATCTGGCACTTTTCCATCTGGTAAAAATATCGCTGCCGTTTCGTGATTTTCTTTTAGCATCTCTGCATTTTTCACTGTATTTTCCCATTGGTCATTAGAAAGGGGAAAACCATTTTCTGCATATTCAATGGCAGGCTCGAGCACTTCAGCAAGCTCCATTGTTCCATATTCTTTTAGCAGGGCATCCCAGCTGTCCACCATACCAGGAACAGTTATTACACTTTCAATTCCTCGAAAAGGGATAGAATCTTTCCCCTTATATTTATCTCTTGTTGCATTTTTTCCGGATCTTCCGCTGCCATTATAGGCACGAACCTTCTTTTCAGCTGATTGAAAAGTCAGCCAAAAAGAATCTCCCCCAAGTCCAGTCATATGTGGATATACAACAGCTAAACAAGCACTGACTGCAACAGCAGCATCAAAGGCATTTCCACCTTTTTCCAAAATATGTTCTCCCGCTTGTGAAGCTAAATAATGAGGACTTACCACCATAGATTTTGTACCAACAATTACTTTCTTCAAGCTAATTTTCCCTCTTTTCTTACTGTGCTAATAGGTTTAACTGATTGACCCTTTGCATGATTATCACTTGTAAACATAAATAATACGGCACCGATAATTAATAATCCTCCTGCTAAATAAAAACCAAATTCAAGACTTCCTGTTTTATCCGCGAAATATCCAGTAATATATGGAGCAAAAATGGAAGAAAGCATGCCGCTAAAGTTAAAAAATCCATATACTCTAGAATACATAGATGGCGGTGTAATATCAGCCATATAAGAAATCAACACAGGATCAAGCGCTAGTTTTCCAAGCAAACCATATAAACATAATCCAACAATCAAATAATTGTAGTTATCTGTATAAGGGATAGCAAATTGACAAATAGCTCCAGCAAAAGCCAAACTAATAATAAGCGGTTTTTTGCTTTTGATGCGATCTGATAAAAATCCGAAAAGAATTGCTCCAGGAATGGATGCCCATGGTACTAATGAAGAAATGATTCCTGTTTGAGATGCTTCAATATCCCTTGCTGTTTGCAAATAATATGGCAGCCATGTCAACATTCCAAAGAATCCATATAAAGAACAGAAGATAAGAATATAAACGAAAATATGATTTTTTGTAAATAAAGTCTTCATCGGTACTTTTTCTTGCGTTTGATTAGCTTGTTTTTTCTGTTTATGCGAATCGTCACGAACAAAAATAGCAATTAAGATTGCAACAAGAATTGTTGGAATGGCAAACACGTAGAATGGGAACTGCCAACCTTTATTTAAAGTATAAGTAAAATAGCTTGACGACATAAATCCTAACGAGATACCAAATGCCATCCCACTATTAATAATAGCTGAAACAAGTCCTCGATATTTTTTTGGTGTGATAGTAGAAGATATGCCATACTGTGAACCATAGTATGTTCCTTCTCCTAATCCAGTTAATGCTCTCATCATTAAGAATATGCCAAAAGTAGTAGATGCCCCACTTAAATAGGTACCAATACCAAAAACAATAAAACCAACAACAAGTACTTTTACTCGTCCAAATTTATCCGCTAAAAAACCTGTTGGGATTTGCATAAATGCATATGCTGCAAAAAATACAGTTGCCATAAGACCTAACTTTGTTTGATCAAGATTCCATTCTTCTCCGATGCTTCCCATAACTGGAGATAAAATATTACGGTCAGCATACATAAATACCCAACCTAAAAAGAATAAAAAGATTACAAGTGCAGGATGTGTTTTTTTCATGTTCTAGTCTCCCTTTATCTGAAAGTTGAGATAATAGTAACATGATAATTCAATAAATAATCGTTTTATGTCAGAATATCTGACATACTATTTTTCCATTCGTAAACTATATTAATATAACCATTACGATTCGCAAAAAAATATTGTAATAAACAAACAAAACGTTTAATTGATAACCCTTTCTTATCATTACTACTTACACATCGTTATCTTTTCTAACAAAATCCCCTAAATATACCACAACGAAAAAAAAAACCTTAATTAGATAACAGATAGTTTATTATCTAATTAAGGTTTTTACTAATTATTTTTTATCAATCTCTAATACGGTTTCCAGCATCACATTAACTCCTTTTTCACAATCCTCCCATGTAGTTAGTTCTTCTTCACAATGACTTTTCCCATTCAGACTTGGAACAAAAAGCATCGCTGTTGGACAGATACTTGCCACAAATTGGGCATCATGGCCCGCACCACTCGCCATTTTTTTATAAGAATACCCAAGGGACGCAATAGATTTTTCCAAACTTTCAAGAAGTTCTTCATCAAACCAGACAGTCTTTCGATCCCATTGCTTTTTCATTTCCATTATACATCCCTCTAAAGAAGTAGAATGTTCTATTCCTAAAATAATTTCTTCTACCTGCTTCATAATGGCAGGCTCCTTATGCCTCGCTTCTATAGTAAATATGACCTTATTTGGAATAACAGTATGGATATTTGGAAATAGGTTCATTCTTCCCATTGTATATACTAAGTCC
Organism: Niallia nealsonii; assembly: GCF_002835805.1. Classification (GTDB taxonomy): domain Bacteria; phylum Bacillota; class Bacilli; order Bacillales; family Cytobacillaceae; genus Niallia; species Niallia nealsonii. The sequence goes on along the minus strand of NZ_PISE01000069.1, from coordinate 12,064 downwards.
TCGTCCAAATTGCTAAGTTTACTTCGAAATGCAGAGATAACATTATTAGCAGCAAAAAGAGCATCTTTGCGCACATTCATAGGAGTAGTTCCTGCATGGTCTGATTCTCCAGTTAAAGTAATTTCATAACAAACCATTCCAACAACACATTCTACTATTCCAATCGTTAATGATTCTCCCTCTAACACAGGCCCTTGCTCAATATGCAATTCCAAAACAGCAGCTGCTTCTGTTAATCGATTCTCTACCTCACCATCGTATCCACTCTTTTCCAGAGCTTCTTTAAATGTAATTCCATCTATATCTTTTTTCTCCATCATTATTTGTTTATCAAACTTTCCTGTGAGAACTCCCGATGCCATCATAGAAGGCTCAAATCTAGCACCCTCTTCATTCGTATAGTTTACAATCGTAAATGGATAGCGCAATTGCACATTATTCTCAACAAGTGTTCGGACAACTTCCAACCCCGCTGCTACACCTAAAACACCGTCAAATCTTCCGCCTTTTTTCACTGTATCTAAATGAGAGCCCATAACAATTGGCGATTTTTCTTCCTTTCCAGCTAACGTGGCATACATACAGCCCATATCATCTACTGTAATGGTCATGCCAATTTCTTCACAGCAGCTGCGAAAATATTCTCTTACCTTTATGTCTTGTTCTGATAAAGCAAGTCTTGTAACTCCATTATTTTTTGTTCGTCCGAAATCTGCGAATCTTTCTAATGATTCTTTTAATCTTTCTCCATTAATTAATAGTTTTTGCCCTTCCATTTCAACGATCTCCCTTCTATTTGCCAAAATGAATTTTATTACTTGGAACCTTATCCACAATACAATTTTTTCGCTGTTCTATTAACTTAACGGAGAAGTATTTTCTTGCATTTGCTGTTGTCAAATAAATAGTGGCACTATTATTCTGTTTATTGGAAAACTCCACAGTCGTTCCATTTAAATCTTCTATGATATTTTTCATGTAATAGCCTTTTTGCAAATAAAAGTCTATTTGATCACGCTCCTGCAAAAATTGCTGATAATCGGACATAACTTAACTCCTCCTTCCTATTATTAAACTCTATCTGTTACCGCATCTGTTGCTATTACTACCTCATCTTCAAGCAAACCATCAATTTCCCAATCTCGGCCAACCGTAATTCCTAAATACTTTTCGTCACTTGGATCACTTATCTCTGCCTGCTCATATTTTTTAAACCACCAATATTTTGCCAGTACATAATACAACGCTGCTCCGACAACAAAACCAACAATAGAGGAATAAGTTGAAAGCATATTGGCAATGACTCCACCAACAACCCACGCAATTAATCCTGCCAAATTAAAACCTTTCATATATTTAAATTGGCCATTTGTCTCATATAGATCTTTTACATGCACACGTCTTTTGCGTATTAAGTAATAATCAGCAAACAAAATTCCAACAATCGAGCTTAAAATCCCACCAATAACAAGGAGAGCACTATTTAAAACATCAAATAAACTCCAAGGCTGCGCCAACACTCCAATAATTCCAGCTATGATAACCCCTACCCAAAAAGGCATTTTCGGCCCACCTACATTAGAGAATATCGTTGCTGCAGGGATAATATTGGCAGAAGTATTAGTAGACCATTGAGCAAGTACAATCATTAACATTAATACACCAAGAACAATGCCACTTGCCGTTTCTTGCAATGCTGCAACGGGATCAGCATTTGCTACGGCCATGTAGGAAACTGCCCCAATAACAATCATAAATGTATTAACAATCGGCATCACAACAATACTGCCTAATAATTGCGTTTTATTTCGCTTAAACCAGTTTCTTTCAAGCTTAGGAGCTTTAAAAAATCGAGACAAAGAAGGCATATCAGCCGCAAGTGTTGCCCAAAAACCCATATTGCTCATTACTACTACCATAAAGGCGGTAAAAGCAGCTCCACCTGCAACAGGACTTTCCACCCATGACCAAATATTTTTCCCTTGGTCTACTGCATCAGAAGATAAAGAAATATACATCCAGCAAGAAATAAGAATAATAACAGGTGCTGCAAGATCAGCGAAACGTTCAATTGATTTAATGCCAAGAGAAGTATTAATTAGCTGCAATGCCGCAAACACTAAAAAACAAACAAGCCAGTTATCAAATCCAAATAACATATTCATAATCGCATTAATAGCAGTAGCGCCAAAATAAGTATTGATGCCAAACCAGCAAGAAGCCGTAATTCCTCGGACAATCGAGGGAATATGTGTCCCAATTGTGCCAAATGGCGCCCTCATATAAACGGGAAATGAAAGTCCATGCTCTACGCCGATATCACCAATAATTGTCATAAATATTCCAATTGCAACAGAACCTATCAATGTTGCCAGTATGACCAATCCCAATGGCAAATGCTGTATGGCAGCACCTCCAATAGCAAATGCAGCTAAAACAATTGCCATTCCTACCCAAATAACCGCAAAACCAAATGATCCAATCGTTCGTTTACTGTGACCAATCGGCATTAAATCAGGTGATTTTAAATAATTGTTTTCTTTTTGCATGGAGATTACACCATCCTTTTATATTCTAAAAATTGAAAAAATTTAAGAGCTAATTTTCTCGCTATCATTGACTGAACAATAAGAATAGAATAACCTTTTTAGGCTAGTTGAAAAAAATTGCCTATAGAAAGTAATTTTTTTCAACTGCCGGATTGCACTGTTTACATCGTTAATGGCTTGTTTTTTTTCGCTACTTGTTTTTCCCCATATTTTGCTCGTTTTATAAATTGACCAGATCCAGCTTTTCCGACAAATTGTTTATCACGAATCACAAATTCCCCCCTTGATAGAACAGAAACTGGTTCACCTGTAATTTCCATGCCCTCAAATGGATTGTAATCGACGGCCATATGATGGGTTTCAGCAGAAATAACTCGCTCTGCTTCTGGATCAAAAATAACAATATCGGCATCTGTTCCAATCGCAATTGTTCCTTTTTTTGGATAGAGACCAAATAATTTCGCTGCTCTTGTGGAAACAATATCTACAAACTGATTAAGAGAAATTCTTCCTTTTTTGACCCCTTCTGAAAAAAGAATGCTTACCCTATCTTCAATAATAGGTCCCCCATTGGGAATTTTAGAGAAATCGCCTCTTCCTAGTTCTTTTTGTCCTTTAAAATCAAAGGAACATTGATCAGAACCAATTGTTTGCAGCTGGCCTGTTCTAAGCGCATTCCAAAGCGCTTCTTGGTTCCATTTCTCACGAAGGGGAGGGCTCCAAACATATTTTGCTCCTTCAAAATTTGGTTTCTCTAAAAAGGTTTGATCAAGCACTAAATATTGAGGGCAGGTTTCTCCCCATATATCGATGCCTTTGCCTCTTGCTTCTGCTATTTTCTTTGCGGCAACCTCACAAGACACATGAACCACATAAAGCTGGGAATCTGCCAAATCCGTTAATATCGCAGCTCTGCCCGTTGCTTCCCCTTCCACTTCAGCTGGCCTTGTTAAAGCATGATAAATAGGATCTGTATTTCCCTCCTTTAATGCTTTTTTTACTAAATAATCAATCACATCACCGTTTTCTGCATGCACCATTACAAGTGCTCCCAACTCTTTTCCTGCAACAAGTGTTTGAAAAAGTGTTTCATCATCTGCCTGAAATTGGTTCTTATAAGCCATAAATACTTTAAGGGAAGTAATCCCTTCCTCTTCAATCATTTTGGGCAGTTCATTTAATACCGCATCATTTGATTCAACTATTTGCAAATGGAATCCATAATCAATGACTGCTTTACTATCTGCCTTTTTATGCCAAGTATCTACTGCACTTTTTAATGTATTTCCTTTTGTTGTTAAACAAAAATCAATAACCGTTGTGGTTCCGCCAAAAGCAGCGGCAATCGTTCCTGTTTCAAAATTATCTTTTGTCATAGTGCCCCCAAATGGCATATCTAAATGGGTATGTGGATCAATTCCTCCAGGAAACAAAAGACAGCCTTTTGCGTCAATTACTTCTCCGTCAATATCCATTAGATTCTCGCCAATTTGTGTAATGACTCCGTCTTCTATGCAGATGTCTCCTTTGTATGTATCCGTAGCTGTTACAATGGTGCCGTTTTTAATAATTTTTTTCATTTTTCATCCATCCTTTCTTGCTCCCTACTATTTATTTAATACACTCGAAGCATGGAAGGCACCAAAGGCAGCTTGACGCTCATTCCAAGTCATCGACGGCAATCCATTGGCTACTTCTACCATATCTATCGCTCCATCTACAGGACAGACAATCGAACATAAATTACAGCCAACACAATCTTCTTCTCTTACTCTTAAATAGCTTTTTCCATTCCCATCTTTTAGCATATCAATGCACTGGTGAGACGTATCTTCACAGGCGATATGGCATTTATTGCAGTTAATGCAGACATCATTATTGATTTTTGCCACCACTTGATAATTCAGGTCTAAATCTCCCCAATCCGAATATCTTGCTACCGATTTTCCGATCAAGTCTGCCACTGAGGCAATTCCCTTTTCCTCTAAATAATGATCTAATCCTTCTATCATATCCTCCACTATCCGAAAGCCATGATGCATCGCCGCAGTACACACCTGTACACTTGTTGAACCCATCAGCATAAATTCCACTGCGTCCCTCCATGTAGAAATACCGCCAATTCCAGAAATCGGCACATTAATTCTTGGATTTCTGGCACATTCTCCTACCATATGAAGGGCAATTGGTTTAACGGCAGGCCCACAATATCCACCGTGCGCTCCCTTGCCGGCAACATGTGGAATTGTATCCCATGTATCAATATCCACACCAGCCAAGCTATTTATCGTATTAATCATGCTAATTGCATCTGCCCCGCCATTGGCTGCTGCCTCCGCAGTTGCTGTGATATCCGTAATATTTGGTGTTAATTTCACAATAACCGGCGTTTTTGCTGCTTCTTTTGCCCAATACGTCTGTTTTTCCACCAATTCTGGCACTTGCCCAGAAGCAGAACCCATTCCCCTTTCTGCCATGCCATGTGGACAACCAAAATTTAATTCCAATCCATCTACTCCGACTGCTTCCACTTTTTTAACGATTTCATGCCATTTTTCTTGCTTTGGCTCTACCATTAAAGAAGCGATAATAGCATGGTTCGGAAATCTTTTTTTCGTTTCATATATTTCCTTTAAATTCACATCCAAAGGCCGGTCTGTAATCAATTCAATATTATTGAAGCCAGCTACCCTTTGCCCGTTAAAGCTGACTGCTGCAAATCGGGAAGAAACATTTAAAATAGGATCTCCTAACGTTTTCCACACGGCTCCACCCCATCCTGCTTCAAATGCCCGCTGCACTTGATAGCCAGAGTTAGTTGGAGGTGCGGATGCTAACCAAAAAGGATTCGGTGATTGTATTCCTGCTAAATTTGTCCGTAAATCTGCCATAAATCAGCCTCCTAACATCTTTTTGTTATGCTGTTTCTACTCCTTTTGCAGCTAATATTTGATGAATGGCATAAGCACTTTCCTTGCCTTGCTGTGCTGCTGATACAACCATTGCATCCCCCTGTCCTTTTCCAAAAATAACATCCCCGCATGCAAATACTTTCGGGTTAGTTGTTTGATAAGAGCTTGGGTTGATCTTCACAATTCCTTCATCATGCTCTAGCTGAAATTCCTCTATTAAATTTACATATCGAGATTGGCCAATTGCTTTAATCACTACATCTATATCTAACGTGAACTCAGAACCTTCCATAGGAACTGGGCGTAATCTTCCATCCTCACCAGGATTACCAAGAGACATCTTGACACATTCCAACGCTTTTACTTGCCCTGATTCTCCAGTAATTTCCTTCGGCGCCGTAAGCCATCTAAATTCCACTCCATCCTGTTTGGCAAATTCGTATTCAAAGTCATATGCAGTCATTTCTTCCTCTGTCCGTCTATATAAAATCTTGACATTAGCAGCACCAAGACGAACAGAACAAGTTGCTGCATCAATGGCTGTATTTCCAGCGCCAATAACAGCTACTTTTTTGCCGACAAATTGATCTGTTATTGGATTTGTTTTTGTATCTTTTACAAACTCAATTGCATCATAAACACCTGCTAAATCTTCTCCTTTCAGCCCTAAATTAGGAACATGTGACATGCCAATCGCAAGCAATACAGAATCATAACTGGACATAATCTCATCGACAGAAATATCTTTCCCAACTCTTGTATTTGTTCGTATCTCCACATTCACACGTTTAACTTGTTCTACTTCCCAATAAGAAATTTCCTTCGGCAGTCTAAAGGAGACAATGCCGTACGTATTTAAGCCGCCTGCATTTTCTTCCGCTTCAAAAATGGTAACCTGATAGCCAAGTAGAGCGAGCTCTCTTGCCGCAGATAATCCCGCAGGTCCCCCACCGACTATTGCAACCGTTTTGCCAATTGGTTTGCCTGCTTTAAATAAGGTTTGATCATTTTTTATCGCCCAATCTGTTGCATATCTCTGCAGATTGCCAATCATAATTGGTTTTGTAGAATGATTTAACACACAGGCCCCCTCGCACAATTCCTCTGTGGGACAAACACGGGAACAGCTTGCACCTACAGGATTGGCCGCCATAATTTTTTTTGCTGAACCTTTTAAATTGCCTGATGAAATTTTTTTAATAAAGCTAGGAATATTAATGCCAGTTGGACATGCTGTAATACAGGGTGCATCATAGCAATAAAGACAGCGATTCGCTTCCTCTATTGCTTCCTGTTTTGTTAAACTAAGCTCAACTTCCTCAAAGTTTTTTATCAAATCCAAAAGTAAGCTGTTCGGTTGTTTCATAAAAAACCTCCTTATGCTTTTCGTTTTGCAAAACCATTTATTTATGGAAAAAAGACTCTACAGATTATGTAAAGCTTTTAATGCAACATATTTTGAATTTTTACATTTTGGAAAAATAGATGTCTGTATAAAGTACATTTCACAGTTTGATTGATGAAGAAAATCTACAATGTTGCTATAAGTGAACTTGTATATTTTCTAAGATGAAGGGGTGTAATGTTTATTTCATCGCGAAGATTTCATGTAAGTTTTTTTACATTTACGGTAAATCGGAAGAATTTATTCGAGAATACTGCTTATTATAAATGGATATTTCTTGATAGTAAACAATATTTTTGAATTTTTACATTATTTTGTAATATCTTCTAACAAACAGTCTACTTGCTAAAATATGGTTGTTTTTCGGATAGTTTCAATGAGTTAATCCATGGTTAAAACAAGTTGATTGGAGTGAAAGGTGCGAGACTCCTGTGGGATTAGCGGGACAGGTGAGACCCCACAGGCGATACGCCAAGGAGGCTCACCGCCCGCCCCACGGAAAGCGAGCATCCTGGAACGGAAATCAACCTACTCCTTTAAAAGCAAAAAAGTTTACGAAAACAGCCAACAAATAAAAAGGGGCAAACAAAAGTTCTCTATTTATCCCTATTCATCCTTACATTATATATTGATTTTCAGCCAATACCTTTTTTAACACTGATACAATCAACTCAAGATCCTCTTTCGTACAGGACAATGGTGGACTTAATGTTAAAATATTATTAAAACCATCCACTGTATCCCCATTTTTGCCGACAATTAAGCCTTCCTGCTTACAATTCTGAATAATTTTGCCGATAAAATCAGGAGAAACAGGTTTTTTAGTCTGTTTGCTCGCTACTAATTCCATGCCAATAATCATGCCAATTCCACGAATATCTCCTACATTTGGATGAGTTTTGGCTAACGGCTGTAAACTTTGCAGTAAAAATTCGCCACTCTCAGCAGATTTTGCAACCAAATTTTCTTTCTCCATAATTTCTAGGTTTTTCAAAGCAACCGCACAAGCTGAGGGATTGCCCCCAAATGTATTGATATGGCGGAAATGCAAGTTCTCTTCACTGCCTTTAAATTTTTCAAAAATCTCTTTTTTAACAGCTGTAACAGATAAAGGAAGATAGGCGCTTGTTAGCCCTTTTGCCATTGTCACAACGTCTGGTTTTATCTGAAAATGCTGGTGCCCAAATTTTTTGCCTGTTCGTCCAAATCCGCAAATCACTTCATCAATAATTAATAACACCCCATATTTCTGACATATCTCTTGAACCTTTTCCATATAAACTGGATGAGGAATAAGCACGCCTCCACCTGTAATAAGGGGCTCCATAATAATTCCTGCAATGGTTTCTTTTTGCTCCCAGATAATTTTCTGCTCCAATTCCTCTGCTCGCATTATATTAAATTCTTCCACTGTCATATTTTCCGGTCGACGATAAGAATCTGGCGGTGAAACATGAAGAAAACCGCTTGCAAGTGGTTCATATTTATATTTGCGCAGCGCCTGTCCGGTTGCCGACAATGCTCCCATCGAATTCCCATGATATGCACGGTGTCTTGAAATAAATTTATAGCGATTCGGTTCCCCATTTTGCTGATGGTATTGGCGGATTAATTTAAAGGCAACTTCATTTGCATCCGATCCACTGTTGGAATAAAAAATCATATAATCGCCTTCTAACCACTCATTTATCTTTTCAGCAAGTTCAATTGCTGGTACATGGCTTTGTGTCATTGGCATATAACATAATTCTTTCATTTGCTCATAAGCAGCTTTTGCTAGTTCCTCTCTTCCATAGCCGATATTGACACACCAAAGACCGCTCATTGCATCTAAATATTTATTGCCGTCATAATCTGTCAGCCAGGCCCCTTCCCCTTTCACCGCAATCATTGCTGGCTTTTCTTCCACATATGGGGAAATATGATGCCACACATTCTTTTGATCTTTTTCAACTAATGACATGGTTTTTATCTTTTCCATTTCTCATTCTCCCTTTCATAAGAAACCTGCATTTTGGATTGTATTCATTGACGTAAGGATTATGACTAAGATAGTATTTAATTTACAGATAATTATAAAAATTTTCATGTTACATTATGTAAAAAGCTATAGCCCACTTTTTAACATAAGGTGAAACTTCAATTAGTGGCGATGTTCCGCTGATTGCTCCTTGAGTGAAAAGATAGGCTATAAGCCACACAGATGTTGCCATAGGACATCTGTCTACTTTTATATCAGGCTTTTGCGGGATAATGGGAGGATCTGTCATGAAGGAGATTGAATTAACCGTTCAAGATGTGTTAAAGCGTCCACTATTTAACTGCGCAAAAATAATAGCAGGAAAAAACGGCGTCAATAGAAAGATTACATGGTCTCATATTCTAGAAGTAAAAGATATTGATATGTTTGTAAATGGCGGGGAGCTTATTTTAACAACAGGAATAAACCTTCAATTTGATGAACAACACCAACTCGACTATGTAAAAAAGCTGATTGACCTTAACACCGCTTGTCTTTGTATTGAAATGGAAACCTCTGTGAAAAGCTTATCTGAAGCTGTTCTTTCACTCGCAGAAAACCATGATTATCCAATTATTATATTTGAACAAACAGTGAAATTTGTGGAGATTACCCATGACCTTCATACCTTAATTATTAATCGCCATCATCAGATCATTACAGATTTAGACCGTCTTTCTACTAAATTTAATCAGCAATCTTTACAGCCAAATGGCATTTTAAAAATTTTGCAAGAACTTTATCATTATTTTCAGCAGCCTGCCTTTTTTTTCGGCCATGCTTCAGAAAAGTACTACTTTCCATCTGATCAGAAACTAGTAGAATGCTCCATCCGAAATTTTTTAGAAGAAAATGAGGAGAATATTTTCAATCAACGTTTCATTTGGATTAAGCACCAAACTTTTGTTGTCGTTCCAGTTTGTGTGTTTGACCAAATCTGGGGGTATCTTTTCCTTGAGGCTTTCGATCCTTCATCAAACGACTTTTATACCCTAGTATTAGATCGTGCAGCTATTGCGATTTCACAAATATTGCTGCGCTTCCGTACGATAGAGGAACGAAAACAAAACTTGGAAGATGATTTAGTTCGTGCTCTTCTTTTAGAGAGCACATTTGAATATGAACAATTTAGTTCTATTTTTCCTATTCAATATTTAAAGGCCCCGCTTCGGGTCATTTGCTTTGGATTAAGAGAAAATCCAATCGACTCTAACCATCCCCACTGGGAAGAGAAAAAAATTCAAATTTCGATGATGCTGCGATCTTTATTAAATAAAACTGGTTTTTATACACTTTTATCTGTACGGTCCCATGAAATAATAGCTATTGTTTTTATGCCGCCTTCTGTCCAACTACATACAGAAAGAGATAAGTGGAATCAGGTTTTAGATACTCTCTTAAATATAAATCCAGGTTACTTTCCTACTGCTTTTTTAGGGATTAGTTCCCTTTGTTTTCAAATCTCTTCCATCAGCAAAGGTTACGAAGAAGCAAGATATGTTTTATCTTTAAAAAATAGAAATATATCACATACCCATTTTTTTGATGAAATGGGGATATATCGTCTGCTCCTCCCCCTTTGTAAAACAGATGCTTTAAAAGACTATATAGCCTATTATCTAGGAAAAGTTCTTGAGTATGATAAGCAAAATGACAGTGAGCTTCTTAAAACACTTGCTATTTATTTAGAATGCAATGCTTCCAAAAAAGAAGCTGCCGAGCGATTATTTATTGTTAGACAAACACTTTATCATCGGATTGAAAAACTAAAGTTATTGCTGGGGGCTAACTTTTTGAAACCTGTTAATAGACTTGCATTGGAAGTAGCCATACATGGCTATTATTTAGAGCATAATCAAGAAACTATAGAGATAAGCGAGAAATTATAATAGCTTACCTCTATTGAATGTTTTAAAGACTAGTTAATCCTTATTCTTTATCTTTCAGTTGATACACTTTGCCTTTTGTTATTCCAAAACTAGGAAGATGAAGTGATTTTAAAATTCGTGTGGCAAGTGGATAGGAAGAGATTTGGATAAATCCCCTTAATTTACTGCTTGTAATAGAGGAGTTAATTAAAAGATAATATTCTTGTAAACTCTGTAAATGAGCATCCTTATGTTTGGAATGACACTGTTTGCAGTACCAATTGCTATGAATTCTTAATAACGGCAATTTACTGCAACTAGGACATCTAACTCCTTTCAGCAGTTCTGCTTCATTAATCTGAAATTTTTCGAGAACAGAGGAATAGTGGGGAGTGTGCTGTTTTCGTATGAGTTTGGTTAGTCTTTTTAATTCCTTTTCTTGAAGAAAAATAGTTTGACTTAATTTTTCTAGTTGCTTTAATTTAGCGGGAATAAATTCGCGGTGAATAACCTTTTCTCCGACATGTGTATTGTCTTGATCTGTGCTGATTTTTGTTTGGGTATTTGCAATAACAACTGCGGAGAAGATAGGGAACGTATTAAAACCATTATTTAAGAGCCATTTTTCTAATTGGTTTTCCTGCCTCTGCAACTGCAGCAAAGGATCAGCAAAAACTTTTATTTCATCTTCTTTCTTTTGAATAAGCTGATGGAAGATTGAATCAAAATACAATTCACCTCTGAAATTTTTCACTTCTAATATTAATGCAAATTTTTTTGATAAAATTAGAGTGTCCATTTGGAAATGGTTCGGAGGATCGGCTAAGCGTAAATCATGCAAAATATAATATTTTTTTTCATCTAGCAAACTTAAATAATAATCGATAGAGCATTCTCCTTTATAACCTGCAGAGTACCTCTTAATATAGTCATTAATGGAAGGCAGTTTTGGGTGATTAGAAGGAAGTCTTTTTTTTAGGGCCAATAATTGACGCAGAATAAGAGGTTCTTTGCGTTCTTTTATAATCATATAGTCGCTCCTTTCCTATATTTGCAGTAACCTTTTTCGGCAACATGCCAGAATAATCCTGCTTATTGGCTAAAACTTTGCAAAAGGGTACATATGTATAAATTCTCTAGGTGATTTTTTATGAATCTTAGTTGACATCCCTTTTGTGACTCCTCTTTTTATCAATTCCAGCTCCTTTTTTATCGATTTCGCCTTTCTTTTTATCGATTCAGTTCTGCTCTTCTTTTACGCGCCCTCTTTTTATCAATTCCAGCTCCTTTTTTATCGATTTCGCCTTTCT
>NZ_PISE01000068.1 GCF_002835805.1 Niallia nealsonii | reverse complement strand
AATCGTTTGTTGTATAATTTAGACGTATACTGAAAGCCTTGATCCGAATGGAGAACAGCTTCAGCTACGTCTTTTTTACTTGTCCACTGAGTCACTGTATTTAACACAAGCTCTAGATCATTTCTTTTGGATAACTGCCAAGATACTATTTCATTGTTGAATAGGTCTTGAATGACGGATAAATAGTAAAATTGCTTTCCATCCGATACATAAGTAATATCGGTAACCATTTTTTGATTAGGGGCTGTTGCCCTAAATTGTCTTTTAAGACGATTTGGATGGATTACAGAAGGGGTATGTCCATGATATTTCCTTTTTTTACGGATCTTAGATTGAATATTCATTTCTTTCATAAGGCGATATACTTTCTTGTGGTTAATGTCAAAATCCTTCTCTTTTAACCAGACAGTCATACGAGGATATCCAAACTCTGGATACACTAAATGAACCCCCAGTATATGATTTTTTATATCTTGATCCTTATTTTGTTTGTCTTGTCTCCTTGATTTAGTAGTTCTCCACTTGTAGTAACTTGCAGGCTTAATACTAGTGATTTCTAATAACCACCTTGTTGGATACATCCCACTTAGTTCTTCGATTATTTTATACTTTAATCTTCTGTTGATGTCGGCTCCTCCTTTATTAGATTTGGGTACTGCTTTTTTAAATACTCTACCTGCGCTTTCAAATAATCTCTTTCTTCTTCAACAGATTTAAACTTGGTTCGTGGCCTACCTTTTAATGGGTTCGTACTAGTACCTATTGATCTAGTATCAAAGGATTCTCCAGCTTTCCACTTTTTAACCCACACTTTAAGCTGCGTACAATGCTTAATTCCAAGTTCCTCTGATAAGATTGCGTAACTTTTATTTCCATTTATGTACTTCATCACTGCTTTTAGCTTAAATTCATCTGTATAATGCTGAAACTCTTGTCCTTTTTTAGCCATAATAAAATCCCCTCCAAGTTAAGTGTATCATCCACAAATGATATTGTGGTTTTTTTACACTATCTACTTAAAGGGGATAATATCAA
>NZ_PISE01000067.1 GCF_002835805.1 Niallia nealsonii | reverse complement strand
TATCAGGCTTATCTTTATACTAATTCTGCGATGGTATCGATAAGAAAGTCAACAAAAGAGTTTAAGTCTTTTTGCGATGAAAATGTTCCTTGGGCTTGGGTTTCATTGCCTCCTCCTTTTCCATGGAAGGTTGCGATCTTTTCTTTAAATAAATTGCCGCAGTGCAAGGCGAATTTTCCATTATACTGAAGGAGCAGTTTATTTTCGCTGTACGTGTATAAAAGAACAATGCAGCTTTTTTTATGGAGAATTGCCTTGGCAAGATATTGTAAGTCTTTTAGCGTCTTATCGGCAAAATCTTTTTTTATAAGTAGACTATTTTGCTGTGATAGGACGCTTTCTACTAGATAATGACTGTTTTCTTCTTTTAAGCGTTCGATTTCTTTTAGGAGCAGTTTGTTTTCTGTTTCTTGTTTTTCCATGCGATCTTTTAAGGAATGTTTGTTGGTGTTTATGAAACTGCTGAGGCTATCCAATATTTGTTGGGATATTTGGTAATCTGCCAATGCTCTTTTTCCTACTAAAAAGAATAGTCTTGTTTGCCCCCGATGTTTTTCGGCTTTTACTACTTTTAGCACACCAAGTTCCCCGGTAGTTGCAACATGTGTTCCAGCACATGCAGAATAATCAATTCCTTCTATTTCCACAATCCTTATTGGTCCTGTAACAGTAGGGAGTTTTCGTAATGGAATCTTTTCTGCTTCTTCATTTGTTACAAAATAAGTTTTTATCGCTTTGCTTTGTTGAATATATGTATTGCAAAGATTTTCGATTTCTGCGAGTTGATTTTTATCTAAGTTTGCTGCCTCTACATCAATGGTTGTGTATTCCTTCCCTAAATGAAAACTTACAGTGGGAATAGAATACAATTCATGTAGAGCCGCTGATAATAAATGCTGGCCAGTGTGCTGCTGCATATGATCAAAGCGGACGTTCCAGTCAATGGCACAATCTACTTGTTTTTCAATCGGTTTTTCTGCTAATTGGTGGACGATTCTTCCCTCTACGATTTGAACATCTTGAACACCAATTCCGTTGATTATTCCAGTATCAGCAGGTTGTCCTCCGCCTTCAGGGTAAAAAGCAGTTTGTTCTAACACTACATAAAAAGAGTTATTCTCTTCCCAAATATCGTTAATAGAAGTGAACCATTGTGTTTGATAAGGGGAGTGGTAATATATTTTTTCTGACATCTAACTTCTCCTTTGAAAAACAGGCTATTGTCCGTATAGATTATTGCTATTAATCCGCAAGAGTATATGTGTATGCATCCTGCTCAGTAACTCTAAAAATTTTTTCTTCTTATTTTAAAAGCAATAAACGTTTAGAAAACAGCCAAAAAATATAGTTGTTTCCATTACTATAACATATTCAAGCTATTTTTCTTCTTTTAAGAGGATGGTTCTTCTTAGTGCTGGAAAATTTTTTCGAAAAAAATTACTAAAATAATGGAAAATGTTCATACTAAGAAAAAAGGAGGAGATTCCAATATTTTTCAATCGAAAAGCAGCAGAAGAAAAACCAGAGGATATTTTAATAAACTTAGAGGTGTATGCATGTAATTCTTGTCATGGCTGGATGAGAAAAGATTTTGCGACAGATGATTTAAAATGCCCATTATGCGGAAATGAAACGTCGATGGAAATGAGAGAATTACCACAAATTAATCTTTAAAAAGAAAAATCTGACCTAACTGCTAAAAAACATTTTGGGCCAGATCAACATATGCTATCAATAAAATTCGCTGTCCTCTTCATACATTTGATTGTATGCATTTTGGGCAGCTTGTTCTGTTTGGAAAAGGGCATCATCATCTTCAATTGTATGGAAAGTTTCGTTTAAAAATAATGCTAAAGCATTTGGATTTTTTGGATGCTGAACAATTTCTGCTGGTTTAATATTGGCAACAGTTGGTGTATGAGGATTATGATAGATGACAAATACTTCATCTCCCATCTTTATATTTTTTGTATCAATCGTTTCCATTTATACGCCACCTTCTATAAATTTTCTCGCTGCTGACCGATTTCTTTTTCTGCTAAAATGCTATTGGCAGCCTCTGTTCTTGCTAATTCATCAATAGATTCTCCCCGAATGCCAGGATGAAGTGGTTTTGTTTCATGATTCAGTGATTCTGTTTTCTTCTTTTTCAAGTTTCTCACTCCTTTCTAACAGTTTTCTCTATTAAAAAGAAATTATTATGGAAAAAGGTGGATATGAGGAGCAGATGGCGAAAAAAAGGAGGATAATGGAAAATAACAGGGAGAGACGGTGAATCAAAGCAGCGCAACGGGCAAAAAATAGAACCTGATATTAAATAGAAAAGGCATTCTCAAAAAAAGGGTACGCACATCATCAAAAATGGAAAAGAATAGCCAATATAAAAGCAGAAAACACTAAACTTAAGGGATCATCTGATAAAAAAACCTTTCCTCTATATTACATTTCCATTACAATCATAGGTGAAACAGATTTTTAGCGGCAAAGATTATATTACAGCTACATATATAAATAAAGCTGCATTGCGAGGGTAAGGAGAATTATTTCTGCCATACATATTTTGTCATGTAATACTTTTGGATATAGGAGGAGAGATATTGTATAACTCCATTTTGTTTATTGTTAGCATTCTTTTGTTATTTGTAGCATGCTACACATCTTTTGATTTATTTCAATTAGTAAGAAGCGGGGAAAAAAATAGTCGCTTTTTATTTTTAGCAAGCACTTTTTCGATGGGATTTGGCTTTTGGATTATGAGTTTTCTTGGGATGATGGTCAATAATATTTATGCTACAGCATCTTACGAAGTGCCGATAACCGTTTTATCGATGCTGATTGGCATTTGTTTTAGCGGGATGGCCTTTTATGCCTTGCTTGATAAAGAACATAATAAACATAGAATTTATATTGCCGCGTTTTTCTTTACGTTATCGATGTTGTCTGTATTTATAATAGGACTTTATTCGATTGGCAGCTCGATTCGCTATAATCTTCTAGCGTTAATAATCAGCTTTTTATTACTATTTATAGGATTTTCCTATTCGATTTGGCGCTCTTTTTATCAGACAAAATTAGGTCGGATACCTGCCAAATGGATTAGCGCTTTTTGCTGTGCGGTAATAACAATTGTAACAATTATAAGTCAACTATTATTAATCAGCCATACAACACCGATTGGCTGGAGCAATATTTCGTCTGATTATTATAATAGCTTTATTGTGTATACGGTTTTATTTATTTCCATTTTAATTTTAGGAGGATTAATTGGAACAAGTTCGTTGATTACAGAAACTTTATCTGTAGGAGATATAAATGTAAGAGATATGCAGCAGGCGCTTGATGAATCATCTATTGTTGTTTTTACTGATAATAACGGAATTATTACATATGTAAATGATAAATTTCTTGAAATTTCTAAATATAATCGAGATGAGTTAATAGGGCAGACACACCGAATTGTTAATTCTGGTTATCACCCTCCTGAATTTTTTAAAGAATTATGGAGAACAATTGGAAAAGGCGATATATGGAAAGGAGAAATTCTTAATAAAGCGAAGGATGGTTCCCTTTATTGGGTCGATACAGTTATTGTGCCCTTTTTAAATAAAAAAGGAATTCCCTATCAATATGTATCAATTCGTCGAGATATTACGGAGCAAAAAAATCTACAGCTTCAATTAGAAGAAAAGATACAAGAAGTTATTGATATTAAATTTGCCCTTGATCAGTCCAGCATTATTGCATTTACGGATAAAAGAGGCAAAATTACAAGCGTAAATGAAAAGTTTTGTTTTATATCCGGATACACACGAGAAGAACTCATTGGAAAAGACCATCGCATTGTTAATTCTGACTATCATCCCAAAGAGTTTTTTCAGCATTTATGGAAAACCATTGCAAATGGAGAAGTATGGAAAGGAGAAATTCGCAATAAAACAAAAACTGGTACCTTTTATTGGGTTGATACGACAATTATTCCTTTTATTGACAAAAACAATCAAGTTTATCAATATTTAGCGATTCGCAATGATATTACGGAGAAGAAAAAAACGGAAGAAATTCTTCATCGACAAGATAAGCTTGCAGCAGTCGGGCAGCTTGCGGCAGGAGTGGCTCATGAAATCCGAAATCCGTTAACTTCTATTAAAGGATATGCGGAATTTTTAAGTTTGGATGAAAAAGATCAATCTAGACAGGAACTTTTCGATATTATTTTAGATGAAATTGAGCGTGTAAATTCCATTGTAGAAGAATTTATGCTGCTATCGAAACCGACGATTGCAGCTTTAGAGAAAAAAGAACTTATTCCTATTATTGAAAATGTTTTATCTGTGCTTGATTATCAGCTTCGCAAAAGCAAATGCAAAGTCGAATTGGCATTCATCGAAAAGCATATAGAGATAGAATGTGATGAAAATAAATTAAAACAAGTATTTTTAAATTTTATCAAAAATGCAATAGAAGCGATTGGGTCAGGTGGAACAATTCGAATCGACGTCAAAAAGGAAAAAGAAATAAAAATTACCATTCAAGATACTGGCATTGGAATGGATAAAGAACAGCTGAAAAAACTAGGAGAACCCTTTTTTACCACAAAAAAGACAGGGAATGGCTTAGGGTTAATGGTAAGTTTTAAAATTATTGAGAATTTAAACGGCAAAGTATATATCGAAAGTGAACCAAATAAAGGAACTACTTTTCATCTTAGTTTTCCAGTTGTCGTCTAAAAAAGAATTCGACAAATAAGGGGGGATTTCTTTATTTTTCATGAGTATTGTCCTATTAATGTTCATTATTCTGACAATTAGACTTCTGTTTGTTATCTTCTTGTTATATTAGTAACGGAATTAATACGCGCCTGTTCTTTTTATGAGCAGATTTCATGTTATGATTATACCCGTTAGCTTCGTTAGGCTAGTCAAGGAGGTATAAGGAATATGAAAAAAATCTTATCATTTATTGTCTGTGCAACGATTGCAACAACAGTAGGGACTCGGGCGCACGCAGAAGAAGTCACTGTTAAAAAAGGAGATACACTTTGGAAAATTTCCAAAGAATATAATGTATCAGTGGACGATGTTAAAACGTGGAATGACCTTTCTTCTGATATCATTCAAGTAAATGATACTTTGCAAGTAGCAGAAGAAAAAACATATAAAGTTGCAGCTGGAGATACTTTATGGTCTATTGCAGAGGCAAATGATGTTTCTGTTATAGAGTTGAAAAACTGGAACAGTCTGCAGTCTGATACGATACATATTGGGTCAGAGTTAATTGTTTCAAAGGGGATAAGCAACAAGGCAGCAGCTAACATAATAAAAACGACAAATAGTTCGAACGCTAACGATGCTGCCAGCTCCCAAAATACAAACAAAGCTAGCAATACCACTGCTTCTACGCAAAAAACAAGCACAAAAGAATTAACGGTAGAAGCTACCGCTTATACGGCAAAATGTAATGGCTGTTCAGGCATTACAGCAACTGGAATTAACTTAAAGGATAATCCAAATACAAAAGTAATTGCAGTTGATCCTTCTGTTATTCCATTAGGTTCAGAAGTTTATGTAGAAGGCTATGGAAGAGCTGTTGCAGGAGACACTGGCGGTGCTATTAAAGGAAACAAAATTGATTTACATGTTCCGACCACAGAGCAAGCATTAGACTGGGGAAGACAAACGGTTAAAGTGAAAATCCTAGATTAATAGGAAGAAAAGCTGACGATTAAGTAGTAAAGTACTACTTGGT
Organism: Niallia nealsonii; assembly: GCF_002835805.1. GTDB lineage: Bacteria > Bacillota > Bacilli > Bacillales > Cytobacillaceae > Niallia > Niallia nealsonii. The sequence continues at coordinate 30,505 of NZ_PISE01000067.1, read as the reverse complement.
CGTCAGCTTTTTTTATAGTCATTTTAATAGTATTAGTGGATGTCTTTTTTTTCTTTTTGCAGGAAAAAGTGTTGAACGGGTTTTGCTAATTTATTTATATTCGTTTCAATATGCTCTGTGATAACATGTGCTCGTTCAAAAATAATCGATTTTAACATATCTAATTGATGGGTGATTTTACTGAAATAGGCTTCTTGTTTATCCATTTTTTCGATGATTGTTTGATGAAATACTTCTTGGAGATCGAGTTTTTCGGCTACCTGACTATATAATTCTTCTGTTTTGTCTACTTTTTCTTTCACTTCCATATTCACTTCTGAATATTCCTTGATTTGGCTAGAAAGAGAGATGATTGCTTGTTCTTGAAAGGTAATTTGTTCTAAAATGGCGTTATTCATCAATTCTTCCTTATCCAATGTATCACTATTTTTTTGAACTGATGTTTGCACAGACAGAAGCTCGCTGTGAATAGCTTCTGTTGCTAAACGATGTTCTTTGGCACCAGATAATAGCTCAAGAGCAGTCATTTCTTGATGATTAATTCTTCGGTTTGTTTCTTTTGTTGCATTATCTGTTTTTTGCTCCAGTTGTTCAAGCAGAAAAGCTATGTTTTTAGCTGCTTTCATTTGTTTTTCTAAATGGACTTGCAAATAGTTTTGATGATAAAGTTTTTGATTAGTTGTTGCTAATTCGCTATTTTTTCCTTGGAAAATCTTCGGTTTCTCCTTATTGTCGCTAAAATAGGGCATTTGTCTCCTCCTGTTTTGTATATTTTCCTCTTTATTAGCGGACAAACTAAGCCCCGCAAGTAGAAGTTTCTTTTTATTGTATGAATAGGTTTAGAAAAAGGGGAACAAGGAAGAGAGGAGGAGTTTAGTATGAAGTAAAAAAAGTAATGTACAAATCATTGTACATTACTTTTTTTGTGTATTTTTATTACCCATTAATGGGCTTTTGACCCTCAAATAAGGGATGATAAGAGAAAACGAGAAATCTGGGTGGGGATAATTTACTCGTAAAAGCCTGATTGGTTCAATGAAAAATCAGTGGGAGGAGGCGGAAAAACCACTGATTGAAGTTTCATTTTATAGAAAAGGCGGAATTCCTTTGCTGATTTCTGAAACGATTGTTGTAATGGATTGGATGTCTTGATCATCTAAATTAAAGGCGCTTTTTACTTTATTTTCCAAATCTTTACTTACGTTCCGTTTTCCGACTTCTACGAGGGCAATAAGTGCAAAGCTGCAATTTACAAGCTTGGCGAAGTCTCTTTGTGTCATTTCATAATTTTTCCTAATAAATTTAATGATCTCTTTATTCATTTATTCACCTCATTCCACTTGCTTTATATCCGTCTCATAATTTTGCTGAGTACTTTTATTTTAGAATTATTTATAGGTAGCGCTTTTTGTTATTAAAAATATGTAAAGAAGCATTTGCAATGGCTGCATGTAAACGAAGAGAGAACAGGCAAAATTTTTTTTATATAATAAATGTAGTTTATTAAATCTGAGATATATACATCATAAAAAAAGATGGCTAATTATTCAATAAAAATCTAATATCCTATAAAAATTTTAAAATATAAAAATATTAAGTTTTTTAAAAAATGGATTTTTACTAACATAATTAACGCGGTTTAACTGCAAAAAACGTCAAAAAAAATGCTGAATTACTTAATAAATATAAATAATTATTTCTTTTTTGTATATATTGGCTAATTTATGCTGATTTTATTGGCTAATTAATATAATGACATTAGTAATCATCCGATATATTATTTTTGTAACAGAGGTTGTTAAGTTTTATTACATACATTTATAATATACTATATTATCTTTTTTATATATTAAATTTTTTGAATTTTAAGTATATATAAAGGAGGCAATGTTAGAAAACGAAATAATGGGAGGTTTTTTGTATGTCCTCAGATAGTTACTCCGTTATTCGATCTATTGTAAATAGTGCGACAAAAAAATTTCTGGCAACGATTATTCAAGTAGAAGGATCCGCCTACCGAAAAGAAGGAACAATGATGCTTTTTGCAGAAAATGGGGAAGAAACTGGTCTTTTAAGTGGTGGGTGTGTAGAGCAGGATGTACTAGCAAGAATAGAAATGAATAAGGAAGTCAGTCATGTTATATACGACATGCGTTCAGAAGATGATTTATCTTGGGGGCAAGGAGTCGGTTGTGATGGCAGCATTCATCTTTTAATAGAACCTATCACTCCTTTATTGCAGCAAAACTTCTCTAAAGTAAAGGAACTATTAGATAAAGGAATAGGCGTCAGCCATTTTAAAGTGCTTGATTCAGATTTTAAGGTAACATATTCTTTTTTTATTAGTGAGACAGGAGAAGAATTTGGAGAGAATCCAGATTATCCAATAGAAACATCACGATACAAAAATAAGTCATTAGCGAAAAAAAATTCTTGTAATGGCTATATTTTTCGAAATGATTATAGCCCTTCTCCTCGTCTTGTTATTTACGGGGCGGGACCAGATGTTTTGCCAGTTGTCCATAATGCAAAAGGAGCAGGATTTCATATTATCTTAGCTGATTGGAGAGAAGGATTATGCAATAGAAAAAAATTCCCCTTAGCGGATAAATTTATTATTGCAAATCCAAAAGAAGCGATGGATAAAATACAGCTTTCTGCAAAGGATTTTGTGTTAATCATGACACATAACTTTACGAAAGATAAAGAACTAATCGACTATTTGCTTTTTAAAGAGTTTAAATTTGTGGGATTATTGGGTTCAAAAAAACGAGGAGAGCGCTTGATGGGGGCAAATGCTTGCCCGAGCTGGCTGCATTATCCTGTTGGTTTATCAATAGGTGCAGAGGGGCCAGATGAAATTGCTGTTAGCATTATAGCGCAATTAATTATGGTGAAAAACCAGGTCAATCAAAAGGTGAAAACATGATGATTGCCATTTATTTAGCGGCAGGGAAAAGTAGGAGAATGGGAATCAAAAAGCTTTCTTTGCCATTTATAGAGGATAAAACAATTGGCAGCAGTGGATTATATGCATTGCTCCAAACAGAGATCGATTATATTTTTGTTATTGTGCAGCAGGCAGATGATTTATTGTGGATGGATGCAGCTTTGAAAAAAGAACTAAAAGGCAGAGGAGAAATAATCATTTGCCCTGATAGTGAAAAAGGCCAAGGTTTTTCCTTGCGATGCGGCGTTTTGCAAGCAATAAATAAACAGGCAGAAAAGATTATGATATGCCTTGCTGATCAGCCTTTTATGACGGTGGAAATATTGACTGTACTGATGACAGAAAATATGACACAAACCGACGATTATATCGCATGCAGCCATAAAACAATCATACAACCTCCAATTATGTTTTCTAAAAAGTGCTTTTCTGCTTTATTGCAAATGGACGGGGACTATGGAGCGAAAAAAATAATTGCAAATGGATCGCTAAAAGGAAAAAAACTTGAGTTTTCCGATAAATTGGCATTTATGGATATTGATACACCTGCAGATTATCAGCAACTTCTTTCTTTGCGAAATTAAATAAAAGGATGGTGAGGGAATTGGCTCAATTAAATACTGGTTATTATCAAACTGTTGTAGATATCCCGAAACAACTTGGAGATATAAAAAAAATAAAAAGGGAAGATAGCCTCTTTATTTCAGGGGGAACATTATTGCAATTAAATTGGGAAGCTGGAGTAGATAGACCCTCCCATCTTATTAGTATGGAAATGATTAAAGAGTTGCATGGCATTCAAATAGTGTCTATTGATCAAAAAGAGTTTCTTGAAATCGGTGCAGCAACAACTCTTGCAGATTGCTGTGAACATAAAAATATTTTAAAATATGCTCCCATACTTGCTGATGCCTGCAAAAAAATTGCTGCACCAGCTGTTCGCAATCGAGGAACCATCGGCGGCAATATTGCAGGAAAAGTAGGAGATTCTATTCCAGTCTTATTCGTTCTAGAAGCAAAACTTCGTGTTTATGATGGAGAAAGGGAAAGGGTTATTCCTATTCAGGAATGGCTGAAAACAGCCATCCAACAAAATTTCTTGTATATTATTACAACAATCCTCATCCCAATAAAGGAAAAAGAAAAAGGAAATTACTTTTTTCAAAAGGTAGGAAGAAGAGAAAGTTTTACAGCAGCGATTATTTCCATTGCAGGCTTTTTAAAAACGGTAGACAAAAAAGTGACAATAGCAAGATTTGCGATTGGCGGCGGTGCTCATTTGCCACAAAGGCTAATAGAAGCAGAGGAAATATTAGTAGATAATTCTTGCGATTTGTTAGCTTTTTATAAAGCAGTTGAAACTAGTTTTGCCACATACTCCGATGCATTTGTTACAGAAAAATATCGAAAAAAAGTTGCGGCAAATATTCTGTTTACAAAATGTCAAGAAATCATGGAGAAAAGCGAATAGTTTTATAAAAGGGGTGGGAAAAGGTGGTTTTAAATCAAAAAAGTGCTGGCGATAGATGGAAAAAAAGACGAGATGGAATCGGCAAAGTGACAGGTGAGTTAAAGTATTTAACCGATATGGCATTTCCTAATATGCTTTATGGAACGGTCCTCAGGAGTGAACATCCATTCGCAAAAATTGTAGCAATAAATACGGAAGAAGCAGAGAAGCTTCCTGGTGTGGAAGCAGTTCTTACCTATAAAGATGTGCCAGGACTAAATGGATTTGGAATTGTGATGCCAGATCAGCCTGTATTTTGTGAAAGTGTTGTCCGATATGTCGGCGATGCTGTGGCAGCTGTGGCGGCTTCTACAAAGGAAATTGCAGAACATGCAGCATCTTTAATCAAAGTAGAATATGCTCCAATGGCGCCAATTACCGATCCGGAAGAAGCTTTATTAGAAAATGCGGTGAAACTACATGAAAATGGAAACATTCTTCATAAAGCCCGTTATAAAAAAGGAGAAGAAATAGAGAAAGCATTTGCAGAATGTGCCTATATTGTAGAAGATACCTATTATACGCCAAGGCAAATGCATGCATATATGGAAACAGAAGGGGGAGTTGCACTGCCAGATGAAAATGGAGGAATAACCCTCTATGCTCCAACACAGCATGGTTTTAAAGATCAAATGCAGCTTGCCAGAATTTTAAATATGGAAGCAGAAAAAATTCGGGTTGTCTCGAGTCCCATTGGCGGATCCTTTGGAGGAAAAGATGAATTAAATATCCAGCCATATGTTAGTTTGCTGACAATAAAAACGGGAAAACCTGTAAAAGTTCATCAATCAAGAAGAACATCGATTAAAGCAGGCATTAAAAGGCATCCCATGAAGATTACAATGAAAACAGGTGCTGATAAAAAGGGGAAAATACTTGCCCATCAAGTCAAAATTATCGCAGATACAGGCAGTTATGCAACACTTGGCCCTGCTGTTTTAGATTTTGCAGTAGAACACAGTGCAGGTCCCTATATAATGGAGCATGTTGAGGTAGACGGCTATTCTGTTTTTACCAATAATGGTGTTTCTGGAGAATTCCGCGGATTTGGAGGCAATCAAATAACTTTTGCTCTTGAATTGCAAATCGAAAAATTAGCAGAAAAAATGAAGTTATCATCAACAGATCTTCGTTGGAAGAATTTGCGTTCTACTAGAGACCCTGGACCGGTGAATCAATTGATCGTTCCGACAACAGGGGCGAGCGATGTCCTTTCGAATATATTAAAGTCTCCTCTTTTGCAGCAAAAAAATCACCAAACTCAAGCGTGGAAAATAACTGGAACAGGCTATAGCATTACGATGCATGGCGGTGGTCTTGGTTTTGGAAGGTCTGATCCATCTGGGGCAAGGATGTCTTTAAATAATCAAGGGAAAATAGAAATATCCTTTGGATTTGAAGAGTGTGGCCAAGGATTAATTCCAAGCATTGAGATGATTATGACAGAAACATTTGATTGCTGTTCAGAAGATATTGACATTGTCATTGGCGATACGGCAAAAGTTCCTCATTCTGGTTCTTCTACGGCATCAAGGGCAACGAATATGGTATGGCAGGGAATTAGAAGGCTAAAGGGACCTTGGACAGAAAAAGTGCTGAAACATGCAGCTGCTTTAACGAAATTGCCGAAAGAACGATTGAAAATTGGAAGTGGGGGCATTTGGGCGAAACAGAAAGATGGAGCAGAGTTTATTTGTTCCTTTAAAGAACTGGCAGATTTCCTTGATGAACTTCCTTCTGTTTCTGTAGAATATCATTTTCCAACAACCCCAAATGCAATTGATGGTGGACATTTTCTTTACACATTTGCTGGTGTTGCAGCAGAAGTGGAAATTGACTTATTAACTGGAAGAGTGTCTGTAATGAGATTAGATCATGTTATTTCTGCGGGATCAGTAGTGAATCCAATGGGATATCTTGGCCAAATTGAAGGGGGAGCCAGCATGGGACTTGGTTTTGCGCTTTTTGAAGATGCGACAATGGAAAATGGCCGCTATATGACAGAAAATTTGGATACGTATTTAATTCCAACGATTGCAGACATCCCGAAAGAAACAAATGTAACAGCAATTGAAGCATTGATAGAAGGAGATGACTATGGTCCAAGAGGGGTCGGGGAAATCGGCACGGTAGCTGTTGCTCCAGCGATAGCAGCAGCCATTCATCAGGCAACAGGACATTGGGTCAATAAACTGCCAATATCGACAGAGGAAATTTTGGATATTGTTTCCAATCGTTTATTTCAAGCTTAAATAGTTTTTTCAGCAAAAACAGAATGGAGGGAAATGATGGAAAATAAAATAACCTCACATATGATACATGTAAAAATAAATGGTGCCAATAAAGAATTGGATGTGCCGCAAACCTATAGGCTTGTTGATATCTTAAGAAACGAATTGGACTTGACAGGGACAAAAGTTTCCTGTGAAGTCGGTAGATGTGGGGCTTGTTCTGTTATTATGAACGGAAAGTTGGTCAATAGCTGTTTGGTTATGGCTTATCAGATAGAGGGAGCAGAAATCCAAACGATAGAAAGTGTTTCCAGGGATACGCTGCATCCGATTCAAGAGGCTTTTTTAGAAGGGGGTGCCTTGCAATGCGGCTATTGCACACCAGGAATGATTATGGCGTTAAAAACATTAGTAGCAGAAAAACATAAGCCCTCCAGGGAGGAAGTACTTCAAGCGTTATCTGGAAATTTATGCCGATGTACTGGCTACGAAGGGATACTTCGTGCCATTGATTTATTAGAAGAAAAGGGAATTTAATTGATTATTAGAAGAAATGGAAGTGTTCAATTGTATTCATTAGCAGAAGTAAATAAGATGGAACAACTAGAATTTATCGAGAAAATTGGCTGGGTATTTGAGGATACTCCTTGGGTGGCAGAAAAAGCTTTTTCGTCTAAGCCTTTTGCAAGTCTGAAAAATCTTTATCAAACAATGGTGAACAAAGTAGAAGAGGCAGATGAAAAAGCGCAATTAGCATTAATTAATGCCCATCCAGATTTAGGTAGTCGTATTAAAATGACAGAATCCTCTGTAAAAGAGCAAAAAGGGGCTGGATTAGATAGTTTAACAGAAGAAGAGTTTGCTAGTTTTTCCCTATTAAATAAACAATACTTAGAAAAATTTGGATTTCCTTTTATTTTAGCAGTGAAAGGTCATACAAAAGAGACCATTTATCAAGCGATGGAACAAAGAGTGGATCATCAGAAAGAACAAGAATTTCAAACAGCCCTTTTGGAAATTTATAAAATTGTTGGGTTTCGTTTGGAAGAGCTTGTGAAGGAAAAGTAAGTTTATAAGATTATAAGTGAATAAAAAAACAAGATTAGGAGTATAAGATGAAAAAAGGAATTACAACACATGTGTTAGATTTAGCAAACGGGAAACCGGCACAGCATATAAAAGTAGAATTATATAAATGGGAACAAACAGCAGATGGGGAGAACAGAATTTTTCTTTCTGCTGGAATGACTAATGATGATGGCAGAGTGGAAACACCTCTTTTAGAGACAATAGAAACAGGGGAATATGAGCTTGTTTATTTTATTGAAGATTATTTATATCCAAAAGAGGCAGACAGAAAGTTCCTCAAAAAAATACCGATTCGTTTTTTTGCTGATCAAAGGGAAGAACATTACCATGTTCCCCTGCTTCTTTCTCCATGGGGCTATCAAACATATCGAGGCAGCTGAATTTTAAGAAAACAAGGATGGTGAATAATGGTGGCATTATATGATGTTATTATCCGAAATGGAATGCTTGTAAAAGAAGAGGAAGTAGTCAAAGCAGATATAGCAATTATCGAGGGGAAAATTGCTAAAATTGCAGCTGATCTTTCTGATGCAGCGGGAAAAGAAATGGTGGACGCAAAAGGATTACATATATTTCCTGGATTAATCGATTCACACGTTCATTTTAATGAACCGGGAAGAGGGGACTGGGAAGGAATAGAAACCGGCAGCAAAGCGCTAGCTGCTGGGGGAGTGACAACTTTTTTTGATATGCCTTTAAACAGTCATCCTCCAACCATCAATAAAGATGCTTTTGATTTAAAAAATAATATTGCCAAAGAGAAATCATTGGTTGATTATCGTTTGTGGGGCGGTGTCGTACCTGGAAATATGGATGATTTAGAGGATTTAATGAACTGTGGTGTTATTGGTTTTAAAGCATTTATGTCTGGGAGCGGCATTGAAGATTTTGAAGCTGCTGATGATCATACTTTATTTGCAGCAATGGAAAAAATAGCTTCATTAGGCGGGGTATTGGCAGTTCATGCGGAAAGTGATGTTATTACAGCTCAATTAGGAAAAATCACAAGCGATAAAAATAATCAAAGTGCAAAAGCATTTTCTGAGTCAAGACCCATTTATTCAGAAGTAGAAGCAGTTCAAAGAATTTTGGCTTATGCAGAGGCAACAAAATGCAGTGTACATATTGTTCATATAAGCAGTGTAAAAGTGTTGGAACCAATTATTAATGCGAAAAAGAAAGGAATTAATGTGACGGTGGAAACTTGCCCCCATTATTTATCATTAACGGTAGATGATTTGGAAGTTTTAGGTCCGATTGCAAAATGTGCCCCGCCGCTTCGGGAACAAGCAGAAGTTGATCATTTATGGGATGCGGTAATAAGTGGGAATATTGATACAATTGGCTCTGATCATTCTCCGTCTTTAACATCGATGAAAAAAGGAAGCTTATTAGAGGCTTGGGGCGGCATATCTGGCTGTCAAACGACTTTAAATATTTTATTGGAAGAAGGCTATTGGAAAAGAGATATGCCTTTGACTGTTATTGCGAAAACAATGGGAACAAATCCAGCCAAAAGATTTGGTTTAGAGGCGCAAAAAGGAAGCATCGCAGAATATAAAGATGCTGATTTAGTGCTTGTTGATTTAAACGAGGCATTCACTTTAGAATTAGAAGATTTATACTATCGCAACAAACAAAGTCCGTATGTTGGCAAAACGTACCGAGGTAAAGTAAAACAAACTTTTTTAAAGGGACAATTAGTGTTTGATGATCAAAAAGTAGTGCCTTCTTAAATAAATGATAAAACAATCGGCAGTCTGTCTTTTATTGGCAGGCTGCTTTTTTATTGCAACCGTTTGAAAACTGAATAAATACGAATTATATTAAGAGTGTATTTACTAAATGTTCGTAAATAATTAAAAAAGTTCTTGTAAATAAGTGTTTAGGTAAGTTATTATGCTCAATAAGGGAATAAAACTTATTTGGGAGGTTCTAGCATGATTGGTGCGCCATTAACAAAAAATGCTAAAAAAATTTTGCTTCTTGGTTCTGGAGAGCTTGGCAAGGAGGTTGTGATAGAAGCGCAAAGACTAGGAATGGAAACTATTGCTGTAGATCGGTATGAAGATGCCCCTGCTATGCAAGTGGCACATCGTTTTTATGTTGTTAATATGCTGAACTCAGAAGAATTAAAAAAAATTATCATGGCAGAAAATCCGGATTTTATCGTGCCGGAAATTGAAGCAATTGCAACAGAAGTTTTATTGGAGTTAGAAAAAGAGGGGTATAATGTCATTCCAACAGCGATGGCGACCAATTTAACAATGGACCGGGAAGGCATACGCAGACTTGCTAGTGAAACACTTGGGCTTTCTACTGCAAAATATGAATTTGCCAATACTCTAGAAGAATTAAAACAAGCGGTAAAAAAGATTGGCACACCATGTGTCATTAAACCAATTATGAGTTCTTCAGGAAAAGGCCAGTCTATGTGCCGCAGCATAGAAGATGTAGAGGCGTCATGGAAAGAAGCAGTAGAAGGAGGCAGGGGGCAGAAAACACGAGTAATCATTGAAGAGTTTATTCATTTTGAATCAGAGATTACACTGCTTACCGTTCGTGCTGTAAATGGAACAATCTTTTGTGCACCAATTGGGCATACCCAAAAAGATGGAGATTATATCGAGTCATGGCAGCCGCATAATATGTCTGAAAGCCAAATAGAAGAGGCAGAAATGATTGCTAAAAAAATTACAGATTCACTTGGAGGATATGGATTATTCGGGGTAGAGCTGTTTTTGACAAATAATGGCGTCCTCTTTAGTGAAGTATCACCAAGACCCCATGATACAGGTATGGTAACACTTGTGACACAAGATTTATCGGAATTTGCTTTGCATGTACGTGCAATTTTGGGCTTGTCTGTCCATCCGGTTCGTTTGTACTCTCCTGGTGCAACAAAAACAATAAAGGCGATCAAAACAAGTGAAAGCTATCAGTTAACTGGAATGGAACAGGTATCGGCGATTCCAGGCACACAGGTAAGAATTTTTGGGAAGCCAAAAACAATTCCAGGAAGAAGAATCGCAGTTGTTTTGCAAACAGGTGAAACGGCAGATGAGGCACTAGAAAATGCAAGATTAGCAGCAGCAAAACTATCGTTAACCTACTAAACTAGTTATTTACTATTAAATGTATAATCTATCTAACAAGGAGTGTACGATGAATATAAAAAACAGGTGGCTAATTGCCTTATCAGCAGTAGGGATTCATATTTCAATCGGTTCTGTTTATGCTTGGAGTGTTTTCACTAAGCCTTTGGAAGCCGCGTATCACTGGAGTTTAAGCAGCATTTCATGGACATTTAGCATCGCTATTTTATTTTTAGGGTTATCTGCGGCATTTTTAGGTCATTTTGTGGAAAAGTATGGGCCAAAAGCTTCGGGCACATTATGTGCATGTTTGTTTGGTATTGGCATGTCTGGAGCTGGTTTTGCAACAAGCATAGAATCGTTGCCATTACTGTATATTTCCTATGGCATGTTAGGGGGAATTGGTTTAGGAGTAGGTTATATTACGCCTGTTTCTACATTAATTAAGTGGTTTCCAGATAGAAGAGGACTTGCAACAGGTCTTGCGATTATGGGATTCGGTTTTGCTTCGATGGTAAGCAGTCCAGTTATTAATAAATTAATTGGAACTGTTGGTATTTCTTCTACTTTTTATATATTGGCTGCCGTGTATTTTGTGATTATTTTTCTATCTTCCCAATATTTAGAAGCGCCGCCAAAAGATTATATGCCAAAAGGATTTCAACAATCTTTGCAGCAAGGCAAAAAAGTGCTGAAAAAAGATTTAGCTCAATTAACTGCAAATGAAGCAATCAAAACGAAAAGATTTTGGGCGCTATGGGTAATGTTTTTTATTAATATTACATGCGGAATTGCCATACTTGCAGTTGCTTCGCCAATGGGGCAAGAATTAGCTGGCATGAGTATTGCATCAGCTGCTACATTGGTCGGCATTATGGGCATTTTTAACGGGCTTGGGCGAATTGCTTGGGCATCAGTTTCTGATATGATTGGCAGACCGAATGTATACACATTGTTTTTTGCGATTCAAATGGTAGCTTTTTTTGCTTTACCCCATTTACACAAACCTATCGCATTCTCTATAATAGTATGTATCATTATGTCCTGTTATGGTGGCGGATTTGCTTCTATCCCAGCGTATATTGGCGATTTGTTTGGAACAAAGCAGCTTGGTGCGATCCATGGTTATATGCTTACGGCATGGTCAGCAGCAGGTGTTGCAGGTCCCATCTTTGTATCATGGGTTAGAGAAACAACGGGAAGTTATCAAGGAACATTAACTGTATTTTCTCTGTTATTTATTGTTTCTCTAGTGACCTCTGTAGCCATTCGCTATGATATTTATAAAATAAAATTAGCAAATCGAAATTTTAACGAGAATAATAGTATATAATGTGCTTGGAGGGAGGAACCCTCCTGCACTTTTTTTCGTTTCATTGATACATATTTCACTTTGTTAGGAGATAGGCGTATGGAAACATTTAATACCCAGTTTTTGTATTCTATTATCATTATTGCAATTGGTTATGGTTTTAAACGATGGAATATTATAAAAGAACAAGACGGTGAAGCTATTTCCCGTATTATCTTTAATATTACACTTCCCTCGGTTATTATTTTTACCTTTCATAACATTAAAATCGAACATTCTTTGCTGATGCTTGTTGTATTGGGATTTTTATACGGAATTATCGTTGCTGTGTTAGGTTTGTTTTTATTTAGAAATGAAACAAGACGAGATAAAGGGATGCTTGGCATGCTGATTCCCGGCTTTAATATTGGCCTTTTTGCCTTTCCGTTGGTGGAAGGGATATGGGGCGACACCGGATTAAAATACTTTGGCATGTTTGATGTAGGAAATGCTGTCGTTACATTTGGAATCAGCTATTTGATTGGCAGCTATTATTCAAAAGAGGGGGTAGTGCTCGATTATAAGCATGTGCTCGGCAAAATGAGCAAGTCCATTCCGCTAATGACCTATATGGTAGTATTTATTATTAATATCAGCGGATTGCACCTTCCAAGCGGTGTAATACAGGTTACGTCGATTGTTTCAAAAGCGAATATGCCGCTGTCTTTGCTTTTATTGGGAATTTATCTAAACTTTACTTTTGAAAAAAGTTATTGGAAAGGAATTGGAAAAGTTTTGGGTTTGCGATATGGAACAGGATTGGCGCTTGGTATATTAAGCTTTTATCTGTTGCCAGTTGAAGATATGTTTCGTTATACTGTTTTAATTGCCCTTATTTTGCCAATGGCTTCCTCTGTTTTGATATATAGCATTGAATTTAAATATAATCAGCGTTTTGTGGGAACCGCAGCAAATTTATCCATTTTATTAAGTTTTTTGCTAGTATGGGTTATTGGCAATATGCTAGTGTAAGAGAAATGCGAAAAAATAAAATCCCTCAAAGCTGGGCAGATGCTGTTGAACTGCCCAGCTTTGAGGGATTTTCTCTGTTATTTTGTAATGAAATTTTCTGTATAGTATGGCTGTGATTGTGTATTAAAGGCTACTCCTACTCCTAAATAGCGAAAATCTTTTTGAAGAATGTTTTCCCTATGGCCAAGTGAATTCATTAATCCTTCATGGGCGAAAATGCTACTGTACTGTCCATATGCAAGGTTTTCTCCTGCCATTGTGTAACGGATGCCCATTTCAAGCATACGGTCAAATGGAGACTGGCCTTCTAAATTCGTGTGGCTGAAATAATTATGTTCTGCCATATCTAAACTATGTTTTCTTGCTGTATCTTTTACACGATCATCCCATTTTAAAATAGTCAGACCATTGTTTACCCTGCTTGCATTCGTTAAATCGAATAGCTGATATTCAAAACCTTGTTTGAGATTATTTGTGCTTTTTGTATAAAAATCACTTCTGTTCTTTTCTAATGATTCATCAATAATTTGCATAGCTGTTACTGTATTGTCTTCATGTTTATCAAAAAAGACGGTGATATATTGATCATCAAGTTGAAACATTTCATAGTCGCGATCAGATGGAAGTTTATAAAAAACAAATCCTTTCTCTAATTGAGTTAATGGTTTTCCTAAAGTGTTTAATACGGTTTCTTTGGTTGTGCCTTTTTGGATGCCGTTTTTGGCGGCAATTAAATCTTGATTTGTATATAAACCAGAGACTTTATTGCTATCATCATAGGAAATCATAACAAAATTCTGATAATTTTGATGATAAGTATACCATTTTGTTCCATATTCATTAAAGCTGGCTCTTTTTGCTTTTCCTAACTGTTTTTCTACATCTTGTTTTTGGTCGCCAATTTGCACATTATAGATAGAAAATGGTTCTCTAGTAGGCTCATCGAGGGCTGGTTTTTCGAGTTTTTCCGAAGATTCGTTTACTTGCCAATCTGGCAATAAATCTTGAGATTTTTGAAAAAGATCTTTTATTTTTTCGAATTCTATGTTTATTTTTGTGAAAAAGGCAGCGAAAGAGTCTGTATTTACTTCAGATGCGGCCGTCTCTAATGTGGACGGCAAAGAGTCTGTCTTTAATTTATCTTGAATGAAATGGTATCCTACAAAACTAATAAGACAAATGAAAATCAATTTTATTATCGTTTTCAACCTGTTACCTCCTCCATTCTTTTATTCATTTTAACCAAAAAAACCATAAAAGATAATTATAATAACTATAACAGATAAAAAGATTACATGCTTTTCGAAAGATTATGCAAAAAATTCCATAGGAAGCACTGGTTTGAAAAAACTTTTGGGGGGAATAAAAAAATAAGTTGATGGGACCGTAATCATTTTGTTATGAACTTGTAACTGGCTAATTCTTGTTTTTATTGGCTAAAAGCTGATATACTAATAAAAAATAAAACGCTTAAAGCAATAAAAAATAAACAAATTCTTTCATCTAATATTGCCAAAAAGCGCATTGTTTATTGGAACAAGGGGGGGCGACTGCTAAGCATGAAAAAGCACTAAAGGAGGCTTGATTAAATGCATATAGTAAGAGCCGATATTGATGAATTATTGCAGACAACTGCCGATATGGAAGAGAATATTTTGGATTGGAAATTGAAAGAAATAGAGATTGATGAGTTATTGGAAAAAACAAAAAATTGGAGTTTGTAATATGGAAACAATAAATAAGGTGACTTGATGGTTCTTATATGTATGAAAGTAGATACATATAAGAACCATCAAGTTTTTTATTTTTTAATAAAAATAAAATATATCAATATAATAAAAGGGTGATGGGAAGAAAAAAAGCCTATTCTAAAACCTTATTAAATTTTTAAAAAAGATATACAATTTGTACTTCCGCAAATAAAAAGTTGCGTTATAATAAGTAGAAATAAATTATTTGGATAAGGAGCAATCAACGTGAGTGAACAAACAATTACGGTAACATTAGCAACAGAAAAAAAAGCAAAACCAGACGCTAGCACATTAGTATTTGGCAAAACCTTTACAGATCATATGTTTATGATGGATTATACGGAAGGAAAGGGATGGCATGATGCACAAATTCTTCCATATCAACCGATTACGTTAGATCCAGCTTCTGTTATCTTTCACTATGGACAAACAGTTTTTGAAGGAATGAAAGCATATTTAACAAAAGAAGAAAAAGTGCTTTTATTTAGACCAGAAAAAAATATGGAACGTTTAAACAAATCAAATGAACGTCTTTGCATTCCTGCAATTGATGAAGAATTTGCATTGTCTGCTCTTAAGCAATTAATTACTGTTGATAAAGACTGGATTCCAACAGAAGAAGGAACATCTCTATACATAAGACCGTTTATTATTTCTACACAGCCATATTTAGGGGTTGCGGCATCTATCAGCTATAAATTTATGATCATTTTATCTCCTGTAGGATCTTATTATAAAGAGGGAGTTAAACCAGTTAAAATTTTTGTGGAAAATGAATATGTTCGTGCAGTTAGTGGTGGCACTGGCTCTGCGAAAACAGCAGGAAACTATGCGGCAAGCTTAAAAGCACAGCAAATTGCAGCAGAAAAGGGATATTCTCAAGTATTATGGTTAGACGGTGTAGAGAAAAAATACATTGAAGAAGTTGGCGCAATGAATGTATTCTTTAAAATTAATGGGGAAGTTGTAACTCCAGTACTAAATGGCAGTATTTTAGAAGGGGTTACACGAGGCAGCATTATTGAATTATTAAAACATTGGGATATTCCGGTTACTGAAAGAAAAATTACAGTGGAAGAAATTTTTGAAGCACATAAAAATGGGGAATTAGAAGAAGCATTTGGTACAGGAACCGCTGCGGTTATTTCCCCAATCGGCGAATTTTTCTGGAATGAACAAGTAATCGTGCTAAATAATAATGAAACAGGAGAACTTGCGAAAAAATTATATGATACGATTACCAATATCCAAAATGGTAAAATTGAAGATCCATTTGGCTGGACAGTAGAAGTATAAAAGCATAAAAAAGATGACCTCAAACTGATGAGGACATCTTTTTTTATTACTATTATTGTGTTCGGAGGATTTGGTTATTTTGTTTATAACAATTTACATAATAAAAAAACAAATAACGAACTAGAATTTGCAAAAAAAGCGGATGTAGAAGAATCTACAATTAACAAGGAAGACAAAATAGAAGTTAGAACAGAAGTATCTCTAAATAAAGTGTGGGAATATTATTTTGATAAATCTATAGATGAATCCACAAAATATTTTTGTTTTGGATGAAAAACAAGATAGAAATTGAACTTGAAAATGAAGGGAAAACAATTTTTATTAACCCTCCAGATGGTGGATATCAAAAAGGGGAAAAATATGAGATTCATATAAGGAATAATATCAAATATACAGATGGAGAAAAATTAAGCAAAGCATATGCTATGCAATTTGTTATGGTTCGAGATGAAGTAGAAGAAGGTGTAGTAAACCCTGAAATAAAAAAAGAATATGTAAAAATAATCGATAAAAATATTTTAGAAATCAAGAATAAAGGAATTAAAAGTAAACTAAAAAAAGGAGAAATTATAATTTTTCCTACTAATGAGCATCCAGAAGGATAAGCTGTTAAGATTACAAAAGTAGAAAATCATTTTAAGAAAACAATTGTAACTGTTAGTGAACCAGAATTTACAGAGCTATATCAAAAGTTGAACATCTATAAAACATATCCAATAACTGAAAAGAATTTTAAAATGGAAAATGGTCTTAAAGGTGTTAATATTACCTCTTTAGAGTCTGACGGGGATATATATGTTTGGGGTCGGTAAATTTCATTTTCATGCACCCACCCCTTTTTTTCTAGCATCTGTTAAATTCATCTCTTATCATTGACCACCACTTCCACCTTCACCACCAATTTATTTTCCAGTTTTTCTTACCTTTGCAAAACCATTTTTCGGTTCTCCTTCTTAAATTTCAATCCAATCTTATTCAACATTTTGTATAATCTATTCAAAGGAAATTCACTTCTATATCGCATTTTATTGGGTGACTTTTTTTAATTCATCATTATTTTATTTTTCGTGATTTACTTATTTTCTTAAATGAATTTATATGTTCTCATGGCTCTTATTTATTGTAAAATCGACATTCCTTTTTAATTTAAAGTCGTATTTTTTATTTAAAAATTTCATTCAGGAAATTAGGGTAAGGTATAGAAAGTAAACCCAGCATATGAAGAATTTCACTTAAACTAAATGGCAGGATAGTTGAATATGACTATGTGGTAATATTTTATATATCCTTCCTGAATCCACTAAGTTGGGCATATTACGTGCGGATTCACTTTCTCTAATGAATCAAAGGTCTGAATTACATCAATCGGTAACCTACGTTGAAGACATAGATTAAAAATACTCTTGAAAAAGAAACTTTAAAAATTGGAGAATCGACACTTTTGATAAAATAATATGAATTATTCACTTGAGGTGGGAAATGTGGAAACATTGATTTATAATCTTTTAACATACATAAATAATTCTCTTGATAAGGATGTTAACGACCATATAGCAAAAATCTTATTGGAAAATCTCCATAAGATTGAGGGATTTTCATTAGAAACAGCAGCAGAGGCATGTAATGTATCTCCTTCTACATTCAATCGTTTCTGCAAAAAAATGGGTTTTAGAAATTTTTCAAACTTAAGGAATACTGTTGTAATTAAGTATGGGGCATGTTTTGAAAAAACGGATATTGACCTAAGTGCAGACAGGTTTATAGAGCAATTAAAGGAAAACGTGGAAATGATTGAGAATATTCCAGGGGAACAGATTGAACGGATTGTTAAACAAATTAACGATTCAAGTAGAATTGTAATATTAGGCTTTGAAAAGCATCAAATCCAAGCTTTGGAGTTACAAAAAAAATTACTTCTTACAGGGAAATTTTGTGAATGTGATACAAATCTTTTTAAACAAATGGATGCTCTGGATATATTGACAGAGGAAGATATGATTATCACTATTTCTATACAGGGATACATACTATCAGAGGAATTCTTTTTTGAAAAAATTAATTGTAGGCTTTGAAATGGTTCCAATCCAGTCATTGAATTTTAATCGCTTGGTATACGTAACGGTTTTCTTTGTACTCTTATTTACAAATGTCTTGGCTACTAAAAGAGAATGATTTTAAATGTATAAATTATTTATAAAAAGAAAAAATAAAATAAAAGAAAAAACAACATTTTACTTGCAAAAGTATTTTTTTTATTGTATATTACGATTAACAATTAGTTAATCGTTAATCGAAAGAAGTTTTAATAAAGCAATTGAGGTGAAAGACGTGGCAGAAGACTTTGTAAAACATGAAGATGCTCTTAAAGAGTATGATGTGAAAGCATTTAGAACTCCAGATGGATACACTAGCGACAATGTTATTTTTACCATTGTTAAAGATAAAGAAGCAAAGTATGGAAGAATTTTGAAAGTTATGTTGATTAAACGTGCTATGAAGAATAAGGAAGGTAAACCAAATATCGAGGGTGGTAAATGGGCATTGCCTGGTGGATTTATTGACCCTGAAGAATCAGCTTATGAAGCGGCAAAAAGGGAACTGGAAGAAGAGACGAAAGTTAAAAATATTCATATAAAGAAGTTAGATACGTATGAAAAATTAGGTCGTGACAAAAGAGGCTGGATGATTACAAAAGCACATTATGCAGTAGTGCCAGAATATCAACTATCTAAACGGCAAGCGGGTGATGATGCTCAAGAGGTTGAATTATTTGATGTCGATGAAGTGTTTAAATTGCCATTAGCATTTGACCATGAGTTAATCATCAAGGATGCTCTTGAATTAATAAAACTAGATATGGTCGAAACAACATTGGCGAAAGAATTTCTTCCGAAAGAATTTACGTTATCAGAATTAAGAAGTGTTATCTTATCAGTTTCTGAGGAAATTGCAAATGAAGTGGTTAAATCTGAACCTTTCTTTTGGAGAAAAGCACCTAAGTTTCCCTTTCTTGAACTTGCGAAAGATGAAGAAGGCAGCCCTAAAACCATTATTGTAGAAAGGGCAAAAACAAGGCTATATAAATATATAGAGTCTAGACCAATAGATAAGAGTATTTATAAATAAAATTAGAAAAAAGGTTTTTAAATCTTTTTTTGAAATTAACAATTAACGATTAGTTAATCGTTAATTGTTAATTGATTGAATGGAGATGAGCGAATATGACAAAAGAAGCTTTATTAATTGTTGATATGAGTAATGATTTTGTAGCAGATAATGGGACTTTAACTGCTGGAAAACCAGCACAAGAAATTGTCCCTTATATTAAAGATTTAGCAAATAAGTTTTTGGATGATGGGAATATTGTTGTGGTTGCAATGGATGCACACCAATCCGATGATTCACACTTTGAATTATGGACACCACATAATATCATAGGTACAAAAGGGCAAGAATTATACGGAGAGTTACTTGAATGGTATCAAGAAAATTCAAAGAACCCGAATGTGATTTATACACCTAAAACTAATTACAATGCTTTCTTTGATACGAATTTAAATTCCGTATTAAGAAGTCTTGAAGTAGAAAAAGTTCATGTTGTTGGGGTATGTACTGATATATGTGATTTTTTAACGGTAGCAGGAGCAGATGCGAATGGTTTTAAAACAGCAATTCATAAACGTGGTGCTGCTACATTTACTGACCTTGGAGAAACGATGATTAATCATATGAAACTTTGTTTTCATACTGAAATTATTGATTAAAAAAATAATTTAAAAAACGGCGATATTAGAATGGAAAAACGTCATTATGTAATTATAAATTGGTGAAAATATATTTGGATAAATTTGGAGGTAATAATAATGGCAAGAAAATATATGGACGATAGTTTAGCGTTGCACACAGATTTGTACCAAATTAATATGGCAGAATCTTATTGGGATGATAATTTCCATAACAGGAAAGCGGTTTTCGAACTTTACTTTAGAAAAATTCCTTTTGGCAATGGGTATGCGGTTTTTGCTGGTTTAGAAAAAATTGTGGATTTTATTAATAACTTTAAATTTAGTGAAAGTGATATTGCTTATTTAAGGGATGAACTTGGTTACAAAGAAGACTTTTTAGAATACCTAAAAGAAATGAGATTTACTGGGAAGATTAGGGGAATGAAAGAAGGAGAATTAGTTTTTGGAAATGAAGCAATTTTGCAGGTAGAAGCTCCTCTAGGGGAAGCACAGATTATTGAAACCGCTCTACTTAATATAGTAAATTATCAAACGTTGATAGCTACTAAAGCGTCTAGAATTAAACAAGTTTTAGGTAATGAACCAGCTATGGAATTTGGCACAAGAAGAGCCCACGAAATGGATGCTGCTATTTGGGGCACTAGAGCAGCTTTTATCGGTGGATTTGAGGGAACTAGTAATGTAAGAGCTGGTAAGCTTTTTGGAATACCTGTATCTGGAACTCACGCTCATGCGATGGTTCAAGCTTACAGAGATGAGTATACTGCATTCCGTAAGTATGCGACTCGCCATAAAGAATGCACATTCCTAGTAGATACTTTTGATACTCTCAAGTCTGGTGTCCCTACTGCTATTAAAGTTGCGAAAGAACTAGGAGATAAAATCAATTTTAAAGCAATTCGCTTAGATAGTGGAGATATGGCTTATCTGTCAAAAGAAGCGAGAAAAATGTTAGATAAGGCAGGCTTTAAAAACACCAAAATTGTTGCTTCTAACGATTTAGACGAATACACCATTATGAATTTAAAATCTCAAGGAGCAAAAATAGATTCTTGGGGAATTGGAACAAAACTCATTACAGCTTACGACCAAGCAGCTTTGGGGGCGGTGTACAAACTCGTTTCAATCGAAGATGATAACGGTGAAATGGTTGATACTATTAAGATCTCTGCTAATCCTGAGAAAGTAACAACTCCTGGTCTTAAGAAAATCTATAGAATAATTAATCTGGTGAACAATTGTTCTGAGGGTGATTATATTGCTATGGCAGAGGAGGAGCCACAGAAAGAAGAACGTTTAAAAATGTTCCATCCTGTTCATACATTTGTAAGTAAATTTATTACTAATTTCGAGGCTAGGGAATTGCATCATGATATTTTTGTGGATGGAAACCAAGTTTATAAATTGCCTAATATATTCGAAATTAAACAATATGTAAAAGATAACTTATCTTTGATATGGGATGAATATAAGCGGTCATTAAATCCAGAAGAATATCCAGTTGATTTATCTCAAAAATGTTGGGATAACAAAATGAATCATATAGAAAAAGTAAGAAAAAAGGTATTAAAAAAATAAAGAAACACCTTTGGAAATTAGGAGGTAGAAGAAAATGCTAAATAAAATCGAAAAATATAAACAATATTTATCTAAATTAAATCCAGGAAAAGATATAGAAGGGCTTTTTAAAGAGGGGGCTAGAATTGGCTTCTATGGCTCTTCTTTTGACCCTGTAACTCATGTTCATTTATGGACTGCTAATACTGTTAGGCATAGAAAAAAACTAGACTTTATTATTGTATTACCGTCTTCCAGTGGAAGGATTGATAAAAAGTTGCAAACTAGTGATAAGCACAGGGAAGAAATGGCTCGATTAGCTATTGAAAAAAAGGAAACATTTATATTGGATACTTATGAATTTAATGTCTTGCCTGGTAAGCAATACACCTATTACACTATGCAACATTTTAAAAAAATTTTCCCTCATGCTGAATTATTTTTTATCATGGGTGCTGATTTATTGGTGGATATTGCGGATGGTAAGTGGAGAATGGATGAAGAATTAATTTCGAACAATCAATTCATTGTTATGGCTAGAGACGGAATTGATATGGTAAAGACAATTAGCCGTTCTGCGTTACTAAGGAATTATGATGATGGGCGTTTTCAACTTTTAGATAAAGGTTTAGCTATGGAAATATCATCTACGTATATTCGGGAAGAATTTGCCAAAAATGGGGACCCTGAGTATTTACTTCCAGATGTCTGTTATGAATATATAAAAAAACATGAACTTTACAAAAAAATTGTACAATAAACCAAAAATAATTAAAATTCGGGAGGGAATTGAAATGCAACAATTACAAAAACAAATTATTGAAGAAATGAAAGTGGCAGCGACTATTAATCCGAAAGAAGAAATTAGAGTTAGTGTAGATTTCTTGAAAAATTACCTAATAAAACATCCGTTTTTAAACGGTTTTGTCTTAGGGATTTCTGGGGGACAGGATTCTACCTTAGTGGGTAAATTAGCACAACGAGCTGTTGCAGAATTAAATAAAGAGGAAGATACAAATAAATATATGTTTTATGCAGTTCGTTTACCGTATGGAACTCAAGCGGATGAAAAAGATTGTCAAGATGCAATTGAATTTATCAATCCTACTAAGGTCTTTACGGTAAATATTAAACCTGCAGTAAATGCGAGTGTGGATTCTTTGGTGCAAGCTGGAGTTCTTGTTACTGATTTTATAAAAGGGAATGAAAAAGCAAGGGAACGCATGAAAGTGCAATATAGTATTGCTGGTACGTATAATTTAGCTGTTTTGGGAACGGACCATTCTGCAGAAGCAGTAACAGGGTTCTTTACTAAATATGGAGATGGTGGTGCTGATTTAACACCTATTTTTAGATTGAATAAACGTCAGGGGAAAATGTTGCTCAAAGAATTGAATTGCCCTGAGCAGCTATATAAAAAAATACCTACTGCAGATTTAGAAGAAAATCGTCCTCAATTGGCTGATGAAAATGCTTTAGGAGTATCATATGAAGAGATTGATGATTATCTAGAAGGAAAAATAATTAATAAGGAGTCTTCTGATAAAATTGAAAGTTGGTATTTAAAAACACAACATAAAAGAAATCCTCCTATCACAGTTTTTGATGATTTCTGGAAATGAAAACTTTAGAAGAAGGAAACCTAACCATCGATAAATAGGTGCCATTAAAAACGAATGATTATACGATTTTTTGGGTTGGGTTTCTCTTAACAGGGAAAATGGATAAAACTTCTCGTTTTTATCAATCTTCCTATGAAACCATCTCCCAACCCAAAAAGGGAAATGCTCAATTCTTCTATAAGAAAGGACAATGGTATTTTTCTTTTTCCCTTTCTTTTGAAATAGAATCTCAAAAAACGGGTTCTAAATCCATTGGAGTAGACAGAGGATTAAAATATATTACCGTTGCAGGAGAGAAAGAAACAGGAAAGTATTTGGCATTTAACGGGAAACAATTGGGACATATTCGTCTTCGTTTTTCTAATCTAAGAAGAGCATTACAACAAACAAAAAATATAAAAGCATTAAAACGATTAGAAAACAAAGAACAACGAATCCTCCAATACTGGAATCACGTTATTTCCAAAAAAATCATTCAATTTGCGAAAGAATGTGGTGCTTCTATTATTAAATTAGAGGACCTTTCTTTTATTCGTTCCATGAAAAAACATTGGAAAAGAAGTGATAGAAACATTCATTCTTGGGCTTTCTTTGACTTGGAAACCAAACTAACCTACAAAGCACAGCTAGCCAAGCTAGAAGTGCAAAAAGTAAATCCTTATAAAACAAGCCAAGAATGTTCCTCCTGTGGAAATACGCAAAAAAAGAACCGTCGAGGTTCTTTGTATACTTGTTCCTGTGGACATAAACAAAATGCAGATGTCAATGCTAGTTTTGTTATTTCTACACGACCATCTATCCAGACAACTGCGGCATAAAACCGCTGCGAAAGAGATAATATCTTTCGTAAGGCTCCTGACAGAGCTACACACCTATCCGATGATTCCCTACCGTTTGCTGTTTGTTAAACAACAAACGGACTGGGAGGAGGTAACGGTAACACCAAAGGCACTGACCGTTTTGTACGCAGTGAAATCCCTTTGGAATCCCCTTCCTCAAAAGTCCATTAGGATTTTAGGCGGGGGAGGATGTCAATTTCCTAATAAAGCATACAAGTAAACAATTTATTTTGTTAATTGTTTGTTAAAGATGAATTGCTCCACAACTTTTGCGACACCATCGTTATTATTTGTATCTGTTGTATAGTCCGCAATTTTTTTTATATCGTCTGGTGCATTTCCCATTGCAACACCAAGTCCAGCAAATTCAATCATTGCTAAATCATTGTAGCTGTCTCCCATAGCAATCACTTCTTCTCTTTTTATTCCCAATTTTTCAATCAGAAAAGCAAGGCTCGTCCCTTTTGTTACACCGCTTTCAGTGAATTCAAGGAAATATGGTTTTGAGCGCATTACACTTAATTGATTTTGCAGTTCTACTTGAAGCAGTGCTTCAGTCTTTTTTAAATGGCTTTCTTCCTGCACCATTAATACTTTTACAACAGGTTCGTTAATTGCTGCTTTAAAACCAGCAACCGTATTAATCGGAAGTCCTGTAATTTGGGCTTCGATTTCGGTGAATGGGTTGTTTTCTTCTGTTACAATCGTATCGCCGACATATGTGTGAATCCAAACATTTTCTCGTTTGCTTATATCATATAGTTTATGCACGGTTTCTATTGGCAGGGTGCTAGAGAATAATTCTTCATTTGTTTGGCAATTTGTTATTTTTGCACCATTAAAGGATAAGATAAAGCTGCCATAATGGTTTAATTTTAGTTCTTTTGCAATTTCAACCATTGCATAAGTGGGCCTTCCTGATGCAAGAACTACTTTTACGCCTAATTCTTGTGCTTCTAAAAGTGCCTGTTTTGTTGCATCTGAAATAGTATGGTCATCGCGAAGCAATGTATCATCCATGTCTAGTACAATCATTTTATATGACATTTTGTTATCTCCTCTACTTTCTTCAGTCAATTGGAAACCCTCCTCATTATAAATGAATATAGGAATATACGTAAATATAATAATTGGAATTTCAGCTAGATTGCTATTTATCAAGAAAGGGTAAAATTTCTTTTAAAAAGTATTTGAATTATCAGAAAATTGTTGTTATACTATAAAAAAGAAAAGGGGTTGATTCGAATGGAAAAGTATTTGTTAAATGCGCCAAAACAGTCTGTAGGAAATGTAGTTGATTCTTTATTTGCTGAAATGGTCTTAGAAAAAGCCCTTTATGAATTCCGGAAAGCAACACTTCAAAAAGAAATTGATGAAACACTAATGAATGGCAATAAAAAAGAATTTATACGCCTTAGTAGTGAATTAAATGATCTAATAGTAGCAGTTTCATAAATACTTAACTAAATAATCGATAACTATTGTACGATCATAAAGAAAAGGGGCTTTTAAAAGCAAAGCCTTTTTTCTTTGTGATGGTGTATGGACAGAGTCTATGGGAAGGCTTTGCTGGTAATAAAGGAATTGTTATCTATATTCAGATGATAAAAATAACTGTTTTCAGCGGTTTTCAACAAATATGCAGTTTTTGTTCCAGATATAAATAAAAAGAGGACGTCCTATTGGACGTCCTCTTTACGTATTGAGGCAATAAACTGCGCTCCACATAGCACATTAAATGTTTATTGACTTATTCAATATAGCTCATCGCATAAATTAATATACCATAATAATATGGGGAAAACAAGCTTTATTAGAAAAAAAATTCTCGTACATTTAAAAGGAAAGCTATTTACAAGGTAATAGTTGTTCGGTAAAATATTCTTTAAAAAGAACAAATAATTCTGTTTAAAGAAGAAATAAGTGGGCACCACTAGTGCAATCTTATGTTAAAAACAAACGGGATTGTTACCTTCCTTTGTTTAATAGAAATTCATATTCTACATAGAAAAAATGGTTTTTTATTTTTTTAAAATCCATTAAGCTCACGTAAAAACAAAGGAGAATGAATATGCTAGGAGACAAAATTCAATTTTTGCGAAAGAGAAAAGGGCTATCGATTACAAGGCTTTCTGCTATTACTGGTGTATCCAAATCATACATAAGTTATATTGAACGTAATAAACAGAAAAGTCCAAGTTTGGTTATCTTGCTAAAACTATCCAAAGCCTTAGATGTGGAGCTGCAAGAATTAGTCTGTTATATGGAAGGGAGAGGGGGACAAGAAACGATCCCAGGGACAATAGAAAATATTATTTAATAGATAATTTGTCTAATAGGGAGCTGCATGGAAAATCTGGCAGCGGGGGAATGCTTAAAAAAGCATTCTTTTTTTGTTTCAAGCTGTTTAAATTGACTTTTCTTTTCCTGGCATAATAAGATGACATTAATTCATAAGAAAATGCAAGAGTTTTTTTCTTTGTAGTGATGCATCTTTTTTGCCTGTTGGCAGATGAAGGGATTATATTGGAAAAACTATTATTATAAAATAAAGGGGTAACAATAAATGAATACAAAGTATCAAGCATTTTTTCAAGAGTTTTCGTTTTCGGATAAATTAGACTTGAAAAATCGGATTGTAATGGCTCCAATGACTAATTTTTCATCAAATGAGGATGGAACCGTTTCACAGGAAGAACTTGATTATTATCGCGCTCGATCTAAAGGGGTAAGCATGGTCATTACGGCATGCACATATATAGAAGAAAACGGCAAAGGGTTTCTTGGGGAATTTGCTGGACATACAGATGAGATGATAGACAGTCTTGCTTCATTAGCAGCTGCGATAAAAGAAGAAGGGGCAAAAGCTGTGCTGCAAATTTTCCATGGAGGACGTTCTTGTCCGACAGAACTAGTTCCGAATGGAGAACTTGTCAGTGCAAGCGATGTGGCACAAAATCCTTTACCAGCACCACGTCCGTTAACTGAAAAGGAAATTCAAGAAATGATCAAAGCGTTTGGATTAACAACAAAACGGGCGATTGAAGCAGGTTTTGATGGTGTGGAAATTCACGGAGCAAATGGATATTTGCTGCAGCAATTCTTCTCCCCTCATACTAATCGCCGTGAAGATAAGTGGGGGGGAAGTTTAGAAAATCGATTAGCGTTTCCTCTTGCAGTTGTTAGAGAAGTGAAAAGTGTTGTGAAAAAATATGCTCAGTCCCCATTTATCGTTGGTTATCGTTTTTCTCCGGAAGAACCAGAAACTCCTGGCATCACGATGACAGAAACATTTGGGCTGATTGATGCATTATTAAATGAAAATCTAGATTATTTGCATGTATCTGTACAAGATTTCTGGTCTGAACCCAGACGTGGAGCAGAGCCATCCAAATCACGCATAGAGTGGATTGTAGAAAGAGTTGCTGGGCGTGTTCCTGTAATCGGTGTAGGAAGCATTTATACACCAGAAGATGCTGTAAAAGCGTTTGAAACAAATATTTCTCTGTTAGCGCTTGGTCGAGAATTAATTATCGATCCAGAGTGGGTGCAAAAGGTGCAAACAGGGCAAGAGGATCAAATCGTCACTGAAATAAATAAAGAAAAGCAAAAAGAATTAGTGATACCAACTCCGCTTTGGAACGCGATAAATTCTTCACCAGGCTGGTTCCCAGGCGTATAATATAGATGAAAGTACCAATTTTTATTTTAGAGAGTTTATGTTAGTGAAAAAGTATTTAAGCAGACAGTGGGGATATATAAGGTGGAAATTCCCTGCTGTTACATCTTTTTGTCTACCTTCTCGCTGTGTTTTACAAAAATCATCATATTCCTTCAATGTTTATTCTCCATGTACAAGAATTAGGCAGTTAACGTTCATTTATCAATGGAATACAAAAGGAGGTAAGCCTCTTGAAATATTATGAAAGTTTAGCAAAAAGCATTCACTATAATTTTTTAAATAAAAGCTATTCAGAATCAAAAAAACATTCGGACTTGCAGTTGATTGGAAAAGGCAGAAGTGCGTATTGTTTTAAAATAAAACATACAGATGTTTGCTTAAAAGTATTTTTTGAAAAATATGAACATTTGGCAAAAGAAGAAGGCGAAATTTACGAGACGGTAAAAGGGATTCCTTATTTTCCTAAAGTGTATGAAATTGGCAAAAATTATTTGGTGATGGATTATATAGAAGGGACAACATTGTTTGATTGTTTAATAGAAGGAATCGTTATTTCAGAAAATCATATAAAGGAAACGGATTATGCTATTTCTTTATCAAAGGAAAAAGGTTTAAATCCGTCTGATATTCATTTGAAAAATATTATTCTCACAAAAGATAATGGAATTAAAATTATTGATTTGGCTCGATTCAGACAGCAGAAAAAATGCAAACAATGGCACGATTTAAAAACGGCCTTTTATAAAATATACCAAAAACGTTATTTTCCAAAAAAAGTGAGCAAATATATTTTGCATACAATCCGCATATTGTATAAAAGGGACTTGCTGAAATCTTTATTTCAATAATAGTAGAAAAATGGATTTATACCAGCATCTGTATGGGGAAATCAGGGTATATATAGATGCTGATTATTATTTTATCAATTAAAGGAGGAACTTAGGCTAATGAATACATATAAAAGCCGGAAAGAAGTGCCGGAACAAGAACAATGGAATTTACAGGATATTTACCCAGATAAAACAGCATGGCAAAAAGATTATGAAAAAGTAGAAGTGCAAATAAAGGAAATCAGTGCATATAATGATCAAATTACAAATGCGAAAAGTTTACTTGGGTATTTAACTTTATCAGAAGAGATAGAAAGGGTGTATACAAAACTATCAGGATACAGCATGCTTTCGCTAGATATTGATACAAGGGAAGGCGGGTCACAGAAATTTGTTGATAAAACAAGGCAGCTTGGCCAAAAGTGGAGCAGCGCCACTTCCTTTTTTATGCCCTACTTATTAAGTCTAGAAAGTGAAGAGTTAAAACAATACATAGCAGAAGAAGAAGGTCTAAAATATTTTGAAAAGGATTTATTGGAGTCTTTTTCTTATAAACAACATGTGCTGTCAAAAGAACAAGAAGAAATAATGGCCCAAATGGGAGAAGCGATATCTGCACCAAGCAGAATATTTGGCATGATTAATAATGCGGATATTAAATTTGGCGCAGTCACAAATGATGATGGAGAAAAAATCGAATTGACAAGGGGGATGTATGCAAAATTAATCGAGGATGAAAATCGAGAAAAAAGAAAAGAAGCATATAAAGCATACTATGAACCATATGTGACGCTAAAAAATACGATTGCAACCACTTTTGCTTCTGCTGTAAAAAACAATGTCAAATTATCGAAAATTCGCCATTACCCATCTGCTTTAGAAAAAAGCTTATTTAGTGATCGTGTCCCAAAAGCAGTATATGAAAACTTAATTAAAACAACTCGCAAAAATTTGACTTATATGTCCGATTATATGGAATATCGCAAAAATAAGCTTGGCCTAGAGAACCTGCATGCATATGATTTAAGTGTGCCGTTAGTCGGGGAGGCGTCCAAAGAAAATATAAGCTATGAACAAGCATATGAAACAATGCTAGAGGCATTAGAGCCATTAGGAAAAGAATATATAGAAATATTAAAAACCTTTAAGGAAAAACGTTATCTGGATGTTAGGGAAACACCTGGAAAAAGATCTGGCGCTTATAATTTAGGCTTATATGGAGTTCATCCATTTATCTTATTAAACCATAGGGATGATTTAGATAGTTTATTTACATTGGCTCATGAATGTGGCCATGGAATGCATTCTTATTACAGCAGTACTTATCAGCCGCAAATTACAGCAGGATACAGCATATTTGTTGCAGAAGTTGCCTCTACAGTCAATGAAGTGCTGCTGATTCGCTATTTATTATCGAAAGAAACAGATAGCTCCAAAAAAGAGCATTTAGTCAATCATTTTATTGATAGTTTTAAAGGAACTTTTTTCACACAAGTGATGTTCAGCGAATTTGAAAAGGCTGTCCATGAAAAAGCAGAAGCAGGAGAACCGCTGACTCTTGATTTATTTAATGAAATCTATGAAGAACTATTTATTACCTACAATGGGAAACAACTAGTTGTTGATGAGGAAGTAAAGTATGGTTGGTCTAGGATTCCTCATTTTTACCGTCCGTTTTATGTATATAAATATGCAACAGGATTTGCTTCAGCCATCACGATTGCCGACAAATTGCTTTCAGGAGATCCCTCTGTAAAAGAAAATTATTTGCAGTTTCTAAAAAGCGGCAGCTCTGATTTTCCGTTAGAACTGCTCAAAAAAGCGGGCGTCGATTTAACGACTCCAGAGCCGATTAATCATGCAATGTCGATTTTTCATTCTTTAATAAAGGAAGCTATGGGGAATTAAAGGAAAAAACAGGGGGGGATGCTTCCCCTGTCAGACTGTAGACAAACGCTCCTTAATGAACTGCCCCTAAATTGTT
>NZ_PISE01000066.1 GCF_002835805.1 Niallia nealsonii | reverse complement strand
TTCTGTCTAAGAGTTGAAGAGCATTTATTTATCACGCATTAACGGGCTTTTGATCCTACTGATTAAAGTTTCACGTTATCGTTTTATTTCTTGCATAATGAAAATAAAAGGCTGACTCATATTATTGAGTCAGCCAATCATTCAAAAAGCTTAAGCTTCTTGTGCTACTGGGTATACGCTAACTTGCTTGCGATCACGACCAAGACGCTCAAATTTAACAATCCCGTCAACTTTTGCGAATAGTGTATCATCACCGCCACGACCAACGTTTACTCCTGGATAGATTTTTGTACCGCGTTGACGGTAAAGAATGCTTCCACCAGTTACTAATTGACCGTCTGCACGTTTAGCACCTAAACGTTTTGAAATAGAGTCGCGTCCGTTCTTTGTAGAACCAACCCCTTTTTTCGATGCGAAAAACTGAAGATCTAATCTTAACATTCGTTCCACCTCCTATTAAATTATAGTGATAGCCACATATTTTCCATAGTCTCTTTCAATCGTTTCTAATGACACAACCATGCCTTCCAAAAGCAGCTGTATTTTCTGTTTGTTTTCTTCCGAAATAGTATCCGGAATTCGACATTCTAAAAAACCACCGTCTTTTCCTTGCTTAATAATAGGTGTAATGCCTGTGAGAGAAATAACAGCATTGATCGCTCCAATGGAGACAGCCGATACTCCTGCACACACAATATCATTCCCACTATTTGCAAATAAAGCATGACCGCTAATTATAAACGACTCAATAAGACCTGAATTTGCTTTGTTAATCGTAATATCGATCATACAAACGCAACCTTACGCGTTGATTTTTTCAATAACAACTTTTGTATACGGTTGACGATGACCTTGTTTTTTACGGTAATTTTTCTTCGCTTTATATTTAAAAACGATGATTTTCTTTTGACGTCCTTGTTTTTCAACTTTAGCTGTAACAGTAGCTCCTTCAACAACTGGGCTTCCTACTTTTACACTTTCTCCACCAACGAATAAAACTTTGTCAAAAGTTACTGTCTCACCAGCTTCAACATTTAATTTTTCAATGTAGATAGCTTGACCCTCTTCAACTTTAATTTGCTTTCCGCCTGTTTCAATAATTGCGTACATAACTGCACCTCCTTGTTAGACTAAGACTCGCCAATCACAGGCGCCTTGCTAAAAGAGCAAAAACTTAAAACCTGTTCCGAGCGGTTGTAGAGCACGGGTGCTACAAACAACATTAAAATATTATCATGTTTATTAATGCCTGTCAATATGAAGAGTTAGTATGCAGAACAATTTCTCCCTTTTTATTTTGCTATGTTAATTTAAGACTGTATGAAAGTTTATTGCTGATTTTGACACTTTATTGATTGGAGCAAGCGCTTAAGACTCCTGCTTTGAAAAGAGAGTCAAAGGGAGACCCCACTTTCCAAATGGGGAAAACGAACGCCTGAAGTAAAAATCAACAGACAAGTTTAACAGGGCCTAATTTAAAGAACCCACATAAGAAATCCTGTAGTAAGGTTTGGGAAGTTCACTTGCAGTAAACCTTATTTTACATGATAATAGTTCTTCAAATCGTTTCTTATGCTCCTCATTTGCACCTGAAAATATATGAGTAACATCTAGCGTTGCTTCAATCAAAACAAGCTCACAGTCAGTCGTTTTATATTCCCATAATTCCCTTTCTAGTTGAAATGCGACACTTTCTGCACTAAGAACATAACCTGTCCCATTACAAACCATACATTTAGATTGACGCACTTCTTTAAGCGTGTTTACCGTCTTTTTTCTTGTTATTTGCAAAATTCCGAGCGAAGTAAAGCCTACCACTTTTGTTTGTCTGCTGTCTTTTTGTAGTTCCGTTATCATCTGTGATTGAATCTTTTGTTGATTCTTTACAGGCATATCAATAAAATCCACAAGAACAATCCCTGATATATCACGGATTTTCAGCTGTCTTGCTACTTCTTCGCATGCAAGCTTATTGGTTTGAAAAACAGTATCTTCTCTCTCTTGTTTTCCTTCAAACTTCCCTGTATTCACATCAACCATCGTAAAGGCTTCTGCTTCATCAATAATTATGTATGCCCCATTTTTCAGCCAGACAATTCGGTTTAATGCTTTTTCTATATCATTTTCCACTTCATAATAAGTAAATAGACCTTTTGTTTGCTGATAAAACTTTACATCAAAAGCGGGAAACCGCTTTGCCCATTTTTTGCTCTCTAGCAAATCATCGATAATGACTTCCCCTGTTTCCAACTTCTCTAGTACACTTATTAACTCTTTATCAAAATCATCTTCTTCTTTTAAAAGAGCAACTTTTTTAAATTGTCCTGCATTTATTTTTAATTCCTGATAGTTTTTTCTTAACATCTCTAGCTCTTCCGTTAGCTGCTGCTCTGTACAGTTTGCTGCAGATGTACGAAAAATAAGCCCTTCTGTCTCAGTTGTTGCCGCACTTCCAAATGCTCGCAAAAAATCACTTTGTTCTTTTGCCGCAATTTTTTTTGATACCGCAATATATCGGCCTGTTGGAATATAAATAATATTTTCCCCTGCCAATTCAATCAGACCAGTCAGTTTAGGACCTTTTGTTCCAGCAGTATCTTTAACAACTTGTACAAGTATTCTTTCTCCCTGTTTAACAAAGGAAGTTATATTCACCTTTTTTTTCTGTTCCAACGGCCGCGCATCCTTGATAAATGATGCCAGCTGTTCTTTCGGCAAATATCCAGCCTTTCCTTCCCCAATTTCAATAAAAACAGCATTCATTCCAGGAACAACCTTCGTTGCTTGCCCTAAATATATATTGCCAACCGATGAATTTTGCGCTGGCTGCTGTATGTATAAACGCTCTAATTTATTTTCTTTTATAAAAGCAAAACGTTTTTCTCTTGTTTTTCTATTCACTAATACTCTATTCATTTTTTCCACCCTTTATAATCGTTCAACTAATGCTATAGCATGTTTTTTAGTTATTCCATTAAAATTTTGCCTTATGTTATTTTAAAACATACACCCAGCAAAAGCATTTTCTAAATATGCTGGTTACTTTCATACAGCTAAAATATAAAAGAAGCCATATCAAATGATATCACTTCTTTTATATGTATTATACAGGATAAACTAGATCTCCTATTTTTACGGAAACTAATTTATCCGTAAAATAGGCATGCAGCACTTCATTCTCATCCAACACTTGTTTTTCTTTTCCTTGTGTTGTAATAACAATCGGATGTTTACAGCCCCGATGGAAATGTTCTAATACACGAAAAATCATTTCTCCTTCATCTACTTCAATTGGCTTTAGTTGCCTCAGTTCTTTTGATTTTCCATAATATCTTTCTAACAAAAAACGCATAAATATATACCTGCTTTGCTTCCATTCATAATAAATGGAGAACAATAAAAAGCAAATAATAATCCAAGCATTAAGATTTATTGGCATAAACAATATGACGAATATAGTAAATAATATGACACCCGCAATAGACGTTAACAGCATCATTTTGTGGGCTATTGGAAAGGAATTTTTCATCGATATATAAAGGAATAATAACTTTCCTCCATCAAGTGGCCAAATTGGCAACAGATTAAATAAAAAAATGACTATATTATAAGATATAAACACATCATATGTGGAGGCAGACAAATATCCATTTTCATAAAGAGCATATACAAGTATCACCATCCAAATATGTTGTGCTGGTCCTGAAAGAAGCACAATGACTTCTTCTTTTAACGGCCGGTTTCCATGTTCATCCATCTCCGCTACTCCTCCAAAGGGCAACAACGAAATGCGCTTAATGCGCCAGGAAAAAAAGGAAGCTGCCACAGCATGCCCAAGTTCATGTACGGTAATAATAAACAATAATAAGCATAAATCATAAAAATGGGCAGTCATTACACCTATTGCCATGACAACCCATAATAATGGATGAATATGAAAATATTTAAAAACACGGAAAAATTTATTCAAAATCAATCACCTGAATAGGATCAATAAAATCATTATCCTTTTTAATAGCAAAATAGAACAGACCTAGCGACTCATCATTTTCATAACTTGAGGCAAGCCCAACCTTATCTCCCTTTTTTAAGTTTTCATATATTTTCACATCAATCTCTTTTAAATTTCCATACCATGATTCACTTTTATCACTATGTTGAATAATGACTGTATTGCCAAAACCTTCTTTTTCCCCTGCAAATTTAACAAACCCTTCATTCATTGCTTGTACAGTCGTATCGTTGTCTGTTTCAATCGCGACTCTTTGCCCATTATCATTAAAATCTTCTAAAATTTTTCCTGATGCAGAAAGAGCATATTGCTGTAAATTCTTTTCTTCTTTCTTTTCTTCTTTCTTTTCTAATGGCAAAAAGGCAAGCGGTTTGCCAAATTGCTTTTCATACCAGTTAGAAACACCAGCAAAATTAAACTCCTGATTCATAGATTGCCTAATGATTTTTTCTGCTGAGGCAAATGTTGCGGTTTGCTGTTTAACAATAATGGCAACAGCTAAAAAAAGAACAGCAGCGCCTAATATCTTTAATAAAAATAATTCTTTGCGGAATAGTGGATGAAATTGATTTCCATCCTCTTCATAATAAATCTCCCTTTTTTCTCGAGCGTTGAAATCATCATCCTCATCTGTCCATAAAATTCTATTATCAATATTTTTTTTCAGTTTGGATTGTTCTTTTTTTCTTTTTTCAATGCGCCTTCTTATCTCCTCTTTTCTCGAGCTCACAAACACCCCTCCCTTTTGTTTATTTGTACAAGTTTATGAACAAAAAGGAAGGAGTATGACAAGATTGTCCTCGGAAGAAAAAAATAAAAAGCAGCTCCTTTGTAAGGAACTGCTCTAGAATAATATATTCCGTGAATATCAAAAGGAACTATGTATAG
This sequence comes from Niallia nealsonii, assembly GCF_002835805.1. Taxonomy (GTDB): domain Bacteria; phylum Bacillota; class Bacilli; order Bacillales; family Cytobacillaceae; genus Niallia; species Niallia nealsonii. Next base: position 48,969 of record NZ_PISE01000066.1, on the reverse strand, counting down.
ATAATTACTTTGCTCCAAAAAACATTTTAATTTTTGCAAATACACCTTTTGATTCTTCCTCTAAATGTTGAAGAGGAACTGATTCTCCAAGTATTCTTCGGGCAATGTTGCGATATGCCAAAGAAGACTTGCTATTTGGATTCAATGCAATGGGCTCTCCATTATTAGATGCTTTAATTACTTCATCATCATCTGCAACAATGCCTAATAGATCGATGGAAAGATGCGTAGTTACTTCATCTATATCCAACATATCTCCATTTTTCACCATATGATTGCGTATACGGTTAATTACAAGCATAGGAGATGCCACATTTTCTTCTTTTTCTAACAATCCAATCACTCGATCCGCATCTCTTACTGACGACACTTCTGGTGTTGTGACAACCACTGCTTTATCAGCACCAGCCACCGCGTTTTGATAGCCTTGTTCAATACCTGCAGGACAATCAATCAATACGTAATCATAATCCTGCTTTAATCGAAGTACTAGTTCTCTCATTTGACTTGGATGTACAGCTGTTTTATCGCTAGTTTGTGCAGCTGGCAATAAATATAATAAATCATCAAATCGCTTATCTTTAACAAGCGCTTGATGTACTTTGCATCTTCCCTCTACAACGTCAACTAAATCATAAATAATTCTATTTTCTAGTCCCATCACGACATCGAGATTTCGAAGGCCAATATCTGTATCAATTAGGCACACTTTTTTCCCTTGCAAAGCAAGAGCAGTACCAATATTTGCAGTAGTGGTCGTTTTACCAACACCACCTTTACCTGACGTTACAACAATCGCTTCTCCCATCTTAATGTCCTCCTTCCAAATTTGTTAAATTAGGCCTTACTTGTGCCAAAACTTGTAATCTATCAATCATAATAACACTATTATCGACATAAGCACATTCCATTTCACGCTTTTCTGCATCTGGATATTGGTCTGGAGCTCTATTAATCAAGCTGCTGATGCGAAGCTGAGTTGGTCTCATAACAGATGCGGCTACAATCGCCCTATCATTTCCATTAAAGCCCGCATGAGCAATTCCTTTTAGTTTGCCCATAATAAAGATATTCCCCCCTGCAATGACTTTCCCGCCTGGATTAACATCTCCAATCAATAATAGATCTCCCGGCACCTCTAGTATTTGCCCCGAACGGATAATGCTTGTAACAGAAACAATTTCTTTTTCCTTAACCCATTCTTCTGCTTCTTTTCTTGTTATTATGTTGCTTTTTATAGCATGTACAGAAAGATTTCTTTTGGTCTGTATCAGTTCAATAAGCTCCTGCTTTTGATCATCCGTTACATATCTATTGCCAAGCTCTACATTCACATGAATATCTTGCTTTTCTTCATGCATATTTGAACTTTCATTTAGCTTAGATTGCAGTTCCTTTTTTAATTCATCATAGGAACAATTATCATTTAAATGAAGGCTTAGGCCGCTTTTTGTTCCTTTAATTGTTACTAATTGCTTTTTCTTCATTTCAAGATGTTCACCTCTGCTAGGAAAAAGGAATACATTCCTCTGTCTGTTGATACCGTTCTCTTTTTAAACAGCTAATCTATTATCGTTTTAAAAGACAATCGTTTTCATACAGCATAAAAAGTTTGGAAACATATCTTTTTCTACATACTTAAGGACTAATCTCCTTTTATTATATTGTACATATTTTTTTAAACTAGGTCTTTATTTTATTCGACATTACAAAAGAAAAATCCTTTCTAGTTAGACACTAGATTTAAATATTGATATTTCCCATTTCCTATAATGGCAATCCGCCAACAAAATCAGAAGTAAAGTTTTATCACTAGAAAATCCCTTTCCAAAAAGCAACAACTTTTTTAGAAAGGGCTATTCTCCCTGCTATTTCAGCAAGTATATCATATTAAGCTGTCAGCAAAGTTTTTAATCTGCCATCATGATTGCTATTATGGCTGTTCTCGCCTTTCAGCAGCATATTTTTCAAAAAAGCGTTTGAAAGGATAAGCAACAATAACAAGAAAAGCCGCATTTAATATAAGGGTAGGAAAAAGTCGCAGATTAAGAAAACTTGAAAAATCCATACTTGTTAAATGAATAATTAAAATCATTTCATATACAATAATTTCAAGCATACTAATGCCGATTAAAGAAACAATCGAAACAACAACAATATTATTATGAAAAACTTTCATAATTTTGCTGCAAATATACACAACAAAAGGGAACATAAAAAAATAAATTCCTAATATTTCTGTATAAATTATATCAAATAATATCCCAAAAACAAATCCATAGAGAATGCCTATATTCCGGTTGCCAAAAACCGCGAGAAAAATAATCCCAATTAGGAGAAAGTGGGGAATTAAGATGCGATTACTATTAAAAATCTCCGCTGGAAGCAGTTCGACAAATATGCTTTCCAAAACAAAAATGCCAACAAGTAAAGCAACTACTAAATACTTTCTCATAACCCTTTCTCTTCCTCAATATCGTCTGGTTGTGTTGCCGTTCTTTTAATAATAATAACATGTTCTATATCATAAAAATCTGCAGCTGGCTGAATAAAGATATTATTGGTTAATCCATCTTTATCCGGTTCTACCTTTACTACTTTTCCTACAGGCAATCCTTCCGGAAACACACCGCCAAGACCAGATGTTGTAATAAGCTGTCCTTTTTTAATTTTTGCCTTTTTCGAATCTTCCGTCGACTCCATAATAAGGTATTTAGACTCTTTATCATAGTCTACAATTAAACCAAAGACTTTATCCCCTTTTTTCTTTGAATCTGCCTGAATCACCGCAGATATCCGATTGGTTGGATCTTCTGAACTTAAAAGTTGGACAGTGGCTGTACCAGTACTCACTGATTTTACTTTTCCAATCAATCCTGATGCCGTCATAACTGCCATATTTTTTTCGACTCCATTGCTTGAACCTTTATTAATCGTTAAAAGCTCTCTCCATCGATCAGGATTTCTTCTAATAACTGTAGCATTCATTGGGTTATAGCTGCTTAAACTTTCTTTTTCTTTTAATGTTTCATGCAAAGTTGTATTTTCTTTTTGAAGTCCTTGCACTTGATACTCCAATTTGCCTAATTCTTCTAATTTTGATTTTAATTTTTTATTTTCCTCGTATGTACTTTGTAAATCTCGCACATTATCAATAAAGCCTGCTACATAGTGAGCAGGTCTTGAAACAAGGGTTTGAACCCAGCCGGATGTATCTTTAATAAATTGTTCCGGCCAAGTTAACTTATCACGACTTCTAATCGAAAACCCTATTAATGCCACGAGAATAATAATGCTTACAAGCAAAATAATCAGTCGTTTATTCATAAAAAACTGTGGCATGCTTTTTTACACCTCGGAGTAGATATTATCGTGAATCTTTTGCTTTGTTTTTAAATAAGTGGATGTGATCAAGTGCTTTTCCTGTTCCAGTTGCTACACAATCTAGAGGATCTTCTGCAATCACAACAGGCATTTTTGTTTCATCGCTAATAACTTTATCAAGATTACGAAGCAACGCACCACCACCAGTTAAAACAATTCCTCTATCCATAATATCTGCTGCAAGCTCTGGAGGAGTTTTTTCAAGGGTTACTTTAACTGCATCAACAATAGCAGAAACTGTATCTTTTAATGCTTTTGCTATTTCATCTGCGCTAATTTTAATGGTTTTTGGAAGACCTGTTAATAAATCTCTACCACGAATATCCAAATTTTCGATGCCTTCTGGATTTCCTGCGGAACCAATTTCCACTTTAATCATTTCAGAAGTTCGTTCCCCAATCATTAGATTATATGTTTTGCGAATATAATTCACAATTGCATCGTCCATTTCATCACCTGCAATACGAATAGACTGACTTGTCACAATACCGCCTAATGAGATGATTGCTACTTCTGTCGTACCGCCGCCGATATCCACTACCATGCTTCCAGTCGGTTCCCAAACAGGCAGATTTGCACCAATTGCAGCTGCAAAAGGTTCTTCAATTGTATAAGCATCACGAGCACCCGCTTGACGTGTTGCATCAATAACGGCTCTTTCTTCAACTGCCGTTATACCAGATGGCACACATACCATCACATATGGTTTTCCAGAAAAATAATTTTTATTTTTCATCGCTTGTTTAATGTAGTATTTCATCATAATAGCGGTTGTTTCATAATCTGCAATAACGCCATCTTTCATTGGTCTGAGTGCAACTACATTACCAGGAGTTCTACCAATCATATTTTTTGCATCATTTCCAACAGCAACAATATTTTTTGTATCTGTCTGCAAGGCTACAACGGAAGGTTCTCTAACAACAATCCCCTTTCCTTTTACATAAACGAGTGTATTTGCTGTACCTAAATCAATTCCTAAGTCTCTTGTTCCAATTCCAAACATAAGTTGTATCTCCCTTTCCGAAACTAAGTGCTTTTATTTTTTTCTTCTTGATAGATTCTTCCTCATATATAATTAGTGTGTTTAATTTGTGTCATAATAAGACATATTTAGGTAAAAAATCATACGCACTATTATATCCTATTTACTAAAAAATGAACAGTATCATACATATCCTTTTTCCTTTAAACTGACAAATTTATTTTCCCCAATTATTATATGATCTAGCAAATCAATGCCAATTATTTTTCCACATTCCACTAATCTTTTGGTTACCTCAATATCCTCCCTACTTGGCGACGGATCGCCTGAAGGGTGGTTATGAAGGCAGATAATAGAGGCTGCAGATCGCCTAAATGCTTCTTTGTATACCTCTCTTGGATGTACTATTGATGCATTTAAACTTCCAATAAATATGGTTTGTTTGTGCATTACTTGATTTTTTGTATTTAAATACAAACAAACAAAATGTTCTTGTGTTAAAAAACGCATATCATTCATCATGTATTTCGCTGCATCTTCAGGTGAGCGAATACAATAACGATCACTATAGACTAAATTAGATACTCTTCTACCTAGTTCTATGCTTGCTAGAAGCTGTATCGCTTTAACAGTTCCGATTCCCTTTATTGTCTTTAATTCATCGAGGCTAGCATCTTTTAAGAGCCGCAATCCATCAAAATGAGCCAATAGTTTATTGGCTAGCGATAATACCGATTCATTTTTAGAACCTGTCTGAATAATAATTGCAATAAGCTCATGATTAGATAAACTTTCAGGTCCATACTTAATAAACCGTTCTCTCGGACGCTCGTCATTAGGAAAATCACGAATTAATATGGAGTCCATATTTTTCCCCTCTCTTATAACAAATAATATTTTCAGAAAAAAGAGGGGGAACGTCATATGATTTTAAAAGGGAATGGTAAAGCCTACTGCCTTCAATTCTCGAATTAACCGGGAGACAGGAAGGCCTACTACAGTATAATAGTCTCCTGCAATCCTTTTTACAAGAGTTCTACCAACTCCTTGAATCCCATAAGCTCCCGCTTTATCAAATGGTTCCCCCGTATCTACATAATTATTTATTTCTTCATCTGTTAAATCCCAAAATAATACATCTGTTTTTTCAAAAAATATAGAACAATGTCCATTAAAAACAATGGCTACCCCTGTATAAACAGAATGTGTCGATCCTGACAATTGTTTCAGCATGGAATATGCCTGTTCTTTTGATTGAGGTTTTCCTAATACATTCCCTTTATAGTAGACAATAGTATCTGCTCCTAAAATATAAGAATTTTCTTTATCGGAGACAATAGATTCTGCCTTTCTTTTCGCCAAATCCATTACTATTTCTTCTGGAAAAAGGGATGCATCAAAACTTTCATCCACGTTACTACTGGAAACTTCAAAAGATATACGAAGATCTTCAAGGAGTTCTTTTCGTCGAGGAGAAGATGAGGCTAATATGAGGGTTTGTGTGTGATTCATTGCTTTTCCACCTGCCTAGTTTCATTAATTGGGAGATACAATCTAATGTTAACAAAGAATGCCTAGATAAACAATTTGGAATATAATTTTTTTATTAAATAGTAATTAAAATGTAATATCCCCTCTCCTAATGAAATCTAACAGAATTTTCCCACATAAAAATAGGAGAGGCTATTATACTAATAGCACTCCCAAAATCGACATTATTTCCTAGGTAATTTTTCCGACAATTTTTTTTAGTTTAATTCAATATATTTTGTTAAAAATGATAATAAATTCTTTTGAATAGCTTGTGTATCCTCTCTATCATTATTGTCTAGAGCAATACTTTTGGTGATGCCTTCATTTAATTGCAGGGCCATATTTTTCACTTCTTTATTTTTAAAAGTGCTTATTTTCATTTCATCTAAAACGGCTTGTTGTTTTTTTAGTTCTTTTTTCACCTCTGCTGAAGGAGAATCTCCAAATTGAGCGGAAGATACAAAAACAGTAATCGCATCATATATTGCCGGAGAATTTTCAATAAAACTTTTTTCTGCTTTTGTTACATTTTTGATTTCCCCGCCGCCGTTAAAAGTAATCGGCTTAGCAAAAGCTTCTACTTTATCTTTTTTTATTGCTTTAGCCCAAGTTTTTGCCTCCTCTAAATCACCTGCCACACCTAAATATACAGCCATCTTTCCATTTACAGAAATCTCCTGACTAATATATCCATCATTTTTTAATTGTGACTGCACTTGCTTTACTGCATTTTCATTAGATAAAATAATATGTTGAATGACAAATGTCGAAATATCTTTTTTAGTGGCAGTTATAGCACTAGTTTCCGTACTACTACCTGTTCCTTTTGCTTCCTCATTTGTTTTTCCCGCTGATTTTGCTTCGCTCTCTCCTTGTGATACAGCAACATTTTGTTTAGACGTAACTTGTTGATCAGAACTCACCATTTTTAATAAGATAAAACCAAATCCCGTCCCCAAAACAACAGCAAAAAACACCGTAAAAAATATGGAAGGAACCACTCCTTTCTTCACTGATTTTTTATTTCCGTTATCCTTTTTTATTTTTTTTTCCAAGAACGTCTTTTTTTCTCCAGTGGAAGAATCATTTGCTAGAATTATCGGTTCTTCTTCCATTTCTTCTTCATTAGGTAGAATCCAATCAAAACTCTCATCATCTATTGTCTCACTTCCTGCCGCCACTTCTTCCCCAAATTTTTTAGCATTTTTTTCTTCTATTAAAGTGGAAGAATCCAGCTCCACGCTTCCCTTTTTCTTGTCATGGAATGGACGCTCTTTACCATTGATTTTAATTGTAATCGTTTTACGATTTCCTGGGTTTTCATTCACTCGTCCTCCCCCCCCATTTCACTAGTTTTGTTCATCCTATCATACTAGCAAAAAAAAATAACAAGACTTTTGTCGTCTTGTTATAGAATGATTTCGTCATTTTTTTCCATTTATCGCTATATTAATTGTTAAGTGGATTTATCTTATTACTTGGTTCTGGAATTTCCAATTTTGGTATACTTTCTTGTAAATCTGTCAGAGTAGGCATGTAAAAAACAGAAAATGTTATTCGAAATGATAATAATTCTTTTGTTTTAACAATTTTCGTTTTTTCTCCTGTTGTAAGATAATTGATATTTTGAATTACCAAGGCTCTTTGATTGCTCTCCATCGTTTGGATAAATTTCTCTAGGGAAAAGTAATCTTTTGCTTCAATTTCTAAATCAACAGTCAGTTGCTTCATTCCACTTGGAAGGTCAATCGTATAATCTTTGTCTTGTTGTTCTGTAGTCGCAGATTCATCTGTTGTTTCATTCTCTAATGTAGTGCTCTCTGCAACTTTTTCATTTAATAAATCAGTTTCAGATGACAAATCAGAAACTCCATCACTAAAAACCATATTTTGAACAGTTGAGCTTGAAACGGTTTCTGCTTTTTCAATTGTAAATAATAATTGCTCCGTTAATGGTTTTACAGGAATGATTTTTTGCAATGTGGTACTATTTTCATTTGATAGATCATTTTGCTTATTAATATTATTTTCAATGGCAGAAAGCAATGTTTGCTGAGCTTTAAGATTCAATTTATTCTGCTCATTTCTAGCTATTTTGGGATTCAAATAAAAAAAGTAAGTTCCAGCTATTAAGCTGATGGCAATTACAATACCAAAAACAATTGCTAATTTATTTTTATTTACAAGTAAAAGATTCATGAAGCTGTATCTCCTGATTTTTGATCCTTTTTGGCATCCTTTTCATTTTCATCTTCTTTAATTTTTGTTTGGTTTAAAGTAATATCAAAAGACCCAATATACCTCTTCACCTTACTATTTGCAGCGGACTCATCTGTATCCTCTATAGTATCGAGTGTTGTCATAGATAATTCATTTAATAGCGCATTGTCTACCCATTCTGAATCGAGCAGACTTTTTAAATAATAGGCTGCTTCTCTTGATGTATCAAATTGTACTTTTAATTCTACCAATCCAGCTTCAGTGTAATGAAAAGAAGTAATAAATCCTCTTTCTGGCAGCAAAGCGGATAATTCCCTCATAACCGGCACTGTTTTAACAGGATATATTTTTGCCCAGTCTACTGCATTCTGCAATTCAACAACAGAATTAGACGCCTGATATTCCGCTAGCATTTTTTGTTCTGCTTCTACTAAATTCTTTATTTTTGCTGTTTTATTTTCTAATTCGACATTTTTAGATTGCAAAGAAGCTCCCATTATAATCATGCCTAGAAGAAAAAGGATGGTAATACTAAAAAGGATAAAAAGAAAGTAAAAAGATTTTTTCTTTTTGGGTTCTTTTTCTGGCAATAAATTTATTTCTACAGTCAATTATTTCACCTCTTTTAGCGCTAATCCCAATAAAAGGTGAAAAGCTTTTGGAAATGACCTTTTAAAACTTGACAACAATGAATCGGCAGAGAGAATTTCCACAGATAATTCATATCTTTTGATCAATTCATCTTGGATGTTGACTAAAAAAGGATAATCCCCATTAAGTACAATTTTTGTAATTTCTTTTTTTCCTTGGTGAATAGAGTAACGGTAGAAGTCCAGCAGCCTGCTTACCTCACGAAAAATATCTTCATACTCTAATAAATGTTCTTCTAAATTCCCGTTAAAAGTCCATTCCCCTAATTGAGACCGATTAATTTTCAACTCCCAATCTTCTCTTATAAAATTTAAAGGCAGATAATGAGCAAAGATTGGGAATTCTTCTTCAAATATCGTAATATTAACACTTTCCAAATCCATTTGTATCATGAGTAATCGGCTATTCTGTTTAGAGCCACCCATCAGGCTGTACAAACGATAAATGGATAAGGAGGAAAGATCCGCAACTTTTGGATGCAAATTCACTTTTGTAAATACATCTACATACTCCATTACAATCTCTTCTTGTGCAGCAAATAAGAGTATTTCTTTTTTTTCTGCATCTTCCTTTAATACAACTGCATCAAATACTGGTTCATCAAAAGGCAAATGAATGGAGGTTCCTAATTCTAAATAAATATAGCCCTTTAATTCATCCTCTTTCACATCATTTGGTACAGATATTTTTCTAATAACTACAAAAGCGTCTGGAACAATAAATTGAATATCTCTGTTTTTTAATTGCCAAGTATCCACACATTCTTGTAAGATTATTTCCAATGTTTCTCGATCCACAATTCTTCCATTTCTAATAATGCCTTCTGGAAGAAATCGTTCTCCCCATTTTAAAGGAAGGGGGGGATTATGTTGTTTTAGTTCCATATATCGTATGGAGTGATCATTTAATGCCAGATGAATCACTCTTTTTTTTACTAAAAAAGCCATCTTAAATCTCCTTACTTAAGTTTCATCAAAGAAGCTGCAAATAGAGCTGAATGATATCTTTCCCGTAAAAAAAGACAGTTAATGTACCCGCGACAATAAAGGGGCCAAAAGGGATCGGCTCCCCTCTTTTAAACACCTTAAATACAATGCCAATTATACCAATAATTGCTCCAAATAACGTAGATATAAAAAAAGACAACAAAACTAATTTTGTTCCCATTACAAAACCGATTACAGCGAATAATTTAATATCTCCGCCCCCCATGCCTCCTTTGCTTATCACAGCGATTAAAAGCAATAGTAAAAAAGCTATGCCGGCACCCAAAAAAGAATCCCACCATGGCGAAAGGGGCAAATATACTCTTTCCGCCAAAAAAACAGCGGAGAAAAAGAGAAGCACTTTATCAGGAATCAACATATAGGCGATATCGGATACAAATATAATCATAAGCAAAGAGATAAGTGTCCATGCAATTACTAATTCAAACGTCCATCCAAGTTTTATGGGAGCCATAATAAACAAAAGACCGGTTATCATTTCGACAATCGGATAAAGGGGGGAAATACGAACCTTACAGCGGCCGCATTTCCCTTTTTGTATAAGAAAAGATATTATTGGAATAAGCTCCCAAGGCTTTAAAGTATGCCCGCATTTTGGACAAGCTGATCTGGGCACAGAAATGGACTGTTTTAACGGAATTCTTAATCCAACGACATTAAAAAAGGATCCAAGCACCGCACCAACTACAAAAATATAGCCATATAGGAATAAAAGCATGTTATTGAGCCTTAGCTGTTAGTTCTGATTCAGGAACAACTGTTGTCTCCGTATACGAGGACTTTACAATAGACGCAGAATCATGTCCTTTAATTGAATAATCACCTGATGTTGCATCAAAAGTAACTGTAAAACTCGTATCTTTTACGCTGTTCAAATACTCTTTTAATTCTCCGTTCGTTTTATCAGTATCTTCTGCATCATACACCCATGATGTTTTGGTGCTATCATTTGCTTGGGCGATTTTTGCGGCATTGATAATTTGCAGCGCTTCTGCCACTTTTGCATCTTCTTTTGTATTGCTAATAATTTTCCCCACGCTTGGTACAGCAATTGCTGCAATAATTCCTAAAATAACGACTACTGCCAATAATTCAATCAGCGTTAAGCCACGCTGATTTTTTAGCGTGTTTATTACTTTTTTCATATATATTCTCCTCGTATTATAGTATTTTCTATCTAATATATTTGTACTTTAACAGAATTATAGTCCAAAAGAAAGAACTAAAAATTAGAAACATATAACAATAATTAATACTTGTCTATTTGGTTAAATATTTCAAACATTGGTACTAAAATAGCTGTTACAATCGTCCCAACCAGTCCAGCAAGCACAACAATTAGCAATGGTTCAATTAGGGCTTTTAGCCGATCTGTACTTATGTCTACTTCTTTCTCATAAAAATCTGCGACTCGATCCAGCATGGTATCTAATGACCCAGTTTCTTCTCCTATTGCAATCATTTGTGTAACAAGAGGAGGAAAAGCCCAGTGCTTTTGCATTGGTTCTGTTAATGATTTTCCTTCTTCTAATGCTGTTATGGATTTATTTATTACCCCTGCAATTACACGATTTTCTACGATAGATTCGGCAATCGCCAATGCTTGAAGGATAGGAACAGAACTAGAAAACAGAGAACTTAAAGTCCTTGTCATTCTTGCTAATTCCGCTTTCTGCAAAATCATTCCAAATACAGGGATTTTCAGTATAAACATATCTAAATAGTATTTTGTTTCTGCATTATTCCGGATGACTAGGTATAAGAGCAGTATAATAATTGCTAATACAAATAACAGCCACCAATAGCTTTGCATAAATTGGCTTATATTTAATACACTTCTTGTGATTAGCGGCAGTTGGCCGCCAAAATCAGCAAACATCCCAACAAATATCGGGACTACATACACTAATAAAAAAGTTACTACTGCAATGGCAATAAAACCAACGACAAGAGGATAAGCAAGAGCAGAAATAATTTTCTGCTTTGTATGATGTTGTTTTTCATAATGGACTGCTAATCGTTCTAAAGCCTCGTCCATATTCCCTCCTGCTTCACCTGCTCGAATCATGTTTACAAACATTTTGGAAAATATTTTTTTATGTTTTTCAGCAGAAGCAGATAAGGGATTTCCTTCCCTTAAATCTTGCTCCACTTCTGTTAACGTTTTTTTTAATGCCTTGCTTGTAGTTTGTTCAGCAAGTATTTTTGTAGCGTCCACTATTGATATACCCGCAGATAATAAAACAGAAAATTGCCTTAAATATATTACCATGTCCTGCAGTTTCACTGGCGAACCTATCGTTATATCTTTTGTTAGAAAAGATTGTTCCACCTCTACCATCTCGATCACTTTAATGCCTTGTTCTCTTAACTGGAGCATTGCATCTCTTTTGGTGGACGCATTGATTATGCCCTCTTTTTTTCCCTGTCTGCTTCTTCCTGCATATTTAAATCGTGCCATGTGCAGATAGCTCCTGCATATACTGGAGAGCTATATCTTTGGCAATAGCTCCTTCTTGAACAAGTTGTTTTATGCTATTATCGAGGGTAATCATACCTTGGGCTCTAGATGTCTGCATAATATTAACAATCTGGTGGACTTTATCATTACGGACTAAATTTGCTATTGCTGAATTATTGATAAGGATTTCCAATGCTACTCTTCTCTCTCTTTTATTGCTTGTTTGGAAAAGGCGTTGAGAAATAACGGATACAAGGACAGATGCAAGCTGAATTCTTATTTGCTGCTGCTGTGCAGGGGGAAATACATCAATTACCCTATTAATCGTTGCAGGTGCACTGGACGTATGCAATGTTCCTAATACTAAATGCCCTGTTTCTGCTGCTGTAATGGCTGTTTGAATGGTCTCTAAATCACGCATTTCTCCTACTAAAATGACATCAGGATCTTGTCTGAGTGCTGCACGCAAACCATTGGCAAAGTTTTGCGTGTCAAAGCCCACTTCTCTCTGATCAATAATAGATGTGCCATGGGAATGGACATATTCAATTGGATCCTCTAACGTAATGATATGTTTGCGCATTGTTTCATTCATATAACGAATCATCGCTGCTAAAGTAGTCGACTTTCCACTTCCTGTAGGTCCTGTTACTAAAACTAACCCTTGTTGTTTTTCTGCTATTCTTTTCATGACATTCGGAAGCCGCAGTTCTTCTATATTTGGTATAGTTGCAGAGATAATTCGTATAGCTAAAGAAATATTTGTTCTTTGCTTAAAAACATTTACGCGAAACCGTGATACACCAGGAATTTCATACGAAAAATCAAGTTCTCCTTTATCATTAAATTCCTTCCACATCTTCTCGGAAAAAACTATAGACTGAGCCATTTTTTCTGTTTCAGCAGGTCGAAGAACTTGTTCGCCAAATTTTCTCAACTCCCCATTAATTCTCATAATTGGAGGAACTCCTACTGTTAAATGAACATCAGACGCCTTCAGTTCACATCCTGATTTTAGTATATATTGTATTGTTTCTAACACTGCTTGCACCTCTATTCAGGTATAGTTACCCGTAATACTTCTTCTGTCGTTGTTATTCCTTGTTTTACTTTTAATAACCCATCATCTAATAAAAAAATAGTTTTATTTTGTTCCGCTATTTCTCTTAATCGCATAAATGATTCTCCATTCATGATTACTTTACGAAGTTCATCATTCATTACCAATACTTCATGAATAGCAATTCTTCCTTTATAACCAGTCATATTACAAGAAGAACAGCCTTTTCCTCGAACTATTTTCTCTATTTTTATTCCTCTTCTTGAAAAAATTTCAACTTCCCGTTTTGTGGCTGCATGCTCTTCCTTACAATCACGGCATACTTTCCTCACCAACCGTTGAGATACTATCCCATTAAGCGAAGATGCAACTAAAAATGGTTCTACTCCCATATCCATTAATCTTGTGATAGTCCCGATAGAATCATTTGTATGGAGCGTGCTCAATACAAGATGTCCAGTTAAAGAAGCTCGAATGGCGACTTCCACTGTATCTTTATCCCTTATTTCACCAACCATGATAATATTGGGATCTTGGCGCAATATAGATCGCAGGCCAGCAGCAAAATCCATGCCAGTCTGTGTATTTACTTGGATTTGATTAATTCCTTCTATTTGATATTCAACGGGATCCTCAATTGTTAAAATATTAACATTTTCACTATTAAGTTTATTTAAAGCTGCATACAATGTAGAAGATTTTCCTGAACCTGTTGGACCAGTAATGAGCACTATACCATTTGGTTTTTGCAGCATTGTGTTAAACAATTTTTGATGATAAGAATTAAAGCCAAGCTTACTAATATCATTTAATGAACTGCTTAAATCTAATATTCTCATTACTATTTTTTCACCAAAAACAGTCGGCAATGTAGAAACACGCAAATCAACCGGCTGAATATCGACTCTGTATTTCATCCTGCCGTCTTGTGGTACACGATATTCTGTAATATCCAAGTTTGCGAGAATTTTAATCCGTGCTGTTATCATGCTTTGCATATGTTTTGGCAAAATCCGTTCTGTTCTTAACAAACCGTCAATACGATATCGAATGATAAGTTTTGTTTCTTGTGGATCAAAATGAATATCACTAGCTTTAGCTACTACTGCATTGGAGATTACTTGGTTTACTAAACGAATAATCGGAGAATCTTGAATATCACCATTCGCTTCTTCTTTTATTTCTTCTTCAGAAGACATAAGTAAATCTTTAAATTCATCGTCCATATTATAATATTTATTAATCGCTCGTAAAATATCATCTTTTGTTGCAATTGCTGGCTCAATTTGAAATCCAGTCGTTAACCGCAAATCATCAATGGCGAAATAATCCATTGGATCAGCCATTGCGACAAATAATTTTTCTCCTTCCCTTTTTAAAGGAATAAGCATATGCCTTTTGGCTCTTTCTTTCGGCACCAATGTAAAAAGATGCTGATCAAAGGGGTACCTATATAAACTAATATGAGGTATTCCCAATTGAAACTCTAACACTTCAATCAATTGCTGTTCTGTTATATGCCCTTGCTGGAGCAGTGCATCTCCCAGCTTCTGACTGTCACTTTTATCTTTTAATGTGGACTGAAGCTGGCTTTCGGTGATTAAATTTGCTTCTACTAATAGATCGCCAAGTCTTTTGCGCGTTCTTTTCATGTTAATCATCCTTTAGATAAATATAAAATTGCGAAATGATTTTTCAATTCCTTTAAACAAATGTGCTGGCTAGATAAGAAAAAACATCATTCTGCCGGTTATTTTACATCCATAAATTCATTCTCATTTACTATTTCGTCTTCTGAAAGATCATGTTGATCTTCCTCTGCTGTTTTAGCAGCTTGCTCAGCCTCTGTCTCCAATTCTGTTGTTTGCTCTTCAGCTGTGGCCTCCTCCTCTGTACTTACTTGTGTAGAGGATTCGTCTGTACTGTCTTCATCTTCTTCGTTAGGTAAATACTGTGCTTCTATTCTAAAGTCAGGGGGATAATAATCATTTGCGACAACTTCCCTTTTTAAAACCTCACCTTTTGAACTTAATGTTTCTTTTATCACATCAATTGTTAGGCCATTTTTTCCTTTATTGATCACTTTCACTTCCCCCTTTTTTAAGGAAGAATCAAATTGTATTACTGTTTTTGGCTCGAGTTCTTTTTTATTTTCGGTATATACCTTATACAAGGAAGCAAATGTTTCCCCTTTTAGCTCCACATATAAGGTGTTGTCTTTCACTTTAAATTGAATTTGATAGCTTTTTTGATTAGAATTTGTAAAACTTAAATCCATTTTCTCTGCTACACTTGCTTTGGCTTCATAACCAGGCTTTACATTAGTTGGCAGTGCATTGCCAATATTACGTTCCGTTACAGCGAAGTTTGTCGGCAATACCACTCCATAAATTCCCGCTGCAATTAAACTAGCAGTATCTTCTGAAATGCTTTGTTGCTCTAAATCTTCTAGCATCTTTAATAATGAAAAAGAGGAGGAAGGAAGAATGTCTATTTTCCCCATTTCCGCTAATGTTTTTTCTACTTCTAGCTCGTTTGAAGCAATAGGGATTTCTGTTTTAGCTAATACTTCCTTGCCAAGTTCCCCTTCTGACAAATAATCTACAAGGGAGTAGGAGCTTGTTTTCTTATCAAGCGTTTGTCCTTCTTCCACTACATCAGCAAACAGCTGATTTTCTTGTAAACTCGTAATAGGAAGGGATTTAAACTTTGCTAACTCCGTTTGTAGAACTACTTTGTTTATAGATAAGAGCAAGTCATTTGTTTGCCCTTCTTTAATATTATCTAGCGTATTAGAAACATTTAGGGTCAGTAAACTTGGAGAAAACTGCACCGTCTTTTCTTTATATTGAAGTGAAAATTCTTTGTTTGTTTGCCATTCTTTAAAACGCATTTCCACTAGTTCTTTTGCTGCCCTTTTCGTTAATCCGCTTATATTGATAGCAGCAACCATCGTATTTGCTTTGTACGTTTTTTCCTTTGTTATCTTTTGGTATGCCAACGCTCCTAGATGGGTAAAACTAAAAATAATAAATGTTGCCAAAAATAACCCAATAAATATTTTTGTTCCAGATAATAGTTTCACGTTTTTCTCCCTCCTCCCAATAAGCTTTATTTAAGTAGTGATTGCAAACAAAGGGACGGAATATATTGTTTTAGTATGTTTTAGCTTCTACTTTTCTTTTTCTATTTTTCTATTCAGGTCTTCCATATCCGCTAGAAAAAGCTCTAAGTTATGAGCAGGTTCTTCCCCAAGCCAAATTTTTGCATCATTTATTTTTTTCTCTATCTCCTTCTCCTCCATTGTTGAGATAAGAGAATTGCCAGCATCACTCATTCTCCCTTTTTCAGAATCTTCCTCTTTCCTATCGTAATCAAAAGACTCTTCTAATAAAGTTTCTATCGAGTTTTCTCTCTGAATGATTTTTTTATCATTAAAAGCAAATTCTATCTCGCTGGCCCACTCTTTCTCTCCCTTATGTTTACTATGAATATCCAGGTTCAGAAAATCTTCCTCCACATTCTCTTCTTGGATATTTATCCCATTCCATTTCTCCTGCTTTACTGATTCCGTTACAATTTCATTTTTTTCCAGTAAAAGCTCATTTACTGGACTAATGCTGCTAGTTTGCAAATCTATACTTTCTTCTTTTAAGACATCTTTTTTGGTATGACCTTCTTTGTTTAATGCAATCAAATTGTCTTTTTGTAAATTTCTAAAATAATTACTGCGATACTTTTTATTTTCAAATATTTCATTTTGCTCTTTTTGCATATCTTTTGCACTAAATTGAGAGATATATTCATTATCTTCAGTCCTTGAATGATAAAAGCTGCTAGCAAACTTTCTATTTAGCAGAAAAGTTATCAGTAAAAAGAGCAATACTATAATAGCACTGCTTTTTATCATTCCTAATTCTAATGACTCGAGCAAAAACAAAATATTTGTTAACAGAAAAGCTATTGCAATAATTAATAATTTGCCGCTATTTTTTAGCCTTGTTGGCACAACACAAGCAACAATAGTTAACAAAACAGAACATACAAACGATATAATAAATGTCTGCACAATCATTCACCACTTATCCTTTTTAGTAAAAACCTTGTTAGTTGACAAACTCTAGGAAAAAAGAACTTATTTTAAACAAAATCTACATTGCACCATAAAACGCACATCATAAGACCCAGTAAATTCTTCTTTATTTTTAATTGTATTGTATAATAGAAACATTCATTTTTAAAGAATAGGAAAAATGTTTTATATCCAGTAAAATATTTGCTTTTATTTTTTATTCAGATCGCTGTGGAGGATGCCAAATGCTGTTACTTCAATATATAAAAAATAATAAAGGAATTTCTTTAATAGAAATTTTATTATCTATTGTTATCCTGGGAATATTAATTGCTTCTTTAATTACTTTTTTTCCCCAAGCTTCACAATCAATGAATGAAACCGATAAAAAGCTTACAAGTGTCAACATTGCAAAAGAGTGGCTTGTACAAGCACAAAATAGCACCCAAGTAAAATCGTTTCTAAACAATATGGTCAATCAACCTAATTCGTCTATTGTATATTCTATCACTAATACGGATTATCAAGGTTTGCCACTAGTTTCCATTAATCATGATGCACAATATGGAGAATTAGTTCTTAAAGAAGAAAATTATTTCGTCCATTTAACAATTTCTTCTATACCTGAAAACTTAAAAAATATCGGAAAGACAAGATTATATAAGATCCATGTCCATATATATGATGAAAAAAATAACTTAAAAAGCAATATATATGGATATTTAACATTAAATTAATAGGGGATTTAAAAAAATGATTCAAAATTCAAAAGGCTTAACATTGATTGAATTACTTGCAGCAGTCTCATTATCAGCTATCATACTCTTGCTTGCCTATCAATTTTTGTTTCAAGGATTTCAGTTTTCAAAAACAGTAACTGATAAAACATTGCTTCAGCAAGAAGCTAACTATATAATGGTAAATTTAACCAAAATTCATCAAAGTTCCGATTCCTATACAATAGCCTTTGATCAAAATCCAAATGCAAATTACATTAAAGTAGAAGGAAAAAAGACCATAACCTTTAAAAATGATCATTTTTTTTATGAACTAAAAACAAGCACTAGCAATAATTCAAAAATATATACAAAAAATAAGGAAACCTTCTATCCAAAACTAACAGATGTTTCAATTGAACTTACTATTTACAATAAAAAAAATCCAAAGCTTTCTTATTCATCGAAAACTATCTTATCTAGAATTAAATAGAAAGGAGGATTTTAGTGCTGTACAAGAGTGAAAAGGGGAATGCCCTGATTATTGTTTTAATAATGGTAACTGTTTTCTTTATTCTTTATATTTCCATTATGGGAATGACCTTTAATAATTCAAAACAAATAATGGTAACAGAAGACAAAGTGCAAGCTGTGTCCATTGCTGAAATGGGTGTCACTTATTATAAAACGGCTATTATTAATGAAAGTGCTGCATTAGAAAAAGATGAAACGTTTAAAAAATCAATAAATCAACTCATTGACTCCACTATTTATACAAAATATGGAACTATTACTGCTGCTAATAAAGAAACAATTGAAAAAGAAATGAATAGCACCAATTATTTTAGCGATTTAAAAGAAGCCACCGCTGCAGCATATAGAAAAAAACTGCAAAGTAATTTAGAAGAATGGAATAATAATTTTTTTAAAACACTAATCGTATCTGTTGATAATAGCTCTAAGCAATTATTTTCTATAGCTAATATTAAACAATCAAATACAAAAGATAGCATTATTTACAGTTTTGACAGTATTGGCAAAACTGCGGACAAAACTGTCACTTTGAATTCCAGCTTAACTATTCCGATTACACTGGATCCAATTATATTAGAAGTTGCAAATGAAGAAGAGGAAAATGACAGCGGAAATTCTGGAGGAACTGGTAATTCAGGCAATTATTCTGATATTTATCAAACAGGTTTGACCGGAAATGAAATATCTAATCCAGGAAATCTAAATTCATGTGTAAATCCTATACCAAATAATTATTCCTTTAGTAATTCCAAGTGCCAGTATTCTGGCACTACTTCCATTACAACCAATACCAATATAAATGACTATATTCTAAAGGTTAATGGCGCGCTCATTCTTTCATCCAATATCAATAGTTTTAATCGGTCAACCCTTTATAGCACAGGCGACCTTACTGTTAATGGTAATTTAAATGGCAACTCAACAATAAAAATCCATTCTGGCGGCAGCATAAGTTTCAGTTCACTAAACGATACCGTCAGCAATTCTATTATTGAAAGTGCTGGAAATGGAACTTTCCAAAATCTAAAGACAGCTAATAGTTCCATTTATATAGGCGGCACAGTCAAAATTAACAATTTGAACAGCTTTAAAAATTCAAAGTTAGAAGTAAAAGGAAACCTTGAAACAGAGAATTGGAGTGAAACTTCCGATAGCATTATATCAATAGCAGGAACAGCTACATTTAAAAATTTAAATAGTACTTTTACTAATACAAATATGATGATAAAAGGAAGCGGCACTTTTCAAAATCTTAATAGTCTAACAAATTCAACTATACGTATAGGCGGTGCATCAACTTTTTCTGAAATAAATCAACTCAATAGCTCCAAAATAATTGTTAATGGAGATGCCTCTATTCAGGGGCTAAATAATCCTAACAATAATAGCAAATTGCTTATTTTGGGAAATGCGACTATTAATAAAATTAATAATATAACAAATTCGGCCATTTATATTGGATCAAACGCAGCAATAGGCAATTTAAACTTAGGCAGCAATGCCAAAATATGTGTGAGGGAAACGCTTGATATTACAGGCAATTTCAATAAAAATGGTGATGGAAAAGTATTTGCTAAAAAAGTCACAACCAATACAAAAAACAAATATGGCCAGTATATCGACACAAGTTCAACTAGTTTCCAAACAAATTGCACAGATGGGTATACAGAAGATAACGGTTCAAACAGCGGCAATGAAAATAACCAGATTTATCTTCCAATTATTAACTCTACTATTGAGTCGGAAAAAAGCGAACTAGACGCAGAATATGACTATTAAATGAAAAAATAAATTGGTTAGCTATAAACCAATTTATTTTTTCTCTTTATATGATTATCTATGTTTAAATGCATATATGTTTGATTTTCCTTTTCAAATCAGCTCGATTATAAAAGGCTTTTTATTTCTTATTAAGCAACAGCAATACACAACTAAGTATTTTAGATGGCCTATCACTTTACATATCTCGCTACCCGATTTCTGCCTGCCTGTTTTGCTCCTGTATAAAGTGCTCTATCTGCATGCTTTATTAAGGCTAGCGGTTCATCCGCATCATGTGGCGCACTGGCCAAACCAATTGATGCTGTAATTTTTATTTTTGCTGGCTGACTTTTCATGCTTTGTTTGATTGTAAAGGAATGTATTTCAATCATTCTCCGAATAAATTCTGCCAGTTCGGAAGCTTCCTGTATATTTATATTGGTTAATAAAATAGAAAATTCTTCCCCTCCATAACGAGCAACAATTCCTTTATTTCCAACCAAATATTTAATTCTTTTTGCAAATTCCACTAACACTTCGTTCCCGGCCTGATGGCCATATGTATCGTTTATACTTTTAAAATAGTCAATATCTAGCATGATTAAAACTAACTGATTAATTTGGCTGCTTTTCAGTTCTTGAAATTTACTTGTTAATAGTTGTTCAAAAAAACAATAATTATATAATTTGGTTAAAGCGCATCTTTCACTGAATTCCTTTGTTTTTTCAAAATACTTAGCATTCTCAAAAGCGACAGCAAACTGGGAACAAAGGAGCTGCAGAACCATTAATGGCACATGCACAAATGCTCTCTTTTTTTTGCTCCCCACTATTAAAATACCAATTACTTGCTCATTTTTTAATAGAGGAATAGCTAATACGCTTTCTGTCTCCATTGGCATATAGCCTTTATTTATAGGAAGCCATTCTCTTTTTTGATGATAGATAGCTGGTTCCTTTGTCGAGAAAACATTTCCACAGATCCCTTCATTTATAAGCAGTACACCAGGAAAAGAAGGAAAAACTCTTTTATTCTCTACCCTTGCGATCATTGTTAATGCATTTGACTCATCAACTTCATGTATAAATACAAAATCTAATTTAAATAACTTGTATAAACTATTAGTAAAAAAAGCAATCGTCTCTTTCACCTGTAAATTTTGGGTTAATTGATGTCCTAATTCAGCAATCTCTTTCAAATAATCATTAACTGTTCTACTGGAATGATATAAACGCAAAATAACAGAAAGAGAAATAAAGGGAATACCAATTAAAACAAGAGCGATTAAGCCAATTTGCTTATACATAATATATAAAGCAATACCTACTGGGTAAGTAATAAGGGTTGTTACAAATTCCCATCCTAAATCTAATGTGAAAAATTTTTCTTTGCGCTGATATACGACTTGGCTAATGAAGAAGATTAGAATTGCATTTAACAAAAAATAAATAAGAGGATATAAAATAACCAAAAAAAGAGAATTTGGATACCATAAAATATCTGCAGCATGTTTTCCCCCCAGCCCATAATAAATAAGCCCGCTAGATATAGAAACCAGAAAAAACATGCTCGAATTCAATGGCAAACGAAATCTTGTTTCTTGCGATAATCTTAATTGCAGCAAAATTGGAATTAATGCCAGCTGCACAAGCACTGTTTCGATAAATAGCCCAAAGATTAAAAATACAGAAAGGCTGGCCCATTGCAGAAAAAATACGGGTCTGCCATTTATCATCATCGGCATACTTGCAACAACCGACATAAAAAGCAGAAATGCTAATATATCTGATGTATTGCCATCAATCTTTGGAGGATAGGTTTGATAAAGAAACCATAATCCGAGTGGCAGCAGTATAAGCCAAACTGCCCAGATTGATATTTTCATTGGTGACTTAACCAAATACTCCACCTCTTGTTTCAGCATTAATATGCCTAAATAGTGTTTATTGCAATAGTTTATTTATCTAAAACAAATAAACTCCCATAATATTCATACTATTCACCCAATACCATTATACTAAACCTTTTCCTATTATTTATCCATAGGTTTTATAGAATATTATTTTCTTTTATATTTTTGAAAATAAAAAGATTGCCAATTACAGCAATCTTCAAACAAATTAACACTAGTTGCCTCTTCTCTATAGAGGTATATTTATTTTTAAATATTTTCAGTTTCCTTTTGGAAAATCATCCAATTTTTAAATATTTAATATGGTTTATTGTTATTTATGCTTATCATTTTTCCCTTTCCAATAAGCTTTTACAGCAGATAAAAAATAAAGCGAACCTGTGATGATAAGCATAGAATCATCTTCTATTTCCTCTAATTGTTCATTAATTGATTTTTTCCAATCTGTTGAATAAGCCTTTTGCTGATGATGGCTTTCTTTATATAATTCCTGGCATGTTGCTGCACGTGGATAGTCAAAAGATACAAAAATAATTTTATCAGCAATCCCATCAAGTTGATGGATCATTTTATCTGTTTTTTTATCAGAAAGTGCTGCAAAAATAATTGTCTTGTTTTTATCCTTAAATCGTTTGGTTAACTCTGTTGTTAAAGCTTGTACCCCTTCTTCATTATGGGCTCCATCCAAAATGACAAGAGGATTTTCTGAAACCATTTCAAAACGCCCTGGCCATTTTGCTTCTTTTAACCCCATACGTATATGCTCTTGTGAAATTTGAGGGAATATTTCTTTTTTTAATAGGATTGCTGCCATTACCGCTAATGATGCATTTTCAATC
Source organism: Niallia nealsonii (assembly GCF_002835805.1). Lineage (GTDB taxonomy): Bacteria > Bacillota > Bacilli > Bacillales > Cytobacillaceae > Niallia > Niallia nealsonii. Next base: position 25,833 of record NZ_PISE01000066.1, on the reverse strand, counting down.
TGATGTTTCCCCATCATGGATAGTTGCAAATTTTCAAGTTTTTCTGCAGCCGTTTGAAACGTAAAGCTTTCTCCTTGTTTCCATGATATAGGATCAGCTATTACAAAGTGTTTATTAAGAAAATAAATAGGAGCATTCTCTTTCTCTGCTTTTTTAATAATTTCTGCTAATGCTTCTTCTTGTTTTATTGCGGCAATAATTGGCGTATTCTTTTTAATAATCCCTGCTTTTTCCCTGGCAATTTCCTCATATGTATCCCCTAATATAGCTGTATGATCTAAGCCAATACTTGTGATAATGGATAAAATAGGGTGGATAATATTCGTTGAATCAAAACGTCCTCCAAGACCAACTTCATAAATAACTATATCAACGGGCTTAATAAACGCAAAATAATAAAAGGACATAGCTGTGATGATTTCAAATTCAGTTGGACCGCCAATATCCATTTGATCCATTTCCGCAACAATTGGATATAAAATATTGCATAGTTTTATAATCTCTTCATCGCTTATCGGTTCCCCATTAATACTTATTCTCTCATTAAACTGCTCAATATAAGGAGATGTATAGGTGCCAACTGTTAATCCTCCACTTTCTAATATGCATCGAAGATAAGTGACAGTAGATCCCTTTCCATTTGTTCCCCCGATATGTACAGTTTTTAATTGGCTTTCAGGAAAATTTAATTTTTCCATCATCATGTTCATTCTTGTTAATCCTGGTTTTATTCCTAATCTTAGACGTGAATGGATCCAGTCTAATGCATCTTCATATGTTTGAAACATTTCTACACCTGCTTTATTATCATAAATTGGCTTATACAGCAAGACGAACCCAAGTTAGGATTCGTCTTGTTTCTTTTCTTATTGTTTTGGCTTTTAAGCTTCGCCTTTTAATTCTTTAATGCGCGCTTCAACTGTTGCTCTTTTTTCTAAGTAATCTTTTTCTTTTTCTTTTTCTTCATTAATTACTTTTTCAGGAGCTTTTTTCACAAATCCTTCATTGCCTAATTTTTTCTGAACACGTTCGACTTCCTTGTTCCATTTGTCTAACTCTTTTGTTAAACGGGCAATTTCTTCTTCCATATTAATTAACCCTTCTAATGGAAGAATAATTTCTGCTCCTGTAATAACAGAAGTCATCGCCTTGTCAGGAGTAGCAATTTCTGTTGCGATCACTAGGCTCTCAGGATTGCAGAAACGTTCTATATACGCTTTATTTTCTTCTAATGTACTTTGTACGTCTGCATCTTTTGCTTTTAATAAAATGCTGATTTTTTTGCTCATTGGTGTATTTACTTCAGCACGGCTGTTGCGGACAGATCGAATAATTTCTACTAATAATTTCATATCATTTGCAGCTTTTTCATCTGTCCATTCTGGATTCACTTCTGGCCATTTTGCTGTTGTAATGGTCTCACCTGCATGAGGAAGGTTCTGCCAGATTTCCTCTGTAATAAATGGCATAAACGGATGCAATAAACGCATTGTGTTATCTAAAACATATGCCAGAATGGAACGAGTCGTTAACTTTGCTTGTTCATCTTCTCCGTATAATGGAAGTTTTGCCATTTCAATATACCAATCACAGAAATCGTCCCAAATGAAGTTATAAAGCACACGGCCAACTTCTCCAAATTCATAGCGGTCAGAAAGACGTGTTACCTTTTCAATTGTTTCATTTAATCTTGTTAAAATCCATTTATCTGCTACAGATTTTTCTCCAGATAAATCAATTTCTTCGTATTTTAAACCATTCATATTCATTAATGCAAAACGGGAAGCATTCCAAATTTTATTCGCAAAATTCCATGTGGATTCTACTTTTTCCATGCTAAAACGCAAATCTTGACCTGGTGAACTGCCAGTAGATAAGAAATAACGGAGAGAATCTGCCCCATAATTTGCAATAACATCCATTGGATCTACGCCATTTCCTAATGATTTACTCATTTTTCGGCCTTGTTCATCGCGCACTAAACCATGTATTAACACATCTTTAAATGGACGTTCTCCTGTGAATTCCAACCCTTGGAAAATCATGCGAGATACCCAGAAGAAAATAATATCATATCCAGTTACAAGCGCTGCTGTCGGATAGTAGCGTTTAAAGTCTTCTGCTTCCTTTTCAGGCCAGCCCATTGTTGAAAATGGCCATAATGCGGAACTGAACCATGTATCGAGAACATCTGTATCTTGCTCCCAGTTTTCCAAATCTTCTGGGGCCTCTTGATTTACATAAATTGCGCCAGTTTCTTTATGATACCATGCTGGAATTCTGTGTCCCCACCAAAGCTGACGGGAAATACACCAATCACGAATATTTTCCATCCAACGCAAGTACGTGTTTTCAAAACGTTCTGGTACAAAGTTTACTTTTTCTTCTTCTTTTTGCAAAGCTACAGCTGCATCTGCAAGTGGCTGCATTTTAACAAACCATTGTGTAGAAAGATATGGTTCTACAACTGCTCCACTTCGTTCTGAGTGTCCAACAGAATGCATATGCTCTTCGATTTTAAATAAAACGCCTGCTTTTTGTAAATCTTTTACAATTTGTTTACGGCATTCGAAACGATCCATGCCTTTATATTTGCCTGCACGATCATTCATTGTTCCGTCTTCATTCATTACAAGAATTCTTTCTAAGTTATGACGGTTTCCTACTTCAAAGTCATTTGGATCATGTGCAGGTGTCATTTTAACTGCGCCAGAACCAAAATCCATTTCTACATAGTCATCTGCTATAATCGGGATTTCTCTTCCAACGATCGGCAGAATAACTGTTTTGCCAATTAAATGCTGGTAGCGCTCGTCTTTCGGGTGTACAGCAACACCTGAATCACCAAGCATTGTTTCTGGACGAGTTGTAGCCACTTCAATATATCCAGATCCATCTGCCAATGGATACTTCATATGATAAAACGCACCTTGTACATCTTTATAAATGACTTCAATATCAGATAGCGCTGTTTTTGTAGAAGGATCCCAGTTGATAATATATTCTCCTCGGTATATCAAGCCTTTATTATAAAGGGAAACAAACACGTCACGAACCGCTTTAGATAAACCTTCATCTAACGTAAAACGTTCTCTTGAATAATCTAAGCCAAGTCCTAATTTAGCCCATTGTTCCCGAATATGGCTTGCATATTCTTCCTTCCATTTCCATGTTTCTTCCACAAATTTCTCTCTTCCCAAATCATACCTGCTTATATTTTGACTGCGCAGCTTTTCTTCCACTTTTGCTTGTGTTGCAATTCCTGCATGGTCCATTCCAGGAAGCCATAATACATCATAGCCTTGCATTCTTTTCATTCTTGTCAAAATATCTTGCAGCGTTGTATCCCAAGCATGACCTAAATGCAGTTTACCTGTAACATTTGGCGGTGGAATTACAATCGTATAAGGTTCTTTTCCTTCATTCGGTTTCGCTTCAAAAAACTTATTATTTATCCACCAGTCATAACGGCCTTTTTCAATTTCTTTTGGATCATATTTTGTAGGCATTGAAATTTCATTTGGTTCCATTTATTTTTTCCTCCTAATTATTTATTCCATTCAACTCAAAATATTTTGGCAAATAAAAAAAACCCTATCGTCATAAAAGGACGAATGGAGTTTTGTTCGCGGTACCACCTTTTTTCCAATATAAAGTATATTGGCTCTTTATAGATGATATCGGAATCTATCCGTCTTTCACTAATAAGAAACTACCGTTCGCAAAAGAAGCTCAAGGGCTACCTTCCAATGGATTGAATAGAAATCTTTCAGCAAATGATTTCCTCTCTATAATTCAACTTATACATTGTACTACTCCCTGTCATTGCCTTTATTTATGTATATAGCTATACTACCGAAAAAAAGGGATTTTCGTCAATAAGGATAACCGTTATTTTTTTAATTTATACCATTTCTTATTATTTTTCTATAATAGTATGTTAGATTTTTTCGTTGACTATCCAACTTAATATAAAAAAGGCTGTTTTTCTAAAAGTTTGTTGCTTGTCGAATAAGGTGAAAACACTTGTAGAATTACTGAGCAGGGGTAAATAACGAAAACAGCCTTAAAAACACAGCAAGAAGCCCAAAACTTGATTAATCTTGGGTTTCTTGCTGTGCTTCCTGCTGCGCTTTTTTTTGCTTTTCCACTTCTTCTATTCTCATGACAATATATTCGGTGTTTTTTAACAGCCAGTAGTGCTTAAGCAATTTTTGCACATATTTTCTTTCATTTGCTGCCTGTTCCCCTTTTAAATACTTTTCACAGATTCGAAGAATAGGACCAGGGTGGGCTAAATAGCTTAAAAATAATAACATTTCATCCTCTCTAAGAGGATAATAATTGAAATAAGTGTATAGCCAATCCATGCAATCTTCATTTTGTTTTGGTGCAGTTTTTAATGATCTTGCTAAAAATGGCAGCAAATCATGGCTAGGTGGACCATATTTTGCATTCTCAAAGTTTGTAAAATATCCATAGCCTTTTTCATCATAAAGAAAATGTTCTGGAGAGATTTTTCCATGAATAATGGATACCCTTGCCTTCTCATCCTCTTTTGTTTTTTCAAACCAATCTTTTAATTTATTTTCTGAATAAGTTAATGCTTGTTTTGTGTCATGATAGTACATACAAAACATCAGCTCAAATGGAGACATATACTCTTTATTTTCACATTGTTCGATAAAACCTTCTAATAGTTCCTGCTCTTTTTCTAATTCAAGCAATGTATTTTCATAATGCTCTTCTCGATCTTCTTTTTCAACCGTCACTTCTTTAGAAGATAAGATATGAAGCCTTGCTAATTCCCGAAACATTTGCTGATGCTTTTTATAGTAGTTTTCTCGTTCATCATTTGGAAGCCAAGGCATTAAATAATACAATCTTTGCTCATATAATACTGCATATCTTCCATCAACAGTTGGAAAAATAGGCACAATACGATTATAGCCCTTTTGATAAAGCGTTCTAACATGCTTGGTAAAATCAGATCCTTTGTGTGGATCAATAGACTTTAATGCGAATGTTCCCTTACTGCAATAGATTTTCGTAATGCGATTAAATTCCTCAATGAAATGCGGCTCCACTGCGTAAGGCTTTAAAATCGGTGTATATTTTTTCAGCAAATTTTTTTCACTCATACGCGCCACTCTTTCTTATTAAAAACACATTCTTCTTAATAAAAGGAAAAAAGAAAACAGTCAAGCAGGGGTACCGCCATACTTGATCTGTTCCTTACTCCTTACTTTTGTGTAAATTTAACAGGGATATATAACACCTGTCCTTCAGAAATATCTTGATTTGCCTCCATGCGATTTTCCTTTAAAATGCTTAGTGCATTCACATTATAGCGGTCGCTTAAGCTTTCTAGTGTTTCTCCATGTTGAACGATGCAAATTTTTATTTTTGTATGTGTCTCTTCCTCTTTTCTTGCAAAAAACTCTGTGAATGTTAATGATTTTGTTTTATTAAAAATGCCTTTTTTCTTTTTAGCTTCTTTTTCATCTGAAGAAGATGATTCCTCTTCCATTATTGGTTCTTTCTCTTCTTGTTCATAAGAGGATTCTTCTAATTTTAATTCTGATGATTCTTGTGGTGGCTTTTGAAATACTGCTTCTGCTGAATAGATTTCCTTTTCATTTCTAAACATACTAACTTTCATTTCTGGAACATCATCATTTGCTTTAGAAGCAGGGTTTTCTTCCTCTTCAGGTTGTGCAAAAAATGGGATAATAACGTCCTCTTCCTCCTGAACTTCTTGTTCTTCTTCAGGCGACTTTCTAACTTCTGTTTCAAAAGGTGCATATAAATCATCTATCTCTTCAGCAGAAATCCGATCCTCTTCTTCTATAAGGGGACTAATCCCTTGTAATGGACTTACTTTTATCTCTACAGGTTCTTCTTCCACTTCCCAAACTGGCAGCTCTACTTCTTCTGTTCCTCTGAAAGCAAGCTCAAACTCCTCTTCTTCCTCTACTTCTTGTAATTTTTCTTCTTCTTCTTGCTCTTCATAATTGGCTAAACCGGAAATAGATAAATCTGCTGTCAAATTTAAACAGCTTCTTTCAGGAAAAACATAATCAAATGTTTCAATATCTACTTCAATTTCCTCTAGACTGCTAATTCTTGTTCGGGGAATGGTAATATCAACAGGAAAATGATGAAGAAATTCGCAAATCCCTTCCTCTCTTTCCATAACGGAATGAACCAATTTAGGAGTCTGAAATACCTCTTCTTCTTCTTGTTCTTCCTGAATCCTAATGTATTCACCAGTTAATTCTAAAGATCCCTGAATAGTAATATACTGATCGTTTTCTTGGATAGTTATATTGGGATCAAGTGATATCGAAAGTAGGTCTGCTACTTCCTGTCCTTTTTGAAACCAAACAGACTCTTCCAATGAAAACCGTAAATTAGACGCATTTTCTAAAGACAAAGCGACTCCTCCTTTCATTCCTTTACGTTAATCACTATGTCAATTACAACTTATGAAGTAAAATTCTTTTTTATGATTAGATTCTGGAGAAACCAAGTATATTTTTCGTTTGTAAAACTTTTGCCTCTATATCATTAGGCAAAAATAATAAGCTATTCTCTTAAAGAATTACATATTAAACAGCAAATTTAGCAACTAGATTCATTTATACCTTTATTCATAAGCAAAAAAAAACAATGCAATCTTCCGAAGAAAATCACATTGTTTTAATAGGAAATCTTTATTTTTTCAAATTATTACTAAATCTAAAAGACGGAGCTTATCCTTTTAACTGAGAAAATGCTACTTCAGTAGCCTGAAGCGTCTTCTCAATATCTTCATCCGTTAATGTTGTAGAAAGAAAAAGCCCTTCAAATTGGGAAGGAGGCAAAAACATCCCTTGCTCTAACATACTATTATAAAATGCTGCAAAGTAATCCAAATTAGATGTTTTTGCACTTTCATAATCTTTAACATCTTCATTTGTAAAGAAGAAGCCAATCATCGAACCTGCACGATTCACTGTAAGAGGGATATCATACTTTTTCGCATGCTTATATAAACCTGCTTCTAATTTATCTGCTTTTTGAATAAAGTCAGCATATGTTTCCTTTGTAAGTTGAGATAGTGTTTCATATCCTGCTGTCATTGCCAACGGATTCCCTGAAAGAGTTCCTGCTTGGTAAATAGGCCCACTCGGAGCTATTTGGCTCATAATTTCTGCTTTGCCGCCATACGCTCCTACAGGCAAGCCTCCCCCAATTACTTTGCCTAAACAAGTTAAATCTGGGGTAATGCCAAAATATGATTGTGCACAACCGTAGTCCACTCGGAATCCAGTCATTACTTCATCAAAAATTAAAAGTGCCCCATATTGTGTTGTTATATCACGAAGCCCTTGAAGGAAGCCTTCCTTAGGTGGAACAACTCCCATATTTCCAGCTACTGGTTCAACAATGATTCCAGCAATATCTTCTCCGAACTTTTCAAAAGCATATTGTATGCTTTGTAAATCATTGTATGCAACTGTTATCGTATTAGCCGCTATTCCTTCAGGTACTCCAGGACTGTCTGGCAAGCCTAGTGTCGCTACACCTGATCCTGCTTTAATTAATAAAGAATCTCCATGTCCATGGTAGCAGCCTTCAAATTTAATGATTTTATTTCTGCCAGTATAGCCTCGAGCTAAACGAATTGCACTCATCGTTGCTTCTGTACCTGAAGAAACCATGCGAATAATTTCAATAGAAGGAACTCTTTCTTTTACAAGAGCTGCCAGCTTATTTTCAATCAATGTTGGCGCACCAAAACTTGTACCACGTTCTGCCACTTTTTTTATGCCTTCGACTACTTGCTCATTAGCATGTCCTAAAATTAATGGTCCCCAGCTTAACACATAGTCTATATATTCATTGCCGTCAATATCATATATTTTCGATCCTTTTCCAGATTCCATAAATACAGGATTGCGTTTCACTGATTTAAATGCACGTACAGGACTGTTTACGCCACCAGGCATTAACTCGACAGCTTCTTTATAAGCCTCTTCTGATTTTTGATATGAGCGCATATTTTTTCCCCCGTTTCTATTGTTCTCTCAGCATTTTTGCTGCATCTTTTGCAAAATAGGTCATGATTAAATCTGCACCAGCTCTCTTCATGCCAACAAGCATTTCCATGACGATTTTTTCTTCATCAATCCAGCCATTTTGTGCAGCTGCTTTGACCATACTGTATTCTCCACTTACATTATAAATAACAATTGGCAATTTAATTGTATTTTTCATATCACGAACAATATCCAAATATGGTAAGCCTGGTTTGACAATAAGAAAATCAGCTCCCTCCGCTACATCTGATTCTGCTTCCCTTAATGCTTCTAGGCGATTGGCAGGATCCATTTGATAAGCTTTGCGATCCCCGAATTGCGGCGTACTGTCTGCCGCTTCACGGAATGGTCCATAAAAAGCAGAAGAATATTTAACGCCATATGACATAATCGGTGTCTCCAAAAAGCCAGCTTCATCTAGTCCCTTGCGAATGGCAGCCACAAATCCATCCATCATATTGGATGGTGCAATAATATCTGCACCAGCTTCTGCTTGGCTTACCGCTGTTTTCACCAATAATTCTAATGATTCATCATTTAATACTTTTCCTTCTTCCACTACCCCGCAATGTCCATGGCTTGTATATTCGCATAAACATGTATCTGCAATAACCACCATGTCAGGATAGTTCTTTTTAATAAAACGAATTCCCTCTTGCACGATACCATGATCATGAAATGCTTGCGTGCCGCATTCATCTTTTTCTAACGGCAAGCCAAATAATAACACAGATTTAATGCCTAAGCTTTGCACTTCATCCATTTCTTCTCCTAATCGATCCAATGAAAAATTGTAAATGCCAGGCATAGAAGAGATTTCTTTTTTTATATTTTCTCCTTCTGCAACAAAGATTGGATAAATTAAGTCTTCAATATGTAAATAATTTTCTCTTACTAATGCTCTCATATTTGCAGATTGTCTTAATCTGCGATGACGTTTAAATTCAATTGACATTTGTTAATCTCTCCCTTTATTATTTCATCGTAAAATAGCTGCCCAATGATTCTATCATGCTGTCAACAGTATAGTTGTTAGGCATCACATCTGCTTCTAGCTGGTAATAGCTTAACCTGTCTTTTGTAACAGGACCAATGGAAACAATCGTGCAATCTTTTAACTGGTGATGCAATTTATATTTATCTATAACAAACATAAAATGATCCACTGTCGATGCACTTGTAAAAATCAGAACATCCAGCTTGTGAGCTACAAGTTTTTTAGAAAGCAATTCCTCGCTCTCTTGTGGGAAATATGTTTTATAGACAATAATTTCTTCTATTTGTGATTGAGTTGTTTTCAGCGTCGTATATAAATAGTCACGAGCTAAATTTCCTTTTACAATCAACACCTTATCGTTGCTCTTTAAAACAGGCAAAAACTCTTCCACAAATGTTTCTGCTACATATTCACTTGGTATAAAATGAACAGAAATCCCATACTCCCTTAATGCTTTTGTTGTTTTTTCTCCAATTGCAGCAATTTTAATCGTTTTTTGCTGAAAATTCGGCAGCTGTTGAAAAAAAGCTCTCACTCCATTACTGCTTGTAAAAACAAACCACTCATAATAGGATGCCTCTGTGCATTTTCGTTGCACATCTAACGGAATCGCTACATCCTTAAAAGCCAATAGTGGAATTTCTATTGCTATTCCCCCATAAGCCTCCACTTTTTTCACGAGAGAAGCTGCTTGCTTTTTAGAGCGTGGAATGAGAATGCGTTTTCCCTTAAGCGGCTCATCCATCAATAATATTCTCCTCTTTTAACTCATCAATTAATTTTTTTGCGCCTTTTTCTGTTAAGATAGCTGCAGCCTGTTCTCCAACTTCGACAGGATTGCCTCCACGTACTTCTTGTTTAAAAATTTTTTTGCCGTCTGGTGATGCAACAAGTGCTGTCAAGCTTACTTCATTATTTTCTTGTATTGTTGCATAGCCCGCTATCGGCACTTGACAACCGCCATCCATTTTATTTAAAAACGCTCTTTCCGCAAAAACTGTTCGAGTTGTCTTTTCATTAGAAAATTTGCTAAGAAGCTCTAATATTTCTTTATCATCTTCTCTGCACTCGATTGCCAAAGCTCCTTGACCAACAGCCGGCAAACAAACTTCTGGTTCTAAAAACTCTGTTACAACATCCTTTGTCCATCCCATTCTAGATAGTCCAGCTGCCGCCAAAATAATGGCATCATAGTCATTTGTTTCTAATTTTTTTAATCGCGTATCAATATTTCCTCTTATCCATTTAATTTGCAAATCTGGTCTAACGCTAAGAATCTGTGAACCTCTTCTTAAGCTGCTTGTCCCAACAATTGCCCCTTCCTTTAACTCCTGTAATGGAATATGGTTTTTACTGATTAATGCGTCCCTATGATCTTCTCTTTGCGGAATACAGCCAATAATCAGCCCTTTTGGCAGCACAGCCGGCATATCTTTCATACTATGTACAGCAATATCAATTTCTTTATCCAGCATAGCTTGTTCTATCTCTTTTACAAAAAGCCCTTTTCCTCCAACTTTTGAAAGCGTGACGTCTAAAATAACATCCCCTTTTGTGACCACTTCCTTTACTTCAAACTCAAAGGAGGAATCAAGTTTCTTCAACTGATCAATAACCCAGTTTGTTTGTGTAATAGCTAACTTGCTTTTTCGTGAACCAACAATAATCTTTCTCATAAAACCCTCCAAAGTTCTTTTGTCTTTTTGCTGTATAAAATTTTTAACAATATATCATGTATATTGTTAAAAATGAAAAGAAGAAAATTTTCCAATAAAAATAAAATTAATCATTACCATCAAAAAATTCATAATATTAAGCAATGCAATATTTTTTCCCCTTAGTTTATTGGTAGCCCGCAAATATAAGTAAATGCTATAGATCAATAAAACAATAAAGGAACCAACTATTTTCGGATCATACCAAAAAAAATCTGGCTTTTGGATAATTGCCCATTGGATTCCAAGTATTAATGCGATTAACAGAATCGGCACACTAATGACATTAAGCAAATAGGATACATACTCTAGCTTAGCCAAGTCAGGAATTCTTATTAACCTTTTTCCCCATTGTTTTTTCTTAAGAAGATTATACTGTACACAATACAATACGGAAAAAATAAAAGATAAAGAAAAAGCTCCATAGGAAAGAATCGCCGCAGTAATATGAATAAATAATAGTTCAGATACCACTTTTTCCGCTATTTTGCCGCTAGACTCATGAACGGGGGCAAATGTATGTATCGCCATAATAATAAAGCCTAGCATATTTGCAAAAAAAACAATAAAATCTACTTTTAATAAGCGATTTATCGCAAGAGACAAAGATATTAATACCCATGTATAAAAATATAAACCTTCCATTATCGTTAAAACTGGAAATCGCCCCGTATCCTTCATATATACGATAAGAAAGGATGTTTGCAGCGCCCATACAAATGAAAGTAACCAGAAAGCAGTCTTATTGGCCCTCTGGTTATTATGCATAAAATCAAAAAAATAAAACAAAACAGATAATGCATAAAGAATGATCGTTAATTCATGAAGTCTTGACATGTAAACATCCTGCATAATGTTACTCCTCTACAATCCGGTACAGAATAGTAATTAGATCCTTTTATATTATCTCGTAAATTTTATGGAAATCAAATGATTACATAGAGTTTTCTTTTAATAGGATTGTAAAGTAGCTTGATAAGAATAAGAAGGAGTTGCTATATCTGTTTGTTGTTTTCTCTCTTCTTTTTTTGTTTCCTCTGTATCATGTAACGCAAGAGCATCTTCTAATTGGAAAATTTGTTTAAATAAATGCAATGACTTTTCTGCATCTTCAGTAGAAGCTAGCTCCTTTACTTGAAGAATTGGATCTTTTAACAATTGATTAATAATGCTTTTTGTATGTTTATTCAAGACCTTTTTATCTCTTGTGCTTAAATGAGGCAACTTTCTTTCAATGCTCTTCATCGTTTCTGATTGAATGGTAAGAGCCTTGTTTCGAAGTTCAGAAATAACTGGCACGATACCAAGCAAATGAATCCATTGGTTAAATTCCACTATTCCCTCTTCAATCATTAACATAATTTTTGCCGCCTCTTTTTGGCGCTCTTGCATGTTTGCTTCTACAACTCCCTCTAAATCATCTATATCATAAAGAAAAACACTTTCAAGCTCCGTAATCTCTGGATCTAAATCTCTTGGCACTGCAATATCCACCATAAATAGCGGTTTACCTTTGCGAATTTTTTCTACGGATTGCATCATGTTTTTTGTAATAACATAAGAGGTTGCTCCAGTAGAGCTTATTACAATATCTGTATCAATTAAAGCACATTGTAAATCATTAAAGTGTTTTGCCTGTCCTTCAAAACGCTCTGCCAGGCCTTGTGCTTTTTCAAATGTGCGGTTTATCACTGTTACATTCTTTGCGCCATTACTATATAAATTTTGAATGGCCAACTCTCCCATTTTCCCCGCACCTAATATCAAGACATTTTTATTTTCTAGTGTTCCAAAAATTTTTCTTGCCAGTTCAACCGCAGCATAACTAACAGAAACAGCATTTTCGCCAATAGTCGTTTCTGTATGAGCTCTTTTGGCAAGAGTAATAGCTTGTTTAAACAGTTGATTAAATACTGTTCCAACTACATTTTTATTTTGCGCTTCTAAAAAGCTTGTGCGAACTTGCCCAAGTATTTGCGTTTCCCCTACAACCATAGAGTTTAACCCGCATGCCACTTGAAATAAATGGTTCATCGCACCCTCTTGCTCATAAACAAATAAATATGGAACAAATTCATTCTGCTCCATCTCAAACCATTCTGACAAAAATTCTTTTATATAGTAGCGGCCAGTATGCAATTGATCGACAACAGCATATATTTCCGTTCTATTACATGTGGATATAATCACATTCTCTAATATGCTCTTTTTATATTGCAGTTGATTCATTGCCTCTCCCATTTGCGATGAATCAAATGTCAAACGTTCACGTATTTCGACTGGTGCCGTTTTATAATTTAGTCCAACAACTATGATATGCATCAGTTAAATGACACCCCTAACCATTTCAATTAAATGCTCACTTATTTATAATAATTCTAAACATGGATTAATTATAGCAAATTTTCTTCATAAATGTATAAAAAATAGCTTTATATTTGTGAACATATTGTGAATTCTTCAATTAACAATAATTAAGATTGGTAATTGATGCCTACCACCATTACTTAAAAAGAAAAGTAATAAGGCCCTTTACTAGTTTCCGAATATTACTAATCTTAGTTTATTCCTATTTTCCTTTTTTTATCGATTAAATTAGAAGAAAAATTTTACCCTTTTATAAAGGGCAACTAACAATCAGGCTTTTAGAAGTGATTCCCTATTTCAATGTTTCTTTTCTTCTTCACTTTTGAGGCAGAAAATCCCTGCTTATTAAATCAAAGATAAAAACCGTTTTTTATTTATAACCATTATTATACTATATAAAAAACTTTAAGCTGATTATTTCTAAATGTTTTATAATGAAAGCAGGGGATTTTTATTATTCATGCGAATTACTTTATTAGTGCTAACGAAAAATTGATATTTGGATTTTTCTTTTTATTCCCAAAATCACTGGAACAAAAAAATCATCATGTAAAAAACTTAGCCACAATAAAATGAATGGCTCGGAAGATACTGCTTACTTCATGTACAGTAACAAATATCTCCCTATAATTCAAGCTTAGGTTATTGGAAGTAGAAGCGGAGGAAACAATGAAAAGTCAAAAGTTATTTTCAGGCATTATTTTAATAGGATTTGGATTATATTTTTTATTGAAAGAGTTTAACATTCCACTTTTTGCAGATTTTTATACATGGCCTACTCTTTTACTAATAGTTGGCATCGCCTTTTTAATTCAAGGTTATCGAGGAAATGATTATAGCAGTATTTTGCCTGGGGTTATTTTGGCTGGATTCGGCTTACATTTTCATTTAATAAATAAATTAGCCATTTGGCCTGATCATACAGGATCTTTTATTCTTATTATCGCATTAGGTTTTATTCTGCAAAACCAAAAATCGGGTCAAGGAATGTTAAATGGCATGCTATTTCTTTTATTAGCTATTCTCTTGTTATTTTTTCAAGATATTATCCAATCACTTGGATTTTTAAGATTAAAGGAAAGTACTATAAGCATGATCATTCCCATCCTCTTTATCCTTATTGGCAGCTATTATTTATTTATCCAAAAAAAATAAAACGCAAGCGGAATATATCCGCTTGCGTTTTACTTTTTAGCCAAATGCTGCAATAATGACCAAACCTTATCCTTTCCTTCACCTGTTTCTGAAGAGAAAAGAAGAAGATAGTCTTTATCGCTTAAATCAAATGTTTCTTTTGTTACTTTTAAATGCTTTTGCCATTGCGACTTGGAAATTTTATCTGCCTTTGTTGCAATGATGACACATGGAATATTATAATGCTTTAAAAATTCATACATTAGCACATCATCCTTGGTAGGTGGATGCCTTAAATCAGTAATTAAAATAACTGCTCTTAACTGATCTCTTGTTGTAAAATATGTTTCAAGCATTTTGCCCCATGCTTCTCTTTCCTTTTTGGAAACTTTCGCATATCCATATCCTGGGACATCCACAAAATGAAGGATTTCATTTATTAAATAAAAGTTTAATGTCTGCGTTTTTCCTGGTTTGGAAGAAATGCGGGCAAGCGCTTTTCTTCCAAGCATTTTATTAATAAAAGACGATTTTCCTACATTCGATCTTCCTGCCAACGCAAATTCAGGAATATCACTTTCTGGATATTGATTAGGTTTTACTGCACTTATTACTATTTCAGCACTAGTTACTTTCAAGAATTTACACTTCCGTTCAATGCATGTTTTAATACTTCGTCTACGTGGGAAACAAGAATAAATTCAAGCTCTTCCCGTACACTTTCAGGGATATCTTCTAAATCTTTTTCATTATCTTTTGGTGCGATAATAGTGGTTAGTCCCGCTCGATGAGCACCTAATGATTTTTCTTTTAAGCCGCCAATAGGAAGCACTCTGCCTCGTAATGTCACTTCCCCCGTCATGCCTACTTCCTTTTTGATCGTTCTGCCAGAAAGAGCAGAAACTAATGCTGTTACCATGGTGATGCCGGCAGATGGCCCATCCTTTGGAACAGCACCTTCTGGAACATGAATATGGATATCATGTTTTTCATGAAATTTAGGATCAATGCCAAGCTCTTCAGATTTTGAGCGGATATAACTGAATGCTGCTTGAGCAGATTCTCTCATAACATCACCGAGTTTACCTGTTAATACAAGTTTGCCTTTTCCAGGTGCTAAAGATACTTCTATTTGCAATGTATCCCCGCCGACAGTCGTATAAGCAAGACCTGTTGCTACTCCAACTTGGTCGATTTCTTCCGCTTGACCAAAACGAAACTTCGGTTTACCAAGAAATTCTTCCAAATTTTTGCTTGTTACAACAATTTTTTTCTTATCGCTTGTCACGATTATTTTTGCACTTTTACGGCAAATGGAAGCAATTTGTCTTTCTAAGCTGCGAACTCCTGCTTCTCTTGTATACAGACGAACAATTTTTTGAATAGCATCATCTCTGATTTGCAATTGCCCTTTTGTTAATCCGTGATCTTTTATTTGCTTTTCCAATAAATGATCTTTTACAATATGATTTTTTTCTAGTTCTGTATATCCAGCAATCGAGATTATCTCCATTCTATCTCTTAACGGTGCTGGAATCGTTGCTAAATTATTAGCTGTTGCCACAAACATAACCTTTGAAAGATCATATGTTTCTTCAATATAATGATCGCTAAAGTTATGGTTTTGCTCCGGATCCAATACTTCCAACATTGCCGCAGAAGGATCCCCGCGGAAGTCATTGGACATTTTATCTATTTCATCAAGCAAAAATACCGGATTTATCGTTCCAGCTTTTTTCATTCCTTGAATAATTCTGCCAGGCATTGCTCCCACATATGTGCGTCGATGTCCCCTAATTTCCGATTCATCACGCACTCCGCCAAGAGAAACACGCACAAAATGACGGTTTAATGACCTTGAAATAGAACGGGCTAAACTAGTTTTCCCTACCCCTGGAGGTCCTGCTAGACAAAGGATAGGACCTTTTAAAGAATTGGTCAATTTTTGAACAGCCAAATATTCTAATACTCTTTCTTTCACTTTTTCTAGACCATAATGATCTTCATCTAGAATTTTTTCTGCTTTTAGAACATCTAGATCATCCTCTGTTGCTTTTGACCAA
The DNA here is from genome assembly GCF_002835805.1 of Niallia nealsonii. Classification (GTDB taxonomy): domain Bacteria; phylum Bacillota; class Bacilli; order Bacillales; family Cytobacillaceae; genus Niallia; species Niallia nealsonii. The sequence continues at coordinate 9,473 of NZ_PISE01000066.1, read as the reverse complement.
GGCAGCGCAATTAGCCATTCAATATAGTTGCGAATCACTGAACTTTCTGCAGATGTAGATGGAATTTTTTCATAGCGGTCCAACTCTTTTAATGCAGTTTCTTTTACATGTTCTGGCATTCCACATGCTTCAATCTTCTCCATTAGAGAACTGACTTCACCGCTTTTTCCATCTTTATCTCCAAGTTCTTTTTGAATGGCTTTCATTTGTTCACGCAAATAATATTCTTTTTGCGTTCTTTCCATGGATTTTTTGACACGCTGCCCAATTTTCTTTTCCAAGTTAAGAACTTCTTTTTCATTATGAATGATGTCAATCACATAATTCATTCTTTTTTTATTATCAATTGTCTCTAAAATATGCTGCTTTTCTTTCAGTTTAATTGGTAAATGGGATGCGATAATATCTGCCATTCTACCCGGCTCTTCCATATCAGAAACAGTGGATAACGTTTCATTTGAAATCTTCTTCGAAATTTTTATGTATTGTTCAAAATATTCCAACATTGTCCGCATCAAAGCTTCATCTTCTATATCTTTGGAAGTATCCTCGTCAAATACATGCAAATTAGCAGAAAAATACTCTTCTTCCTCGATTATTTCAAGAATTTCTGCTCTTTGTAAACCTTCTACTAATACCCGAATGGTTCCATTAGGCAATTTTAACATTTGTTTCACTTTTGTTAAAGTTCCTATTTTGTATAAATCTTCCTCAGTCGGATCATCTATATCCATATCCTTTTGCATCGTTAAAAAGATTAAATGGTCATCTACCATTGCTTTTTCAAGTGCCTGTACCGATTTTTCACGACCAACATCTAAATGTAAAACCATTGTCGGATAAACAAGCAAACCTCGAAGCGGCAGGAGGGGGACAATTTTATTGTTTATTTCTTCCATTATGTTGCACCTCCAGCTATAAAAAATTCCATTTCAAAATCTAATGCTTTGTACAATTCTATCTTATTTATGAAAAAGTGTCTATTAACTAGATTTATTGCGGATTCGAACACAATAGAACTGTTTTGTATAGGTCATAAAAAGAAAAACTTTATACTCCTAGTATTTTAACAAACCGCTCGTAATATGTCCTTTTAATAAAAAATATCCTGCTTATTTCAGATATTCTGTTAAAAAACCCTATTGTTTTTGGGCTCATTTAGACTTAAAACACTTATTCATTTTTCAAAAATGAAGGAAAAAAATTGTTCTCCCAACAATATTCATTAAAATAGCTGTACCATCTTGCTATTATAACAGTTGATGACTATAGAAGAAAAAAAAGCTTTAATTTTCCCACAGAAAATTAAAGCTTTTTTCTTACATGCTTTTTTTCTTTGTTACATCGATTGCAGGAGATATTGGTTCTTCCGTGACATGTTCTTTTATTAAAGCATGTTCTAATACTTCTTTTAAAGTTGTGACAGGCACTATTTCAATACCTTTCACTTCTTGTAAGACTGTTTGCATATTCTCTTTTGGAATAATAACTTTTTGCACTCCTGCCTTTTGTGCTGCTTTTATCTTTGCTAACACACCACCGACTGGTTTTACTTTTCCGTGTATGCTAATCTCACCTGTCATTGCCACTTTACGCTCTACCGGAAATTTATAAATAGCGGAATAGATGCCTGTAGCCATAGAAATGCCCGCAGATGGTCCATCTATTGGAATACCTCCTGGGAAATTCACATGAATATCATACTGATCTGCAGGAACATTCATGGACCTGAGCACTGTTATTACATTTTCAATGGAACCTCTTGCCATACTTTTTCTGCGAATAGACTTTCCTTGACCACCAATACTCTCTTCTTCTACAATACCAGTTATATTAATAGAGCCCTTTTCTTTTGCTGGAATCACCGTTACCTCTATTTCCAAAAGTGATCCAATATTTGTGCCATATACAGCAAGGCCGTTTACTGAACCTATGGAAGATGTTTTGTTTATTTTTCTTTCCATTCTTGGAGATAACTGACTAGAATTGATTACCCATTCCAACTCTTCTTCTTTGATATGATTTCTATCTTCTCCTATAGCAAGGCCTGCAGAAATTTGAATAATATTCACTGCTTCTCTTCCATTACGTGCATATTCAGATAATATTTCCAAACTTTTTTTGCTGATTTCTAGATTTACTTTATCAGCTGCCTTTTTCCCAATTTTCACCACTTCATCTGCTGTCAACTCTCTAAAAAATACTTCCATGCACCGCGAGCGGATAGCAGGTGGTATCTCATTTGGTGTTCTTGTAGTGGCACCGACTAAACGAAAATCAGCTGGCAGCCCATTTTGAAAAATATCATGTATATGTGTAGGTATTTGTGTATTTTCTTCGTTATAGTAAGCACTTTCTAAAAATACTTTCCGATCTTCAAGCACCTTTAACAATTTATTCATTTGTGTCGGATGAAGTTCTCCTATCTCATCAATAAATAAGACACCACCATGTGCGTTTGTAACAGCCCCCTGCTTTGGTTGAGGGATCCCTGCTTGTCCCATGGCTCCTGCACCTTGATAAATCGGATCATGAACAGAGCCTATTAGTGGATCTGCAATTCCCCGTTCATCAAACCTTGCTGTAGTAGCATCTAGTTCCACAAACACAGAAGTTGGATTAAAAGGTGATCTTTTATTTCTTTTTGCCTCTTCTAAAACAAGTCTTGCTGCAGCCGTTTTACCTACTCCAGGCGGTCCGTAAATAATGACATGTTGAGGATTGGGCCCACAGAGCGCTGCCTTTAAAGCTTTAATTCCATCCTCTTGTCCTACAATATCTTCAAAGCTTGTCGGGCGCACTTTCTCGGATAAAGGTTCTGTTAAAGAAATAGACCGCATTTTACGCAATTGATCCATTTCCTTTTTGGATTCCCGATCAATAGATACTTTTTGTGTTCTTTGGCTTTTTAATAAATTCCAAAAGTATAAACCAATTATTATTCCAAAGAACAATTGTACAAATAAAGCAATCTCCGTCCAGCTCATATAAATACCTCCTGAATATAAATCGTGCTGATAAACAGTAGTATCTCCTTTGAGTGATAGGAATAAACAATTTTTCTTACAAAAATGATAGAACTTTCCAATCATTAGTTTTTTTAATCCTTCACCTAATGCCGACAAAATCTTTTTTACTAGTTTATAGATATTAAATACATATGTTTTAACAAAAAAAACTTCCTATTTATAAAATAGGAAGCCTTAAAACTTTATTAACTGTTGATTTATGCAGACGTTTTTGTTTCTTCTTCAATAATCGTCCCATCTTCCAAAACAAGCTTTGGCGATGCATTATCTGTTACTGTTTCTTCTGTAATGATGCATTTCACAATATCTTCGCGTGAAGGTAAGTCAAACATTACATCAAGCATAATGCCTTCAATGATAGAACGCAGACCGCGGGCACCCGTTTTTCTTTCAATTGCTTTCTTAGCGATTTCTACTAATGCTCCGTCTTCAAAATCCAATTCTACATTATCTAATTCCAACATTTTTTTGTATTGTTTTACTAATGCATTTTTGGGTTTCGTCAAAATTTCAACAAGGGCCTCTTCGTCCAATTGACCAAGACTAGCAATTACTGGAAGACGTCCAATAAATTCTGGAATTAATCCAAAACGCAGAAGATCTTCAGGCAATACTTTTGACAGTAAATCCTTATCTTCCACTTCAGCTTGTTTCGTTTCTGAACCAAATCCAATTACTTTTTGCCCTAAACGTCTTTTAATAATCGGCTCAATTCCATCAAATGCACCACCGCAAATGAATAAAATATTAGTCGTATCAATTTGGATAAATTCTTGATGTGGATGCTTTCTTCCACCTTGTGGAGGAACACTTGCCACAGTACCTTCTAATATTTTTAGAAGTGCTTGCTGCACTCCTTCACCAGAGACATCTCTAGTAATAGAAGGGTTTTCTGATTTGCGGGCAACTTTATCGATTTCATCAATATAGATAATCCCTTTTTCTGCTTTTTCTACATCATAATCAGCAGACTGAATAAGCTTTAGAAGGATATTTTCTACATCTTCCCCAACATATCCAGCTTCTGTTAATGATGTAGCATCAGCAATCGCAAATGGGACATTTAAAATTCTTGCAAGTGTTTGAGCTAAAAGCGTTTTCCCGCTTCCTGTAGGTCCAATCATTGCAATATTACTTTTTGAAAGCTCTACATCATCAATTTTACTGTTAGAATTAATCCGCTTGTAATGATTATAAACAGCAACTGAAAGTGCTTTCTTTGCTTGATCTTGTCCTATCACATATTCATCCAAAATATCGCGAATTTCAGAAGGTTTTGGCACGTCTTTAAATTCTACTTCTTCTTCTGTTCCAAGCTCTTCTTCTACGATTTCTGTACATAATTCAATGCACTCATCACAAATATACACACCTGGCCCAGCAACTAGCTTACGCACTTGATCTTGTGTTTTACCACAGAAAGAACATTTTAGTTGTCCCTTTTCATCATTAAATTTAAACATGTCTTCACCCCTTAAAACTCTTTGTATATGTTTATCCCACGGATTATTGTTTGAACCTTCTTTTTCAAAAAAATCTTACAACAGTTATGTATTGCATTGTAACATATGGTCGTATGTACAGGAAACGATACGCTCTTCGTTTAAACTACACTAATCCGGCGGAATAAAACTTATGTACTTCTTTTAAGCATATCCATTTTTCACAAACTTAAATCTGGAAATATTAACAGCAATCAAAGTATGTATATATTCCTGTACATAACATTAAATCTGTTACATATATTATATGTTACATGGTGTGAATATAAAACTAAGGCACGATTGATTCGCGCCTTAGTTTTTTAATTACTTCTATTATGCAACAGTTTTGCTGTTTTCCACAAGAAAATCGATTGCTTTTCTCATTTTTATATCCATTTTCAAGTTTTCTGTACCGCCAAGTGCTTGTGTAATAGCATCTGTAGGCATATTGTACATTGCAGACATTTTTTCTAATTCAGCTGTTACTTCTTCTTCAGACACTTCAATGTTTTCAGCATTAGCAATTGCTTCAATTGTTAAGTTAACGCGTACACGCTTCTCAGCATCTTCTTTCATTTGCGCTTTAAGTGCTTCTTCATCTTGACCTGAGAATTGGAAGTATAATTCAAGGTTCATGCCTTGCGTTTGAAGACGTTGTTCAAATTCATTCATCATACGATCAATTTCAGTATCCACCATAGCAGAAGGAATATCAATTGTTGCATTTTCAGCAGCTTTTTCTACTACTGTATCACGAACTGCATGCTCCGCTTGATGTTTTTTATCGTTTTCTAAACGTGTTTTAATTTTTTCTTTTAAAGCTTCTAAAGTTTCTGCTTCTTCGTCCACATCTTTAGCAAATTCATCATCTAATTCAGGAAGTTCTTTTGCTTTAATTTCATGGATTACTACTTTGAATGTAGCAAGTTTTCCAGCTAATTCAGCTGCATGGTACTCTTCTGGGAAAGTAACTTCTACTTCTTTAGATTCTCCAACAGCAAGTCCAACTAATTGCTCTTCAAATCCTGGAATAAATTGACCAGAACCTAATTCAAGAGAGAAGTTTTCAGCAGTTCCACCTTCGAAAGCAACTCCATCTTGGAATCCTTCAAAATCCATTACTACTGTATTACCTAATTCAGCAGCTCCTTCTTCTTTTACAACAAGTTCAGCTTGTTTTTCTTGTAATGCTTTAATTTCAGCATCTACATCTTCTGCTGTTACTTCTGTGTTTACTGCTTCTACTTCAAGACCTTTGTACTCGCCTAAAGTTACTTCAGGTTTTACAACAACAGTTGCTTTAAAGATTAATGATTTGCCTTTTTCAATTTGCTCTACATCGATTTCAGGACGATCAACTGGCTCAATTCCTGTTTCTTCAATTGCATTAGCATAAGCGTCTGGCAATAAAATATCAATTGCATCTTGATAAAGAGATTCTACACCGAAACGTTGTTCAAACATTCCGCGTGGGATTCTTCCTTTACGGAACCCAGGAATATTTACTTGTTTTACTACCTTTTTAAATGCTAAATCTAAACCTTCGTTTACTTTTTCAGCATCTACTTCAATTGTAAGGACACCACGGTTTCCTTCTAAAACTTCCCATTTAGCAGACATACTATATTTCCCTCCAACAATCTATTCTACTTTTCATTACTTCTAATTTTTTTCAGATCTTACTGCTTCCTTGTTTAAAATAGTATGTTTCAACAATATTTTAAACAAATTGAACCTTTTAAGCAGTCGATCTATTCGTCAAAAAAATTATAGCATTTTCTAAATGCAACCATTCCATTATATCATAGGTTCTAGTTGTTTCAACATAGAAGCCTAAATATTAGAATAAGAAATTTCCTCTAAACTTTTTATAAAGCGTATTGTCTCCATTAAATCCTCCTTATCCACCTCATACACTTCGATATAATCGGCTATTTTTGTTTCTGGATCAAAATATGATTTAATGACATAATGATAGCCAGCTGCCCATGTAGTATTTGAATAACGTTCTAGTTTAAAGGGGTAAAGGAGAAAAAATTGCTGTTCTAATAGCACCATGATATGTTCAAGTAAAACAGGATCCTCATGTTCTAATTGGCCAATTAAAACGGCCCATATTTCTTCCCTTTGGGATTGAGCTCCCATTTCTTCTAATTCATTGGGTAGAACCGTTAGAGAACGATTAAATTTATGTACTGCAATTTCCTTATCATATTCCTGTTCTTTTAATATATTTAATAATAATGTTTTTAAAAACAGACTTCCATTTTCATCTATTAGATATCCTTTTATTTCTTCTACATAAGGACGAACATTTTGATGATGCAACTTTGCAATAAATTTCATCTGTTCGTTTGAATTTTGCAAAGAATAAAGATTTAGTTTTGGATAATTATTTTCCTCCTCTGTGTAATAATTTTCATCCACTTCTTCTTTTTTTATTGTAGACAATGCCATCCTTCTGCTGAAATCCAGCATTTTAGAAAAGTGCTCCAACTTTTCAGCTGGAATTCGATGTTCTTCTAAAAGCACTTCTATCGTGGCGACAATTTCTTCATATTCATGGAGCTGAACAAGAATCATCAAATATAGATCAAGCACATGAATATAATCCCCTAAACCGCTTTGAAGCATATTTTTTGCTATATCTTTCGCTTGATGCAAAGACCCAAGTTCGTAATAAGCTAAAATTAACCCAATTTGGACCTCACTATTTGTTGTATTTAAGCTAAGCGCCTCTTTAAAAAAAGAAATTGCTTCATAATAGCTTTTTTTTTGTATAGATTGAAGACCCTTTTCTAAAAATCGTTGATCTAAATCGGGGAAAAGTACAATATTATCTTTCTTTTTTTTATCCCGCTCACTCATTTTTTTCCCGCCCTAATATGTCTTTTTAGACAGTTTAGCTTTTTTTATACACTGTTGCAACAAAGGGATAGTCATAAAACTAGGCTATTTTCGTAAACTTTGTTGCTTTTAAAGGAGTAGGGTGATTTTCGTTCCAGGATGCTCGCTTTCCGTGGGGCGGGCGGTGAGTCTCCTCAGGCTGTGGCCTTGCGGGGTCTCACCTGCCTCGCTAATCCCACAGGAGTCTCGCGCCTTTCACTCCAATCGACCTGTTTTAATAATGAATTTACTCATGGAAACTATTCGAAAAACAACAATCTTTTAGAAAACAGCCTAAAACTAAGAGCTTTTTATCGGAATAAATTAGCATTTTGCTATTTGCTAACTAGTATCGCGCTCCCTTTGTCTTTACTTTCTACTTCACCTCAAAAATATTTTGTTAAAAATTCTAACAAAACTAGTGACATATTAAAAAACTATGTTTACTATTAAGCTATCTTTTAACATGTAAACTTGTATTACAAGTTTACATGTTAAATATTTTCTATTAGGAGGCAATTATGGATAAAACTATGCAGCATCACTCTCTTAAAAACCATTTCAAGGAAAACTATCGAATTTACCTTGGGACACTACTTATTGTTATTCTTGCAGAGCTAATTGGCACACATCAATTTCACATAGGATCTGGAATTGTTGTTATTTATCCCATGCTTTTTGGACTTATTTTTGGCATCTTACTGGGACCTGACCTTCTAGGATTTTTTAAGAAAAAAGAAGCAAAAAAAGCATCCTCCCTTGTACTTATTGTCATCTCTCCTTTTATGGCGAAAATAGGCATACTAGCAGGTGCAAACATTTCTCATTTAATAGAAGCGGGACCCGCTTTAGCATTTCAAGAAATCGGACATATCGGCACCATTCTCTTAGCACTGCCAGTTGCTATTATGTTGGGAATAAAAAAAGAAGCAATTGGCGCCACTAGCTCTACTTGCCGGGACAAAGACTATGGTTTAATCGTCAGCCTGTATGGAGCTAACTCACCAGAAGCTAGAGGAACACTTTCCATTTACGTTATTGGCTTTCTAATTGGCACAGTGTATCTTGGTTTATTGGCAAGCATGGTTGCTGCTACAGGAATTTTTCATCCATTAGCTCTAGCAATGGCTTGTGGCATCGGCAGTGGTGCGATGATGGCCGCAGCTTCCAATACACTTGCTACCATTTATCCTCATTACGCAGACCAAATTTTGGTTTTAGCTGGTGCAAGTGATCTATTATCTGCCATTATCGGCATTTATTTTACACTTTTTCTCTCTTTGCCAATTACGAAAAAACTATATGCCTGGCTAGAGCCAAAAATCAGCCCAAAACATACACGAAGTGCCAATATACATTCTTCAAAGGTGGTTGAATAAAATGAGCTTAAGTTATCGAAATCTTCTTCTTTCCTTACTGGCTACATCCTTTATTACAATGCTTGTTTCCAATTGGATTGGCTACCATATAGCAATAACTGAATCTATCCCTGGGGTGTTAATTCTAGTCGGAATAGCTTTTATTGGCATTTGTCTGGGTAAATTAATTCCCTTAAACATACCTGTAATTGTTTATGTCGTGTTATTCGGCTTAGTGATTTCTTGCCCAATTTCTCCTATCTCCTCTACTGTAGTGGAACAAACAGGGAAAATTTCCTCTATGGCAATTATTACCCTTGTAGGAACATTAGCTGGAATCGGCTTAGATTTTAAAAGCTTCCGAAAACAAAGCTGGAAGATGTTTATCATTGCTATTCTAGTTTTTACAGGCGCCTTTTTAATTCAGGCAATTTTTGCAGAAACATTTTTAAGATTAACAAACGGATAAAAAAACATATCTATCCAAGTGCTGCCTCCCCTCCTTTTATTTTTAGGCTGTTTTCTAAAAGATTGTTGTTTTTCGGATAGTTAATCCATGGTTAAAACAGGCTGATTGGAGTAAAAGGTGCGAGAATCCTGTGGGATGAGCCGGATAGCTGAGACCCCCGCCAAGGATGCTCACTGCCGGCCCCACGGAAAGCGAGCATCCTGGAACGGAAATCAACCTACTCCTTTAAAAGCAACAAAGTTTACGA
>NZ_PISE01000065.1 GCF_002835805.1 Niallia nealsonii | reverse complement strand
TGCTTTTTAGATTATTTTTGCTTTTTTAAGCTTTCAGGGATTTTAGGCATATGAATTAAAGGACTTGATGCTTGAACAAAAACTCTTGATAAAGACATAGTCATATTAGAAACTGTTTTAGCAACTGCTTTTTTCATGTATCTCACCTCCCTTAAATAAACCATTTATTTTATAGATGCTTTGTATCATAAACGGAAGAGAAGTAACTCCTTGAAGAAAAGCGCCTATTAAAAAAGCATTTAGCTGCAAGGTTATGGAGCATAAGAAGCTAAGAAATAGAAAAAAAAAGGCAATTCTCTTTTTCTTTTGTTCCCATTCTTTTGAGTGAACAACCTGACCTTTTTCATAGTATGGCAAATACCTTATATAAAGAAAAAGAGAAGACAATGCATAAATGAATATGGCAGTTGCCCCATCCGGCAAATAGGCTCCTATTAGAATTAAAATAGTGCTGCAAATCGAGCATGCTAATGCATGATGAAGATGAGGCCCTCCTGTAAGCATTCGCATGATCATAAACGAAAGAGCTATCATAAACATTTCCATTGTTTTTCCAACCAAAAGGCTAAAAAATAATAGAAACACTAAGGTAATTAATATATTCAGCATAATGGTGAATCCAAAAATCAAAATATCTTTTGATGCCGTTTCCTCTGGATTAATCTTCTTTATTTTATCTGCTAAAATTACTGCGTATCTTTCCACCACATGTTTCGCTCCTTATAAAATAGGAATTTTCACCAGTATGTTGACAGGATCTAATTCCATGTCTACTGTCGCCCTATTTTGCCTTAATTTAATTAAAGCATCAAATAAGCCTAGCTCCATATTATTTGGATCAATAGTAAGATTTGCTTCTATTTTATAAATGAATTTTGTATCTGATATATCCAACTCTATTGAAATTAACTTTTTTTCGTTTTGCTTCATATCATAGAGTGTCAGCATTAAATCATCAATAATTAAGCTGATGTTGCGAATTTGACCTAAACTGGCAAATTCTTCTGAACTAATATGACTATTAACATTCATTTCCACACCGAGCAAATCGGCTAATTTTCTTTTATTCACTAAAAAAGAATATAGCAGTGGATCTAACGCTTCTATTCCCTTTCGCAAATTTTTGTTTTTCCAAATCATATTCATTTGCTGCAGCTCGTGGGTATCTATATAATCTGCAATAATATCAGAAGATCCAGCATGATTCAGCTTTTCTATTGTTCTAAAATGCATGACATAATTTTGTTTTAATTTTTCGACAAAGGCTGCTACTTGCTGCTCTTGATCTAAATAATATTTTTTGGCAAAAAGCAGCTGTTCCTTCTGCAATTGAGAATGAAAGATTAAATAGCATAGCATCATCGCAAACAGGACAACAATGCTCAACAAGATAAAGGAATATTTCACTTGCTTGTCTGCCATTAAAACAGTTGCACCGAGGACAATAAAGATATAAGTCATCGCAAAAAGAATTTGGATGATTCTTTTCGTTTTTTTCTCTATATGGTCTGCCTTTAGTTGATACCGCAATTCTGATATTTGCAATTTATTTTTATATAAAACAAAACAGGAAATCAACAAAATGGAAATGGTTATCATTGGAACAAACACTGTAAAATTACTCATTTGATACAATTTTAAATAACTTCCTTGCAAAAAGCTTGTCAACAGTTCAATAACCAGTAATTGCAAAAATAAATAAAATCCATATCCTATACTTGTTAAAGCAATTGCTTCTAAATTTTTAGTTTTTAATCCTATTTTAAAAAGAAAAATTAAAATAATAATCTGCAAACCTACGATAACAGGAACCGACATGGAAGTTAGATGCAATAATATTGAAATAAAACTCATGCATGCTGATTGAATTATTATATTTTTTATATAGTAGTTGTATTTATAACCTAGGAGAATAAGTGGAAAGGAGATTAATCCAGCCCATTCTATTAAAGAAACTAAAAAAGTTATAATATAGCTCATCAAAAATCGATCTCCCAACTCTCTAAAAACCATTACTGTTATACGTCAATAGAAGTATGCTTACTTTCTGGAATGGTTATTTTTATCTGCAAGCCCTCATTTGGCTCGCTCCATATTTCTAGATTACCATTCATTGTTTCGATAATTGACTTACAAATCGGCAGACCTAAACCAGTCCCCTCATCCTTAGTAGTATAGAAAGGGTGAAAAATACTTTCTAACTGTTCTTTCGGGATGCCAGGTCCACTATCTTTAATATAAATGGCAATATTTTTATGGGGTTCTTTTACTGCTTCTACAGAGATTGTTCCATCCTTCTGAATAGCCTCACCTGCATTTTTTATTAAATTTATTACTAAACGTTCAAAATGATTGGAATTCCCCGAAATATAGAGGCTTCCCTCTAAGTTAGTAGTAAACATGATATTTTTTTTCTCAAATTGCAGGGAATAGATGGTGACTATTTTTTTTAGACTATGTTTCACATCAATGATGGATAAATTGTCGTTATGCAAGTGCATTTTTGATAATGTCAGCAGTTCTTGAATAAGATATTCTATTCTATTTGCTTCTTCTCTAATGATGGAAGAATATTGAGCGATATTCGTTTCCGATTTCGCTAGTGCTTCCTTTTCAAGATATTGAGTAAATCCAATAATAGTAGTGAGTGGATTTCTAATTTCATGTGCAAAGAAAGCCGCCATTTTTCCTATTTCTGAGTCAAACTCATCCCCTGACAGCTTTGGGGTTTCCGGGGTGTATACTGACTTTGATTTTTCTTTTAATTTTTGTTTTCTTTTTAGCCATCTTTTGCTAAATACACGTATCATAATGAAATCTTGCACTCCTAGTGAATTCTCTATCTTCTTATCTTTATAATATATTGTTATATATGGATAATTGCTATTTATTTATACTGTGAATATTGAACTATTCGATATTTCAGCTTCATATTCCTTTTTTTTTAGAAAAAAGAATTAGTTCATTTCATAAAAAAAGACCGCTTTCTCTTTAGAAAACGGCAGAAAATTGGAGATAAAGGACTACTCATAAATTAATAAAATGGTTTTTAATAGAAACATCTATTAAATTGCTCAATTAATCTTATTTTGCTTTTATTTGAAAAAAGATGTAGGTGAGTTCTTTTTCCATTAACAAAATATTTTTAATATATTGCATCAGCTATTATTAAACCATATTATATATAATGATGAAGTATTCATTTCATCTGTTTTTCGGGTAATTCCCTCTCGTTTTCTCTCTTTTTTTCTTCATTTTATATAAAAATATAACTTTAGGAATATTTTTAGGAAGTGATATATTGGATTTTTCAGCAGTTGGTGAAAAGATAAAAGAACTGCGCAAACAAATGAAACTGTCGCAAAAAGATTTAGCACACAATATTTGTACACAAGCGCAAATTAGCAAAATTGAAAAAGGGGAGGTTTTGCCACTCTCCTCTACACTATACTTAATCTCCCAACGTCTAGGCATTGATGTTAATTATTTTTTCGATATTGGAACTACACCAAGATTGGATTATATCATAGAAACAACCAGGCAATTAAAGGCCGCCCGCAGAAATACTGATTACGGGACAATAAAACAAATTGTTGAAGCAGAAGAGCATAATCCATTATTCACTCGCAACAAAAAGCATTTCCAAATTATCCTTTGGCATAAAGCCATCTATGAATATGAAGTAAACCGAAATTTCCAAAAGGCTATTGCATTAATTGATGAAGCTATAAAATTAACTTTTGATAAAGTTTATACAGAAAAAGAAATAGAAATTTATACAAGCAGGGGCATCTTTTATTATGAAGAAGGATATATTGAAGAATCTTTAAAGATTTACTATGAAGCTTTGAACTGGCTAAAAGAGATTCCCCATTTACAAGATGATACGATTAAAAGCAGGCTTTATTTGAATATTGCTATATCACTTACCGACCTTAAACAGTATGATCAATCGATAACCTGCTGCAAAGAGGCCATTGATTGGGCGATCAAAAAAGATAATCTTTACTTGCTTGCACATTTTCATTATCATATTGGCTTTAACTATGAACTCCAAAATAAACTTCAACAAGCAACAAATTATATGAAAGAAGCGCTTATGATTTTTCAGCTAGTAAAAGATAATCGCTACACAGAGGAAATTCAAGATAAAATTAATAGATGGAATTCCTAACTCCTTTATTCTTTAGCTCGGTTAAACTTAGCTGTTGATTTCCACTCCAATCAACAGCGTACAAAAAATCAACCATTAGATTTAACACAGTCTATTCTTTAAAACTAGCTTATATATCAGCTAGTTTTTTTATTTTTCTCCAAAGAATTCCCATTCAAATAAGCAGAATCGCGAACCTTTTGCAGCCAATCAACTAATTCCTCTTAATGAAAAAGGATATACACATATGATTATAGTCCTATTTTTAGGAAAACATCCTTATTTTAGACCAATATACCCACTCAATAAGTTGCATCTCTATGATAATATAGTTTCATAGATTACTATTTCTTAGGAGTGAGTGTTACAAAATGAAGAAAAAAGTCACAGCTTTGGCAACCTTAGCTATATTTTCATCCGCCTTCACCGCACATGCATCTGCTAGTACATATGTCGTAAAAAAGGGGGATACTCTAAGCAGGATCGCCAAACAATACAGTACTACAGTCACAAATTTAAAAACTACTAATAACCTAGCTTCTGATACTATATATATTAATCAGAAACTGAATTTGTCCGAAAATACCATCCAAAAAAAATCATCTGCTGCTTCAAGTAGTATAGAGACTAAAACAACTACCGCAGCAAAAACATATACAATTGTTTCTGGCGATACACTTTCAAAAATAGCAAATAAATTTTCCATCTCCCTATCCGATTTAAAAAGTTGGAACAATATTACATCTAATTTAATTTTTCCTGGCAATAGATTAGTCGTTTCCAAACCAGCCAATACCGCAAACTTGAATACGAGTTCTGTATCAACTAGCACAACAACAACAACAACTAATACGGCCAATTCTACTACTTATACAATTAAGAGCGGGGATACACTTGGGAGAATTGCAGCACAATATAACTTGTCTGTTTCCCAGCTAAAGAGATTAAATAATTTGACATCTGATCTCATCTTCGCAGGACAAAAACTAAAGATTACAGGAACCTCCTCAAGCAATAGCACAACCGAAAGCAGCAAGGTGGAATCCAGCAGTTCAAACTCTACCGTTAACGTATCCAATTCAAACAATTCGTCTGTTGCTTCAGGAGATATAGTATCTACAGCAAAAAAACTAATTGGCATTCCATACAGTTGGGGTGGAACTTCCACATCTGGTTTTGATTGCAGCGGCTTTGTTTATTACGTGTTTAATCAATCAGGCAAATCTATCAACCGCTATTCAGCACAAGGATATTATGATAGAAGTTATTATGTAGATACTCCTAAAATTGGGGATATTGTTTTCTTTGAGGGTACATATAAGGCAGGCATTTCACATTTAGGCATTTATATCGGGGGCAATCAGTTTATCCACGCCGATTCAAGTGGCGTCCGCATTACTAGCTTAGATAATTCTTATTATAAAAAGCATTTTTCAAGCTTTAAACGATTGTATTAAATGGTTTGCTTAGAAAAAAGGATCAGTTCACAATACGACTGATCCCTTTTTGCTTTTTGAATTTACTCCAGCTTCCCCTTCCTCCTCAATCCCCTACCATCTATGAAACAAAAGCGTTATAATTAAAGAATGGTTTTTTTTACGAATGAATTTTCCAAAAAGGAAAAAGTTCAATCGAATGGCCTAGTTCCAATTCCCACCGTTTATAGCGTGTGCTCTCTAAGGATGCCGCGTACTACAAGGGATGGATTTTTCCTATTTGCGTACTTATATAGAGATAAAGCTCTATAAACATCTATTTTAACGATAAGTCTAAAAAGGTGCTGCTTCTTTTGCCGCCTAACTAGACTTTTAAAAACTGGCATAACTGATCATGATATACACTGTCATCACAAATCTTTAGTGAATATATGAGGATTAGTTGTATATGTTAATGGTTCTAATGATTTTTTGGAGGGATAACAATGTTTCTAGACAAATATATAGAGCCGTTGAATTATTGCGCAGAGAACTTCATGCAAATACTTGATGCAAACAATCCCAACACACAAAAAGCAGTAGAAAAAGGACTGCTTCTTTATCGTCAGGGATTCGTTTCACAAGTAAAAATTGACAATGAAAAAGTAACAGGTGCGGTTCAGGATGTGACACCGGTCAAAGTTATCCTTGATTTAAACTTTATTCAAACTAGTTCTTGCACTTGTTACACAGAAGGAATCTGTCGTCATCAATTGGCCGTATTTTTTTATTTTCTTGGACTTGCAGGAAAAGTATCTACATGGATTGCAGATTGGCGTAAACCTAATAAAAAACCATTAGAGCTAAAAAATCTAAAATTAATGCGGGCAAGCGATTTATTGCAGGACAACGAAACAAATGAACCTGATTATACAGAATGGATTACTTCCTTTAATGAAAGTTTTGATTCTCTTATAGCAGCGAAAAGTCAAAAACCGCATAACATTACAGAAATGTATTATATTTATAATCGAAAATTAAAAAGCAATGCCCCTTTTCAAAATGAATGGAAGCTGCTTTATTTATTAGTAGGCAATGTTTATACATTTAAAAAGTTTCTACTACTAAGCAAAACACTAAACCATTCTGCCACAACGATTAATCGTTATTACCGGCATATATACCATGATTTATTGACAGGAATTGAAGAAAACATCTATAAATTAGCCAACTTTACCTTCCCCTTTTCTTTTGATCAATTTTTAGAAAGATTAAAAGGGGAATGCAGCGATATTCTTGTAATAAATCCAATCATTAAATTTGAATCAATCCAAATTTACCGCATGCTTTGGACAAATCTTTTGACAAAAAAACAATGGCAATTAGATGAAGCAGCAAGACTCTCTGCTATAAGTTCAAGTTCTTTTGCAGAAAAAATTGCTATTATTCACTTAGGAATCCTTTTAAAGGAGGATCAAAAGGCAATAGATCATATTCGTTCTTTAAAAACAACTATTATTCCTTACATGATCTATTGGATGGATTACTTCAATAGCCGCAAAGCTTGGAACAGACTAGAACCATATATTATGTCCTATATACATCCATTAAAGGATTACCTATCTATTGAATATGACGATATAGACTATTGTCATGAGTTTAGCATCATAGCCATTAAATCTATTGCTCCTTTTTGCGAAGCAAAAAACCGGTCTGATTTATTAGAAAAAGCGTATATACAAACACTGCCTTTTAGCTTTCGTCATTATGAAGCCTTTCTTTATGAAAATGCATTGTTTGATAAGTGGATTGATTTATTTACTTATATGGGAATGGGAATAGATGAACTAGATAAATATCAAATCAAAAAGCTTCAGGAATATGATCAAAGTCTCTTATTATCCCTTTATCACCGTTCTATCCAGGAACATATCGATTTAAAAACACGGGAACATTATCGTATTGCGGTTCGACAAATTAAAAAATTACGGACATTATACAAAAAGCTAAAAAAATCCAATGATTTCGAACGCTTCTTAATTCTCACTCTTGAGCGAACAAAACGGTTAAGAGCCTTTCATGAAGAATGCAGGAAAGGTAAGTTGATACATGCTGAAAACTAATTATTTAAAAATAAATGTTCATTATTATGAGGAAAAAGGTTTTTTTTTAACAGGAGTTTCAGAGGAAAGCTATATTCACCCTGACTATTGGAAAAAATTACTTTTTCAGTATCATCAAGAAAGTTACTTCGGAACTATTCTTCAAATAGATTCTGTTGATGGCGTAGAGGGCATTTTGTTAAATGCTTGGCAATTGTCTACACTATTTGCAAACGAGAGATTTAATCGTTATATCGATTGGGATTGGAATGAAACAGCAGAAGTCTGCTTAGCAGCAGCTCCAAGCCTTTATGAAGCAATAGAACAGAAGGAATGGATACCAGACTTTAAGGAGTGGGAAAATGACCGGTTTCGCTGGAGCCTGCCTTACAGAGTAATAGAAGAATTTAATGCATCCTTTTGGGAAGAAACACTGCCAGACGAATTAGAAGGAAGATCAAATCGAGAATTTATTGATAGCTGGTTTAATCAATCATTAGATGATTATTTAAATCAAAATAAAGAAACAAAACAGCAATTCAGCCAAAAAATGACAGCACTGCAACATGCTAATATTCCTCCATCTAAATTGGCCGTCTACTTTACAGAAGCAACTTGGCAAGAATGGATGGGGCTTTCAGAAAACACTTGTCCCTTTGCACTTGGAATCAAACTGGAAGAGCCAACTGAATTAGATGCCACTTGGAATCTAGAACTTTTTCTAAAAAGTAGAGATAATCCTGACATGGTAATAGATGTTCACGATACTGCTAATATGCCAAAAAAATGGATCCTTTTCGAAGATTATATAGAAGAGGAACAACATCGCTTAATTAATCTGTTTCCATGGCTAAAAGGGAACAGAGGGATTACAAATCAGCTAACAGAAGAAGAGGCATGGATGTTTCTAACAGATGCTAGTGAAACACTGCTTGCTTTAGGTGTCGATATTCTTCTTCCATCTTGGTGGCAAGCAATGAAAAATGCCAGCATAAAAGTAAAAGCAAAAGTATCTAATGCCAGCCATCGTCCATCTTTTGTGGGACTAGATGCCATGCTTGATTATAATTGGCGCTTTTCCATGAATGGAGTAAACTTATCAGAAGAAGAATTCAACAAATTAGTGGAAGAAAAAAGGCGACTTGTTTTTATAAGAGGAAGATGGATTAAACTGGATCCTTCCTTTATACGGCAAATACAGGATCTAATGAAAAAAGCCGAAAAAGAAGGGCTGCATGTTCGAGATTTAATTGAACAAGAACTGCTGCAAACAGAAGAACAGCAGCAAGATGACTTAGACAATCCTAAATTATTTGCCAAAATCCAAATCGAATTAAATAAACAGTGGCGCACTATGATTCATCAATTAAAGGAAGTAAAAAACCTTCCATTGGAAAAAGTGCCTGGAAGCTTTTTAGGAGAATTAAGACCATATCAAGTTCTTGGGATGAGCTGGATGCTTTTCTTAAGAAAATACGGATTCGGAGCAATACTTGCCGATGATATGGGACTTGGGAAAACAGTTCAGCTTATCTCTTATCTATTAAAGGTGAAAGAAGAGGAAAAAAAGAACACAGCGCCTGCACTTATCATTTGTCCTACATCTGTTCTCGGCAATTGGCAAAAGGAAATCGAACGCTTTGCGCCAAACTTAAAACTTCATCTGCATTATGGCTCTAACCGTTTAAAAGATGAATTCTTTATCGAACATGCAGAGAATTGTGATATCGTCCTAACTTCTTATGGTTTAACCCATATAGATTATGAACAATTTAATCAAATAACTTGGAGCTCCATCTCGATTGATGAGGCGCAAAATATTAAAAATTCACAGACAAAACAGTCACGGGCTGTCCGCAAACTGAAAGCCAATCATTATATTGCGCTATCTGGGACACCGATGGAAAATCGTTTAAATGAGCTATGGTCTATTTTTGACTTTACCAACCATGGCTATTTAGGGAGTCTTTCCCAGTTTCAGAAACATTTTGTTATCCCAATCGAGAAGGATGATAACAAAGAGCAAGTGGGACGCCTCCAAACAATGATTCGACCTTTTCTATTAAGAAGAACGAAAAAAGATGAAGAAGTGGCGCTAAACTTGCCGGATAAACAAGAGCAAAAGGAATATTGTCCGTTAACTGCTGAACAGGCAGCACTCTACGAACAGCTGATTCATGATACTTTTGCGAGAATTGAACAATTATCCGGATTTGAGCGAAAAGGACTAGTATTACAGATGCTGAGTAGACTAAAACAATTATGCAACCATCCAAGCCTTTACTTAAAAGAAGAAAAACCAACCGACTTGCTCTCTCGTTCTGTAAAAATGGAAAAACTTGCAGAATTAACGGAAGCAATTATCGAACGAAATGAAAGTTGTTTAATCTTTACTCAATATATTGATATGGGTGCCATGATTCAGCAAATGATTAAAAAGAAATTCAATATTGATGTACCTTTTTTGAATGGAAGTGTCCCAAAAAATACACGGGATAAACTAATTCAACAATTTCAGGAAAATGAATTCCCCATTTTTCTACTGTCATTAAAAGCAGGTGGAACTGGTTTAAACTTAACAGCTGCTAATCATGTGATCCATTATGATCGCTGGTGGAATCCTGCTGTAGAAAACCAAGCAACAGACCGAGCTTATCGTATCGGCCAAACTAAATTTGTACATGTCCATAAAATGATTTGCACAGGAACATTAGAAGAAAAGATTGATGCAATGCTCGAGAAAAAACAATCATTAAATGATCAAATAATCCAAAATGAAAATTGGATAACAGAACTATCGACAGATGAGTTAAAAGATCTTGTCTCATTATCCTAATGTTCATTAAGCCCCTTCCTTTTCTCTTTTGGCAGGGGCTTTCATTTTTTGTTCATCCAATGTACTGTATAATTGTAGTAAATATAAGTCATTATACTCTAGGAGGGCATTTTTTGAAGACTTTTAAATTAATATCTGTTCAAGTTTTGCTCGCAGATAAGATAATTCCAATTGACCTTGTGGATGGCCTTATCATTAACAAAGAAGATGAAAAAAGCAAGTGGCTTCTAGAAATGTATACAACACATGAATATATAGATTTTTTTAAAAAAAGAAAAATGCAAAAAGGAAAAATGCTTGTACATGCTGTTATTACAAAAAAAGAAAATGACCCTGCGCCTTTTGAAGTAGAAATTCTTTCGATTCAAGTATTTAATAATACAGCAAGCATTCTATTAGAGGGAAATTTAAAGAGAGATCGCATTGATTACGCAGAATTACTGCTTGATTATTTACTGAGAGAGGGATTTGCTGGAGAAGAATTATCTATTAAATTTAAAGAACTAATGCAAAGTAAACCACAAGCTTTTTTGGAAAAAAATTAAACCAGCATAAAAAAGGGACAGATCTATCCTAAAAAGACAATACCCTTAAAAACAAAATTAATATGTTAGCATGCTTGAATATAAAGCAAAATTTCAATCAGGCTTTTATGGGCAAGTTTCTATTCTCATTTTCTTCTATCCCCCCTTAGACGGGGACTAAAAGCCCGGTAATATGTGATAAAAGGGGCAACCAATAGCAAAAAAAGCTTATTGGAAAGCCCCATCTTTATCTCATCACATATAGAGCAAAAATGAATCCTCAAAAGGGCATAGACCTTCTGTGATGCTTATTCGTCTAAATTATCTTTGTCTTCTACATCATTTTTGTCTTCAATGATATCTTCACCAGGGTCATTATTGTCGATTGTAGCATCCCCATCATTGTCCGTATTTTGATCAGATGAATCAGGGACATTATCATTATCCAGATCTGTATCTACATCGTTATCGTCAATATCTGTATCCTCAATGGTCGTATCATCCTCCGGAGCTGGGTTTTGATCATCATCCCCACATCCAGCAAGAAACATTGCAGACAACAAAGAACATCCTAAGATTTTTAACCATTTACTTGTCATGATAGAACCTCTCTTCTTAGTAGTATTTTTGCTGACCTTCACTTTTGGTCAACTATTAGCATATCCAAGAAAAAGAGATTATTACCTACAACAAGAAAATCCCAAAAATTAACTAATAAGAATAAGCAGGCTATTGCTTTTTACTTTTGACAGAATGTATAATCCCATTAATCAAACATGATTATTCTTCTTTCTTATCTCCTAAAGCAAACATAATTTCTGCTTCACATGCAATTTCTCCATCAACCGTCGCCACACATTTACCTTTGCCAATCTTCCCTCTAACTCTGGTCATTTCCACTTCCAAACGAAGCTGATCGCCAGGATATACTTGTTTTTTAAATCGACAGTTATCTACTCCTGCAAAAAAGGCAAGTCTTCCTTTATTTTCTTCTTTAATTAGCATCGCCACTGCACCTACCTGTGCTAATGCTTCTACAATTAAAACACCTGGCATTACAGGGAAATCTGGAAAATGTCCATTAAAATATTCTTCATTTGCAGATACATTTTTAATGCCGACTGCTTTTTTTCCTTCCTCCACCTCTAAAATTCGATCTACTAACAAAAACGGATATCGATGGGGAATAATTTCTTTTATTTGATTAATATCAAGCATTTCATGACCTCCTCTTAATATGTAGTTCTATATTATTGTACTAAAAAAGAATATAAAAAAGGAAGGGAATTTATTACCTTCCCTTCTCACAACGCTATATTGCTATTTTTTATTTACTAAATCAATAATATGCGTCCAAGTTTCCTTACTAAAAGTATCGGAAACTTTTCCACTGCCTAACACACTATATCCTATAATTGCTCCTAAAGTAACACTTAATGCTAATAAAACAGTAATAATAATAAGACGCATCCATATAGGAATAAGGCGAACTCTAACTTTTGTAAGCGAATCGGCATTTTTATTTATTTTTTCCTGCTGATTACTTTTTTCTTCGATAAGCTCTTCCCTTGTTTTAACAAGTTCTTGACTTGCAGCCATATTATATCGATTCTCCTTTGTGCCGTTTTAACGGACAGTAACTCCCATAGCTTTTCTCTTTGATGTCTATAAAAATTTTTCTGAATTCTTAGTCCGTAAAAAACCTTTTTTCTTCACGAATAAAGATTTTGTCTACTCTAATCATTAATATAGATTTCCTCAAAAACTGTCCGCCACAACTGATTTTGCTAACAAACAAATGTAGATAAAGTGAATCTTTCAATCAGTGGGGGTTTTCCTCTCCTGATTTAGAAATGGGGGTCACAAGCCCATTAAATAGGGATAAAAAACACTCTAGATATTGTATTTTTCTTTAACGTATACCGTTAACAAGCCCCATCATTTGATCTGCCATTGTTATAGATCTGGACTGAAATTGATAGGCACGTTGTGTAGCCATAAGATTTACCATTTCGCTGCTCATATCAACATTCGATTTTTCTGATGCATTTTGTTGAATAGCAATTTGCTCTCGTAAATTTCCATCTAAATTGGTCAAGATTTCATTTGCATTCCCAGCAGTTGCTGCTATCCCATATAAATTGTTTCCCCTTTTTTCGAGAAGTTGGGGAAGGTTTGCGTAAGAGACTCCTAAATTAATGCTTTGCTCTTCTCCGCCGTTTAGATCAGCAGTTAAAGTTCCTGTGGAAGAAATGTGATAATCCTTTACCTTATTGCTAAGGATAATTGGGTTATCATTTTCATCTAAAACAGAATACCCCTCTTTTGTCACCAGCATATTCTCCGTATCTGATACTGGAGATAAATAAAACGCTCCATCTCTTGTATATTGAACTTCGTTTGTATCTCCATTGTTTATCTGTACACGATACAGCTGCCCTTCTTTTGTAAAGGCTGTATCTAAAGATCGATCAGATGTTGTAATGGATCCTTGCGTCATTACTGTTTGAGTTTGCGCTAATTTTGCACCTACACCTTGTCTAATTCCATTAGGAGTTAAACGATTTACTTCTTTCTCTGCATCTTTTTGATTATTAAACTGTTGTGTCAAAAGATCAGTAAATGTTGTGCTTTGTGTTTTATATCCATTTGTATCTATATTGGCAATATTATTGCTTATGCTATCCATTTGCTGCTGTAGCTGTGTTAGTGTATTAGTCGCTGTAAGCATTACTCTATTCATCGTATCCCCCTTATGGGTATTAACCTAAGATTAAATCTTGCCTATTTCATTTGCAGCTTTTTCCATACTTTGGTCATATGCTTGCAATATTTTCTGATTTGCCTCAAAGGATCGATAGGCTGTCATCATTTCTGTCATAGATTTGGATGTATCTACATTGGAGCTTTCCAAATATCCTTGCTTTACTTGAAACTCTACCCCATTCGCTGTATAAGCATCATCAAGGTCCATTCCATCTTCTTGCCTATATAATCCATCGCCTTCTTTTGTTAGCATTTGTGGATTATCGGTATAACTTATCCCTAAGCGAAATGTTTCCCCATTGCTCCCAGTTATTACACCATCATCAGAAACAGTAAAATTATCATTTGAAAGCTGTATAGGATTATTATTATCATCCAAGACGCTATAACCATTTGAAGCGGTCAGAATACCTTGACTATTCAAAGTAAAGTTTCCATTTCTTGTATAGCGCATATCTCCGTCTGCATTTTGCACATTAAAGAAAATGGATCCCTTTTTATTATCTTCATTGCCAGGAACATCTGTATCAATTAACGCCATATCTGTTTTTAAGCCCGTATCCCTCATATCTCCTTGAACAAAATTAGGTATTGCTTCCTGCATATATACGCCCGTCGCTAATGAGCCAATTTCACTTCTTTTCGTTGCTCCTGAGAGAGATTTTTCTACACTTTTCTGCAATAATTCAGGAAACGTACGAATGCTGGCACGATCTTCTTTAAAACCAGGAGTATTGCTGTTCGCTACATTATTGGTCAACATTTCTGTTTTTCTTTGTTGTGTGAGCATTCCAGAAGCTGCTGTATAAAAACCCTTAAACATAATTTATCTCCCATTTCTTCTCAAACTATCATTATTTTTAAGAAATATGTCGAACTTTCACATATACCTATTATAAAAAAAATAACTAGATAAAACAGCATTATTTTTTGGAAAAAATATAAAAAACATTATTAATTTTTTCCATTTTAAAACATAACTATTTGCTCACTATTTTATTTATTCTATTTACAATAGAATACTTTATATTTACGTCTTACATTACTCATTTACAAAAAACCAAAACGTCTTACTGTACGGTTTAGCCTTTATTGTGCTATATTCTTAATTATATAAATTTTCTTAAGGAGTGAACGACATTGGGAAGGCATTATTGCGCATTGGCAAAGTGGCAGAATTAAGTGAATTATCAGTAAGGACAATAGATTATTATACGCAAAATGGGTTATTAGAGACGCAAAGATCTTCCTCAAATTACCGTCTTTATTCAGAAGATGTGATTCATACACTAGAAAGAATAAAACTTTTAAAACAACAAAGGATGTCCATTCAAGAAATAAAACAAGCATTAAAATCTAATGTACCGATGGAAATAGAACCTATTATAAGTGATGTTCAAGATGAAATACATTGTCTGCAAAAAAAACTTTCTATATTGGAAGAAAAACTTAAACATGTTTCACAAGAAGAAAAAATACGGGTTTATAACAGAATTGAACCTAACTTATCAGCTATCATGACTCTAATGACACTACTATAATTATTTTTTGGAGGTGAATCCCTCTTATCGAGGGAAATAATTGGACATTATTACCATTACAAATTTATTCTTGCTTGCCGTTCTGATCATACTTACCGCATTTTTTGTTGGATCTGAATTTGCAGTTGTGAAAATCCGTATGTCAAGGATTGATCAGTTAATTGCTGAAGGAAACAAAAAAGCAGTTATGGCTAAAAAAGTTGCGAGTGATTTAGACTATTACCTCTCTGCCTGTCAATTAGGTATTACTGTTACTGCACTTGGACTTGGCGCGCTGGGTAAACCTGCTGTAGAACGTTTATTATATCCCCTATTTAATTATTTCCATGTATCTGAAGCAATATCATCAATAGCATCATACGCTATTGCTTTTATTCTAGTAACTTTTCTTCATGTAGTTGTTGGAGAAATGGCTCCAAAAACATTAGCTCTTCAATTCTCTGAAAAGTTAGCACTGATGCTTTCTGCGCCACTATATTGGTTTGGCAAGATTATGTATCCTTTTATTTGGGCATTAAATGGTGCTTCACGCATCATTCTTCAAGCTTTCGGAGTAAAACCTGTAGGTCATGAACATGCTTATTCTGAAGAAGAATTGAAAATTGTTATGGCACAAAGTTTTCAAGGTGGCGAACTGAATCAAACAGAACTTGAATATATGGAGAATGTATTCTCCTTTGATGAACGTGTTGCAAAAGATATCATGGTTCCCAGAACTTCCTTTATTACCTTGGATCAACATATGCCATACGATGAACTTGTCCGTGTTTTAGATGAATATAACTATACTCGCTATCCTGTAACTATTGATGGAGACAAAGACAAAATTGTCGGAATGATAAATGTAAAAAAAATGCTTACCAGTATGGCTTCAGGAAGAGATCATAAATTAACAGAGTTTGTTCGTGACCTTCCAGCCGTGCTTGAAACAACTCGAATCCAAGATGCATTATTGAAAATGCAACAAAAAAGAGTTCATATGGTATTAGTTATCGACGAATACGGAGGAACTGCGGGTCTTCTTACTATAGAAGATATTTTAGAAGAAATTGTTGGCGAAATTAGAGATGAGTTTGATTCTGATGAAGTAGCAGATATCCAGAAAATTGGAGATAATCAATATTCCATCAATGGTCTTGTTCTATTAAGTGATCTAGAAGAGCGCTTTGGCTTTATATTCGAAGAAAAGGATAATATCGATACTATCGGTGGCTGGATTCAGTATCAATTAATTGATACTGTGCAACTGGATGATCAAGTAGAAGACGAGAATCATTTATGGACGGTAACAGAAATGGACAATTACCAAATCAAGCAGGTTGTTTTAACTCAACCTGTGATGAAAGATAATGTAAAGGATGTTCTTCCTCAATAATTTATCACGCATTAACGAGCAGTAACATCCACACCTCAAGATTGTAAGAAAAAACGAGAAATCTAGGTGGGGATAACTGCCCGTAAAAGCCTGATTGGTTCAACTAACAATCAGTGGAGGATGAAGAAAACCCCCACTGATTGAAGTTTCACTTTATAGTTGAATGGAAAATCTTTTAAATAGGGGAGTATGAATTGGACGGATTAATTGTTTTAAACTTGTTTTTAATAGCCATATTTATCGGGTTAACTGCTTTTTTTGTTGGAGCAGAATTTGCTATTTTAAAGGTAAGAATGTCAAGAATTGATCAATTAATTGCTGAAGGAAATAAAAAAGCAATTATAGCTAAAAAGGTTGCCAGTGATTTAGACTATTACTTATCAGCATGTCAATTAGGTATTACTATCACTGCTTTAATACTTGGTGCTTTAGGAGAACCCACGGTAGAGAAGATGCTTCATCCTTTATTTGAAAGATTTAGCATACCAGAAGCATTATCTACTGTCCTTTCCTACGGGATTGCACTTGCCATTGTAACGTTTTTGCATGTGGTTATTGGCGAGTTAGCTCCTAAAACGCTTGCTATTCAATTTGCTGAAAAAATGACCTTATTATTATCACCTCCGCTATACTGGTTTGGAAAAGTGATGTATCCATTTATTACAGCACTAAATGGTTCTTCTCGTGGTCTTCTTCGTGCTTTTGGAGTTAAACCAGCAGGTCATGAGACTGTCCATTCAGAAGAAGAGTTAAAATTAATCGTAACCCAAAGTTACGAAAGCGGAGAAATCAATCAAACTGAGCTGGAATATTTAGAAAATATTTTTGCATTTGATGAACGCATTCTAAAAGATATTATGATCTCTAAAGAAAAAATTGTTTCGTTAACAAAGGTCATAACTTTTGATGAAATGATTACAGTATTAGACCAATATGAATATACAAGG
Organism: Niallia nealsonii; assembly: GCF_002835805.1. GTDB lineage: Bacteria > Bacillota > Bacilli > Bacillales > Cytobacillaceae > Niallia > Niallia nealsonii. The sequence goes on along the minus strand of NZ_PISE01000065.1, from coordinate 6,544 downwards.
TATCCAATTACTTTGAATTCTCATACAGATGATTTTATAGGCTTTATTAATACAAAAGAAATGCTTACGAATGTTGTAGCAGGAAGAGAAGTAAAAATGCAGCAATTTATTCATACATTACCTAGCTTTTTAGAAACATCTCCCATTAAAGATGCGTTATTAAAAATGCAGCAAAGCCATATGCATATAGCTATTGTAAAAGGCGAAGATGGTCAAACAGTAGGTCTTGTAACAATGGAGGATATATTAGAAGAAATTGTTGGTGAAATTCGCGATGAATTAGTGGAAACCAGATAATCTATTACAAATTAAACAACCATTTCCATCTATATTTAAAAATATAATTTTAATAAAATAAATTTTATAATAAAAAAGGTCATTCTCTTGGGAACTTCTATCCCTTGATCATTGACCTTTTTTGTTTATTCTATTCTCTAATGGGTATAAAATGTGTATGGCGTATTTTCTTATCCTAGCTTTCTTTTCGGCAACTTATCGATATTATCTAACATAATGCCTGTCCCAATCGCTACACAATCCATTGGATTTTCTGCTACTAATACAGGCACTTTCAATTCTTCAGCCAAAAGTTGGTCGATGCCATGCAGCAATGCTCCACCACCAGTTAAAATAACTCCTCTATCAATAATATCTGCGGACAATTCTGGAGGAGTTCTTTCTAGAACACTTTTTGCAGCTTGAACAATAACAGCAACAGATTCTCTTAACGCTTGTTCAATTTCCTCTGACTTTACTTTAATTGTTCTTGGCAGACCTGATACCATATCACGGCCACGAATATCCATTTCTTCATTTCTTCCTCCTGGAAAAACGGTGCCAATGCCAATTTTAATATTTTCTGCTGTACGCTCACCAATTAACAATTTATATTGTTTTTTAACATAATGAAGAATTTCATTATCAAAATTATCTCCGGCCATTTTAATACTTGAAGAAGTAACGATATCTCCCATTGATAACACAGCAACATCTGTTGTGCCCCCACCGATATCCACTACCATATTTCCGCTTGGCTGAAAAATATCCATTCCAGCACCGATTGCTGCAACTTTCGGTTCTTCTTCTAAGTAAATCTTTTTCCCGCCACTTTTTTCTGCTGCTTCTTTAATCGCCTTTTGTTCTACACTTGTAATATTTGTAGGGCAGCAAATTAAAATTTTAGGCTTAGATAAAAAACCTTTAACATTTAATTTATTAATAAAATGTTTTAGCATTGCTTCTGTTACATCAAAATCAGCAATTACTCCGTCTTTTAATGGGCGTATTGCCACAATATTTCCTGGAGTTCGTCCAACCATCTTGCGTGCCTCTTCTCCAACAGCTAATACTCTTCCTGTATTTCTATCAAGGGCCACTACAGATGGTTCATTTAAAACAATTCCCCGGCCTTTTACATGTATTAATACATTTGCTGTTCCTAAATCTATCCCGATATCTCTAGCAAACATCCTTTTTCCTCCTGCCTTTTTTCCTAATTATTTTCATCATCCATATCTTTGTTTTTTTATGTCTTTTATAAGCTAGTTGTGCGTTTAGCATACTTTTATTGAAACAAAACAGCGCCTCTTATATTAAGATTGATTCTTTTTAGGATTAAATAAAGTCTTTTAGTTTATATTTCAAAAATACATTTGTATGCAAGATCTGCTACACATTTCTACACCAATTAATTACATGAAAAAACATTTTTTTCCATAACAATCGTTCTATCTATAATACAACATTGTTTTATTCATTTACTGTATAATTCTAGAAGTTAATTTGCATAATTCTTACGTTTATGCATAGTATTTATTTGACCTGCTCCAATTTTTTATTTTATCATAACCAGGCTTAAAGAAGTAACTTTTTGTCAATAATTAGAGCAATTTCCTCGGTTTTTTCTTATAGTCTTATAAAATGCAAAAATCGTTCGTACTTTTGGATTATAAAAATTGCTGATGCAAAAAAAATCGAGCTATCTCGCACGATTTAAAAAGTTGAATAATTATGTATTATATACTCTATCGATAGACTAAATATTCTACCGATAGAGTATTTAGGATGATTCTCTTTGTTCATTTTTATCCATTCTTCTCGACTTTATTACACAGTCTCCCCTTCTAATTCTTCCTTCTTATATTTCATTTTTGTTGCTTCTCCACCTCTAAGATGCCGGATAGATTTATGGTAATCAAGTATTTCCTTTACTTCATTTGCTAAATCCGGATTAATTTCAGGAAGCCTTTCTGTTAAATCTTTATGGACTGTACTTTTGGATACGCCAAACTCCTTCGCAATAACGCGAACTGTTTTTCTCGTCTCCACGATATACTTTCCAATCTTGATAGTTCTCTCTTTGATGTAATCGTGCACACCACTCGCCCTCCCTAAATTGGATGTGAGAAGTGTGAAATGAGACTCGCTTTTCGCTTCATCGAAATTCTTCATCCCGCACGTTTCCTTTCATGCTAATAAATATTACACTTTTCCATGCGGCAGAAAGCTCACAGTTACTTTCTGTACTTATTGTGATTAATCATGTCCTCAACTACATATCCATTGGCTGTAAACGATTCCTCACTCCAAACTTCATCTTTGTAAGGTTTGTAACAGTTTATTAGCTTGGGTAAGACTTTATGCACAAAAATGTGAATAAGGACAAGTTATTTCTTGATTTTTTTAAAAATTCTTTTATTTATATATAAAAAAAAGCAATATTCTGCTTCATCCGTGATTTTCCTCAAACTTCTTCATCCTTTATTAAGCTTTAATTAAGCTTTCTATTTTAAAATGACAACATCACAAACTTAATGCTTCCCTAAAATTTATAAAGGAAATGAGGTTAGAAATTTATATGAAAAAAAATAAAAAAACAAAATGGCTTATCGGATTATCAAGTGTAGCAGCATTTACTGGATTTGTAGGACTCTTAAATAAATCGAATACGATTACAAACGAAGAAGTAGCTTCTATGAATAATAGCAACACCCAGACAGAACAGACAATGCCAAATACACAGAATCCTTTTTCAGATGATAATAGCAGCAACGAAACCCCTTCATCTGGGTCAGGGTCAGAATCGGGAGACTCTGGGCAAAATAGTCAATCCTCCAACAGCAGCGATTCTTGGGCAGGTGATTATGAGGGAAATGATTCAAACAGCTCTAATAACGAAAACAGTTCAGGAGGAAACGGAACACAAGATTCCTTTAGCCAACAACAGCCTAATGGACCAACCAATGGGCAAAATAACGAAGGACAAAACAGCTTTGAACAAGGTCAAGGAGGAGAAATCACTGGAGGAGCCTCTTGATACAAGCTTTGCTAGTGATTAAGAAAACTTATCTAATCATGCTTTATAGGAAGAAAATACACATATTAAGCAAAGGAGTTGATAATCATGTATGAATTTTCGTGTATGAATACCACCATACAAGCATTTGATTTGCCAAAAAATACTCAATCTAAAGTAGAAAAGCTTTTTCGCAAATCAGAGCAGACACTATCTCGTTTCCATTCATCTAGCGAACTTTCTCAGCTTAATCATTCCTTTCAAATACCTTTTATGTGCAGCCCTATTTTATTTGAAGCAGTTGCAATTGCCCATTTATATTACGAGAAAACAAATGGATTATTTAATCCCTATTTAGGAAAACAAATCTCTTCCCTTGGATATGACCGTAGTTTTGAAAAAATAAAACCGATAAATATAAATTCTGAAAAATTATGTGATTTTCAAAAAAACAACAAAAGTATTAGTTTTCATATTGGGATGAAAAGCATCACCATAGAAGATAACATGTATATTGATTTAGGGGGAATTGCAAAAGGCTGGACTGCACAATGCATCAAAGAGGTTCTCAAACAAGATGGCTATAAATCGGGTGTTCTTGCAGCAGGAGGAGATATTGTTGCATGGGGAAAAAAACAAAAAATCCGCTTAGAGCATCCTTGCCATAAAAATGCTTCCATCTGTTCCTTTGAACTAACCACTGATGCTGGAATTGCAACCAGCTCTATTATAAAACGAAGATGGCATTCTTTAGAGGGAAACACCTATCATCACATCCTTGATCCTCGAACTTCTCTGCCATGCTATTCTGATTTACAACAAGTTTCTGTTATGGCACCAACATTAACGGAGGCAGAGGTTTTAGCCAAATGCATGCTGATTTTGGGATGGCAAGATGGTCTGTCTATGCTAAGTAAATTCCATAAGCCACTTGCAGCTATTGCCTTAACTAAAAGGAGAGAGGTTGTTTCTGATGGTGACCTTAGCTATTTTATAAAAGGAGGTTCATTAGTATGTTAGATGAATTAAGCACTTTTTTCAGTGTTTGGAATGTAACACGAGGGGCCGCTATTACAGCCTATTTACTATTATTTATATCGATGATTACAGGCATTTCCTATAAACTGCCGCTAATGCCTAAACGTTACAATCAAACTGTTTTAACTGCCCATGAAGCAACAGGCTGGTTTGCTTTATTGTTCGGTATGGTGCACGGTATTGTTTTATTATTTGAAAAGGAATATACCTCTTATACCCTTATTAATATTTTAGTTCCATTTACTGTAAAGCACAATGCCGTTTCATTATGCTTAGGAATATTTGCTTTTTATGGATTGTTATTATTAATTTTATCGACTGATTTTATTAAAAGGCTTGGAAAAAAAGCATGGAAAACCATTCATTTCCTATCATTTCCCGCCTTTTATTCTTCTTTATTTCATGGTGTTCTTATTGGATCTGATAGTGAAAGCCCAGTAATGCTCAGTCTATATATTTTCACAGGAGTTACGGTATTATTTTTAACCATATTACGCATCTTACATGAATGGAATCGGAGAAAAAAAACTCAAGCTGTAAATATGGATATTCAATAGAAAAAACATCTAAAGTTACTTTAGGTGTTTTTTACCTTTCTCAAAAGTTCCTTCTCTGCAAAAAACAAGCCGGCTCTGCCAATTTCAACATATTTTTGCTTTTTTCGATTTTTTTATTTTTATTTCCCGAGAAATTTGTCCATTTTCCCTTTAATTCAAAGAATTGTGGAGTATACTTTTTGGGATTAGAAAACAGGAATAAATAACCACATTTAACCTTTCCAATTAATAGACTTAAAGTAGCAAATCGAAGGAGAATCCTTAAAGAACTATCAAATAAAGTGAAACTTCAATCTGGATTTTCGCAGGCTAGTTTCTATCAGCAAAATGCGGCGAGAGAGTGGCCAATGATCTGAAAAATATTTTCTCTATTAAAGCCGCCACACTCTAGCACTTCAAATTAAAAATTTTGCAAATAAAATAGCCTAATCCACACAATTCTATTTTTGAAAGGGATTAGGCCATTTTTAGTTTTATGCGTTTGGATCTGATGAAAGGCTGCTTTCTGTATTTGTTTCTTCTTTATCAGTAGACTCATCTGTTGTAGATTCTTTTGAATCAGTTGATTTTTTCTCTACGGAAGAATCCTCTTTATTAGATTCTGTGCTATTTTCTTCTACAGCAGAATCCTCTTTATTAGATTCCGTGCTATTTTCATCAATTGTTGCATTTTCCTCTGTTTCTGCACTAGCGCCTACTGTTTCATCACTTTGTAAAGCACTTAAAGATTTATCAAAGTAATCAACTGGATTAACCGCTACATCATTTTTACGAATTTCGAAATGTACATGTACACCGGCTTCTTTATTAAATTGGCTTTGACCGCTTGTTGCAAGTGGGTCACCTTTTTCTACTTGGTCACCTTTTTCCACTTGAATATCTTTTACAGATTGATAAACTGTTTTAATGCCATCGCCATGATCTAATACAATTGTATTGCCTAACACAGAGTCCGTTGTTACATTTGTTACTGTACCGCTTAAAGATGCCACAACATCAAATTCACTATTGTCTTTCATTTTTAAATCAATACCAGTATTAGGTTGATACATATTATCGTAGAATACTAATGCATCTACTTGTTCTTCCTGGCTTACTGCATTATCGTAGAATTGTTTTTGTGTCTCTACTGCTTCTGGATCTGCTACTGGCCAAGTAAAGTTTTCAAATTCCTTGCTGACAGGCATTCCTGGATCATCTATTTGCTTTGTTGGGTTGTTAGTTGCATCATACTTAAAATCATCACTATCTGATGCACTATTTTGATACCAAAGAACACCTGACAAAATAATTGCTGCACTTGCAATATACACGGCTGGAAACGCCCAACGCTTTTTAAAGAAGCGTTTCACTTTTGAATCTGGAGAAGTACGTTTGTTTTCTTCCTCTCTCATTTTATCATCACCTCAGCAATCATTCTGAACAGATAATAAGAAATATATACATTTTTCTAAAAAAATTTTTAAAACTTATTTTTTGATAAAAAACTGATATTTATTCATTTTTTTTAAACTTAGTAAAAATATTCCTTTTACGAAAAATAGAAACCCCTCCATCTAAGAAAAATTCGCTGTGTTGTTGCAGTTTTTTATCATTAATTTTTGCCTTCTCTTTCTCGCCACTAAATTACCTAAATAAAAAAGCAGCAAATAAT
>NZ_PISE01000007.1 GCF_002835805.1 Niallia nealsonii | reverse complement strand
ATCGAGGACTTAACTAAAAGAAAAGCGGAAGAAGCCCGCTTAAATCGATAGGATGTTGGAACTCGCAAGAAGAAGTCGTTCTTTGACTTCGTACGAGTGAGTGAAACAGCCGTACGATTTGGCTTCTGCAGCTGGACAAAACAAATGATTACTCATTCTTTCTTCTTACACATAATCTAGTTTTGAGGGAATAACTCTCTAAACAAATAAATAGTCTGGTGGCGATAGCGAGAAGGTCACACCCGTTCCCATACCGAACACGGAAGTTAAGCTTCTCAGCGCCGATGGTAGTTGGGGGCTCTCCCCCTGTGAGAGTAGGACGTCGCCAGGCAAAAAAAGAGTTAAAAACATAATTGTTTTTAACTCTTTTTTTGTAGATTTTTATAAATAATTAAAATATTTATAAAAATTAAAACTTCCATCATTGAGGATTTTTCACGTCCCTCAATGGTTGTTATTAAGCCAATCAGACCTTTACTCAGAAAGCTTCTACCCACCTAGGTTTCTCATTTTCTCTTATCATCCCTTAGGTGGGGAGCGAAAAGACCCGTTAATGCGTGATAAATAAAAAGCGTTAATTACTATGCTATGCTTTAAGGCGAAATTATAGGAAATCCCAACATTCTAGGCGATCAGTTTTATTGATATGCTCCTTGGAAGTTCGAGGATGTAAAACAAAACGTAGAAAAGAGATTTTACTGATACAGCTGACAAAATAAAGGGATCAAGCAGCCTTTTTTATAAAGCTAGAAGCGAGGTTAACGGAAAAATCGGCAGTTACAAAAATGTTGCATTTATAAAAACTGAAAAGAAATAATAGTATGTTGCTATCATTCCGTAATGATTTGATAAAGAGTATAAAAGACGCATATAATAATGAAAATGCATGGTATCTGAAATAATGATAAACGTTTTACAATGATTCTGTGAATGAAGTTAAGGAGGGAGTTAGGTACAAAAAGTATTAGATAAAAAAGGTACATAAATAGCCTCAATACTATTTTTTTGAAATTAAAGTACAATTGCTTAGAAAGCCTATAAAGATCCCTCTTTCATTTTTTAGAGATTTTCCACAATCAGCCCCTTCCAATGTTTACTTCCTTATCTATAGGCAATTATAATAGTAATGCCTGCTGGCCTTTCTTACATACTATTTAAAATAGCAATATTAAAGAGGAAATGGAAGTGAATTAATTGTTAGCAAATAGTGTTACAATGGTTATAATTATACTGCTTATCAATATTGTTTACGTATCTTTTTTCACAATCAGAATGATTTTAACTTTAAAGGGACAAAGATATTTAGCGGCAGCATTAAGCGCTGTAGAAGTGGTTATTTATGTAATAGGATTGGGGTTAGTATTAGATAACCTAGATCAAATCCAAAACTTAATAGCTTATGCAGTAGGTTATGCAATTGGAGTAATTGTAGGCATGAAAATAGAAGAAAAATTAGCATTGGGTTATATAACTGCAAATGTTATTACAAATGCTTATGATCATGATTTGCCTAAAGCGTTAAGAGAACAAGGTTATGGTGTGACAAATTGGGCTGCACACGGCTTAGAAGGGGATCGAATGGCTCTGCAAATTTTAACTCCTAGAAAATATGAACTCCGTTTATATGAAACAATAAAAAAAATTGACCCAAAAGCATTTATTATTGCATACGAACCAAAAACTATATACGGGGGCTTTTGGGTAAAAAGTGTTAAGAAAGGAAAATTATTTCATGGCTCAAAAAATGAAGTATGAAGTGCAAGAAGATGAAACCGTGATAGAATGTTTAGATCGTATAAAAAAAGATGGATATACACCCATTAAAAGAGTAGAAAAGCCTATATTTAAAGAAGTAATAAAAAGTGGATTAAAAACATATGAGCCCATTTCAAGTAAAATTATTTTTGAAGCAGTGAAGATTGATTAGTAAATCACGAACATTAAATGTAAAGAAAGTTTAATTGTTCGATTTTTCTTATTGACAATTTATGAAATTGCTTGTTAATATGATATAGTGCTAAACAAATAAAAAAACAAATTTAAAAATTTAATAGCCCTCATATAATATTGGGAATATGGCCCATAAGTTTCTACCCAGCAACCGTAAATTGCAGGACTATGAGGGAAAGTGAATGATGCCGGCGAAAGAAAATACCTTGTTTTTATTTTCTTTCTATTAGCCCTAGACAGATACTTTCTCTCATAAGTAGAAGCATCTGACTAGGGCTTTTTATATGTAATTTATGTATCAGGAGGGAAAAGATGACAGCTCAAATTGGCGTTATCATGGGAAGTAAATCAGATTGGGAAACAATGAAACATGCATGTGACATTCTAGATCAGCTTGAAGTGAGCTATGAGAAAAAAGTAGTTTCAGCACATCGAACTCCTGATTTAATGTTTAAATATGCAGAAGAAGCAAGAGATAAAGGCATTAAAGTGATTATTGCAGGAGCGGGAGGAGCGGCGCATTTGCCAGGTATGGTTGCAGCAAAAACAACATTGCCGGTTATTGGTGTACCTGTTCAGTCAAAAGCGCTAAATGGTCTAGATTCTCTATTGTCGATTGTTCAAATGCCAGGAGGAGTACCAGTTGCAACGGTGGCAATTGGCAAAGCAGGTGCAATAAATGCGGGACTGCTGGCAGCACAAATGCTTGGCACAACAGACCTTGCATTGGCAGAAAAACTTAATCGATTGAGAGAAAAAACGAAAAATGAGGTTATAGAAAGTAGTGATGAGCTTGTCTAATTCAATGATTCTGCCAGGTCAAACAATTGGTATCATTGGCGGTGGGCAATTAGGAAGAATGATGGCACTAGCGGCAAAGGCACAAGGCTTTCGAATTGCAGTCTTAGATCCGGTGGAAGATTCTCCTTGTGGGCAAGTAGCCGATTATAAAATAGTCGATGCATATGATAGTATTACTGCAATACAGGAACTGTCAAAGGTAAGTGACGTTATTACGTACGAATTTGAAAACATCGATGCTGCTGCATTAGATTGGCTGAAAAAAAATGCGAATGTGCCTCAAGGATCAGAATTATTGGAAATTACACAAGATCGCATCAAAGAAAAACAGGCTATAGAGCAAGCGGGCGTTAAAGTAGCTCCATACAAAATCATTGAAGAGCCTGTGGATATTAGAGAAGGTTTATCTGAATTAGGCTATCCAGCTGTTTTAAAAACAGCTCGTGGAGGTTATGATGGAAAAGGCCAATATGTTATAAAGGAAAGCAGTCAAATTGAAGAGGCGGAATTGCTGTTAAACAATGGTCCTTGTGTATTAGAGAGCTGGATTCCATTTGAGAAAGAAATATCGGTTATCGTTACAAGAAGCCAAAAAGGCGAAAACACTGTTTTTCCTGTAAGTGAGAATATTCATATCAATAATATTTTACATGAGTCCATTGTTCCTGCAAGAATAACTGAATATGCAAAAGAATTAGCGATTGAAAAAGCGAATAAATTAGCAGAGTTTCTAAATTTAACAGGTACATTGGCTGTTGAAATGTTCTTAGCAGCAAACGATGAAATTTATATTAATGAGTTGGCTCCAAGACCACATAACTCAGGACATTATACAATTGAGGCTTGTGAAACTTCTCAATTTGAACAGCATATCCGGGCTATCTGCAATTGGCCACTTGCTAGTACTAGACTACTAAGACCTGCTGTAATGGTTAATATTTTAGGGGAACATCAAGAGAAGATTATCAACAAAATAGGGGACCTTCAAGATTGGAAAATCCATCTATATGGAAAAGAAGATCCCAAGGAAAAAAGAAAAATGGGGCATGCAACATTGCTTCGGTCATCTGTTGAAATTGCTTTAGATGAAATCGAAAATACTAACATATGGAATTTACAGACAGAAAAAATCGGAGGATAAGAGATGATCGATCGTTACACAAGACCAGAAATGGGTAATATTTGGACAGAACAAAATCGTTTTCAAGCATGGCTAGAAGTAGAAATACTTGCATGTGAAGCATGGGTAAAACTAGGAGAAATTCCAGAAGAAGATGTAAAAAAAATTCGTGAAAATGCTTCTTTTGATATCAACCGAATTCAAGAAATTGAGCAAGACACAAGACATGACGTAGTTGCTTTTACAAGAGCAGTTTCAGAGACGCTTGGGGAAGAAAGAAAATGGGTGCACTATGGGTTAACTTCTACAGATGTTGTAGATACAGCACTTTCTTACTTGATTAGACAGGCGAATGAAATTATTTTAAAGGATATCGAAAGCTTCATTGAAGTATTAAAAAATAAGGCACAAGAGCATAAATATACCGTAATGATGGGACGTACACATGGGGTACACGCAGAACCAACTACTTTTGGTTTAAAATTAGCTTTATGGCATGAAGAAATGAAGCGGAATTTAGAAAGATTTAAAGCTGCTGCTGCTGGCATCGAATACGGTAAAATTTCAGGTGCAGTAGGAACTTATGCAAATATTGATCCATTTGTTGAACAATATGTATGTGAACAATTAGGTTTAAAACCAGCACCAATTTCAACACAAACATTACAGCGTGATCGCCATGCTGATTATATGTCAACACTTGCATTAATTGCTAGTTCCATTGAAAAGTTTGCAGTAGAAATTCGTGGGCTTCAAAAAAGTGAAACAAGAGAAGTAGAAGAATTCTTCGCAAAAGGCCAAAAAGGTTCTTCTGCAATGCCGCATAAACGCAATCCAATCGGTTCAGAAAATATGGCTGGTCTTGCAAGAGTTATTCGTGGATATATGCTAACTGCATATGAAAATGTTCCATTATGGCATGAAAGAGATATTTCTCATTCTTCCGCAGAACGCATTATCATCCCAGATGCAACGATTGCTCTAAATTACATGTTAAATCGCTTTAGCAATATCGTAAAGAATCTAACTGTATATCCGGAAAATATGAAACGAAATATGGACCGTACTTTAGGTTTAATTTATTCACAACGTGTATTGCTTGCTCTAATTGACAAAGGTTTAACAAGAGAAGAAGCATATGATACGGTACAGCCGAGAGCAATGGAATCATGGGAAAAACAAGTTCCTTTCCGTGAACTTGTTGATGCAGATGAATTGATTTCTTCTAAGCTGACAAAAGAAGAAATTGATGACTGCTTCGATTATCATTTCCATATTAAACATGTTGATACAATTTTCACCCGTCTTGGTCTATAAAAAAAATAATGCTGGACTCTCTCCCAAATGAGGGAGGTCTAGCAGTTCAAAAATTTTGAATCATGCTAAAATTGAGTTTATAGATTTTCGTTTTATCCCTAATTTTTTTGATAAGGAGACTCTTCAAATGGAAAAGAGAGCTTTATTGTATGAAGGAAAAGCAAAAAGAGTATACGGAACCGATGATGAAAATATTGTTTGGTTAGAATATAAGGACTCTGCAACAGCTTTTAATGGCGAAAAAAAAGCGGATATAACTGGAAAAGGCCGCTTAAATAATGAAATTACTAGTTTATTATTTTTAAAGTTACAAGAATTAGGAATTCAGTCTCACTTTGTGGAAAGAATTTCTGAAACAGAACAGTTGGTTAAAAAAGTAAGCATTATTCCATTAGAGGTAGTTGTAAGGAATGTTGCAGCAGGCAGTTTTTCAAAAAGATTAGGAATAAAAGAGGGACTACCGTTATCAAAGCCGATTGTTGAATTTTATTATAAAGATGATGCACTAGGCGATCCGCTAATTATCGAGGCCCATATCGAAGAGCTAAAACTTGCTGAGGCAGAAGAAGTTGAGTTGCTGAAGAAGAAAGCATTAGAAGTAAACGGCGTGTTAAGCAAATTTTTCTCAGCATTAGGCATTCAATTAATAGACTTTAAATTAGAGTTTGGGAAAGATAAAAATGGTGAGGTTCTTCTTGCAGATGAAATATCGCCTGATACTTGCCGACTTTGGGATAAAAATACAAATGAAAAACTAGATAAAGATGTTTTTCGCAGAGATTTAGGAAATTTAACAGAAGCATATGAGAATATCTTAACAAGATTAGGGGGACAACAACATGTTTAAAGTTAAAGTATATATCACATTAAGAGAGAGTGTATTAGATCCACAGGGGAATGCTGTAAAAGGTTCTCTTCATTCTTTAGAGTATAAGGAAGTAAGTGATGTACGTATTGGTAAATACTTAGAACTCACAATTGAAAAGTCAGAAAGAAATGTGGATGAAATAGTAAAAGAAATGTGCGAAAAATTATTAGCTAATACAGTAATTGAAGACTATAGCTATGAGATTGAGGAGGTTGTTGCACTGTGAAATTCGCAGTAATCGTATTTCCAGGATCCAATTGTGATGTCGACATGTTCCATGCAATTAAGGATGAGTTAGGGGAAGAAGTAGAATACGTATGGCATGATACTGAAAGCTTGGAAGGGTTTGACGGAATTCTACTGCCAGGCGGATTCTCATATGGAGATTATTTGCGTACTGGTGCAATTGCAAGATTCAGTAATGTGATGAAAGAAGTTATAAAAGCTGCTGAAGCTGGAAAACCAGTATTGGGTGTGTGTAATGGATTTCAAATTTTATTAGAGGCAGGACTTCTACCAGGTGCTATGAGAAGAAATGACAGTCTAAAATTTATTTGCCGTCCTGTGGAATTAAAGGTAGCAAACAATCAATCGATGTTTTCTTCCGTGTATAAGGAAGAAGAAGTGATAACTATTCCTATCGCACATGGTGAAGGAAACTACTATTGCGATGAGGAAACACTTGCTAAATTACAAGAAAATAATCAAATTATTTTTACTTACAATGGTATAAATCCAAACGGAAGTTTAGAAAATATTGCAGGAATTACGAATGAAAAGGGAAATGTCCTTGGAATGATGCCACACCCTGAAAGAGCTGTCGATGAACTATTAGGTGGAGCAGATGGTCTGAAAATATTCCAATCAATCGTTAAACAGTGGAGGGAAGCAAATGTCGTTAATGCTTGAGCCAAGTCCAGAACAAATTAAAACAGAAGAAATTTACAAACAGATGGGTGTAACGGACGAAGAATTTGCGATGGTGGAGAAAATTCTAGGCCGACTTCCTAATTATACAGAGACTGGATTGTTCTCTGTTATGTGGTCTGAACATTGCAGCTATAAAAATTCAAAACCTGTCCTAAAAAAATTCCCAACAACAGGTCCACAAGTATTACAAGGTCCTGGAGAAGGAGCGGGAATTGTAGATATTGGTGATGGTCAAGCGGTTGCTTTCAAAATTGAAAGCCACAACCATCCATCAGCAATTGAACCATATCAAGGGGCTGCAACAGGAGTAGGCGGAATTATTCGTGATGTATTCTCTATGGGTGCAAGACCGATTGCTATTCTTAACTCTTTGCGTTTTGGTGAATTAGATAATGAACGTACAAAATATTTATTTAAAGAAGTAGTAGCAGGGATTGCAGGATATGGAAACTGTATTGGGATTCCAACAGTTGGTGGAGAAATAGCATTTGACAGTTCTTATGCTGGCAACCCACTTGTTAATGCAATGTGTGTAGGATTAATCAAACATGAAGATATTAAAAAGGGGCAAGCACATGGTGTCGGTAATACAGTAATGTATGTTGGTGCCAAAACTGGCCGAGATGGCATCCATGGAGCAACGTTTGCTTCGGAGGAATTAACAGAGAATTCCGATGAAAAACGTCCAGCAGTTCAAGTTGGGGATCCATTTATGGAAAAATTGCTGTTAGAAGCATGTTTAGAATTAATTCAATCAGATGCATTAGTAGGAATTCAGGATATGGGAGCAGCAGGTCTTGCAAGTTCAAGTGCAGAAATGGCAAGTAAAGCTGGTTCTGGAATTGAAATGAACTTAGATTTAGTGCCTCAGCGTGAAACAGGGATGACAGCATATGAAATGATGCTTTCTGAATCACAAGAACGTATGTTGATTGTTGTCAAAAAAGGAAGAGAACAAGAAATAAAAGATCTTTTCTATAAATACGATTTAGAAGCAGTGTCAATTGGAGTAGTAACAGATGATAAAATGCTTCGTCTTCTTCATAAAGGGGAAGTAGTGGCAAATGTTCCTGCTGATGCATTAGCAGAAGATGCTCCAGTTTATCATAAGCCATCAAGTGAACCAAAATATTTCCGAGAGTTCCAAGAAATGGAAAATGTTATTCCTGCCGTTGAAAGCTATGGAGAAACTTTAACTAATTTATTAAAGCAGCCAACTATTTCAAGCAAAGAATGGGTTTATGATCAATATGATTATATGGTTCGCACAAATACGGTAGTAGCTCCTGGTTCTGACGCAGCCGTTGTTCGCATTCGCGATACGAAAAAAGCATTAGCGATGACAACAGACTGTAACGCTCGTTATCTATACCTTGATCCAGAAACAGGCGGAAAAATTGCCGTTGCTGAAGCAGCAAGAAATATTATATGTTCTGGTGGAGAACCTTTAGCGATTACAGATAACTTAAATTTTGGTAATCCAGAAAAGCCAGAAATCTTCTGGCAAATTGAAAAAGCAGCAGATGGCATTAGTGAAGCATGTCTTGCTCTAAATGCACCAGTAATTGGTGGAAATGTATCTTTATACAATGAAACAAATGGAACAGCAATTTATCCAACACCAGTAATTGGGATGGTTGGTTTAATAAAAGATACAGACCATATTACAACACAAGCATTTAAAGAATCAGGAGATATTATTTATCTTCTTGGAGAAACTAAGCAAGAGTTTGGCGGAAGTGAACTGCAGAAGATGGTAGAAGGTTCTATTTTCGGAAAAGCTCCTGAATTAGATTTGGAAAAAGAAAAAGCGTATCAAGCTATGGTATTAGAAGCAATTCGTGCAGGTGTAGTGGAATCAGCGCATGATTTAGCAGAAGGCGGCTTAGCGGTTGCAGCTGCTGAAAGTTTATTTGGATCTAAAGGATTAGGTGCTGATATTAAAGTGGATGGAACACCAGCTGCAGCATTATTCAGTGAGACACAATCAAGATTCCTACTTTCTGTGAAACCTGAAAACAAAGAAAAATTCGAACAACTAGTTTCTGCACAATTAATTGGAGAAGTAACAAACACAGCCACACTTACTATTAGCCAAGGGGAAAATATTCTGATTAATGAGCAGGTAGACTCATTAGAAGCTGCCTGGAGAGGAGCAATTCCATGCTTGCTGAAATAAGAGGCTTAAATGAAGAATGTGGAGTATTTGGTGTTTGGGGACATGAAGATGCTGCACAAGTAACTTATTATGGTCTTCATAGCCTGCAGCATCGAGGTCAAGAAGGTACAGGCATTGTTTCAACAGATGGAAAAAAGCTAAAAGGAATGAAAGGGGAAGGTTTAGTTTCAGAAATATTCACTCCAGAAGCAATGAGTGAATTAACTGGAAAAGCTGCTATTGGTCATGTGCGTTATGCAACAGCAGGCGGCGGGGGCTATGAGAATGTTCAGCCTTTACTATTTCATTTCCAAAGCGGCAGTATGGCACTTGCTCATAATGGGAATTTAGTTAATGCAACAGGCTTAAAAAGCCAATTAGAAGCACAAGGCAGCATTTTTCAAACAAGTTCTGATACAGAAGTTGTGGCTCATCTAATTAGAAGAGGCGGATTTCAAGCATTTAATGAGCGTGTGAAAAATGCGCTGACAATGGTGAAAGGTGCATATGCTTTCTTAATTATGACAGAGACAGAACTAATGGTTGCACTAGATCCAAATGGAATGAGACCACTTTCTTTAGGCAAATTAGGGGATGGTTATGTAGTAGCATCGGAAACATGTGCATTTGATGTAGTAGGTGCTGAATTTATCCGTGATGTTTTACCTGGAGAGTTATTGATTATTGATGATAATGGTTTCCGTTCTGAAATGTTTTCTGTAGCATCTAATAATGCGATGTGCACAATGGAATATGTTTATTTTTCCAGACCTGACAGCAATATTAATGGCATAAATGTTCACACAGCCCGCAAAAACCTTGGGAAACGTCTTGCAATTGAAGCTCCAATAGAGGCAGATGTTGTAACAGGGGTACCAGATTCCAGCATTTCTGCAGCGATTGGTTACGCAGAAGCTACAGGTATTCCATATGAATTAGGATTGATTAAAAACCGTTATGTAGGAAGAACATTTATCCAGCCTTCCCAATCATTAAGAGAACAAGGGGTTAAAATGAAACTTTCCCCTGTTCGTGGTGTTGTAGAAGGAAAACGGGTTATTATGGTGGATGATTCTATCGTTCGTGGTACTACAAGCAAACGAATTGTAACAATGCTTCGTGAAGCTGGTGCAACAGAAGTGCATGTATTAATTAGTTCACCACCAATTAAAAATCCATGTTTCTATGGAATTGATACATCGACAAAAGAAGAACTGATTGCCTCAAAATATTCTGTGGAAGAGCTCCGCGAATTAATTGGAGCAGATTCTTTAATATTCTTAAGCACTGAAGGAATGATTGATGCAATTGGCAGAACCGATGAAGGGGAAACAAAAGGGCATTGTTTAGCATGCTTTACAGGAAAATACCCTACAGAAATTTACCCATCGACACTGCATCCATATGAAAAAGTGTAATAGGTGGAATGGTTTATAGAAAAAAGAAAAAGCGGCATGTTAGGATGTCGCTTTTCTTTTGAAAAAATACTCTAGCAGGAAGAGTTTTTTTAGCTGCAAAAAATGGAATAATACGAAATTTGGATTTGTTTTAATCATAGGAGGATTAAGATGGCTGAAGCTTATAAACAGGCAGGAGTTAATATTGAAGCAGGATATGAAGCTGTAACAAGAATGAAAAAACATGTAAAGAAAACAATGAGACCAGGTGTTATGGGCGGACTTGGCGGATTTGGCGGTATGTTTGATTTATCTGTTTTAAATTTGAAAAATCCTGTATTAGTTTCGGGAACAGATGGTGTTGGAACAAAATTAATGCTTGCATTTATGATGGACAGACATGATACCATTGGAATTGATGCTGTGGCAATGTGTGTAAATGATATTGTTGTACAAGGAGCAGAACCAATTTATTTCCTTGATTATATTGCTTGTGGAAAAGCAGAGCCAGCAAAAATTGAAGCAATTGTTAAAGGAATTGCAGAAGGCTGTGAGCAAGCTGGCAGTGCCTTAGTTGGTGGAGAAACAGCTGAAATGCCTGGGATGTATAGTGAAGAAGAGTATGATTTAGCAGGGTTTGCTGTTGGTGCTTGTGAAAAAGACCAATTGATTACAGGGGAGAATATCAAGCCTGGGGATGTATTGATTGGACTAGCTTCAAGTGGCATTCACAGCAATGGTTATTCATTAGTTAGAAAACTATTTTTAGAGGAAGCAAAAATGTCTCTAACTGATTATGTGGATGAATTGGGATGCACATTAGGAGAAGAATTGTTGAAACCGACGAAAATTTATGTGAAATCTGTATTGTCTGCACTAAAGCAATTCGAAATTAAAGGACTAGCTCATATTACTGGTGGCGGATTCATAGAAAATATCCCAAGAATGTTAAAAGATGGATTAGGGATGGAACTTTATGAAAGCAACTGGGAAGTGCCAGCAGTTTTTGAATTAATGCAATCCATTGGAAAACTAGAGCGTCAAGAAATGTATAATATCTTTAATATGGGAACAGGAATGGTTGTAGCTGTAGATCAAGCAGTAGAAGAAGAGGCTTTAGCTCATTTTGCTAGTATTGGAGAAAAAGCATATACAATTGGCAAAGTGACAGGAGACGGAGAAATCAATATCGTCTTGAAATAATAGCGGAGGAAATGAAATGAAGAATATTGCTATTTTTGCATCAGGCAGTGGATCGAATTTTCAAGCAATCGTTGACGCTGTGGAAAAAAAAGAAATACAGGCAAATATTAGATTATTGGTTTGTGACAAACAGGAAGCTTACGTAATTGAAAGAGCAAAACAACATGGTATCCCTTCGTTTGTGTTTACTGCAAGTGACTATGTAAGTAAACATGAGTTTGAACAAGCTATATTAAAAGAATTACAGGCTAATGAGATAGAACTGATTATATTAGCTGGTTATATGCGTTTAATTGGTGAAACGCTTTTGAAATCATATTCGCAAAGAATAGTCAATATTCATCCTTCCTTACTTCCGCAGTTTCCGGGAAAAGATGCGATTGGACAAGCACTAACAGCAGGAGTGCAGCAAACAGGTGTAACCGTACATTATGTAGATGAAGGGATGGATACAGGTCCTATTATTGCACAGCAAGAAATTAGCATTGCAGCTAATGAAACAAAAGAAAGTCTGCAAGAAAAAATTCATGCATTGGAACATGTGCTTTATCCTAAAACGATTAAAACCATTATTTAGCAAGAACAGGGAACTCTAACGATTCCATGTTATGAAACTGGCAAAAATGCGTTAAATATTAATTTTTGGGGGAAAAACAACATGAAAAAAAGGGCGTTAATAAGCGTATCGGACAAAACGGGTATTACAGATTTTGCAAAAGAACTTCATGAATTAGGATATGAGCTAATTTCAACGGGCGGTACAAAAAAGGCTATTCAAGACAGCGGCATTCCTGTATTAAGTGTAAGTGATGTAACAGGATTTCCTGAAATTTTAGAAGGCCGAGTGAAAACATTAAATCCATATATTCATGGCGGCTTGCTTGCGAAATTTGACGAACCAAGTCATCAAGAGCAATTAAATGAACATAAAATTGATCCAATTCAGATTGTTTGTGTGAATCTTTATCCTTTCCAAGAGACAATTGCCAAACCAGATGTAACAGTCGAAGATGCGATTGAAAATATTGATATTGGCGGACCGACTATGCTTCGTGCTTCGGCGAAAAACCATCAGTATGTAACAGTAGTAGTTGATCCTAGCGATTATGCTACAGTTGTGAAAGAATTAAAAAGCAAGGACGAAGTAACCTTTGACACAAGACGCAGACTTGCTGCAAAGGTATTCCGCCATACAGCTAGCTATGATGCGATGATTGCACAATATATGACAGAATTAACAGAAGAAAGTACGCCGGAGAAACTAACAGTAACCTATGAATTAGCACAATCATTGCGCTATGGTGAAAATCCTCATCAAAAAGCAGCGTTTTACCGAAGACCACTAGGTTCGGCTTTTTCGATAGCAAATGCAAAGCAGTTACATGGCAAAGAATTATCTTACAATAATATTAATGATGCTGATGCAGCTATTCAAATTGTAAAAGAATTTAAAGAACCTGCAGCAGTAGCTATAAAACATAGCAATCCTTGCGGAGTAGGAACAGGATCTGATATTTTTACGGCCTTTTCAAAAGCATTTGCAGCAGATCCAGTTTCTATTTTTGGCGGCATTATTGCATTAAATAGAGAAGTTGATGCTGAAACAGCGAAAAAACTTCATGAAATTTTCTTAGAAATTATCATCGCTCCATCTTTCTCTGAAGAAGCATTAACTATTTTGAAAGGGAAAAAGAACTTGCGTTTGCTGACAATTCCTTTTGATGCTCTAAATACAAAAGAAATGAAATTTACTTCTATTGAAGGCGGATTGCTTACACAGGACTTTGACTGTTACACATTAGACGATGCAACAATTTCTATTCCGACAGAAAAGAAACCAACAGATGAGGAATGGGAAGCTTTAAAATTCGGTTGGAAAATTGTAAAACATGTTAAATCGAATGCTATCGTTGTTAATGATAAAGATATGACATTAGGTATTGGGGCAGGACAAATGAATCGTGTTGGCGCAGCGAAAATTGCGTTAGAACAAGCTGGTGAAAAAAGTGTTGGAGCAGTTCTTGCTTCGGATGCATTTTTCCCAATGGATGATACGGTAGAAGCTGCTGCTAAAGCTGGAATCACAGCGATTATTCAAACAGGCGGAAGTATTAGAGATGAAGATTCTATTAAAAAAGCTAACGAATATGGAATTGCGATGGTCTTAACAGGAGTAAGACATTTCAAACATTAAGGATAAGCTGGAGGATGGAAAATAGATGAAAGTACTTGTTATTGGGCGCGGCGGCAGAGAACATGCAATTTGTACAAAGATAAAGGAAAGCAATCAAGTAGATACCATTTTTGCAGCACCTGGAAATGTAGGGATGATAGATGTGGCAGAACGTATCGCAATTGAAGAAACGGAAGCAGAAAAATTAGTTGATTTTGCTTTAACAAATAAAGTAGATTTAACGATTGTTGGTCCGGAAGTTCCTTTGCTTCTAGGAGTAGTAGATAAATTTGAGGCAGCTGGCTTAAAGGTATTTGGTCCAAGACAGAAAGCTGCTGAAATCGAAGGCAGCAAATCTTTCGCAAAAGATATTATGAAAAAGTACGATATTCCTACAGGAGATTATGCAACTTTCTCTAATTATGAGGATGCAAAAGCTTATATTCAAGAAAAGGGTGCACCAATTGTTATTAAAGCAGACGGTTTAGCCGCAGGTAAAGGTGTAACAGTTGCATTGACTTTGGAGGAAGCATTAGCAAGTATTGAAGAGATGCTAGTAGAAGAGAAGTTTGGCAGTGCATCTGCAACGATTGTTGTGGAAGAATTTTTAGCGGGCGAGGAATTTTCGTTAATGTCTTTTGTTAATGGAGAGACAGTTATTCCTTTAGAGATTGCCCAAGATCATAAACGTGCATTTGATGGAGATCAAGGACCTAATACTGGTGGAATGGGAGCATATTCTCCAGTTCCTCATATCTCTGAAAGCATTGTTCAAACAGCAATTGAAACGGTTGTAAAGCCAACTGCTAAGGCGCTTGTACAAGAAGGAAGATCATTTACAGGTGTGTTATATGCGGGATTAATTGCAACAGATCAAGGACCAAAAGTAATTGAATTTAATGCGAGGCTTGGAGATCCAGAAACACAAGTTGTTCTTCCTAGAATGAAATCTGATCTGGTAAGTGTATTACTAGCTGTGCTAGATGGAGAAGTTCCTGAAATCGAATGGCATGAGGAAGATATGCTTGGTGTTGTAATTGCATCAAAGGGTTATCCTGAGGACTATGAAAAAGGCGCAGTAATTAGAGGATTAGAAAAAATGGAAGATGTGTCTATTTTTCATGCTGGGACAAATGTAAATGAAGCTGGCGAGTTCGTTACAGATGGCGGCCGTGTTCTGCTTGTAGCAGCTAAAAGCAGAACCTTAAAAGAGGCGCAGACAAAAGTCTATGCACAATTAGAAAAATTAGACAGCGATGGCATATTTTATCGCCATGATATTGGATTTAAGGCAATAAAGTAATGTTTTAAAAACCCTATGTCATAATGAAAATAGAACCAGACTAATTACTCTTGTAATTAGTCTGGTTTTTTATTAATCTTTTTTCATATCCTCTGGAGAAAATATTTTCTCTGGATTAAAATCTTCCATTATTTTTGCCACTTCTTTTGAAGAAGATGCCTCCACATGATCATTTTTTTTCTTTATTTCGTGATTATAATTTTGTGTAGAATGCACCTGTTTATTTGGAGGAAATTCTTCTTTTTTATCATATAATGCAACAAGTGGACAATATCGGACAATACCCTCTGCAATTTTCATGCCAGCGAGTAAAGCTATCCATAAATAGGATTGATTATGAGGCTTTTTTGATAATTTTGCTGTGCTCCACGCTAAGAAAGTGAAACCACATGTAATACGAATTAATGCATTAATTAAACTAATATTTGGTTTTGGATTCAAAATAAATCTCTCCTTTGTAAATTTTATGAAAAATTTCTATAATAAAGGAATATTATTGGTAAGATTCCCTTTTATAGATTAAAATTGAATATAAAATAAACATAAAAGTAAAAAAACAGAAATAGATTATTTTAAAAAATAAACAAAAACAAATGGTGAAACAAAATAAAACAGACTAAAACAAAAAGGGGGAAATCATAAATGTTAGATCAACGTTATCGCTGGAAAAGCAAAATTTTAAGAAACCATGTTGCTGTACTTAATGGTGAAAAATCGCCAACCATTATTCTCAAAGATGCTACCTACTTAAACCAAACTCTTCGCAAATGGATAGTTGCAAATATATGGATATTAGAAGATCGTATTGTATATGTTGGCAAAGATATGCCAGAAATGATCAACCAATCTGAAATAGTTGACTGTAAAAATCAACTTCTTGTACCAGGATATATAGAACCGCATGCGCATCCTTTTCAAATTTATAATCCCCTAACACTTGCACAATATACATCACAGTTTGGGACGACAACATTAGTAAATGATAACCTTATGTTAGCTATGCATTTAGATAAAAAGAAAGCGTTTACTTTAATGGATCTTATGCAAGAGATTCCATCAACTATTTACTGGTGGTGCCGATATGATTCACAGACAGAATTAGAGGATGAAGAAATGGTATTTTCACATAGCAATGTGAAAAATTGGATTCAACATGATGCCGTTTTGCAAGGAGGAGAATTAACGGCGTGGCCGAAGCTTTTGGCCGGAGATGATATGATGCTGCACTGGATGCAAGAAACGAAAAGAATGCGTAAGAAAATCGAAGGCCACTTTCCAGGTGCATCTGAAAAAACATTGGCAAAGATGATGCTTTTAGGTGTTGATTCTGACCACGAAGCAATGATAGGGAAGGAAGTGCTTGACCGCCTGCTTCAAGGATATATGGTTTCGTTGCGATATTCTTCGATTCGTCCGGATTTGCCAAGATTATTAGATGAAATTCATCATTTAGGGATAGATCAATATGATAAATTTATGTTAACAACAGATGGCTCGCCTTCTTATTTTTATGAACAAGGTCATATCGATCAATTGATTCGCATAGCTTTGAAAAAAGGAGTTCCAGTGGTTGATGCCTATAATATGGCGACAATTAATATTGCTAAATACTATCATTTGGAGCATCTTCATGGAAATATTGCAACAGGCAGAGTTGCTAATATTAATTTTTTAACAAGCAAAGAAAACCCTACTCCTATTTCTGTATTGGCAAAAGGTGTGTGGGTGAAAAGGGATGGAAAGGAAGTAGAAGGTATATATCCAACTATTGAGTGGAAAGATTGCGGATTAAATCCAATGCAAATCAATTGGGATTTAAGTTATAATGATATGCAATTCTCTATGCCTTTTGGAATTAAATTGGAAAATTCAGTTATTACAAAACCTTACTCTATTTCAATGAATGTATCAGGCAATAAATTATCTGAGGAACATGACGAATGTTTTTTTATGCTATTAGATAGGCAAGGTAAATGGAGAATCAACACTTTATTAAAAGGGTTTTCTAATGCAATTGGTGGATTGGCCAGTTCTTATACAGGCGATGGAAATATTATTTTATTAGGAAAAGATCAAAGTGATATGATGAAAGCTTTTAATCGATTAAAGGGGATTGGTGGGGGAATTGTACTCATTAAAGATGGAAGGATATTGATAGAACTTTCTCTTCCCTTAAAAGGATTGATGGCAGACATACCATTAATGAATCTAATAACAAAAGAAAAAGATTTGATTAAAATTATAAAAGAGCTAGGTTTTGTATATGAGGATCCTATTTATACTTTAGCATTTTTTTCTGCGACACATTTGCCATATATAAGAATTACACAAAAAGGATTGTATGATGTATTAAATAAAAATGTACTCTTTCCAGCAATAATGCGTTAAAATATAAAAGAGTATATTTGTTAAATTGGAATTTTCAGAAAATGCTGCAGTGGTTAAGAAAAAACTTGTTTATTATAGTAGAGAAGTTTTGAAAGCACTATTTAAAACCGGTATAGAGGTCTTAGAAATAGGAGGGCGTATGAAGAAAAGTATTATTTTTCTTTTTATGACAGTTCTTTTAACAGCATGCAGCGATGATCCAAAAAAGGTTAACGGAAATAATGAAAATCAACAAAGCAGCAATATCAGTAACGAACAACAAGAAAGTGAAGAGTTGGCATATACATATCCGCTGACAGGTTTGAAAAGCAAAAAGGAAAGTTCAAATCGAGCAATTGGTGTGATGATTAATAATCACCCTGCTGCAAGACCACAGTCTGGTTTATCGCAAGCAGATATTGTGTATGAAGTTTTAGCTGAAGGGGATATCACAAGATTTCTTGCTATATTTCAAAGTGAAAAGCCAAAATTAATTGGTCCTGTGCGAAGTTCACGAGACTATTATATTGAACTTGCAAAAGGATATGATACATTATATATTGCCCATGGCTACAGTCCAGAGGCAAAAAAGCTTTTAACAAATGGATATATTAATAATTTAAATGGCATGCAGTATGATGGAACCCTGTTTAAAAGAGCCTCATACCGAGTAGCTCCCCATAATTCTTATATTAGCTACAGCAACATTTTAAAGGGAGCAGAGCAAAAACAATATCGCCTAAATAAATCACCAGACAACCTTTTATTCATTAAAAAGGCTGATTTAGATAAAATAGCTGGGGAAGAGTCAAGTGCTGTTTCTGTTAAATTTAGTTCAGATGCTACGTACAATTCTCAGTTCAAATACAACAGTGATTCACAGAAATATTTGCGGTACTCCAATGGAGAACAAACAGTAGAGTACGAAACAAAATCTCCTGTTGCAGTAGACAATGTTTTTATCCTTGAGGCAAAACATTCTATTGTAGATAAAAAAGGAAGAAGAGAAGTAGATTTAACTTCAGGAGGAAAAGGCTACTTATTGCAAAAGGGCAAATGGAGAGAAGTAGAATGGAAAAATATAAATGGACGAATTCTTCCATTTGATAACAATAAACAGGCAGGGTTGGTTCCTGGAAAGACATGGATAGATATTATACCTTCTAATCTTGGACTGAATGCAGCCGTTTCTTTTGAAACAAGATAAAATTTAATGGAACTTTGTGGAGGTATGAAAAAATGCAAATTGATAAACTAAGAGGAAAAGAATTGGACCAATTATTTAAGTCCATTCTCTCATTAGAAAATTTAGAAGAATGTTATTTATTTTTTGACGATCTTTGCACAGTAAATGAGATTCAATCATTGTCCCAACGCCTTGAAGTTGCCAGAATGCTAAGAGAAGGAAATACGTATCATATGATAGAAAAAGAAACTGGTGCCAGTACTGCAACGATTTCTCGGGTAAAAAGATGTTTGAATTATGGCAATGATGCCTATGAAATGGCTTTAGATAGAATTAAAGAAGAAGAAAAAGCAACTGAATAGTGAGATAATGAAAAAGAGCAGGAAGGCTAATAATCCTGCTCTTTTATTATGCCAATTTATATTGAGGGACTATTTAAGAAATAAAAGAATAAATAAAGTTTTTTTAGTTTAGTCAGCCAAATGAAAAAAGAATGAAACCTTTATCTTTATTAATCGTCCTATTAGTGTAAATATTATGGAGATTTACACGCAATATTAGGGAAAAATGATTATAGTTTATCAAGAGAATCTGGAACAAATTCTATCTTTCTTTTTGGAATATATTTATATAGAAATTAACCATTGTGTATTCTTTTTAGATAGTAGCACTAGTGCTATAATGGTTTAATGTAATGGTAGAATGGAGGAAGTATGCATGTATGATGTTCAAAATTGGCGTCATGTTTTTAAATTAGATCCAAATAAAGAAATATCAGATAAGAACTTGGAAAGAATATGCGAGTCCGGTACAGATGCAATTATCGTTGGCGGAACAGATGGAGTAACATTGGAAAATGTTTTAAGCATTATGTCAAGAGTTCGCCGATATACGATACCTTGTGTTTTAGAAATCTCTTCAATTGAATCTGTTACACCAGGTTTTGATTTATATTTTGTCCCAACTGTTTTAAATAGTACGAATACATCATGGGTGACAGGGTTGCATCAAAAAGCAGTTAAAGAGTATGGAGAAATCATGAATTGGGATGAATTCTTGATGCAAGGTTATTGTATTCTAAATAAAGAGTGTAAAGCGGCTAATGTAACAGAAGCAAATACGGAATTGTCGAAAGAGGATGTTGCGGCATTTGCGATGATGGCAGAAAAAATGTTCCATTTGCCGATTTTTTATGTGGAATACAGTGGAACCTATGGGAATCCAGAGATGGTGAAGGCTGCGAAAAAGCATTTAATAAATACTACACTTTTTTATGGTGGAGGAATTAAAAACTTGCAAGAAGCAGAAGAAATGGCAAGTATTGCTGATGTAATAGTGGTAGGAAATATCATTTACACGGATATTGATGCAGCACTAAGTACTGTTCATATAAAAAGATAGTTTTTATTGAACTTCAAAGTAGGAAAAACTAAAATAGAATATATGTTCTTATGGTGGTGAAAATATGCAATTTTTAACAGACAAAATATTAAATGGTTTAAATCCTGAACAAAAACTTGCTGTAAAAGCGACAGATGGTCCTCTGTTAATCATGGCAGGAGCAGGAAGTGGAAAAACACGGGTACTGACGCAAAGAATTGCTTATTTAATGGTAGAAAAAGGAGTAAATCCTTATAATATTCTAGCAATTACGTTTACAAATAAGGCCTCAAAAGAAATGAGGCAGAGAATTGCATCTGTTTTAGGTGGAGCGAGTGAAGATATATGGATTTCCACCTTTCACTCTATGTGTGTAAGAATTTTAAGAAAAGATATCGATAGAATTGGATATAACCGCAATTTTACGATACTAGATACGACAGATCAGCTTTCTGTTATTAAAGGAATTCTTAAAGACCGCAATCTTGATCCGAAAAAAAATGATCCCAGGGCAATTCTTGGAAGCATCAGCTCAGCGAAAAATGAGCTCATTACGGCAGAGGAGTTTGCTAAGACTGCTGGTGATTACTACTCTCAAACAGTAAGTGATG
This sequence comes from Niallia nealsonii, assembly GCF_002835805.1. Lineage (GTDB taxonomy): Bacteria > Bacillota > Bacilli > Bacillales > Cytobacillaceae > Niallia > Niallia nealsonii. Next base: position 83,994 of record NZ_PISE01000007.1, on the reverse strand, counting down.
TATATACAGAGTATCAAAAAAGACTACGCAAAAATCAAGCCTTAGACTTCGATGATTTAATTATGCAAACCATCCATCTTTTTCAAAGAGTTCCTGAGGTATTAGAGTATTATCAGCGGAAATTTCAATATATCCATGTAGATGAATATCAAGATACCAATAGATCCCAATATTTTTTGGTTAAACAATTGGCAAGCAGATTCCGCAATCTTTGTGTTGTTGGGGATTCGGATCAATCCATCTATGCATGGCGCGGTGCAGATATTACAAATATTCTATCCTTTGAGAAAGATTATCCGAATGCAAAGGTTGTAATGTTAGAGCAAAATTATCGTTCGACAAAAACAATTTTAAGTGCTGCGAATAAAGTAATCGGAAATAATAGTGGCCGAAAAGATAAAAATCTTTGGACGGAAAATGAAGAAGGCAATAAAATCTACTATTACCGTGCAGACAGTGAACAAGGAGAAGCCCAATTTGTTATCGGGAAAATTCAAGAATTAAGAAGAGAAACTTCCTTAAGTCTATCGGAGATTGCTATCCTTTATCGCACAAATGCTCAATCCCGTGTTATGGAGGAAATGCTTTTAAAAGCAAATATTGAATATTCCATTGTTGGTGGGATAAAGTTCTATGACAGAAAAGAAATTAAAGATATATTAGCTTATTTGCGGTTAATTGCAAATCCAGATGACGATATTAGTTTGCAGCGTGTCATTAATGTACCAAAAAGAGGCATCGGTTCTAGTTCTATTGATAAAATTTCAAATTTTGCAGGAATGCATGATATGTCTATGTACCAAGCGCTTGATGCTATTGAGTTAATAGGATTGAGCCCGAAAATTACCAAGGCGGCAACGGAATTCCGCAATTTAATTCGGCAATACAGTGAGATGCAAGAGTATCTATCTGTTACAGAATTGGTGGAAGAAGTAATTGAGAAATCTGGCTATGAGGAAATGCTAAAAGCAGAGAAATCAATTGAAGCACAGAGTCGTTTGGAAAATATTGAGGAGTTTTTATCTGTTACGAAAAACTTTGAAAGCGCAAATGATGATAAATCATTAATTGCCTTTTTAACAGATCTTGCCCTTGTTGCTGATATTGATAAGCTGGACGAAGATGGAAAAGAGGCAGATTCTGTCGTTCTTATGACCCTTCATTCAGCAAAAGGATTAGAGTTTCCTGTTGTTTTTCTAATTGGATTGGAAGAGGGCGTTTTTCCACATTCCCGATCACTGATGGAAGAAGCAGAAATGGAAGAAGAAAGGCGCTTGGCCTACGTGGGCATTACAAGAGCAGAAAAGCATTTATATTTAACGAATGCACAAATGAGAACACTTTTTGGACGAACAAATATGAATCCACCTTCAAGGTTTGTAAAAGAAATTCCAGAAGAGTTATTGGAAGGAATTATGCCGCAGACTAGGAGAAGTAATAGTTCTTTGAATAACTCAAGCAACAGCTCTTATAATCGTTCTCCGCAAGCTGCCAGAAAAGCAGTGATTCGTCCTGCCACTACAACAACTGGGGGCGAGGGAATTGATTGGAACGTTGGCGATAAGGCCGCACATGGAAAATGGGGCGTTGGAACAGTTGTTAGTGTAAAAGGAGAGGGAGACTCTAAAGAACTTGATATTGCTTTTCCAAGTCCAGTAGGAATTAAAAGACTATTGGCGAAGTTTGCGCCAATTCAAAAAACATAACGGATTTTATAATAAGTGTAAGTAATAGGGAGAACAGAGCAATATGTAGGCATGAATCGAAAAAATGCTGCATTTTTTCTAGCTTTTCCCTATGTTAGCTGATAGGTTTGTTTGGTCAAATAAAAGCCATACAAAAAATTTATACAGTATCCGATCTTTTGGAGAAAACGGCTAAGTTAATATTTTTATGATTTCAAAAATTAATCTAGCCTTAAATGGATAGAAAGGAGTGGATCTTTTGGATATACAAGCAGCGGAGAAGCGAATAAAGGAACTGCATAATCTCCTCAATAAATATAATTATGAATATCATGTGCTCGATAATCCATCTATTCCTGATGCAGAGTACGATAGATTATTAAAAGAACTTATTTCTTTAGAGGAGCTATTTCCTGCGTTAAAAACAAGTGATTCCCCGTCTCAACGCGTAGGTGGAGAGATTTTGTCAATGTTTTCTAAAGTTCAGCATCAAAAGCCTATGCTTAGTTTAGGAAATGCTTTTAATGAAGAGGATTTAAGAGATTTTGACCGAAAGATACGTCAGGCAATCGGCGATAAATTTTGTTATGTCTGTGAATTAAAAATAGATGGATTAGCAGTTTCTCTTCGATATGTAGATGGGCTATTTGAAATTGGTGCGACAAGAGGGGATGGAACTACAGGGGAAGATATTACTGCAAATTTAAAAACAATCCGGTCCGTTCCCTTGCGTTTAAAAAAGCCAGTTAGCATTGAAGTGCGGGGAGAAGCATTTATGCCAAAAAAATCATTTTTGGACTTAAATGCTGCCAAAGAAGAAAATGGAGAAGAGCCATTTGCTAATCCTCGCAACGCTGCTGCCGGTTCATTAAGACAGTTGGATCCACGTATTGCAGCATCTAGAAATCTGGATATTTTCTTATATGCCATTGGTGATGTTGGCCAAACAGGGGTTGAATCACATAGTGGAGGTTTGGACTTATTAGATGAATTAGGTTTTAAAACAAATAAAGAAAGAAGAAAATGCGACTCAATTGAGGAAGTAATGCAATATGTAGAGGAATGGCAAGAGAAACGGCCGAATCTTCCATATGAGATAGACGGTATCGTTATTAAAGTGGATGGATTAGCAGATCAGGAAAAGTTAGGAACAACTGCTAAAAGTCCAAGATGGGCTATAGCTTATAAATTCCCTGCAGAAGAAGTGGTAACAAAACTAATAGATATTACATTAAATGTTGGCAGAACCGGTGTTATTACTCCAACAGCTGAACTAGTACCAGTGAAAGTAGCGGGAACAACGGTTAAAAGGGCATCTCTTCATAATGAGGACCTAATTCGAGAAAAAGATATAAAAATTGGCGATATGGTGGTTGTGAAAAAGGCGGGAGATATTATTCCTGAAGTAGTGAATGTTTTAGTGGAAAGACGGACAGGGGAAGAAAAAGACTTTCATATGCCAACACATTGTCTAGAATGTGAAAGTGAATTAGTTAGAATTGAAGGAGAGGTTGCCCTTCGATGCATTAACCCAAAATGCTCTGCTCAGATTAGAGAAGGGCTTATCCACTTTGTTTCCCGCAATGCCATGAATATAGATGGGTTGGGAGAAAGAGTCATAAGCCAGCTTTTTAAAGAAAAATTAATAGAAGACGTCGCAGATTTATATGTTTTAACATATGATCAGCTTATTCAGCTAGAAAGAATGGGCGATAAGTCAGTCACAAACCTTCTGAATGCTATTGAAGTATCGAAGAATAATTCTCTTGAAAAATTATTATTTGGTTTAGGAATCCGGCATGTTGGGGCAAAAGCAGCCAAAACCATTGCAATGGTATTTGAATCAATGGAAAATCTTTTATATGCTACAAAAGAGCAGCTAATAGAGATTAATGAAATTGGTGAAAAAATGGCAGATTCTATTGTTACCTATTTCGAACAAGAAGAGGTAGCAGCACTAATTAGTGAACTAAAGTCTGCTGGAGTAAATATGTTATATACAGGGCCAAAATTCACTGCAGCAGAAAGTTCTGATTCTATTTTTGCAGGTAAAACAATTGTGCTTACAGGCAAAATGGAGATTCTTTCCCGTAATGAGGCAAAGGAAAAGATTGAAGCATTAGGAGGAAAAGTAACTGGGAGTGTCAGTAAAAAAACTGATTTAGTCATTGCTGGTGAAGATGCTGGAAGTAAGCTGACAAAAGCACAGGAACTAGAAATTGAAGTTTGGGATGAAGAAAAGTTGTTGGAAGAATTAAAGATTAAAGGTGTGTTCGGAGAATGAAAAAAAGCTTTGCATTAGCGTTAAGTCTCGTCCTATTGTTATCTGCTTGTGCGCCGAATTTTCAAAAGGAAGAAGAAGTGCAGGACAATACAGCAAATAATAGCTCAGAAGATACAGCGATACTTCCTAAATATAAAATATCCGATGATTATTACAGCATGAAGCTGCCATTTAAGTCGTCTGCAGCAAGAGGATTAGTAGTCAATAACTTAAATACAAGATATGATATCAGCGAATTGGAAACAGGTTTAATGCGTGTTGCCCAAAATACATTTGATCCTGACAAATATTATTTTCAAGAAGGACAGTATTTAAGCAAGGAAGTTGTTTCAAGTTGGCTTAATCGTCAATATACTGCAAAAGAACTAAAGGCAAATAAAATGTCCGAAAGTGATAATGTTGGCTTGAATCCTTCTGATGAAAATAAATCTCTAAAAGAAAGCAGTGAGATGGAGCCGATTTATTTGGCTCATATATTAGAACATGATTATTTAATCAAAAGCAAAGATTCTGATAAAGTAGTGCTTGGTGGAGTAACGATTGGACTTGCTTTAAACTCTGTTTATTATTATCAAAAGGAAAAGAATGGCGCAACCTATAGTGCTCCAATATCAAAAGCAAAACTAGAAAGTGAAGGAAAAAAAATCGCTGCTGAAGTAATAAAGCGAATGAGAAAAATGAAAGGTTTAAGTTCTGTTCCAATTACGATTGCGTTATTTGAGCAGAAGGAAAGCTCATCTGTTGTACCAGGAAACTTTATCGCTTATTCTTCAGCTGAAAAAGGAAGTTCAAATTTAGAAGATTGGAAAGACATTAATGAAGAGTATGTACTATTTCCAAATGGAAAAAGTAAATATAAGTCTGATGAAGATCCATTTTCTTATTTTAAACAAGACATTGAAGAGTACTTTCCGAATTTTAATGGGGTAGTCGGCAGAGCATTTTATGTTAATAATAAACTGCAAAATTTAAATATAGAAATACCTATCCAGTTTTATGGAAAAGCAGAGGTTATTGGCTTCACACAATTTACTGCTGGAAACGTAGTAGAACATTTCCCAGCAGATATCTCTGTACAGGTCAGTATAACGTCTGTAAATGGCGCAGAGGCGTTAATTGTGCGGGACGCTGGTGCAGATGAGCCATATGTTCATATTTATAATTAAAAAATAACTAGCACAGAAGCTTTTAGACTGCTTATTCTTTTTTAGAAAGAATAAGCAGTCTGAATGGCTTTTTTATTTTGCAGATATATTATAGAAAGAAAAATCAGGATTTTTGTTGAATAGAGCCATTTATAAAAAAGGATGTATCACAGATATTCACAAAAATTTACATAGGTACAGGTTTTTTCTCAAATGTTTAGAGTATAGTAGTAAAGAGAAATTTAAGGGAAGGAGATAGATGTAAGATGTCAAATCCAAATGTAGATGATTATATAAAACAAGGAGTTTATGGAGCAAAGGAAACAAAACCAGAGGAGCGCCGGGAATTTCTTGGCACCTTGCGAGAGCGAGTAGTAATAGCTCTTAAACAATCACAAGTTCTAGAAGATTGTGTTTATGAAGAAGTAGAAAATGCAATAAAAAGCAGCATAGGCGCCAAACTTTACTTAAATGGGCATCTTGATTATGCTTATTTGTCTAAATATATTAAGGTGGCTAATACGTATAAAATGGAATATACGATGGTTACTAATAAAGACTATGTAAGTGAGATTGGTTTATTAGTTGCTTATGGTCATGCAATCGAGAAAGCGGAAATATTTGTATCAAAGAACAAGGAAACTGAAGACCAGCAACAAACGGAAAAAAAGGGTCTTTTTTCTAGTTTAGGAAGTTTGTTTAAAAAATAAGCAATTCAAATGAGAAGACAGCTTTTAAAAATGAATTAAAATGAGGATGGGACATAAGTATTCTAGCTGAAGAAAAACACGAACCATTATACGGAAATTACGTATAATGGTTCGTGTTTTTAGGTTTTTAAAAGGGCGATTTCAGTAAAGTTTGTTGTTATTACCCGCAGCCTGAATACACTTCGCTTTCCGTGGGGCTCTTCGGCTTCGCCTGCAGGGTCTAAGCTGTCTCGCTAATCCCATAGGAGTCTACGTGTATTCAGGCTGCTCAGTTTTTCCAAATAATTAATTTTTTCTATTTTTTTAAATTTTTTTTAGATAACAACCTTTAAAAACGAAGTGGAATGGAGCGGAGGACACTCCACTCCTGCGGGAAGTAGAGGAAAGGCTGAGAACCCGCAGGTGTGCCGAGGAGGCTCAGCTTCCTCCCCGCGGAAAGGGAGCGTCTGTAGCGCAATGGAACAAATTAGTTTTTACACTTGACTATATTTAAAAACACAAGTAACCAAGATTGCGAAACCAGCCTTTATTTTAAAGCTAAATTAGAGATTATTCGTCTTTACAAACTATCTAATTAGTTGTGTCCCAACCTCATTTTTTTTTGAAAAATAGCTACTTGAAAAAAATTGAACCAAAGCATTAGAAAAATGAAGCAATGGACCAACTATTATCCATATAAAGATATCTAAGCTATACAGCTTATGGGGACAATCCTTTGAAGTCAGTTATTTAAACTAATGTAATGGCGAAAAGGATTTTAGCACTTATGTTTATAAATAAGCCTATTGTGCAATAAAAAGAAGAGGGATATTAATCAATAAAGACTTAATGCCGCCGTTAACGAGGAAGAAAATTAGAAGAGAAAATTTATATTGCACAATTAAATTGTGTGCAATATAATTAATTTAATGAAATGCAACTACAAATTTATACTGGAGGGATCTATTATGTCAGAAACAATATTTACAACGTCTGTAACAGCTATTGGCGGAAGAGAAGGAAGAGTGGAATCCGAGGATTATGTTATTCAGCTTGAAACGGCTATGCCAGGAACTCCTCGCGCTAAGGAATTAGAAGATGCAACAAATCCTGAACAACTTTTCGCAGCAGGATATGCAGCCTGTTTTGATGGTGCATTACAATTAATTGCAGGAAGAGAAAAGGTTAAATTTGATTCTGAAGTAACAGCAAGCGTTAGTTTAATGAAGGATGCAGCAGATCAAGGGTTTAAACTAGGAGTAACTTTAAAGGTTAAAGGCACTGGTATAGAAAAGGCAAGATTAGAAGATCTAGTGCATAAAGCGCATCAATTCTGTCCATATTCTAAAGCGACTAGAGGAAATATTGATGTGAAATTAGAAGTGGCTACAGCTTAATATAAAAAATGCCTCTTTACAATAAGGAGGCATTTTTTTTTACGTATTTGTAAGCTGCTGCAGCAATTGTAATAGAGAGTCCTTCAGTGCTTGAAATTCTTCTTGGTTTTTTCCAGATAAATGAAAGATTTCAATAGGAATATCTTGTGCCTTTTCTTTTAAAGAGCAGCCTTTAGCCGTTAACGTTATTAAAACAGAGCGTTCATCTTGCATGGAGCGCTCTCTTTTGATTATCTGGTTCTGCTCCATTCTTTTTAACATGGGGGTTAACGTTCCTGAGTCTAGATAAAGCTGTTGGCCAAGCTCTTTTACAGTAAATGTTTTATGTTCCCATAATAGAAGGAGAACTAAGTACTGTGGATAGGTTACTCCTAATTCATCTAATAATGGTTTATATTTTTTTGTCATTTCTCTAGAGCCAGCATATAACAAAAAACAGAGCTGATTTTCTAACTTTAATAAATCTGTTTCTTTATTCAATTTTTTCACCCCATTTTCTGCTGTATTTCTTCTATATAAGATTGTTGAAAGAGGTTAGAGTTGTTAATAATGCCTGTAATTAGGAGCAAGTTTAAAATGGACAAACTATACTATCACTTATTGTATAAGATTTTCAACGTTTTTACTAATCAAGTATAATATTGAAGAAGTTTTTATGATAAATACATCTTAAAAGTAAATAATCTATTATAATGAAGTAGGATCTTTTGCACACTTATCTACTTTTTTGCGACAAGATCGACGATAAAGTGATTTTACTTTATGGTTCTTGTTGCCTTACTTAAGCGTTGTTTGATATTATCAGATTATTGTGCTGTTCGTATATTTTGGAGGTGACAATTATGTCAAGAATTACAATTGAAGAAGTAAAGCATGTTGCAAACTTAGCCAGACTTGCTATTACGGAGGAAGAAGCAGAAAAATTTCAAAAACAACTGGATGCTATCATTTCCTTTGCTGAGGAGCTAAATGAATTAGATACAGAAGGAATTGAGCCAACATCTCATGTGCTAGATATGAAAAATGTAATGCGTGAAGATGTAGCAACAAAGGGTCTGTCGATTGAAGAAGTAATAAAAAATGCACCAGATCATCAAGATGGACAAATAAAAGTGCCATCTATTATCGAATAAGGAGGGAACTAAATGAGTTTGTTTGATCATAAGATTAGAGATTTGCATGAATTGCTGCAAAAGAAAGAAGTATCTGTTACTGATTTAGTAAAGGAATCATATAACCGCATCAAAGATGTAGATGATAAAGTACAAGCATTCGTAACATTAGATGAAGAAAATGCCTTAACAACGGCCAAATTATTAGATGAGAAGCTAGTTGCAGGGCAAATGAAAGGTTCCCTTTTTGGCATGCCTATTGGAATCAAAGATAATATTGTAACGAAAGATTTGCGTACTACATGCTCTAGTAAAATTCTTGAGAATTTTACTCCTATTTATAATGCAACTGTAATGGAAAAATTACATACTGCAGAAACAATTACGATTGGAAAATTAAATATGGATGAGTTTGCAATGGGCTCTTCTACGGAAAATTCCTATTATCAAAAAACAAAAAACCCATGGAATCTGAACACTGTGCCAGGTGGTTCTTCAGGCGGTTCAGCAGCTTCAGTTGCTGCTGGTGAAGTTTTATTTTCTCTTGGTTCTGATACAGGTGGATCCATCCGCCAGCCAGCAGCATACTGTGGCGTAGTCGGTTTAAAACCAACTTATGGACGCATTTCCCGTTTTGGTCTTGTGGCATTTGCTTCATCTTTAGATCAAATTGGCCCAATTACAAGAACGGTAGAAGATAATGCCTATCTTCTACAAGCAATTTCAGGTATGGACCCAATGGATTCTACATCTGCCAATGTAGAAGTTCCTGATTTCGTTAAAGGTTTAACTGGTGATATAAAAGGTTTAAAAATTGCGGTGCCAAAAGAATATCTTGGTGAAGGTGTACAAGAAGATGTACGAAACTCTGTGCTTGAAGCATTAAAAGTTCTAGAAAAATTAGGAGCAACTTGGGAAGAAGTTTCATTGCCTCATAGCAAGTATGCTTTAGCTACTTATTATTTACTATCTTCTTCAGAAGCATCTGCTAATCTTTCTCGTTTTGACGGTATTCGTTATGGTTATCGTGCGGAAAATGCGGAAAGCTTAATCGATCTATATAAAAAATCACGTGCGGAAGGCTTTGGAGATGAAGTAAAACGCAGAATAATGCTAGGAACTTTTGCGTTAAGTTCAGGCTATTATGATGCTTATTATAAAAAGGCGCAAAAAGTGCGTACATTAATTAAAAAAGACTTTGAAGATGTATTTGAAAAATATGATGTCATTATTGGACCTACAACGCCAACGCCAGCATTTAAAATCGGAGAAAATGTTGAGGATCCATTAACGATGTATGCTAACGATATTTTGACAATTCCTGTTAACTTAGCAGGTGTTCCTGGAATATCTGTACCATGCGGTTTTTCAAACGGTTTGCCATTGGGTTTACAAATAATTGGAAAACATTTTGATGAACAAAGTATTTATAAAGTTGCTTACGCATTTGAACAAGCAACAGACTATCATAATCAAAAACCAACACTGTAAGGGGTGAAAATTATGGAATTTGAAACAGTCATTGGACTAGAAGTACATGTAGAGTTAAAAACAAAATCAAAAATCTTCTCAAGCAGTCCGAATCATTTTGGCGCTGATCCAAATACAAATACAACCGTAGTTGATTTAGGATATCCTGGTGTTCTGCCTGTATTAAATAAAAAAGTAGTCGACTATGCAATGAAAGCATCGATGGCACTAAATTGCGAAATTGCTACAGATACAAAATTTGATCGCAAAAACTATTTTTATCCTGATAATCCGAAAGCATATCAAATATCTCAGTTTGATAAACCAATTGGCGAACACGGATGGATTGAAATTGAAGTCGATGGCTATAAAAAGAAAATTGGTATTACACGTGTGCATATGGAAGAGGATGCTGGAAAATTAAATCATGAGAATGGCTATTCATTAGTGGACTTTAATCGTCAAGGTACACCTCTTATTGAGATTGTATCAGAGCCAGATATTCGTACACCAAATGAAGCATATGCTTATTTAGAAAAATTAAAGTCCATTATTCAATATACAGATGTATCGGACTGTAAAATGGAAGAAGGATCTCTTCGCTGTGATGCGAATATTTCTATTCGTCCAGTCGGACAAGAAGAATTCGGCACAAAAACAGAATTAAAAAACTTAAATTCTTTTAACTTTGTTCGCAAAGGATTAGAGTATGAAGAAAAGAGACAAAGGGAAGTAGTAACAGCAGGCGGTGTAATTGAACAAGAAACTCGCCGTTTTGACGAGGCGACAAGCAAGACACTATTAATGCGTGTAAAAGAGGGTTCAGATGATTATCGTTATTTCCCAGAGCCTGACCTGTTAGATCTTTATATTGATGAAGACTGGAAAGCACGCATTCGTGCAGAAATTCCAGAACTTCCAGATGCTCGCAAAAAACGTTATATAGAAGAACTTGGATTGCCAGAATATGATGCAAATGTTTTAACTGTCACAAAAGAAATGGCAGATTTCTTTGAGGAAACTGTTGTCAAAGGTGCAGATGCAAAATTAGCTTCCAACTGGTTGATGGGCGATGTTTCTGCCTATATCAATGCAGAACAAAAAGAGCTAGCTGAAGTGGCTCTTACACCTGAAAACTTAGCTGGAATGATCAAATTAATTGAAAATGGAACGATTTCCAGCAAAATAGCGAAGGTAGTATTCAAGGAGCTAATTGAAAAGGGTGGAAGTGCAGAAATCATCGTCAAAGAAAAAGGATTAGTGCAAATCTCTGATGAAGGTGCATTGCTTAAGATTATTGGAGAAGCATTAGATAATAATCCACAATCCATTGAAGATTTTAAAAATGGCAAGCAAAAAGCGATTGGTTTCCTTGTAGGACAAATTATGAAAGCCACAAAAGGACAAGCAAATCCGCAAGTTTTAAATAAATTGTTAGTACAAGAAATTTCTAAAAGATAAAAAGGTAAAAAGCAAAGGAAAACATTCCTTTGCTTTTTGTCTTTTTTCGACAAGATCGTATTTCATTTCCCAGGAAAAGTGCTGATTTGCAATTTTTATCGACAAAAGAGTTCCAACATAAAAATTCATGGTTTTTTCTTCGGGTTAATTCGATCTTTTTTAAGATTTTTATCATTAAAAACTGGTTCCTGATGATGAATAAAATTGATAATATTAGAGCGATGAAGATAGATTAATAAGATTAGATAGAGAAAAAAGAGCAGTTCATGCTTTAAGCCTGGTTCAATGAGAACATATAGGAGTAGTGTCATTCCAATTGAGATGCTGCCTAAAAAAACGTATTTTGTAATAAAGATAACAAGAAAAAAAGTAATATAAGAAATAAAAAGCATCAAAGGATTTGCAATAAGCAATGCCCCAGCTGTTGTTGCAATAGCTTTTCCCCCTCTAAATCCAGCTAGTATTGGAAAACAATGGCCAAGAACGGCAGCAAGACCAAGGTACAAGGGGTCTATATCTACTTCGAAAAGAAAGGGAAGTGCAGCAGCCAGCGCTCCTTTGCTGACATCGAATAGTAAAACGGTTACTCCGGCTTTTTTTCCAAGTACTCTTAGAGAATTAGTTGCTCCTGGATTAAAACTGCCATACTTCCTGATATCAATTCCATAAAACACTTTACCGATTATTAATGCAGTAGGGAAGGAACCAACTAGATAAGCGAAAAAAAAGAGTGTAAACAAAGGCATTCTCCTTCTTGTGAATTTCTTGCTACTAATAATATATGCCAGGAGAAGTTTAGGTTTGTCCATTTATCCTTTATTTTTGTTTTTTTTGCATGAGGATAACGCTGTTGATTTTTATGCAAATAAAAAAAGGGAGAATTGTTCCCTCCCTTTTTAAAGCTATTGAAGACTTTCAATTGTGAGACTATCTACAGAAACAACTAGTTCTTCTGTATCTATATAATCAATAGATACGTTCATCCCTTTTTCGATAAAAATACTATAAGGAAAATCAGTAGATGAGACTTGGAAGATTTTATTCTGTCCAGACAACATAAATTTCACCATCGTACTATTTGTTTCCTCTGCTTTATATACATAGCTAATTTTTCCTGCTGTTTTTTTCTTGTTTGCAATATCTGTTGGAATACTTTTGTCATCCTTTAATTGTGTAGCAAGTGCGTATTTATAATCATTAAATAGTTTAGCTTTTGCATTGCTGTGACTGTATATTTTTTCATCCTTTGCGTTTACAAGCATCATTTCTCGGAGGACACTATTGCTGTCCATAAGTGGCACTACCCATGTAAATTGTCCATAAATTGTGTAAAGCAATGGAGTGCCAGCCTCATATTTTTCCGCTCGGAATGTTTTTTCAGCAACATTTATGGCAGCTTTTCCATTTAGTGATCCGTTGGCATCTGTATAGAAGGTTAATTTCCCTGTACGAGCATTCATCATGGAATAGCCAACCATTGAGCCGCTTCCGGATTTTGAACGAGTGAAATCAGTAAACCAGTTTAACTGCAAATCTTTATTAAATACACCGTTGACTTCATTGATATCTTCCCATTTTGTTGGAGAAATGATGTCTTCTTTAGAGAAGATAGTATTCCAAAAGCCATGGACATATTTTCCGTACCATTCATTCCAATCTTCGGCCACACTTGTTGGAATAACATGATCAATATATTCTGGGATATTATTTAACAAATAGTTTTGAATATCTCCTGTTTGAGGATTTACCACATAGATTCCTTTTATATCGACCATTTGGCGGAATTTATTATAATCACCATATGGAAGAACATAATATGGGTTATCTTGATCATCAGGTTCAAAACTTGCTTCTAGCAAAATAGTATGTTTATATTTGCTGCGAACGAGCCTCTTTAAGTCTTCTTGAAAATAAGCGGATGGCACATATTTCATAGCTGCTTTTACTAATACGGCATCTTTATTTTCGTCTTCTGCGCTCATTTTAATATATCCTGGTACATCTTTTCCTTTTGTCCATTTAAAAAAACCCGTATATTCAATAGGTGTGACCCAAAACAGTTCTCCATCAATTTTTTGCAGTGTAGAATCCCCAAGGTCATAGTAGGAGGAATGAGCGAGTTCTCCTAATTTTTTTTCACTTCGGTATCTGGCATAGCTTTCTGGCACTACTGCAATATGCTTTTCATCCATAGATTCTTTTTCACGACTTGCTACTGTTGTTTTTTTTACGACAAATTCATATTTATCATTTGCGATTGTATAAGGGTACACAAATTGCAAATAGGCACTTATCAATAAAAAAAGAATGGCGAGTGATCCAAAAATGAAATATCCTTTTACATGTGGATAAATTAAATCACAAAGAAAGAAAAAAGCCATATAAAGCAAACCGAATTTTATTAATGCTTCTGTAGAATAATCAATCAATTGGATATAATCTAAAATAAATAAAAAGAATAGACCGAAAGTAACACGAAAAATTTGAAAATAAATAAAGCTTCTTTTTTTGTAATAAGCGATCCAAACAAAGGGATTTAAAGTTAATGCAAGTAAAGCAAATAAATAAAGCATTGTTTTCCTCCTTTTTAATAATTCCCACCATTAATACGTAAAGAAGGATAAATAGTTTCATTATTATCCTTTTTTCACATAAAAAATGCCAAAAGGAAAAGCTATTTTTTAGCAAATATATGATAAGACAATTGTATAATTCCTCATGAATTCTTAGAACAGTAGATACTTAGCTTAGGGATGCTCCTTTAAAATGTAGTCTTAAGAAAAAAATTTTAGAGAGTGTAGGGATGATATGGATATATAACGTCTATTGGTATAGAAGCGGGTTAAAGAAGGGGGAGAGAAGGATTAGTGACTCGATATTAATTGAAAAAGTAAAGCTTGGAGACGACGAAGCATTCCGACTATTAGTGGAAAAATACCGCAATGATTTGTTTCGGGTCATCTATAGTGTTCTAAAAGATCAAAAGGAATCAGAAGATGCTGCACAAGAAGTTTTTATGAAAATCTATACTTCTCTCCCCAAATACGAAAACCAGGGCTTTAAAACATGGATTACTAGAATTGCTGTTAACCATGCCATTGATATAAAAAGAAAACAGCAAAGAAGAAGAGAAAATATCGCAGAAATCGTGGAATTTGATATGGAAGATAAAGATGGAAAAGACTTAGAAACAGAAGTTATCCATCGAGAAAGGCGGAGATTAGTAAGAGAACGGTTAAATGAACTGCCAGATAATTATCGAGATGTTATATATGGGTATTATATTGCCGAAAAAAGCTATCAGGAAATGGCACTGGAGCAAAATGTCCAAGTGAAAACAATTGAGACAAAGCTGTATCGAGCGAGAATTTGGATGAAAAAGCACTGGAGGGAGGAAGACTTTTTATGACAACCCATTATACTTATGACCAATGGCTAAAATATGTAAACGATAAATTGGATGAGGATATGCGAATTCTGTTAGAAGATCATTTATATAGTTGCGATGAATGTCTTGATTTATATGTAGGTGCGGTAGCAGAACAAGAAACAGTACTTCCTGCTATCTCTAATGAAACCACTTTTACAGATCAAATTATGATGAAAATAGCTTATGCAGAAGAAGAAAAAGAAGTCAAACAGCAAAAGAAAAAACGATTGTTTTATCAATCTTCTCTTTTTCATTATATGCTTGCCGCAGCTGCTACAATATTTTTAATGTCTACAGGGGTCTTCCAAACCGTCATTCAACATACACAGACGATTCAAAGAACCGAGGTTTCAGCAAATAAAGAATCTGAAATGAATAGATTTGTGGATAAAACATTTTCTTGGATAGATACATTGGAAAACAACAAGAAGGAGGAAAAGAAAAAATGAAAAATCCGATCGTCGCATTTATATTAGCATTTTTTCCCGGAGGAGGGTTGTTTTATATCGGAGAAAAGGTCAGGGGGTTTTTGTACGGCACTGCTGTATTTGGATTAGCATTAATGACAATTTTCATCCAAAGCACCATGTATACTGTAGGAGAGATAATAATCTTTTTGGTATTGCTTGGATTTATCATTTATTGCATCAGCATAATTGATACTTTTATTACAACAAGCAGATATTTAAAAAGGAAACTTCCTGTTGAAAAACAAACAGTTGATGGGGAGCCGTTATTAGTAAATACAGTGGAATCTGAACGATTTTATACCATTGTTCTGTCTTTTGTACCAGGTTTAGGACATATTCAATTAGGTTTAATGAACCGAGGCTTGACTTTATTAACTTCATTTTTAGGACTAGGAATGATGGTGCTGTTTGTTACATTTCTGACAAGCAGAGAAGAATTTCTTGTATTTCTTGCTTTTCTTCCTATTATATGGATATATGGATTTTTTGATGCGATGCAGCAGTTTACAAAAAAACAAAATGGAGAGCCTTTAATCGATCAAACCATTTTTCAAGATTTTGAGAAGCATAGAGAAGAGGGTAAAAAGAGCAAAGTGGTTGCTACTTTTTTATCGATTTTTCCGGGGGCTGGTCATCTGTATTTAGGGCTGCAGCAAAGAGGAATTCAGCTAATGGCAGCTTTTTTATTTTCAATCTTTATATTAAATGAATTAAGAATGGGCATTTTTTTATTCCTAATTCCTCTAATTTGGTTTTATAGTTTTTTTGATGGATTGCAAAAAGCATCTAAAGCAGGAGAGGAACGGCCGTTAGAAGACACGCCTGTTATTTCCTATCTGATTAACCATCAGAAATGGTTTGGTATAGGCCTTGTTCTCTTAGGTATATATTATTTAATGTTAAATATTTTATTGCCAATTTTTTCTCCCAAATTAAATGGGATATTTAATATCGATCTTCAATACTTGTTTTATCAATATTTTCAGACGGGAATTGTATGCATAATCCTTATTTTTGGCGGAATATATTTATTAAAGGGAAAGAAAAAAGCAACGAATAAATAGAAAAACATTCGCAGTTTTTGTTTTAAAAACTGCGAACTTAAGGGGGAGCAAATTTGAGAACATGGCGCGTTGGCACTTTTTCCATGGGGATGTCATTACTTTTTTTAGGAGTTTTTTTGTTATTATCTCAATTTCTTCATTGGGATTCCACAATGGTGCTAAGAGTTTGGTGGCCTGCTCTTTTAGTTATTTTAGGAATAGAAATTTTGATCTATTTAATTACTTCGAAACAAGAGAAACCCTATTTAAATTTTGATTTGTTTAGCATCATTATAGTCGGTATTGTGGGAACAGCAGGTATAGCAATTGTTTTTTTGCAATCTACTGGATTGATGCATTTATTCGAAGAGGAAATGACGAAAGAAGAAATAACAATGGATTTGCCGGCATTAGATGTTTCGATTAAAGATAATATAAAAAGAATTGTTATTCAAACACAAGGACAAAATATGCCCTTAAATATTGAGGGAACATCTGAAGATTTTGTTTCTTTATTTGGAACCTATCGAACGGTCAATTCAGAAAATAAAGTTATTTTAAATAAATCAAAAGATTATGTGCTTGTAAAAGAAAAAGGAGATACTGTTTACTTGCAGATGAAAGAATTGCCTAAACATTCATCAGGTTTTTCATCTTCCTATGCCACTACTAATGTGACTTTTCTTATTCCAACTTCTGTGAAATTAGAGGTTGAGGGAAATAATGAAACAAAAGTAAATCCTCGCCATTTGCAAAATGATTGGAGCATTATAAACGCATCATCTCTAGAACTGAATTTAAAAGATACAAATAATGTAATGGTTTCTGTCAAGGATACTGAGATTTTAGACAGCGAAAATCAACAATGGAAAACAGCGGATAAAAAGGAAAACGATGCGGACGGGGATTCGGTGGAAGCAGAATCTTTAACAGAAGCAAAGTATTTAAAAGGAAAACAAAATACAAAAATTTCTATCGTAAACAGTGGAACTTTACATATAACAAATAATTAATGAGGAAAGACCTGTAACATACAGGTCTTTCCTTTTAGATATACATCAGATATTCTACAAAGGATTAAAGGTAAGAACTAGGTTGAGAATATAGTGATAAGGGTATAATATGGAAAGATCTTGCTTGCGATAAGAATGTGAAGTTTATTAAAGGCGAATAAGGAAAGTAATCCTTATTTATTGTGTTAAATATTGCCTATCGAACTAGTTATCGTTTATTATGTTAGTTGGTAATATAGATCGAAATCTTGAAAAATAGGATGGATGAGTATGAAACGGGCAAGAATTATATATAATCCTACTTCGGGGCGTGAAGCATTTAAAAAGCATTTGCCAGAGGTGCTTAAAAAGTTAGAAAATGCTGGATATGAAACGTCGTGCCATGCAACAATAGGACCGGAAGACGCTACAAAAGCGGCTAGAATTGCAGTGGAAAGACGGTTTAATCTAGTTGTGGCTGCAGGCGGCGATGGTACGATTAATGAAGTAGTAAATGGATTGGCTGAACTTGATTTTCGTCCGAAATTGGGCATTATACCTGTAGGAACAACAAATGATTTTGCAAGAGCATTACATATTCCAAGAGATATAGAAGCTGCTGCAGATATTATCGTAAAAGGTGATACTATTCCTGTTGACATTGGTCGAATGAATGACAAATATTTTATTAATATTGCTGGTGGAGGCCGTTTAACAGAACTAACATATGAAGTGCCAAGCAAACTAAAAACAATGATTGGACAACTTGCGTACTATTTAAAAGGGATTGAAATGCTTCCATCTATAAAAGCGACGAGTGTAAAAATTGAATATGATGGCAAACTTTTTGAAGGCGAGGCAATGCTATTTTTAATAGGATTAACAAATTCGGTAGGTGGTTTTGAAAAATTGGCTCCTGGAGCATCTATTAATGATGGACTTTTTTCCTTGCTGATACTAAAAAAAGCGAATTTAGCAGACTTTATTCGAATTGCCACACTTGCTATTCGTGGGGAGCATATTAATGATTCGAATGTTATTTATGCAAGCGCTAATCATATAAAAATTACATCAGAAGAAAAGGTACAATTAAATCTGGATGGTGAATTTGGTGGCTTGCTTCCGGCAGAATTTGTGAATTTATACAGACACTTTGAAGTGTTTGTGCCACTAGATAAAATTCGGGAAGAAGATCGTCCGGAAAATATAAAAATGATAGATCAGTAATGTATTGGAACGGAGTGGGCCACTAGTATAAGCTCACTTCATTTTCATATTTCTCCTCTAAAAACTTCCTATAATAGATTCCCTCATTTTATGTTATGATTAAAATTTATGAACTAATTTTCTTTAATCTCCTATTTCCAATAACAATACGTAAAGGAAGAAGTATATGAGTCGAACATTACCCGTTCAAAAGAACGATATAATAGATATAGTATTTGAAGATTTAACACATGATGGTTCTGGAGTGGCAAAGGTCGAGGGTTATCCACTTTTTATCCCCAATGGACTTCCAGGAGAGAAAGCGAAAGTAAAAGTAGTAAAAGTAAATAAAAATTATGGCTTTGGAAGATTATTAGAGCTACAAGAAAAAAGCCCTTATCGTGTAGATGCGCCTTGTCCAATCTATAAAGAATGTGGTGGATGCCAGCTTCAGCATTTAAGCTATGAAGGGCAGATGCAAATCAAGCATAAGCATGTGAAAGATGTTTTAACGAGAATTGGAAAAATAAATACACTTGTTCATCCTACTATTGGAATGAGCGAACCTTGGCGCTATCGAAATAAAGCACAAGTTCCAATTGGTGAACAAGAGGGCGGTTTAATCGGTGGATTTTACCAACAGCGTTCCCATCAAATCATTAATATGGAGGCATGTCTTATTCAACAAGAAGAAAATGATGCGGTGGTGAAGCAAGTAAAAGAAATCTGCAATAAATATGGAGTAAAAGCATATAATGAGGCAAATCATAAGGGAGATTTACGCCATATTATGGTGAGAAGAGGATTGATAACGGGAGAAATTATGGTTGTATTGATTACCCGTACCAATGAAATTGTTCATAAAAATAAAATTGTGGATGAAATAGTGAACAATATTCCTTCCATAAAATCAATTATCCACAATGTGAATAATAAGAAAACAAATGTCATCATGGGTGACAGTACAAAAGTCCTTTGGGGAGAAGAAACGATTACGGACTATATTGGGGATGTTAAGTTTGCTATTTCAGCACGTTCCTTTTATCAAGTAAATCCAGAGCAAACGAAAGTTCTTTATAATAAAGCCCTTGAGTATGCTGATCTAAAAGGTGAAGAAAATGTAATAGATGCATACTGCGGTATTGGTACGATTTCACTTTTCTTAGCGAAAAAAGCAAAACAAGTGTTTGGCGTTGAAATTGTTCCGCAAGCAATAGAAGATGCAAAAAGAAATGCAGAGTTAAATGATATCCACAATGTAGACTTCGCTGTTGGAAAAGCAGAAGAAGTTATTCCAGCATGGTACAAAAAAGGGAATGAGGCAGATATATTGGTAGTAGATCCGCCAAGAAAAGGCTGTGATGATGCTCTATTGCAGACGATTGTAGAAATGAAGCCCAAAAAAGTGGTTTATGTATCCTGCAATCCGGCAACATTAGCAAGAGATTTGCGTGTATTAGAAGACGGAGGTTATCAAACTCTTGAAGTGCAGCCTGTTGATATGTTCCCGCAGACCATGCATGTAGAATGTGTTGCACAGTTAATTCTAAATTAAATAGCTACTAAAAAGACCTGAAAATTGTAAAAACTTTTGCGATTTTTAGGTCTTTTTTTGTCTTCAGTTCTCTTTATTTCGATTTTTCTTCCTAGGATAATCTTTTTCTGAGTCTAGTAGGGCGTAGAATAGAAGAGGGCAAGCAAGGACGGATACTTAATGTGAGAAAATATTACGTGTTCGACAATGAATAGCTATTGCAATACTTTTTTACTAGTCATATTATACAAAAAATTCTGATCATTTCGTAAAAAAACCTAATGATTAATTATTGTTAACTGTATAAAATGAAGTTATATCACAGATTATGTTATAAAAAATAACATTTTAAGTAATATTAAACGACGTTTGAGTATGACGGAAATCTAGTTTCAAGATCATTCTGTCTAAATATTTGGAAAGAAATAAATAGAAACATACATAGTAGACAAACAAAATGTCTTTAAAAAATAAAATCAAGAACTAGGCAATTATTAAGGGGAGGGATAACATTGACTGCTAATAAAAATCAAATCGTATCATTTCAACAAGTGGATAAAATCTATAATACAGGTACAGTAGCTTTAAGTGGTTTGGACTTAAGCATAAATGAAGGGGAATTTATTAGTTTCTTAGGTCCGTCTGGATGTGGAAAATCAACTGCGCTGCGGATGGTAGCGGGTTTAGGAGAAGCGACAAGAGGGAAGGTGGAAGTTTTTGGGGAAACTCCTAAAGAGGTGATTAAAAACAGCAATGATATAGCATTTGTTTTTCAAGATGCTAATCTGCTTCCATGGAGAACCGTTCTAGATAATGTGATGCTGCCACTCGAATTAAGGAACTCTAATAAGAAAAGCCAAAAAGAGACAGCGTTAAGAGTGCTTGAGATGGTGGGGCTAAAGGATCATGTGAAATCATATCCTAGACAGCTTTCAGGTGGGATGAGAATGAGGGTTTCTATCGCCCGAGCATTAGCAGCAAAACCTAAAATGCTTTTAATGGATGAACCATTTGCTGCATTAGATGAAATGACAAGACAAACTTTGCAAAATGAATTGTTAGAAATTTGGAAAAAAGAAAATACAACCATTCTTTTTGTGACACATAATGTGTATGAAGCAGTATTCCTTTCTACAAAAATTGCCGTGATGTCTGCAAGACCAGGAAGGTTATCATCCATTATTGATGTAAACCTCCCTTATCCGCGGGAAAGAATCGATAATCAATTTAATGAGTATGTGGATTTAGCATCCCATAGTCTGGAAAACAGTGCGATTGAAAGGAGCATTTAATATGATGACACAATCAGCAGTAACAAAAGGTCAAAATGTAGTGGTTGAACAGCCGAAGAAAAAATCATCGAATGTATGGAATATCTTTAAACGTTCATTTTTAGGACCGATTATAGCGTTAGTTCTATTTCTTTCTATATGGCAGTTTGTGCCGATGATGCTGGATATAAAACCATTTATTTTGCCAAAGCCGACAGATGTAATCAATGCAGCAATAGCTGATTGGGCGTTACTATGGCCTGCTATACGAATTACGATTACGGAGTCTCTAATTGGATTTTTATTAAGTGCTTTCATTGGAATTGCTATTTCAGTTGTATTGGCTAGTTCCAGAATTCTTGAAATTAGCATTTATCCATATGCAGTTATTTTGCAAACTATACCTGTTATTGCAGTAGCACCAATTGTTGTAATTTGGTTTGGCTCAGGGTTTAACTCTATCGTTATTATTTCTTTTTTAATTGGATTCTTTCCTATTGTTTCTAATACACTAATGGGATTGAATTCTGTTGATAAAAATATGCAGGAATTATTTACATTATATAATGCTTCCAAATGGAAAACGATGTGGAAACTTCGTATTCCTGCTGCGATGCCATATATTATGACAGGTTTGAAAATTTCTAGCACACTATCTATTGTTGGTGCCATTACTGGTGAATATATAGCTGGTATCGGTGGTGGAAAAGGCGGCTTAGGCTATGCAATTACTGTGGCAGCTGTACAGTTAAAAACTCCATATTTGTTTGCCTGTGGAATTGCTGCAGCAATTTTTGGAATTTGTTTTTATCTTATCGTAAATTTATTTTCTTATTTGATGCTTAAATCATGGCATGAATCTGCGATGAAGAATGAAAAATAAAGAGAAATAACAGTAAAGAGGGGGATATTATGAAAAAATTGCGCAAAATTAATTATTTATTGTTAGGACTAGTATTTTTATTCGCACTTACAGCTTGCGGCGGCGGAGAATCAGAAAAAACGTCAGCAGGAACAAATTCAGAAAAATCGAAAGATGTAAAAATTGTCTTAAACTGGTTTGCGAAAGCGCAGCATGGTGGAGTTTATGCGGCTCAAGAAGACGGAATATTCAAAGAAAATGGTTTAAATGTAACAATTGAACCAGGAGGCCCTCAAGTATCCTCTATCCAAATGGTTGCATCAGGTAAAGCACAATTTGGACTTGCACATGCGGATCAAATTGTTATGGCAAAAAATGAAGGGATTGACTTAGTGGCAGTAGCAACTGCTATGCAAGGAAGTCCGCAAGCATTAATGTTTCATAAAGGAGAAGGAATTAAAGATTTTGACGAATTAAATGGAAGAGAAGTATATATTCAGCCGGGTATTACATACTGGGAGTTTTTAAAATCAAAATATGATTTAAGTAAAGTAAAAGAAATGGCTTATACTGGCCAACATACTAACTTTATTGCTAATAAAGATTCAGTGAGTCAAGCATTCGTCACATCAGAACCTTTTTTCTTAGAAAAAGAGAATATTGAAACAGAAACAAAATTAATCTCAGATGCAGGTTATGATCCATATAATGTTGTATTATATGTGTCAAAAGATTATCTAGAAGAAAATGAAGATACTGTTAAAGCATTTACTGAATCCTTTGTAGAAGGCTGGAATGCTTATAAAGATTCATATGAAGAGATAAATAAAGCGATCAAAAAGGATAATAGTGATATTGAATTAGATTCTTTAAAGTTTGAGGCAGAAACACAAGCTGATTTTGTCTATGGCAAAGATGCTGAAACAAATGGAGTAGGTTATATGACAGAAGAGCGTTGGGCAACGCTTATTACTCAATTGCATGATTTAAAACTATTAGATAAAACGTTTGATGCAAATGATATTTTCACAACTAAATATTTACCTGGAAAAGAATAGGTTCCTAAAATTTAAGCTGAGTTTCCTTTGGGGAGCTTAGTTTTTTCTATGTAGGTATAAATAATTAGTTGGTTTTCTAGAAATAAAAGCTTTATATTGCACATAACGGAGGAAATTTATGTTTAAATTATGGAATAATCTTGCATTAAGCTGGAAATTTGGACTTGGACAAATGGTTACAATCTTACTATTTTGTATTTCTACTTTAATAGTTTTTAATCAGATGAATGAAGTGAAAATAAATATTCAAGAATTGCAAAAAAAGGGAGACCAATCTATCGAAATCACGGAAATAGGATCATTATTTAGAACAAAGGATATTAATATTGCTGATTATATTAGTTCTAAGACTCTTAGTACAATGGATGAATATAATAAAGTAGGAGCAGAATTCAATAAAGTATATAAGTCTATTAAAGAAGATATGAGTACGGAAGAACAAAAGAAAATGTTAGATAAAATTGCTGAAAATAATGAAAAGATGGATGTGTTATTTTTAGAAAAAATTGTACCAGCAGTTCAAACAGGAAATGAATTTCAATATTTATCCTTTCGCACACAAGCTCAAATGATTAGGACAGTTACTTTAGAGCAATTAGAAAAGCTGAATGCAATTGTAAGTAAAGAAAGGATTGTACAAATAAAAAATGCCAATGAAAGTTTACAGCAATCAATTATTGTGCTGATATTATCTATTATTATTTCAACAATACTTGGAATTATTGCTGTAACCATAATAAATGGATTAATCAAACAAAAGCTAAATCAAGTTGTAGAAATGGCAGAAGAAATAACGAAAGGAAATCTAGATATTAAGGAATTATCTTATAACGGAAATGATGAAATCTCCCAACTTGGCGGTTCTATGAATCGAATGGCCAGACAACTCCGAGAAATGGTTACGCACATCTCTCACTTATCAAAGGAGGTAACCAGTAAATCTGGCATATTAAATCAATCTGCTTTAGCGATAAATGAGGGAAGCCAGCAAGTTGCAGTGACCATGGAGGGAATTTCGGCTGGAACAGATACCCAAGCACGTTCTGCTATGACGTTAAATGATGAAATGAAAAAGTATAATTCTCTTGTAAAATCTTCTGCTGAAAATGGGGAGTATATAAATCAGGCTTCTATTACTGTATTAAACTTTACGAAGAGTGGAAATGACTTGATGAAATCTTCTATTAGTCAAATGAATGCTATCGATCAAATTGTCAGTCAGTCTGTAAAAAAAGTAAAAGGATTTGAAAAGCATACGAAAGAGATCTCAAAAATTGTTGAAGTAATAAGTGGTATTGCTAAACAAACGAATTTATTAGCTTTAAATGCAGCAATTGAAGCATCAAGAGCAGGAGAACATGGAAATGGCTTTGCGGTGGTTGCAGAAGAGGTGAGAAAACTGGCTGATCAAGTAACCTTATCTGTTAAAGATATAATAATAATTGTAGAGGATATACATGAAGAATCCAGCGGGGTAGTTTTATCCCTTGAAAAGGTTTATAAAGAGGTTCGAGAAGGCTCTAAGCAAATAGAAATGACAGGAATAACCTTCGAACAAATAAATCAATCTGCTTTAAAGATGGCAAAAATGATAAAGGATGTATCACAAAACTTAATGATGCTAGCAAACAGCAATGAAATGGTTTATCAGTCAATTGAAACAATCTCCTCTATTTCTCAAGAATCGGCAGCGGGCATTGAAGAAACAACAGCAGCAATCCAAGCATCCAATAGCTCTATTCAAGAAGTAACAAGTCAATCTAATCAACTAGCAAATCTTTCAGGTGAATTAAATAACTTAATTCTGCATTTTAAGCTATGAGAGAGGGTAAAATGTAATTTCTATGACTGAATGGAATACTGTTTTCAGTAGACATATAAAGGAAAATAATTGGATAAAAAAATCCAGCATTACGCTGGATCAACAAAAGCTATCTATTTTCAAGGGGGAACTTGAAAAAGTTTAGTGCTTGCTATAGAACTATCATACCCGTTAGTTGTGACTAAATGATGACAAAATGAATACAAATTGTTTAAAAAAAAATGAAGTTTTATAAAACAATTGCCTCAAAGTCATTTTGAGGCAATTGTTTTATTTAGATAAGCAAGGGGCTTATTTTTTTAGTTTAGCCCATGATGCATCAAGTGCTTTTTCTGTTTCTTCTTTTGATTTTTGACCGCCTACATATGCTTGAAGGCTTGCACCGAATTCTTGGCCAGCGCCATCAGGATATTTCATGAACTGCCAAGCATATGTTTTGCCTTCTTGAGAGTATTTTTGAAGGTCCGCACCTAAAGGTCCGATCTCGTCTGCTGATGCTTCAATTGTTTTAAATGCTGGCAGGTATTTAAATTCTTTTACCAATGCTGTTTTACCTTCTTCAGAAGTTACCATCCAGTTTAAGAAATCTTTTGCAGCTTCTTTATCTTTATCTGGAGCCCCGTTATAAACAACCCAGTTAGATGGTACATCAACCATTAATTTATCTGATTTTGCTTCATCGTCATTGATTGGTAGTGGAATAAAGCCAACTTCCATGTCTGGAGTGATTTTATCAATCATTGGTTGAATCCAGTTACCTTGTTGAATCATTGCAGCTTCACCAGTTGCAAATAATGTTACTTGTGTATTGTAATCTGTTGTTAAAGGATTTTTGTTTCCATATTTTACAGTAAGATCTAAGAAATTAAAGTAGTCATTGAAGTATTCGTTGCCTTCGATTTTGCCTGTACCATCATTAAGTGATTTGATGAATGCATCAGTATCATCTTGGTAAGCGAAAGGTAAGTTTAAGCCATGGTTTGCAAGCACCCACCATTCTCCATAACCGATTGCAAATGGTGTAATTCCTTTTGCTTTAAGCTTTTTCGCTGCAGCTTCTAGTTCAGAGAATGTTGTTGGAAGCTCTGTAATACCAGCTTTTTTGAATAAAGTTTTATTATAAGCTAAACCGTAGCCCTCCATATTAATTGGTTGGCCATATACTTTTCCATCGATTGTCATGCCATCTAATGCACCATCATATACATCTTTTACCCAAGGCTGATCAGATAAATCTTCAAATTTGTCTTTCCAAGCTACTGCTGCTTGATCACCGTCATTTGTGAAAATATCTGGAGCTTTATCAGAAGCGAATCTTGCTTTTAGTGAAGAGGCACCATCTGCACCGCCACCCACTGTTTCAATATTAAAAGTAACATCAGGATGTTCTTTTGTGTATTGATCTGTTAACGCTTTCAATTGATCAGCAATTTCCACTTTTCCTTGGAATATATCTACAACTACTTTGCCGTCTTTACTAGAACCATTGCTGCTAGAAGATTCACTATTGCCACATGCTGCTGTAAAAAGAAGTGAACTAGATAAAACTCCTGCTAATAATGCATATTTTTTATTTATGAAACCCATTTGTTTCCCCTCCTGGTTTTTTAGGAAATAATATATTAATCTTTAACGTTTAATTCATATCGAGTTAGACGTTAAAGGGTTAACCGTAACTAAAATTATTTAATAGAACCGCTAGTAATACCTTTAATAATATGCTTTTGCATTGCAAAGAAGAAAATCAATAATGGAACAATACCGATCATTAATGCTGCTAATGCTAAATCCCATTGTTTTGTATATTGACCAAAGAAGAAGAAGGTCGCAAGTGGGATTGTTCTTAGCTCCGGATTTTGTAATACTAGTGAAGGCAATAGGAAGTCATTCCAAATCCATAAGCTGTTTAAGATGACCGTTGTAACAGTAATCGGTTTCAAAAGTGGGAATACGATTCTCCAAAATACGCCGAATCTTGAACAGCCATCAATGATTGCTGCTTCTTCAAGTTCAACTGGAATACCTTTAATAAAACCATGATATAAGAAGATTGTCATACCGGAACCAAATCCTAAATACATGATAACAATGCCCCAAATACTATTTAGCAGATTTAAGCTTCCTGCCGTTTTAATAAGAGGAATCATGATGGACTGGAACGGAATAATCATAGCAGCAACAAATGTCATAAAGATAATATTGCTGATTTTCTTTTTTGTTCGAACAAGCATATATGCTGCCATTGAACAAAAGACAACAAGGACAATGTTGCTGGCAACGGTGATAATCAGTGAGTTAGTGAATACTTTAAAAAAATCTAATTTTTCAAATGCATTTATATAGTTTTCAAACTGAAGCACTTTTGGCAATGCTGACGTTGATGTCAGAATTTCTGAAAAAGGCTTTAATGAGTTTGAAATAACATAATAGAATGGCACTAGAAAGAGAAGGCCAAGGATAATTGCAAATATCTCGACAGTGAATTTTTTTCCAGTATATTTGTTGCCCATTAGGATTCAACCTCCTTCTTCTTATTGTAAGTTACTTGGATGATTGAGATTGCTGCAACGACAATGAAGAAGATTAAAGCTTTAGCTTCTCCTAATCCATAGCGGTTATTAACAAATGCTTCTGTATAGATATTAAGCGCTAACATTTCAGTTGATTTAAATGGACCACCATTTGTTAAAGAAAGGTTTACGTCAAATACTTTAAAGGATGATGAAATAGTTAAGAATAAACAAATCGTTACGGCTGGCGCTACTAATGGCATTGTAATATTGCGTAAGATTTCCCAGCGATTTGCTCCATCAATTTTAGCTGCTTCAATTAATTCTTGTGGAACGTTCTGTAATGCTGCGATATAGATAATCATAATATACCCTGCACCTTGCCATACACTAACAATAACGATTCCCCAAAATGCTGTATGCTGATCACCTAACCATGCTAAATTGAAAAGAGGAATACCTGTTATTTGTCCAATTGATGCAAAACCTTTAACAAAAATGAACTGCCAGATAAAACCTAATAACAATCCGCCAAGCAAGTTAGGCATAAAAAATACGGTGCGAAGAATATTGCTTGTTTTTAACATTTGTGTAACCAACAAAGCTAAACCAAATCCGATTCCATTTGTTAAAATGATTGTAACAACGGTATACTTAATAGTTAGTAAAAAGGATGCTTGGAATTGTTTATCTTCGGTAAATAAATATTTAAAGTTATCAAGTCCGACCCATGATACATTACCGGTGACTCCATTCCAATCTGTGAAAGAATAATAAACACCAGTAAAAAAAGGAATTAATACGATAACTGCAAAAGTAAGAAAAACTGGTCCAACAAATAAGGAAAATAAACCTGCATCTTTCCATTTCTTCTTTCGATTTAAAGAAACAGATTCTTTTGAATTTAATTTTTTGTGAGGAGATAATGCTGGTTCTCCTATTTTTTCTATATTATTTTGGCTATTCAATTTAAGCACCTCCTGTATGTCTTTAATTTAATGGAAAGAAGGATTTAATGAAACTGCTTACATTGTCGAGAAGGGTGGAAAATATTGAACAACTAAAATTAGAGTGATGAATATTGTGCTAAAATGAGGGATGTTATAGAAAAAATATAACAAAAGGGAGGGAAGGTTAGCGGATAAGCGGCGGCTTATAGCTAGCTGATTGAAATGAAGTGGGGCATTCGGAAAAAATTAATTTTATTATTAACATTAGCGACAATTCTCCCTTTTGGAGCAGGAATTCTCATTACGTATCATTTAACGATTGAATCAATAAATAAAAGATCTCTTTCTTATAATCATGATTTGATTGAAAAGGGAAAGGAAGAGCTGGTATCTTATTTGGATGATGTATCTCAAATGTCTACCGTATTGTACCGTTATACTCCTTTTATGAATGTTCTTGCAAAGGGGATTTCTGCAAATTTAATAGACAATCAAGAAGAAGTAAGCAGAGTACTTGCTTACCTCTTTAATACAAGGCCTGAAATTGAACAAATGCATTTATATATAGCAACTGGCAATGATTCTTATACCAATTACCATTCAAGCATAAGTGGACGGACGAAGAATACAAATGTTTATTCCCAACCTTATTATAAAAAGTATCTAATGGGAGAAAAAGGTTATTCTCTGATTGAACCTCCACATACAATCTATAGCTATAATAATCAATCATTTATACCAAATTCCCAAAAGCAAAATGTTTTAAGTTTTCATAATATTATCCGGGATATTCCATCAGATGAATTTTTAGGATTTTTATCTATTGATATTAATCTTTCTAAAATTGATGGAATTGCCAATCGATTATATACAAAAAATGAAGAAGAATTTTACATAATGGATGAAAAAGGAGTAATTATCTACTCCTCCAATGAACATGAAGAAGGAAAACAAAATAAAGAAAAATGGTATAAACAAGTAAAAAAAATGACTGTTCAAAAAAGTTTGGAATGGAAAGATGATAATTTCTCTGGTGTGATTGTATTTGATCAATTTCTCGTTCAGCATAAGAACTGGTCAATTGTCAAAAAAGTTCCTTATAATGTTTTATATAAAAGCGCACGAAGCACCGCCTTAAATAATATTGTTATTGGATTAGTTTCCCTGATAATTGTTTTAATTACTACAATGATTATTTCTTTTAGAATAACAGCGCCTATTAAAGTACTGATTGCCAATATGAAAAAGGTGGAAAAGGGGGAGTTTAAAGCGAATTTTGATTCATTAGGAAATGATGAAATCGGCAAACTCGGTGAACACTTTAAATTGATGATTGCAAAGATTAATGAATTAATTGATCGGGAATATAAGTTGGAGATTGAAAATAAAGCATCACAGCTCCGAGTTTTGCGTTCGCAAATAAATCCACACTTTCTCTATAATTCTTTACAGTCCATTGGAACACTTGCGTTAAAATCGAAAGCTGTGCAAGTTTATTCTTTGTTGACAGCACTTTCTTCCATTATGAGATACAGCATGAACATGAAAGAGGACATTGTTCCATTGGCTGCAGAGATAAAGCATGTGAAATCTTATTTATTATTGCAAAAACAGCGATTTGATGATCAATTCAATTTTGACATATCTATTGATAAGGAAGGGGCAGAGCTATTCGTCCCTAAAATGATATTACAGCCAATTGTTGAAAATACATTTAAACATGGTTTTTTAGAGCATAAAGCAGATTCTTATATTTATATAGAAGTTCTAGTAAAGGGCCAACAGATTATTTGTACGGTAAAAGACAATGGAAATGGGATAAATGAACAAGAATTAAAAATCATTAGACAGGAACTAGCAACAGGAAGCACAGAAAAAAAAGGAAGAGAGTCGATTGGCTTAAAGAATATACATGATCGATTAGCTATTTATTATAAAAATCAAGCTGAAATGACAATAGAAAGCATCGCAAATGAAGGGTTTACTGTGAGAATTTGTATGCCGAAGCATGTGCCAGGTGAGGTGGAAGAAGAATGAATGTATTAATTGTCGATGATGAAAAGCATGTTCGGGAAGGAATTCGCCTCCTTGCTGATTGGGAAGCATTTGGGATTTGTGAGATACGCGAGGCAAGTAATGGGGAAGAAGCTGTTCAAATAATAGATGAATACAAACCTGAAATAATTTTTTCCGATATGAAGATGCCTAAAATGGATGGAACAAAACTGCTGGAGTGGATTAAGGAACATATGCCTACAAGCAAAACGATTGTCGTGACAGGCTATGATGATTATCAATATATGAGGAAGGCGATTCATTATGGGAGCTCGGATTATTTATTAAAGCCAGTAGATCCAGAGATATTAAATACTACATTAGATAGAGTAGTACAAGAATGGAAAAAAGAAGAGTCGGAAAGAAAAAGCAAAGTAGACAGTTATCAGCTCATTAATAAAATGAAACCAGTATATCGGGATAGAAGGCTAACTTATTTTATTAATAATAAACATATAGAAGCAGAATTATTAGAAGAATTAGGATTTCATCTTGCAGCAAGTTATGCGATTGCCGTCATTCCCATTAGCGAAAAGGTTATGGAGGAGTTTTCCTATGATCGTGACTTGGCCTATTTTTCTGTATTAAATATCATCAACGAA
The DNA here is from genome assembly GCF_002835805.1 of Niallia nealsonii. Taxonomy (GTDB): domain Bacteria; phylum Bacillota; class Bacilli; order Bacillales; family Cytobacillaceae; genus Niallia; species Niallia nealsonii. The sequence goes on along the minus strand of NZ_PISE01000007.1, from coordinate 52,946 downwards.
CTATTAATGGAAAAAAAATGTGGCATTGGATTTCGCTATTTGGCTAATAAAGGAGAAATAGTCGTTATATTCTGGGACCGATTTGAAGATATTCAAGAATATCTTAATGAAATATATGTAGAAATAAAAAAATCATTTGCTGTCTCTTGTCCAATTGGATTAGGTCCTGTAGAAGCGGTTGATAATTTGTTGCATTCTTATCATGAAGGGAAAAAAATTCTTTTAGAAAGCAATGTTTTAGAAGAGAAGGAACTTCGAGTATACACAAAAAATGATAATCCTAATGTAGAATTTAAAAGTTTGATGGTCTATTCATCAGCTATTAAATTGGCTGTACAAGCAGGTGAATTAGGTGCATTTGATGAATTAATTCAACAAATAAAGGCAGATTATATACAAGAAGGCTACTTATCGGTTAGACAGATGGAGCGTTTTGAACAGGAGTATTTGTTGATTAGCAATAGATGGTATAAAGATTATAATATTCCCGTAAAGTCAGCTAATTTGCTGGAAAAAAGAGCGATGCTTTATTTTAATAAGGACGGAAAATTTATGCTTGAAAATTATGAGCATAGAATCCAACGAGAAATTTCCGTTTTTTTGAAAAAAGTAAAGAAAAAACAGCAAAAAAAGAATACAAATATTATTTATGAGATTGAAAAATATTTACAAAATAATTTTAATCGGGAAATAAAGCTTCAAGAAATTTCGGAGCAATTTTATATAAGCAGGGAGTATGTGTCAAGAAAGTTTAAACAAGAGTTTAATGTAAATATTTCAGATTATATTGTGCAGGTGCGGATTAATAAAGCGAAGTCTTTATTAAAAAATAGTCAATTAAAAATATATGAAATTGCCAATATGGTCGGGTATCAAGATGATAAATATTTTCGAAAGGTATTTAAAAAGGTAGCGGGAATAACACCAAATGAATACCGAGATCAATAGCTTTAATAAAGGCTGTTTTTTAAAAGTTTGTTGCTTTATGAGAAGATGAGCATCAATTTAGAAACGCAAAACAGTCTGAATGCACGTAGACTTCTGCGAGAAAAGTGATCCTTTGAGATACGAGCAAAGAGGCTCACGGTCATCCGTGAAAAGTGAAGTATATTCAGACGGTGATTTAAATAACAAGAAAAAAGATAAAGACGTCCTTTACAAGAGCTACACCTTTTAAAGAACGTCTTTTTTATGGTTTAAGCTTTTTTAACAAACTCCGACTTTAATTTCATTGCACCAAATCCGTCGATTTTGCAGTCGATATTATGATCGCCATCGACTAAGCGAATACTTTTTACTTTTGTGCCTATTTTTAAAGTAGAAGAGCTGCCCTTTACTTTTAAATCCTTAATAATGGTTACAGAGTCTCCGTCATTTAAAAGATTGCCATTTGCATCTTTTACGACTTTTGCATCGTCTATATTTTCTTCTGCTTGTTCAGCTCCCCATTCATGAGCGCATTCTGGACAAACCAAAAAGTTTCCATCTTCATAGGTATATTCTGAATTGCATTTCGGACAATTTGGCAGATTAGACATCTTTTTGCCTCCTAAATAGTGTTTATTTTAAATATTTTATTAATTAATAGTGACGATATCCTTAATAGTAGGCGCCTTCTTAGTTAAAATCAGAGTTCAATATTTTCCACCCTATCTGTCAATGTAAGCAGTTTCATATGTATTCTCAATCTCTAATAATGGAGAAGAAGATATTTTTAAAGGGATAACCGACTAAATCAAGAATAATAATTATAGCAGATTTTTTATAATAAAAGAATTGGAGTTTTGTATATGAATAAGAAATGGTGGAAAGAAAGTGTAGCATATCAAGTATATCCTCGCAGTTTCATGGACAGCAATGGAGATGGAATTGGAGATTTAAAAGGTGTTACTTCTAAATTAGATTATTTAAAAGATTTGGGAATAGACGTAATATGGTTATCGCCAATGTATAAATCTCCTAATGATGATAACGGATATGATATAGCAGATTATCAGGATATTATGGATGAGTTTGGATCAATGGCAGACTTTGATGAGCTTTTATATGAAGTGCACAAACGGGATATGCGAATGATTTTGGACCTGGTGATTAACCATACGAGCGATGAACATCCATGGTTTATTGAATCAAAATCTTCGAGGGATAATCCCAAAAGAGATTGGTATATATGGAAAGATGGCAAAGACGGGAAAGAGCCAAATAACTGGGAATCTATTTTTTCAGGCTCTGCTTGGAAATATGATGAAGAAACAGATCAGTATTTCATGCATATTTTTTCTGCACGCCAACCAGATTTAAATTGGGAAAATAAAGAAGTGAGAGATTCATTGCATGATATGGTTAATTGGTGGCTGGATAAAGGAATTGATGGGTTCCGAGTGGATGCGATTTCTCATATCAAAAAGAGACCTGATTTTCCCGACATGGAAAATCCAGAAGGGTTAGACTATGTTCCATGTTTTCCAAATATGATGAATGTGGAGGGCATAGATGATTTTCTGTCAGAGTTTAAAGAAAAGACACTAAAAAACTATGATGTTATGACAGTCGGAGAAGCAAATGGAGTAGGCTTGGATGATGCTGATAGATGGGTCGGAGAAGCAAATGGCTATTTTAATATGATATTTCAATTTGAATTTTTGAATCTTTGGGAAAAGGATGCAAAAGATAAAGTAAATGTCGTAGCATTAAAGAAAATATTGTCAAAATGGCAAAATGGTTTAGAAGGCAGAGGCTGGAATGCTCTTTTTATTGAAAATCATGATCAGCCCCGCCGTGTTTCTACATGGGGAGATGAACAAAAGTACTGGAAAGAAAGCTCGAAAATGCTTGCAGCCATGTATTTCTTAATGAAAGGAACGCCGTTTATTTATCAAGGACAAGAAATTGGTATGACTAATGTAGAGTTTTCGTCGATTGATGATTATAATGATGTCGGCATGATTAATTATTATAAAGTAGAATCAGAAAAAGGGGTTCCACACGAAGAAATTATGAAAGTAGTTCGTGCACAAAGCCGTGATAATGCCCGAACGCCAATGCAATGGAATGCAGAAAACATGGGCGGATTTACAACCTTCAATCATACTTGGCTTGGTGTGAATCCAAACTATACAGAAATTAATGTGGAGCAGCAAGAAAAGGATCCAGATTCTATTTTATCCTTCTATAAGGAATTGATTAAATTAAGAAAAGGCAGTCCTTTATTCACATATGGCAAGTATGATCTGCTTCTTGCTAATCATTCTAGACTATTTGTTTATACACGTACATTAGGAGCGAGAAAAGCAATTATCATTAATAACTTCAGCGATAAACAAACAATGTTTAAAGTGCCGTCAAATGTTTCTTATAAGTATTCAGAACTGGCACTTCATAATTATGAAGTGAAAGAGAAAAAGTTAAAGAAGAATTTCTCATTAAAGCCATATGAGACAAGAGTATATTTTATCCATTAATCCTTGCAAACTCAGGAGAACCTCATTCTTTAAAAAGTCCTTTCTTATAAAGAATGGAGTTCTTTTTTTAGTTAGTAGCTAGTCAAAATGAAGAGGTGGAAGATGAAAAAACATTGGTGGAGTGAAAGTGTTGTATACCAAGTGTATTGGCGAAGTTTTTATGATTCTAATGGAGATGGTTATGGAGACTTGCAGGGTGTTATAGAAAAACTAGATTATATTAAAGCACTAGGCGTAGATGTCATATGGCTAAACCCTTTTTATGTCTCTCCAGATAAAGACAATGGCTATGATATAGCAGATTACTATGGGATTATGCCTAAAGCAGGAACAATGGAAGATTTTCTGAAATTAATGAAAGAAACAAAAAAACGGGATCTTAAAGTGATTATGGATTTAGTAGTCAATCATACTTCCGATGAACATCCATGGTTTTTGGAATCAAAAGCAAGCAAAGATAATCCAAAAAGAGATTGGTACATTTGGCATGATGGAAAGGATGGGAATCCTCCTAATAATTGGCGATCCTATTTCTGTCCTTCTGCATGGGAGTATGATGAAAAGACAGAACAATATTATTTTCATTCTTTTGCCGTAGAGCAGCCAGATTTAAATTGGGAAAATAAAGAAGTTCGTGAAGAGATTTATAAAATGATGCATTATTGGCTACAAAAGGGTATAAGTGGATTCAGGTTAGATGCAATTGCGCTGCTTGCCAAGCCAGCAGGATATCCGAACGCCAAAAATCCTGAAGATATTCGCTATTTAACAAATAATCCAGGTGTACATGAGTTTTTGCAAGAGATGAACGAAAAGGTTTTTGCTCATTATGATGCATTAACGGTTGGTGAAGTTGCATTTGTTTCCCCAGAAGAAGGTTTGCTTTATGTAGATGAAAGCAGAAATGAATTAGATACTTTATTCCATTTTGAAGTATGCGATGAAATGCCGAAATGGGATTTAAAACGATTTAAAGCTATTCAAAAACGCTGGTATGAAGGATTATGGGGGAAAGGATGGAATTCTCAATTTTTGAATAATCATGATCATACTCGATTGGTAACAAGGTATGGGAATGATAAAGAATATCGTGTTGCTTCTGCTAAATTATTCGCTACGATGCTGCATACACTGCCGGGAATACCTTATATTTATCAAGGTGAGGAGCTTGGCATGACAGGCGTCAAGTTTCCTTCTATTATGGACTATAATGATATAGCAATGATAAATAAGTATCAAGAATTAACAGAAAAAGGCATGGAACCTTCCGTAGCTTTAGCCAACCTTCAACCATTAAGCAGGGATAACAGCAGGACACCAATGCATTGGGATACTACCGTTAACGGAGGCTTTACGACAGGCAAACCATGGATAAATATGAATCCTAACTATAAGGAAATTAATGTTGCTAATGAACTAGAAAACTTAGATTCTATTTTCTATTATTATCAGCAATTAATTGCATGGAGAAAAAAACTTCCTGTATTTGTTTATGGGGACTACAAGCAAATAGTAGAAGAAGAGGAATCAATTTATGCTTATATCAGAACATATAAAGGAGAGAAACTAGTCTTCGTCGGAAACTTTTCAGAAAAGAAAGTACAAATTCAATCAAACGAATGTTTAAATCTTTCCTATGATCATTTAGTGATGTCTAATTATTCTTTAGAAGATAAGCCGCAAGCAGTAAATATGGAGCCATATGAAGCAAGGCTTTATTTGATGAAGAAATAAATAGGAGAGAAGTCGAAATCTAAAAGGATAGACAAGTCTTGTCTATCCTTTTAGATTTTTCTAGTTTCACGAAAAAATTATATAGAAAAAAATCCAGCTAAATGCTAGCTGGAATAAAAAATATATTTTTCAAGGGGGAACTTGAAAAAGTAAACTTCTTAAGATAGTTATAGCTTATCTTATAGATATGAACAAACTATGACAAGAAATGGACATTTTTTTTAAATATTTATCACGCATTAACGGGCTTTTGACCCCCATCTCAAAGATTGTAAGAGAAAACGAGAAATCTAGGTGGGGGATAACTGCCCAGAAAAGCCTGATTGAAGTTTCACTTTATGAAGCAGTTTGTTTCCTTTCTCCTTCTTTTGGTTTGGATAAAATCCATCCAAGAATCCCGATAAGCAATAACAAGGACCAAAATATAATTTTCCATGTTGTACTTTTGCCGAAGCTTTTAGAAATGATAGCAGGTTCTGGGTGCGAAAGAGCATAAACGGCTAATTTTACACCTGCCCAAGCTACTACAACAAATGCAGATGTTTTTAAACTAGGACGTTTTTTAAGCAAGATGACAAGAAAGGTTCAATATTCGTAATTCTCCTTTTAATAGCTGAAAGTAAGTTTTTTATAAAAAAATTTGTTATTATCATTTGCAAAAAGGGGTTCCTTATATCGATAATATGGAAGGGAAAAGTTTTATAGATTATTTTATTGCCATGATTAGAGGGGAATTCAAAGCTTCTTGTTGGAAGCCAGGAGGAAACAATGAAAGAGAAAGATTATGAAAAATTGCTTCATATTAATACAGAAGGTCATCAGCAAGGATTCCATAAATCTTTGCATTATCATCGATATGAGCCTACTCCTTATGAATATTTGGAATTGCTATTTAGCGAATATACATTAAGAAGCAGTGATCATGTTGTTGATTTTGGCTGTGGAAAAGGGAGATTGAATTTTTTTATTCATCATTTTTTTCAAGCAGCAGTAACAGGAATAGAATTTAATGAATTATATTATCAGGATGCCTTAAAGAATCGTAAAGATTATAGCTGTAACAGAATAAACAGCATGGAGAAAATCCATTTTCAATTATGTAAAGCGGAAGAATATGAAATTGCACCATTAGATAATCGTTTTTATTTTTTTAATCCTTTTTCTATCCAAATTTTCATCAAAATAATAAACAATATCCTGTATTCATTAGAAAAAAACAAAAGGGATGCAGAAATAATTTTGTATTATCCTTCAGATGAGTATTGTTTGTATTTAGATAATCATCCATCTTTTGGGATAAAACAAGAGATACAACTCTCTAAAACAAGGCAAAATGATAGAGAAAAGTTTTTGATTTATCAAGTGGTAGGGTATGAGTAATGATGAGGAAAAATAGATTTGTTGTGATTTCTTTATCGACCTAGTATAGTGGATAAAAATACCTATTTGTTATAGAAATATTTAAAGGAGAATGGTATGTTCCTATTACCGAGTACGGAAAAATTTATTTATTTGGACGGGCATTATTCGATTTTATTGGTTGCTTTATCGATTATTATTGCCTGTTTAGCTTCTTATACAGCCATTTCTTTAAATGAGCGAATTATATCTCATAGTTTTTTCCCTCGATATATTTGGTTAATTCTTGCCTCTATTTCGATGGGAATCGGCATTTGGTCTATGCACTTTATAGGAATGAGTGCTCTACAGCTTCCAGTTAAAATGGAATATGATCTTTTATTAACAGCCATTTCTATATTGCCAGCGATGTTAGCTTCTTTTCTTGCTTTTTTTCTTGTAAGTTTTCCGAAAAAGACATTGTTAACCTATAGTTTATCAGGCGTTACAATGGGGTTTGGAATATCTTCCATGCATTATCTCGGGATGGTGGCGATGGAAGTAGAGGCAAAATATGTCTATCATTTTGGTTATTTTGTACTTTCTATCATGATTGCCGTTCTTACCTCCTTTATCTCTTTATATGTTTTGACAAAATTATATAAATGGATGAATAGAATTTGGATAAAACTTACAACGTCTCTTGTTTTAGGAGTCTCGGTTGCAAGCATGCATTATACAGGAATGTATGCTGTCAGATATTATGTGCCTAAGGAAAAAAATATTTCTCATGAACATATGCATCACATGGATATGGGGATTTTAATTATGACTTTGACATTAGGTATTACTTTATTTTTACTGTTGCTTTTTTTATCCAGTTTATTAGACCGGTATGTGGACTATCGATTTAACTATTTCGATGCATTAACAAAGCTGCCAAATAGAAAACAATTAGAAAAAATATTGGAAATGTCTAACGTATCAAAGGGACTGGCAGTAATGCATCTCCACGAATTAAAAAAATGGAATAATTCATTTGGCTATGCTTTTGGCGATGAAATTATTAAGTATATTGCTTATTTATGTCAACAAATTAAGCCAGTAAAAGTCAGCTTGTACCGTGTAGAAGGGAATCGTCTAGCCTTTTTATTTGACCAAGCAGAATCAGCTGCATTAATAAATGAATTAAAGAAATTATCTGAGACTCTTTCTAACCCAATTACCGTGTGCGAGCAAACGATTTATGCAAAGGTTGCAACAGCCGTTTCTTTACCAAATGAAATAAATAAAGGGAAAATGCCTCTAGGGGAGGTTAATGCGGTCTTAAGTCATCATTCTATAGTATATGAACATGAAGTTATTCTATATAATCCTGCTATTCATCAGCACTCATTTGATAAACGACTACTTCAAGATATAGATGAGGCAATGAAAAATAACCACCTTTATTTAGTGTATCAGCCGAAAATAGCTGCCCATAATAATAAAACATTAGGAGCAGAAGCGTTATTACGTTGGCATCATCCTGAATATGGATCTTTATCTCCAGGAATATTTATTCCAATTTTAGAAGCGGGCGGGAAAATGTTTGATGTCACAGATTGGCTGATTAATGAAGTATGCAAACAGATTGTGGAATGGAAAAAAGACGGACGGGAAATGCAGGTAGCTATAAATATACCAGGAACATATGTGACTAAACCTAGACTTTTGGCATTCTTAAAAGATTGTCTAAAAAGCTATCAATTGGATACAAATGTTTTGGAGCTAGAAATGACCGAAACTAGTGCGGTAATAAATATAGAGGCAGCGATAAAATCTGTTTCTCGATTTAGAGAATGTGGCTTTTCCGTTGCTTTGGATGATTTTGGTACAGGTGTGTCGTCCCTTTCGTATTTAAAACGATTGCCTGTGTCTACACTAAAAATAGACAAGTCCTTTGTGGATGGAATACCAAATTCCCAAAAAGATTCAGAAATTATTCAAGCAATTATTTCACTTGGCCAATCCCTTCATTTAAATATTATTATTGAAGGAGTAGAAATACAAGAACAAGCAGATTTTTTAGCAAGTTTTAATGGAAGTATTGGTTTTCAAGGTTTTTATTTTGGGAAACCAATGAAAGTGGAAGAATTAGATCAATGGAGAGAAAGAAGCTTACTAGCTTAATTTAATGTTTACAATGCAAAATAGGCTGCATCATATATATTTATAACAGCGCAACCTATTCATTAAATGCAACGCTACATTTGTTCATCTTTAAAGATGGATTGCTGCCCATTATGATAACTCTAAATAACGAAAGAAGTAAATAGGAGAATTAACTAATATTTCCTATTGTGATTTTATTATATTTTCCACTCCAATTATGCTTAATAGTGGAAGGATGTCAAAGCATACTAAAGCCTCCATTATTAGCAATACAGCTATTATTGGACAGTAGTATAATTGCGATGATGGGGATGCATCCAAATAGAATAAAAAAATGTTGAATAGGGTAGGCTAGTGTTTTTCAGAGGTAGAAAGGAATGTTTTGTAAAAAATAAAACCAAATGCCATAGCGACTTCTAATAAAAACAAAGTATTCATTACCATCATCATTTTTGGTTTTCCTCCCTTTATTGTATTCCCATTGTTTTGGCATACTTAAAACAAGGTTAGTATGCTATATAATGAATATAACAAATCTATTTATTAAATGTATAAAGGCTATAATAAGCATTTGTAAAGAAAATGTAATTGATAAAAGCCTACTGATATATTGGCTCCATATAGTTCAATAATTGATAAAAGCATAGGAAAGGAGTGAAAATATGTATTTAACAACAAAAGAAGCAGCGGAACTATTATCTGTTGCCGAATCAACGGTGAAGAAATTAATTTTAGAAAAAAAGATTCGAGCGTTGTTTGACGGACAACAATATTTAGTAAATAAAGAACAGTTTAACACTCATTTAGAACAAGTGGAAAAATATAAAAGATATGTAGAAGAGATTCTAAATGAGCCGATTCCAGAAGATAAAGATATTAAAGATGAGGATTAGTAGTCTAGGAATAGGCGGCGGATTATTTTTTGAATCAGTATTTCCTCTATAGGCCATTAACCGTACACTATAGCATATCCTTTATTATATTTATATGAAAAAAAGAGGAGAATCATGAAGAATCCCCTCTTTTTTTCATTCATTTTTATTGTTATAGCGAACAGTACTTCCTTTATATAATCAAAGTTAGTTTGTTTAGTTGAGCTGCTGGTATTAAAGATCCTGCTCTTTTATCCATGCTTGCGACCATTTTTCTATTTCCTTCATAAGAGGCTCAAGGGTTTTACCTTTTTCCGTCAGAGAATATTCTATTCTTACGGGGGTTTCCGGAAAAACCTCTCTACGTATAATTCCTTGTTGCTCTAAATCTTTTAGACGTTCAGAAAGTAATCTTCCACTTATTCCTATAGATGATTCAAGAGAACAAAAACGCTGGGAACCATTGAGTAGTTGATAAATAATGAGACCAGTCCAACGCTGGCTTAAAATTCCCATAGCTTTTTCAAATTTTGGACAAATAGCGGATGTGTTCATTTTGCATCACTCCTTCCTATTAGTATACAACATCTATTATTTTAAGTAAAAATATTATTAAATATAATTAAATTACTTTACAATAAATACTTATTAAAATATAATTACTTACATAAAGTAAGTTGGTTGAGAATTTAATTAAACAAATTATAAAGAACATAGGGGGAATCCATTATGAAATTTCATTCATATCCTAATATATATCCGGCTAGTTTAACTTTAAAAATTCAGGACTTAGAAACATCTATAAAGTTTTATGAAAATATAATTGGATTTAAATTATTGGATAAAACCGATAAAAACGCAGTATTGACAGTAGACGGAATAACACCTTTAGTATATTTAGAACAATTAGAAAAGGCAGAGCCGAAAAATACCCGAACTACAGGATTGTATCACTTCGCCATTTTAGTTCCATCTAGAGAAGATTTAGGAATTATATTGCAGCATTTGCTGAAAAGTGGATATCCGTTGCAAGGAGCTTCTGATCACACTGTAAGTGAAGCGATTTATTTGGCAGATCCCGATGGTAATGGCATTGAAATTTATCGTGATCTTCCAGCAGAAAATTGGGAATGGCAAAATGATTTCGTTAGTATGGCTACATTGGCAATGGATGCAGAGGGAGTCTTAGAAGCAGGAAACAATGAAGAATGGAATGGTCTGCCTAAAGGAAGTATCATTGGACATATCCATCTGCATGTAGCTGACTTAGAAAAAACGGTAGCCTTTTATGTAGAAGGATTAGGATTTGATATTGTACAAAAATATGGAACACAAGCATATTTCATCTCGACAGGAAGATATCATCATCATATCGGTTTAAATATTTGGAATGGAAGAGGTATACCTGCTCCGAAAGCAGAAAATATAGGCTTGAAGTATTTTGATCTGAAGATACCAACTGAGGAAAAAAGAAATGAGATAGCAGAGAGATTGGAGAAATTAGGAGAAGTTATTGAGAAAAAAGAGAACGTTTTTTATGTATCAGATCCTTCAGGGAATAAAATTCGATTAATCAGTAAGTAAAAGGCTGCTGATAACGTTTATTCTACTGCTAATAATCAAACAAGACTTATTTTTATTATAAATCCTCTAAGTAGATAAAATACTTGTATTTTTTTCATAGAAGACTTAAGTTTAAGATATATAACTTTGTAAAAGTATAAATAGAGAAGGCGAGTTTGTCTAAAAGAGGGTGGAATTATTTGCAAAGGAATGAACAGTTATATCAGTTTTTTATTAATAATGCATCACGATTAACGGATGAATGGTATAAAAACTTGGATAAAAGTGATGCACAAGGCGTTTATTCTTCTAAAGACCCAGAGATTATAAACACATTAAAGCAACAAAATAATGAATTTCATTATTATTTGTCCAAAGTTTTTATTGAGGAAAAATCTAGTTTTTTTGAAAAATTTCAAAAGTGGATTTTAGAAATTGCCTCAGATGAAGAACACCTAAGTACACCCATTCATTATATTATTCGAGAATTTATTCGAACAAGAGAGCAATATTTTGAATTAATACAAGAATTTGCAGCAGAGGATTCGAGCGCTGAAGAGCGAATAAATAAATGGAACCGGTTAATTGTAGAAATATTCGATATTATTATTTTGAAATATACAGAGGAATATCATTCTTATTCAAGAAGGCAATTGATTGCACAACAAGAAATGATCAATGAATTAAGTTCTCCTGTTATTTTATTAAGCAAAAACCGTGCTCTTTTACCATTGGTTGGTGATATCGATACAGCACGGGCTGCTTCCATTTTAGAAAATACAATAAAGCAATGTGCGGAAAAAAAAGTATCACAATTATTTATTGACTTATCTGGTGTGGTCATCATTGATACAATGGTTGCACATCAAATTTTTCAATTAATCCATGGATTAAGTTTAATTGGGGTACATGCAACACTATCTGGAATTAGGCCAGAAATAGCTACAACTGCTATTCAGCTTGGCCTGTCTTTTGATAAAATCGCAATTGCTTCTACTCTTTCTAAGGCAATTGTTCAAGATAAAGAGTTTTTTAACTGATGAAAAATACAAGGGGCTTAAGCAAGCCCCCTAATAAAATCTACCTGCCTAAGCTGGTCTTACCCCTTCCTAAAAACTTACCCAAACTTTACGATTATTTGGAAATTGATGAATAAAGAGCACTTATAGAAGCCTCTTTAGCATGCAAATAAGTAGTATTAAATAAGGGAATATCGGTATCTTCTTCTGTAATTAGCAGGGGAATTTCAGTGCATCCTAAGATGATTCCTTCTGCTCCCTCTTCTCTTAATTTGTTCATAATTTTTTTGTATTTTTCTTTTGATTCGAAGAGGAATTTTCCTTGGCACAACTCGTTAAAAATAATGTCATGAATGATTTGTCTATCCGTTTCATTGGGAATAATAGTGGAAATTCCCCATTGGGCTAATTTTTCTTTATAAAAATCTTGCTCCATTGTAAATTTTGTTCCTAATAGTCCTACTTTTTTTAAAGCATGGTGAGTAATGTCTTTTGCAGTAGCATCTGCTATATGAATTAATGGAACAGATAAGGATGCTTGAACTTCTGAGGCCATTTTGTGCATAGTATTAGTGCAGATTACTATTAATTCCGCTCCAGCATTTTCTAGTGTTTTTCCTGCATTTATCATCAGTTCTGTTGCTTTTTCCCAATTTCCTGACTTTTGCAAGGAAACAATTTCTTCAAAATTGAAGGAATATATTTGGCATTTTGCTGAATGCAAACCACCTAATTCTTCTTTGATAAATGTATTAATAAGACGATAGTAGTCAGCAGTAGACTCCCAGCTTAGTCCCCCAATTAGACCGATTGTTTTCATATAAATCATTTCCTTCCTAATTTCTTTTTCAAATAGTAACATGTTATTCTGGTATATAATAGTGCCAGAAAATAATTAGAATTATAGTGCCAGATGAAAGGTGATGCTAAAAATAAGATGATTTTTACAACGGTTGATCGGAAAAGCTCCAAGTCTCTTACACAGCAGGTTTATGAACAAATTCGAAATGGAATTTTAGATGGGAAGCTTAAAGAAGGCCAAAAGCTATTATCTTCGAGAGAGTTAGCTAAAATTATTAATGTGTCACGAAATGTAGTTTTAGAAGCATATCATCGTCTTTTAGCTGAAGGATATATTGAAGTTAAACCAAGATCGGGGACATTTATTGCAAAAGGTACTTCTCTAGAACATATTGGTGCCAAAAAGTTGGATATAGAAAAAAAGCAAAAAGAGGAATTAGAAGATTCTATTATTGATTTTCGAGGAGGCAATCCAGCTATTGATCATTTCCCAAGAAAAAAATGGGGAGATCTAACAAAGAAGATTTGCAATGAGTCCCCACAATCCATATTTGGCTATAGCAGCGCTTGCGGCATACAAGAACTGCGTGATGTTTTAGTCAGCTACTTGCGGCGAGCAAGAGGTGTCCATTGTCAGCCAGAGCAAATTATTATTACTTCAGGAGCAACTCAGGGACTAAAGCTTATAACCGAGTTGCTTATCACAGATAAAAAAAGAGACTATATCGCAGTAGAAGATCCGGTTACAGATGAAATGCGTAATATTTTTACATATGCAAAAGCAGAAATCTATCCAGTTTCTGTTGATGAAAATGGCATTATTCCAGAATTATTGCCAAAAGAAAAACCGAACTTTGTATTTGTTATTCCATCCCATCAATATCCACTTGGCGGCATCTTATCCATTCAAAGACGTTTAAAACTGATTGAGTATGCAAGAAGGATGAATTGTTATATTGTAGAGGATGACTATGATAGTGAATTTACATATGAAGGAGCTCCAGTACCTGCCATGCAAGGTATTGATCAAGAGAGAGTACTGTATGTCGGCACGTTTAGTAAAATATTATCCCCTGCTTTAAGAATAGGATATGTAGTGTTGCCGGCACATTTAGTGGGGGAATTTCAAAAATTGAAATGGTTTACAGACCGCCATACCTCTACTCTTGAGCAGCATACCTTAGCAAGATTTATAGAAGGCGGTTATCTGGACAAACATATACGTAAAATGAGAAAAATATATCAGGAAAGAAGACTAGTGTTGGTAAATAGTATTCAAAAGTATTTCCATCAGGCAAAGATTATTGGCAAAGCTGCAGGAATGCACCTAGTTGTCGAAATGGCAGGCATTGATTTTAAAAAAGAACTAGTACAAAAAATAAAAGAAAAGGGGGTATGTATATACCCTGTTGAAGAATATAGTATAAAAAAAGGAGAACATACACAAAAAATTATTATGGGGTATGGAGGATTAACACCCGAACAAATTAAAAAAGGAATTCTTTTATTACGGGATGCTTTAAACGAATATAAAGGATAGGCTTTACTCGAATGTTTTAATTACTTGATTAAAGAGGAGAGGAAAGGGGAAGGTAAAAATTTCATATAAAAACATGTTTTTTAAGCTTATAAAAGAAAGTTATGATATAAATGTAGGTAGCAGAAATTAATCAAGGAGCAGGAAATAATATGAAAAACAAAAGAAATAGTAGAAATTTTAAAAAAGTATATATAAGCATCATTGGGATATTGTTAATATTACTATTTATACCAACGCCTTATTATCTAAACCAACCGGGGTCCATTGAACCACTTGCTTCTAAAGTAACGGTAGAAGATGGACAGAAAACAGAAAAAGGCAGCTTAAATTTGACGACAGTATATTCTATTAAGGCAAGCAATCCATACATATGGTTATACGGTTTAGTAGCTCCACATACAGAAATGAAAAAGGAAGAAGAAGTAAAGGGAGATCTCTCAGACGAAGAATACAATAATTTGCTTCTTCATATGATGGATTCCTCTAAACAAAATGCGATTATTGCAAGTTTTCATGAAGCAAATAAAGAGGTTGAATATCAATATAATGGGGTGTTTGTAGCAAATGTACTTCCTATTTCAAAAGCAAAATCCATTATTAAAGTGGGAGATATAATTCATAAAGTAGATGGAAAAACATTTAATCAGGCAAAGCAGATGATTGCATATTTAAAAGGAAAAAAAGCCGGAGATAATATAGAAATACAATATACGCATAATAAAAAAACAGAAACGGCAACGGTGGAAGTCATCAATCTTGATAAAAAAACAGGCCAAGTTGGTATTGGCATCAATCCAGAAGATAATATAAGCATCAATCCTTCTTTAGATGTAGATATCAATAGTGAGAATATTGGAGGGCCATCGGCTGGATTAATGTTTTCCTTAGAGATTTATAATCAAATTGCAAAAGGAGATCTAACAAAGGGTTATAAAGTAGCAGGCACAGGTACGATGGATGCTGAAGGAAATGTAGGGCAGATTGGCGGTATTCGTCATAAAATTGTTGCTGCACATAAAGCAGGAGTAGACATTTTTTTCTATCCGGAAGATGTAACTAGTCAAGATACAAATGAAAAAGAAATTAAAGATCAAGTGAAAAAAGAAGGATATGCAATCAAGATAGTGCCTGTTCGAACTTTGCATGAAGCAATTGAGTATTTAGAGAAACTTCCTGAAAAAAAATCGTAAGAAATTACGTTTTTTTTTATTTAATACTTCCATTTAAACCCGTTTTATTTTTAAGCAAATAGGGAATGGTATAACTATCAGTTAAAAAGTGCGAAGCGTTTTAATTTGTTGGTTTTGCGAAGGAGGTTCATAATGGTAGACTTTTTAAATAGTATTTTCGGTTTGCTTTATGGTTTAATTGGTATTCCTATTTTTTTAATATTTGTTATTATTGTCATTTTTTCTGTCATGAGAAGTAGAAAAAAACGAAAAATGAAAAGCGAAGATTGGCATGGGCATTCACCAGTAGAAAAAATAGAAAAAAGCAAAAAAGATAAATAAAAGATAAAAGAATTTTAAAAAGAATTAATGTACATTCATTAGTTCTTTTTTTTTTGCGTCTTGATACAATATGTTAAAATGAAAGATAAAAATAGAAACTAGGGTAGCAAAAAGGTAAAAAGGCACTAGAGGAAGCCTTGTTTTTTCAGTAATCTAATGATTAAGAAGAAAATATGCCAGCTATTTTTTTAGAGTTATATACAGAGAATTCTGTAATTATATTTTAACAGTAAAACAATTGTAATAGAATTGAACTATAATCGCAATAAAGAAAGAATTGAGTTTTGCTACAATGAATACAGCTTAATTTCAAAGTGATGTGAAAAGGTTATTTTCCTTATAAAATGTGCATACAATATTTTATTCATAAGATTTAACGGTCAATTTACCAAATAAGGCAGGGGGAAGTTATGACTTTAGAAAGAAAATTAATAGAAAAAAAATACTATGAAGGCTATATACAAGATAGAAATGAGTTTCCTATTGAAGTGTTAGGAAAATTATATGTAGGGGAACAAAGTAAAAATGTACCAGACCTAACGTCTATTCGGTTTGCGCAAGGAGAATTGTATTTTTACTATCAGGATTATGAAACGGCTATTTTTAAATGGGAAAATATCAGCAATGAGCTAGAACCATGGGCAAAGAAAAATTTGGCTGACGCATACATGCAATTAGGAGAATTATCTACTGCAGAAAGCATATATAAATCGGTCTTATCAGAATCAGAACTATTGAATGTGGAAATCTCTCTGCAATTATTTGCTCTTTATATCGAAAAAGAAAACTTTGAAATGGCACACGCTACAATAAAAAATTTAATTGTCAGCCATCCTGATTATAATAATATGACAACACTTGCACGTTCTTATTTTGAGGAGCAAAAAAATTGGGATGATGCTATTGAACTAGCAGTGAACGAAGGGATGCGAACGGAATCACTAATATGGTATAAAGCACTTGTAGAATATGCTGATCTAGGATTAACTTGCAAATATGAACCATTATATTTTTTAACTAGTTTAAAAAATGTTCAACAGCTTGATCATTTATTATTTGAACAATTTGCTTTAGCATTATGGAAAAGTTACCGGAAAACAGCCTATTATTTAGACTGGCTAAAAGAATTTAATCTTTTATTGCATGAAGTAATAAAAGAAGAAACAGTATCCTGGACAGATATGCCATCTATATTGGGAGAAACTTATATGCATTTAATTGCAGGAGGATACTCACTCAAAGAAATTGAAGGCATTATTCCAAGTATATTAAGCAATTTCTTATCTTCTTCTGATGATCAGTTATCTATTGTTGCAGCAGCAAGTATATTGGCATGGAATGATATGTTTCCATCTACCATAGAATCTTATTACATAGATACGGCAGAAAGTTTAGTGAATAAAATTTCTGAATCAGAAGTTGATTTAGAAGATATTCTGCGATTATTTGAAAGAGTGTTAGAATGGGCTGATCAGCATGATATTACAATCGATAAAATGTTTGCCAAAAAAGTATTGGCATGTATTCCTTCAACAGCATATCATCTGTTTATAGTCGGAGCACCAGGCAGCGGAGTAAATGAATATATTAACGAGTTAGTAGGACAAACCATTTTAGCTGAAGAGATAACTAGTCTCCTGTCAATCAAAGATGATGATTATCTTGAAATTAAGGAAATAACGGCTGAAGATGATGACATAATTGAAAATTTATCTAATTTTTATGACGAACAGTTAAGCAACAATAGAACAGATGATCAAGTACGAGCATATGAGCTAAGTGTGCCATCTAAATATTTGCATGAAAATAATTGGATTGTTACAACAGCGCCATTTAATAATAGTCACCAGTATTTAGAATATGGATTGCTAGCAGATAGTTTAATCTATGTAATAAATGAAAAGTCATTATTCTCCAATAATGAATATGAAAAACTAATAGAAATCCAGGAAAAAGTGCCACAGCTCACTATTCAGTTTTTAGTGTATATAGATGAAGTTGATAATGAAAAAGTAGCTGCCAAAAGGCTGCAAAAAGTCACGACTACCATCCAGCATTATTTCCCTGCAAGTGAAATTACCATGTATGCAAAACATGGGGAGAAAAGTGTGCAATTAAATAAGATAAGCAGATTCTATCAAGAGCATTTTGCTGCGAGAAATATACAAGAAGAGCGCATGGCAAAAAGCATTATGGTGACACAAGATATTATAACCAACTTATTAGATAAGCGAATAGATATGGAAGAAAGTTTAAAAATAACACTTGGTATGTATGAAGAAATGGTCAGCAAGCTAAAGGGAGCGAAAAATCAACTAAATGATGTAGTGGCAGAAAAGTCGCAAACAATTACGGAAGGTTTTGAATCCCTTAAGGAAAATGCAGTACATGAAATCAAAGAAGAAATTCCAAAACTTTTAAGGTCATGCAAAGATATCATTAAGGAAGAAAGCGACTTTGGAAAAATTCATCTTCTTCTTAATGACGAGATGAATAGCAGAATTAATTCTTATGTGAATCAAACATTACTCCCTAATTTATATAATAAAATCTCTGAGTGGATTGAACGTTCTAAAGAAGAGTTCATGAAAAGTCAGCAGGATCTTGATGAATTATGTGATGGATTTAATAGCCTTTACGAAAAGAATCATATGCAATTAACGGGCGAGTATTCTCTTTTGGAGGATTGGAAAAGGGATGCACATCGTATGACTAGTGGAGTTAGAATGGATAAAATGAATATATTGCTGAGATTTAAGGCTTCCCAAGTTTTATTAAAAAGTGCAGGGAAGATATTTGGAAATATTCCGCAAAATAAAAAATTACTGCACTCAAAATACCATAAATATTTGGAAACGGAAGATTTTTCAGAAGCAGTTGCAAATATTGTAGAAACATTAATTGCACCATTTGATTTCTTTGAAAAAGGAATTGACAGGGATGTTAGAATGTTCTTTTATCCGCCGCAAAATGTTCTGGAAAAAACAATAGAAGAAAATTCAAAGGAAATACAAGAATATAAAGAGGTATTAGAGAAACTGAAGAATAATCCGGAGATGTTCCACGATCCTTTAAGATTATTTGAATTGCGTTTGCTTCAATATGATTGGCTTGCAAATACGTCAAAACCTGCTATAGCTGGAAGTTTCCAAGAAAAACACTAAATAAGTAAAAGGGGAGGTTCGTAAAGAACCTCCCCCTTTTCAGGCAGTTGAAAAACGCTCGCTCTCTTCGTCACTCCTCTTTTTTGCGGTGCTCATTACCCCCAAAAAGGTAACTCCGCTCCTCGAAAAGGGGGATTCCTCGATAGTCGAGCGTTTTCATTCAGCCTGAATTTTTACTTTACAACTTTTTCGACACTCTGTAAAAGGGGGAGATTCGTAAAGAACCGCCCTTTTAATTTAAAAACATGCAAATCATTTAAAGTTTAAAGGAGCTTTTTAATGAAACAATACGGTTAAATACAGATTTTTCTTTTGTTGTATACTTTGGATCTACACTAAAGTATCCATGTCTGAAAAATTGAAACTTATCATATGGTTGAACATCCTTCATATTTGGCTCAATAAATCCTTGCACAATTTCAAGGGAATTATTGTTTACATAATCTAAAAATGTTTTTCCCTCTTCCATTTCAGCATCCTCGTCTAAAATAAGAGGTTCGTACAGACGGAATTCTGCAGGAATAGCATGTGTTGCATCGACCCAGTGTAATGTTCCTTTTACTTTTCTGCCAGTAAAACCAGATCCACTTTTTGTCTCTACATCGTATGTACAATGCAGTTCTACTACATTTCCGTTTTCATCTTTAATAACCTCTTCACATTTAATGAAATAAGCATGTTTTAAACGAACTTCATTTCCAGGGAACAAACGGAAATATTTTTTCGGCGGGTTTTCCATAAAGTCTTCTTGCTCAATATAAATTTCACGAGAAAAAGGAATTTGTCTTGTACCCATTTCCGGATTTTCTGGATTAATTTCAGCATCAAGCATTTCTACTTGTCCTTCAGGATAATTGGTAATAACAACTTTTAAAGGATTAAGGACACCCATGGTTCTTGGTGCTTTTAATTTTAGGTCTTCCCTCACAAAATGATCTAACATAGCGGAATCAACTGCTCCAGATCCTTTAGAGATGCCTAATTCTTTACAGAAAGCTTGAATAGCTTCAGGCGTTACCCCTTTTCTTCTTAATCCAGAGATGGTAGGCATGCGTGGATCATCCCAACCATCCACATACTTTTCATCCACTAACTGTTTTAGCTTACGTTTACTCATAACAGTATTCGTAATATTTAAACGTCCAAATTCAATTTGTTGTGGAGTGCTTTCCATTTCACATTCTCTAATAACCCAATCATATAATGGACGTTGGTCCTCAAATTCTGTTGTGCAAAGAGAATGTGTTACTCCTTCGATTGCATCTTCTAAAGGATGTGCAAAAGCGTACATCGGATAAATGCACCACTTATCTCCTGTATTATGATGTGATGCATGGGAAATGCGGTAAATAACAGGATCGCGCAGATTGATATTAGGTGAAGCCATATCTATTTTTGCACGAAGAACCTTTTCGCCATTTCCAAAATCTCCATTGCGCATTGCTTTAAAAAACTGCAGACTTTCATCAACGGATCTAGTTCGAAAAGGACTTTCTTTGCCCGGTTCTGTAAGGGTGCCTCGATATTCACGAATCTCATCGGCTGATAGATCATCTACATATGCAAGGCCTTTTTCGATTAATAGGATAGCACGATTATACATTTCCTCAAAATAGTCGGAAGCGAACAATAAGTTTTCCCATTTGTATCCAAGCCATTCGACATCTTTTTTTATTGCATTAACATACTCGACATCCTCCTTTAAAGGATTGGTGTCATCAAAACGCAGATTTGTTTTTCCGTTAAATTCGTCTGCTAAACCAAAATTAATAAAAATTGATTTTGCATGTCCAATATGTAAATATCCATTTGGTTCTGGCGGGAATCTAGTGATGACAGAATTATGCTTCCCTGTTTCCAAATCTTCTTTAATAATATTCTTAATAAAATTAGAATTGTTATCCAAAATATATCCACCTTTCTTTTTTTCATTTTTAGAAAGTAATCAAAAACAAAATCCATTATAATTAAGCTTTTATTGGGAGAGTTCTTGATTATATAAATAAAAAATTAGTTCTTAATATGATTATATCAATAATATAACCAAAATTTTATTATAAACTTCATAGAAAAGAAACGAAAGTACAATAATATGCAGTTTTTCAATTATTAGAGTTCTATAAGGCCAATAGAAAAAAGAGATATTCACATATCTTCTATTTATTTGCCTATAGAAGCAGTAGTGATTCATTTCAATGAACAGAAAAGAATATTCTTTTGCTATAGCTATTCTTTAGATTATTATTTCTTGATTGATTAAGTATTTTGCGTATTAATAGAAAAATGAGTAAACGTTTAATGGCTGTATGGAGAAGGTTTATTTAATTAAAGCAATTTACTTCTTTTTTAGATTCAGAAAGAATAGAAGGTTTTTCAAGAAAACATGTGGAAAAAACTTCCGATAAATACTGTTAGATTTTCTGACAATATAGTAGCATTTGACAATTTTCGCTGTTAATCTAACAATTGTAAGAAAAAGTTACATAATAAATGGCAAATGGGAGAGAAGTATTAGGGTTTTTTGTTAATAATTTTGGATTAGTTGTATAGGGATTTGCAGTTGCGTACTAAATTTTTTAGTAAACTACAAATTTAATTTTTTAAAAATTCAGAAAATGAAAAGGTTTATATTATTAATTGTCGAATAATTCTTAAATTAAGGTAGGTGTTTAAGCGAATGATAAAAAAATATGAGACAGCAGACCACTTTTTTGATGAAATGTTTATAAATGATGACAAGCCACATAAGCATTACCAATCGTTAGTGAATAATATGTCTGCATTAGATGAAGATACGATAAAAAATAGACATTTGTTGGCAGAACAGGATTTTATGCGTCAAGGCATTACGTTTACTGTTTATCATAATGATGAAGGAACAGAAAGAACGATGCCTTTTGATCCGTTGCCTCGAATTATTCCAGCCGATGAATGGGAGATCGTTGAAAAAGGGCTTTACCAAAGAGTTAGGGCATTAAATTGTTTTCTTGATGATATTTATACAGATCAAAACATTTTAAAAGATCAAGTAGTGCCAAGAGATTTGATTGTGAATTCTCCTCATTTTTATCATCAAGTATATGGAGTGGAGGTGCCAAAAAAGAATCATATTTTTATAGCTGGCATCGATTTAATTAGAGATGAGAACGGAAATTATTTAGTTCTTGAGGATAATATTCGCAATCCATCTGGACTTTCTTATGTTTTTCAGAATCGTTATATTATGCGGAAACTTTTTCCTGAACTATTTAAAGAATATACATTGCAATCATTAGATAATTATTTATACGAGATGCATGAAGCGTTAAAATATATTGCTCCAAAAGAAAAGGAGAAGCCAGTAATCGTCTTGTTAACTCCAGGAATGTACAATTCCGCTTATTATGATCATAGCTTTTTAGCAAAACAAATGGGGATTGAGCTGGTCGAAAGCAGAGATCTTCTTGTGAAAGACAGAATTGTTTATATGAAAACAACAAGGGGATTGCAGCAAGTGGATGTCATTTATCGAAGAATAGATGATGACTATTTAGATCCGATTGAATTTAAAGAAGATTCTTTAATAGGAGTACCAGGTTTATTAGACGCATATCGGGCAGGGAATGTTTCAATTGCAAATGCAATTGGAAATGGAGTTGCTGATGATAAAGCAACATATGCATATGTACCTGATATGATTCGTTATTATTTGCAGGAAGAGCCGATTCTATCCAATGTAAAAACCTATATTTTATCCAAAAAAGAAGATTATCATTATGCTTTAAACCATTTAGATGAACTTGTTTTCAAAGAAAGAAATTCTTCTGGAGGATATAATATGTTAATTGGTCCCCATGCAACTATGGAAGAAAAAGAGCTATTTCGAGCGAAAATTATCAAAAATCCTGAAAACTTTATTGCTCAGCCTACTATATCATTGTCTACACTGCCAACCTATACAAAAGAAGGTATTCAAAGCAGGCATATTGACCTTCGTGCATTTGTACTTCTCAATGAAGTGCCTCATATTGTTCCTGGTGGTCTAACAAGAGTTGCATTAAAAAAGGGTTCTCTTGTTGTCAATTCTTCACAAGGTGGGGGCAGCAAAGATACTTGGGTATTGGGAAACAACATCAATGATAGGAGGCAAAAAGGATGTTAAGCCGTGTTGCTGACTCGCTTTATTGGATTGCGCAGAATATGGAAAGAGCA
The DNA here is from genome assembly GCF_002835805.1 of Niallia nealsonii. Taxonomy (GTDB): domain Bacteria; phylum Bacillota; class Bacilli; order Bacillales; family Cytobacillaceae; genus Niallia; species Niallia nealsonii. The sequence continues at coordinate 29,598 of NZ_PISE01000007.1, read as the reverse complement.
GATAGTATGGCAAAACTGTTATCTGTAAGATTAGTTAGTATTTTAGAAAATCAGGATCCCCTATTAGGTACAGAAAATGATTGGAAAGAAGTTATCGAAATCACAAGCAATAAAGAAGATTATCAAGCTCTTTATACGCAATACGATCGTGAGTCTGTTATACACTATGTCGGATTTGCAAAAGAAAATAGCAATTCTATTTATTCATGCATTAAAATAGCTAGAGAAAATGCAAAAATGATCCGTGAGATGATACCGATTGAATTATGGGAAGTGATAAACGAATTATACTTACAAATACAAAAGTTCTCTTTTTCTGTAGTAAGAACAGAAGAATTGAATAACTATTTTAAGAGTATCAATGAAAAATATTTTCTATTTCAGGGAATCATATCAGGTTTAATGTCTCGAGAAGAAGGTTATTTATTTATAATATTCGGCAAATACTTAGAGGTCATAAGAAAACTGGCATGTACTCTTGATGTATATTACAATCAAAAGCGGACAGAAAGATTTGATAAAGAGGGAATCCATTATCATTATTGGAGTTCAGTGTTGAGCAGTTTAAGCGGGTATGATTCTTATATTCAGAAATATCAGGCTTCGATGGATCCCGTGAAAATTGTAAACTATTTATTGTTTGATGATTCATTGCCTCGTTCGGTAAGTTATAGTGTACAGCAGCTAGTAAACGCTTTTCAAACATTAGAGCACAGGCAAGTAAATGGATATTCTGAAAAGTTATATGCAGTACTAGAAGAATTAAATAAAGAAGTTCGCTGTAAATCAGTAGATCAACTTCCAGATTCTCTGCATAAGTATTGTCAAAGATTACAGTCTCTATGTGATTCGATTGGCCTCGCTATCATGGAGACCTATTATTTAGGAGAGATAAGTCCAAGATGAAATATGAAGTGTTCCAACGCTCCCATTATAAGTATAGTTTGCCAGTAAGCAAAAGTATTAATCATTGTCTTTTTAAACCATTATCGAACAATAATCAAATGCTATTAGAATATGATTTAATGATATCTCCAAAAGCAAATTCTTATAGTCATATTGACTACTGGGGAAATGAAGTGACAACCTTTTATATTTGGGAGCCTCATAATGAATTGCTTGTAGAAACAAAGTCGGTTTTACATGTTCAATATGAAAAGCGAAACATCCTTTTAGATGAACAGATGCTGCATAAAATGAAGCTGGAATCCTTTCGACAACAGTTCGCAGAGTTTTTAAAACCAACCGATTATACGACTTTAAGTGAAGAAATGCTGAAGTCTGTCACAAGTGCACTTGGGGAAGAAGTTAATCCATATATCTTTTTGCAAAAGTTAAATGAATATATATTTAATCATTTTTCCTATGTACCTGGAGCAACTCATGTTAAAACGATTGCAAGTGAAGTGTTTGAGAAAAAATCAGGAGTTTGCCAAGATTTTTCCCATGTAATGTTGGCAATATGCAGGCATGCAGGCATTCCTGCTCGCTACGTCAGCGGCTATATTTATGGAGGTGAGGACGCAGCAATGAGAGGGGATTCTCAAACACATGCATGGGTAGAAGGATATATTCCTGAGTATGGATGGGTTGGATTTGATCCAACCAATAATATGGTGGCAATGAATCAGCATATTCGTGTTGCTACAGGACGAGATTATGGGGACATTACACCATTAAAAGGTGTGTATATGGGCAATGGAACACAGGAATTATCGGTTTCAATTAGTGTAAGCAGATTAAAGGATAATGATAAAATCTGCTGTTAAATAAGGGCTTCCTATCAGACGGTTATACCGATGTATAGGAAACCCTTTTTTAAAAAAAGAAACGAATAATTGCCATGGAAAATACTCCAACTAAAACGGTTGTCAGCAAGCTCTTTGTAAAAATGGCAATAAGACATGTAGGGATGGCCGCAGCTAATACTGTCCAGTTTATTGCAAGGCCACTATTTGTTTTGGCAAGCAGACTTTCCACAATTAATCCTGTGAAAATGCAAATGGGAATATAGGAGAGCCATTTTTTAATTGGTTTAGAAATAGTAAAGTTTCGAACAAGAATAAAAGGAAGTATCCTTGGCAGCAGTGTAACAATGGTGCATCCAACTAAAAGCAAAACAAATGCAAGGGAGGTATTCATTTATCTGTCACCACCCCAACCGTTGCTACAATGATAGTAGAAATAATAACTGCAAGGCTGCTGTTGATGAAAGAAGAAAAGATAAGCATACAAATAATCATTAGTAACATGAGTAATAGATAATGCTTTAATTTAGTGTGTTCAATGGACTGTAATTGAAGAATAAGCAGTGCAATAAACATAGCTGTTAAAGCATAATCAAATCCTAGAATTTCTGGATTTGGAAACCATCCTCCTAAATAAGCCCCTAATGTACAAGAAAAAATCCATACAATATAGGCTGTTATATTTAAACCATTCATCCATTTGTCATTAATTGGTTGTTTTTTAGCTGCTTTTACAATAGCAACACCAAATGATTCATCTGTAAGCAAACTGCCAAAAGCGATATTTTTTCGTATGGAGTAGGCAGTAAACAATGGTGCAATTGCTGAACTAAGCAGTAAATGGCGCAAATTCACAATAAATGTTGTTAAAATAATGGCACTTATAGGGCTAGAAGCAGCAATCATAGCACAGATAATAAATTGTGCAGCACCTGCATAAACAAAGATAGACAAAAGCAGTATTTCGAAGATAGATAAACCAGATGAAATACCAACTATGCCCATTGCAATACCAATGCTAACATAGCCTAATAATGTTGGAACACAATCTTTCGCTCCGTCGAGAAAGGTAGGAGAGGGCGAAGCTGCTTTAGTAATAGAATTTAACGTTTCCACAAGGTTTCTCCTTTTGTATTATATATTGTCTGTATGTATGATATAATGAACAGTATATAAGGAATTAATCATTAATGCAACTATTCATTTAGAAGGAGAAACGACATGCAGCCTTTAGCAAATATAATTGGACAAAATCTAGAGAAATTAAGAAAAAAAAGAGGCCTTAGCCTGGATAAAACTGCTGAGTTGACAGGAGTAAGTAAAGGTATGCTTGCATCCATTGAAAAGGGGAAAACAAATCCAACCGTATCAACACTTTGGAAAATCGCGATGGGGCTGCAAGTATCATTTTCTTATTTTATGGCAGAATCTAAAACAGAGATAAAAAAAGTTAAATTAAAAGAGCTAAAGGCATTTACAGATGACAGTGATCACTATCATCTGTTTTCCCTGTTTCCTTTCCATCCAGGAAAAAAATTTGAAATCTATACGATACGATTAGATGCATATGCAAGCCATGTTTCTGAACAGCATGCGGGAGAAGAATATATTTTAGTAGGTGATGGAGAGCTATTAATAGAAATTGGAGAGAATCACTATAAACTGGAAACAGGAGATGGACTGCAATTTTCCCCGAATCAACAACATATTTATACCAATCCATTAAATAAAACTGTGACTATTTTTAATGTTATTTATTATCCAGAATAAGGAATGAAGATAAAAACCATCCTCGTTTACACAATGAGAATGGTTTTTGCATTTTTTAAACTTTTTATCAATAACTTCTGTTTTTGTTTTTTTTCGTAAACTTTGTTGTTTTATAGCGGAAATAGTCGAGGCAGCTAAATGAAACTCTATACAAAAAATAAAAATCGATGTGAAAATGGCCTATTAAATATATGAAAAACAAAATAAAAAGATATTACTTTTTTAAAATAATAATGAAAAATGATTAAAAATACATTATATTTTGAAAATAGATATTTTTTATTCGGAATGTTTTTTAAGGATAAACAAATGTTTATTTGGAGTGGAAGTGTTCTTGCTTCTTCAAAAAGAAAACGTAATAATAAAGAAAATAGATTAATATTAGCAATGGAAAAGAATACAATACTAATTTAATAATGGGAGATGTAGAAATGAAGGTTGTTAAGTTTGGCGGAAGTTCATTAGCAACGGGAAGCCAATTGGAAAAAGTATTGGAAATTGTCAAAGAAGATGCAACGCGAAGAATTGTTGTAGTTTCAGCTCCAGGCAAACGTTATGAAGAGGATATGAAAGTAACAGATCTTTTAATTGCTTGTGGAGAAAAAAAACTAGCAGGAGAAGAAATAGGAAATCTTATTGATACCATTTTAGAAAGATATGTAAATATTGCAAAAGAATTAGATCTTTCCAATGAGATAATTGCAAAAATTGAAGAAGATTTATTAGATGTGCTTAATGCAGATAACACAAATAAAAATGCTTATCTAGAAGCAGTAAAAGCATGCGGAGAAGATAATAATGCAAAATTAGTTGCTCATTTTTTTAATGCAAAAGGTGTGGAAGCTGTATATGTTAATCCTAAAGATGCTGGTTTAATTGTGAGTGATGATCCGGGGAATGCGCAAGTGCTTCCAGCGTCATATGATCGCCTATATTCTTTAAGAGAGTATAAACCTATTGTCGTATTCCCAGGTTTTTTTGGATATAGCGAAAAAGGCGATGTTATCACTTTTTCAAGAAGTGGGTCCGATATTACTGGAGCTATCTTAGCCAATGGTGTAAAAGCAGAACTTTATGAGAACTTTACAGATGTTGATGCCGTTTATTCTGTGAACCCATCAATCGTTTCTTCACCAAAAGAAATAAAAGAATTGACATATAGAGAGATGCGAGAATTATCTTATGCTGGCTTTTCTGTATTTCATGCAGAGGCTTTAATACCGGCGTATCGTGCGGGAATACCTGTTAATGTAAAAAATACGAATAACCCAGGAGTGCCGGGAACAAGAATTGTTGCTTCTAGAAATAATACAAATGGACCAGTAATTGGCATAGCAAATGATAAAGGATTTTGTTCTATTTACATAAGCAAATATTTGATGAATAGAGAAGTAGGTTTTGCAAGAAGAATCTTATCTATTTTAGAGGAATTTCAAATTTCTTATGAACACATGCCTTCAGGAATAGATGACTTAACGATTATTTTGCGAGAAGAACAATTGGCTGGAAAAAATGAACAAGAAATTATAGGGAGAATTAAAGAGGAGCTACAAGCAGAGGAAATAGTGGTGGAACATAACTTGGCACTCATAATGGTAGTTGGTGAGGGAATGCGCCATAATGTTGGTACAACGGCAAGAGCAACAAAGACTTTGGCTGATGCAGGGGTTAATATTGAAATGATCAATCAAGGTTCTTCAGAAGTAAGCATGATGTTTGGTGTAAAAGAACCGATGGCAAAAAAAGCCGTAAAAGCGTTGTATGAAGAGTTTTTTAGTCAAAAATCTCTGCAAAATTAAGGAGTCAATTATGAATATTAAAGCAATTATTTTAGATATGGATGGTACGATGCTGAATGAAGAAAGCAAAGTCAGCGAGGAATTGCATCGATATTTAAGACGCTTGCGACAAGAGGGATTAAAGATATTTATTGCGACAGGAAGAACATTGCTGGAAATAGAAAATGTTGTTCCGGAAGAGTTTGAAGTGGATGGGTTCGTCACTTCTAATGGAATGGCAGCTTTTGTAGAAAAAGAGCAATTATTTCAGCATTCCTTGGAGCCTAGTTTAGTTGAGGGGCTAATGGAGGAAGTTCAAAAAAGAAATCTTTATTATGAAATCCACCCAGCAGTCGGAAATCGTTATGTGTTGAAGGAAGATCAAGGGATGATTTTGCACATGATAAAGGGTGAACGTCCATCGTCGGTTGAGGAAAATGAGTGGCTCTCTAGAAAGTCAGCAATAGAAGAACATATCGATTGGAAAAGGGAACTTCATCCAAACAATATCAGCAAGATCTACTTCTTTCATACAGATAAAGGAAAAATAAAAAGCTGGATATCTTTTTTGGAAAAATTAAAGCTGCAGCACGGTTTCTCATCTTCATCTTCTACAGAAAATAATGTAGAGATAATGGCGGAAAACATCAATAAAGCAACAGGGGTAGAGTATCTGTTAGAAAGATACAATCTCTCGTTTGAAGAAGTGCTTGCAGTCGGAGATGGTGAAAATGATTTGCCTCTTTTAAAGCGTGTTGGTTATGCGGTTGCTATGAAAAATGCTCCAAATTCTGTAAAAGAATATGTTGATGAACAAACTGATTTTTCTTATAAGGAAAATGGTCTTTATTATTATTTATCCAATAAGTTTAAGTTGGATAAATAATGAATATTACTTTGAAATAATGAACGAAAAGAAAAAAAGACATAAAAACAAAAACATTTGTCTGAAAAATATTATATTTAAAACATTAAGGGTCTGATCTTTTTAATAAGAACAGGCCCTTTTTATATATCAATGGCAGTGTAAAAAGAAAAAAGAGAATTATTTACTTAAATGTAAAATATATAAAAATTTCAAAAAAGTTTTCTTGTATATGATTCGACAAAAAAATCTCTTGCAAAACAAAAATTGATTATTTTGTTGCATAAAATAATCTGCTGATTTAGTTGATTATCTATGCAAAAGAAAGGTATTATTAACATAATATTTAGTGTTGCTAAATAATTCTAACTATTATGAGTGGATTTTTTAGGAGGAGAATATGGCAAGGATATTTGGAAGACTTTCTGCATATTGGGTTGCTATTGCAATTGCGCTTTTTCTTATGTTTACCGAATTAGCAGTGGAACTAGTTCAACCGCTTATTATGGCGAAGATTATTGATGAGGGTTTGCTGAAGGAAGATATACATACTGTTCTTATTTGGGGAGGCATCTTGGTAGGTATGTCTTTGCTTGCATTTGCAGCAGGTATGATTAATACTTTTTATTCTGCACATGTTAGTCAAAGCTTTGGATACAGTCTACGCAAAGATCTATATAAAGTAATACAATATTTTACAAATGCAACAAGCAGTATGTTTGCTACTTCCTCTCTCATAACAAGACTAACTAATGATATTACTCAAGTGCAAAACACTATTTTTATGAGTTTAAGATTTTTGCTTCGAGCCCCGTTGTTAATCATTGGCGGTATTGTAATGTCATTAATTGTTGATGTAAAACTTGGACTTATACTTGCTGTCACGATTCCAGTCATTATTTTTATGTTTCTTTACGTTATTAATAAAGGAAGTAAATTATTTAAGCTTGTGCAAGAAAGGTTAGATCGTGTTAATAGTGTCATGCTGGAAAATTTAACAGCTATGCGATTAATTCGAGCGTATGTACGGCATCAATACGAAAAAAATCGTTTTTTACATGCAAGCAATAGCTTAAAGAAGAATACGGAAACCGCATTAAGGCTGATGGAAATAACAGTGCCTCTTGTTTTATTTTTAATGAATATGTCCATTCTTTTTATACTCTGGTTCGGTTCTATACAAATAAACAATGGAGCAATACAAGTTGGCAAAGTAGTAGCCATCATAAACTACTCATTAAGAATCACTTCTTCTTTGTCAGTTATTACGATGCTAATTATGGTCATCTCTCGTTTAAAAGCATCTACAACGCGCTTAAATGAAGTGTTTGAGCAGGAAAGCAAGGATGATGAGAAAAGTGCTGATGGAGAACAACAATTGCTGAATGGGAAAATTTCTTTTGAAAATGTATCATTCCGCTACCCCACTTCTCAATTTAATGTCCTAAACCATTTAACCTTTACCATCCAAGAAAAAGAACTAATCGCAGTATTAGGTGCAACTGGATCTGGCAAGAGTTCGCTCTTTTATTTAATCCCACGCCTTTTCGAACCAACAGAAGGACAGATATACATAGATAATCAGGAAATTGATTACTATTCATTAGAAAGTCTGAGAAAACAAATAGGCTATGTTCCCCAACAATCTTTGCTATTTACAGGGACAATAAAAGAAAATATTTTGTGGGGCAATCCAAAAGGTTCCTTTGAAGAAGTAGTAAAAGCGGCAAAGGATGCGCAAATTCATGACACTATTATGCTTCTGCCAGATAAGTATGAAACGAAAATTGGCCAAAAAGGCGCTAATCTTTCCGGTGGACAAAAACAAAGGATTGCGATTGCGAGAGCACTTGTAAGGAACCCAAAAATTCTTCTAATGGATGATAGCACTAGCGCTTTAGATATAAAAACAGAAAGACAGCTTCTTCAAGCATTAACTGCATATAACTGTACCATTTTTCTTATTACCCAAAAAATATCAACAGCACAAAAAGCTGATAAGATAATGTTAATTGATGCTGGAAAACTTCTTGTTTTTGATACACCTGAAAATGTTCAAAAAACAAGCGCCCTTTATCAAAAAATAGTGCTATCGCAAAGGGAGAAAGGGGAAGAACAAACATGTTTAAAGCCCTAACAGATCCATTTCACTATCCTAAAATAAAGATAATACCGGTTAAAAAAAGCGGAGAGATAGGAAAAAAGCCAGAAAGTATTGCCCTCACCCTTTCCAGAGTCTGGACATATATGGGAGACGGGAAAGTAATGCTGTTGATCGTATTAATCCTCGTTGCCGTTAGCTGTGCTCTAGGATTGTTAGGACCGTTTTTACTGGGAAAAGCAATTGATGCTTATATTGTAAACCAGCAAGCAGATAAGTTTGGATTCATGCTTTTAGTCTTAGGAATTATCTATTTATTCTACTCGGTCTCTTTATTTTTGCAAAATTATTGGATAATTGGTATCTCTCAAACGACAGTATATAAACTTCGAGCAGATTTATTTGAACAATTGCACAAACTTCCGATAAGCTTCTTCGATAAACGCCAGCAAGGAGAATTAATGAGCAGAATTACAAACGATATGGAAAATATTAGTTCGACCCTAAATAGTTCTATTATTCAAATATGCTCTAGTATCTTAACTTTAATAGGTACTGTATCTATTATGTTATGGTTAAGTCCTCTTTTAACCTTATTAACTTTTATGATTATTCCTTTTATGTTTTTGTGCATGAAATGGATCACCAAAAGAACAGGACCGTTATTTAAACAGCAACAAAAATATTTAGGAGAACTAAATGGATTTATTGAAGAAACGATTTCTGGTCAATCTATCGTTAAAACTTTTTCTTTAGAAGAGAAGATGATAGAAGAGCTGAATGAAAAAAATATAGCTTACAAAAATACGGGATATTGGGCTCAAGTTTACTCTGGATACATACCAAAAGTAATGAATATGCTAAATAATATAAGCTTTGCTTTAATAGTAGGCATCGGTGGATTAATTATTTTAAAATCAAACGCTATAACAATTGGCATTATTGTTATTTTTGTTGAATATTCTAGGCAATTTACTAGACCTTTGAATGATTTGTCTAATCAGTTTAATACACTGTTATCCGCTATTGCTGGCGCAGACCGTGTTTTCGAAATTTTGGACGAACAACAAGAAGCAATGGATGAAAAAGCTGCAAGGAACATTCAATCAATTAAAGGAGAAATTAAGTTTAAAAATGTATCTTTTGCTTATAGTGATACGGCATTAATACTAGATGCTATTTCTTTTACAGTAAATCCTGGTGAAACTTTGGCACTTGTGGGGCCAACAGGGGCTGGAAAAACAACAGTTATTCAATTAATTACAAGATTTTATGATATAACGGAAGGTTTAATTGAAATAGACGGAAAGGATATTTCAACGATTAAACGTGATAGTTTGCGTTCCCATATAGGATTTGTCCTTCAAGATACTTATTTGTTCGAAGGAACGGTACGAGATAATATTCGATATGGACGACTTTCAGCAGAAGATGAAAACATAATAGAAGCAGCAAAAATGGCGAATGCACATCATTTTATTTTAAAGCTGGAAAATGGCTATGATACGATTCTTAGAACGGACGGAAATGGTATTAGCCAAGGCCAAAAGCAGCTTCTCTCTATTGCTAGGGCAATGTTAGCTGATCCGGCTATTCTTGTATTAGATGAAGCAACCAGCAGTATTGATACAGTCACAGAATTAAAAATTCAAGAGGCACTAGATCGTTTAATGGCTGGAAGAACTTGTTTCGTTGTTGCCCATCGTTTAAATACCATTAGAAATGCGGATAAAATCTTAGTCATGAAAAATGGAAGTATTATTGAAGAAGGTTCACATGAGCAATTATTGAAACAAAAAGGCTTCTATTATGATTTGAATTTATCACGCATTAACGGGCAGTAAAACCCTCACCTAAGGGATGGTAAGAGAAAACGAGAAATCTAGGTGGGGGATAACTGCCCATAAAAGCCTGATTGAAGTTTCACTTTATATCAAATAGAAGGAAAAAAGGGAAGCGACTTGTAGCAATTAGATAAGAGGAGAACAGAAAATAGATACTAATATTTATCAAAATATTAGCGTGAGATTTTTCTGACCTGTAATAGTTAATTAGAAACATTATTTGACTGATTGGTCATTTTTCGTTAATATAGATATAGAGTTTTTCGTATCGTATATATTATTTCCAGATAAAGTTGTTGTCTGGTTAGTAGCATGGAGATAGGATTTTTCTAACTAGAGGTGATTAAAATTGAAAACAATTGATCAAATAATAGAATTCCTAAAAAAAATGGGAGTGAATGCGGAAAAAGTCTGCAGAAGCCCAAAGGAGACTTACTAAAGAAATGGAAAGTTTTAATCAAATTAAATCATACGCAGCGGAGAATAACGTTAACCTAGATAAACTCTCCAATGAACTAATTGGTTGGAAAAATGGTTTAATTATCTATCGATTTGCCCTAGAAGAAATTAATACGAAGCTAAAAATTTTAAATGAAGAATTTCAATTTATTCATAATCACAATCCGATAGAACATATCAAGTCACGAATTAAAGACCCAAAAGGAATTATGCTAAAGTTGCAGAGAAAAGGGTTGGAGATAAACATTGATAATGCGAAAAAGCATATTCATGATATAGCAGGTGTAAGAATTACTTGCTCCTTTGTATCCAATATTTATGATATTTATCATATGCTAAAAGGGCAAAGTGATATTAAGATTATTAAAGTAAAGGATTACATTAAAAATCCAAAACCAAATGGCTACAAAAGTCTCCACTTAATCATTAAAATTCCTGTTTTTTTAAGCAACGGAGTGGAGGAAGTTTCGGTAGAAGTGCAAATTCGCACAATTGCAATGGATTTTTGGGCAAGTTTGGAACATAAGATTTATTATAAATTTGATGACGGTGTGCCAGAACATTTGCTAGTGGAATTAAAAGAAGCAGCAGATGCAGCACATGAATTAGATCTTAAAATGAAAAGAATTAAAGACAGGGTAGATATTTATCAAACTGTCGGCAAGGATAATCCATTGATTTAATATAATAGAGCAGATTAAAAGTGAAAGGTAAAAAGAGTCTTCTTTTCTATCTTTCATTTTTTTTTTCATTATTTATCACGCATTAACGGGCAGTAAAACCCCCACTGATTAAAGTTTCACTTTATGTGGCTGTAAATCTTAAAACGATAAACATAATAGATTACGTTTTAATTTTTAGGATAATAATTTATAATAAGATAATATATTTTATTCTGCATCAAAGGGCAGTAAGCCCCACTGATTGTAGTTTCAGTTTATGCTGTAAAAAGAAGTGATGGTTATAATTTATACATCACATATAAGGAGATATCAATGAAGGATCAACCATTTTGGAATAATTTAAAACCATTTATACAAGAGAATTGGCAGAAAGCAAAGTTTGAAAGAGGTACATCAATTCAGGAACAGACGATTCCCTATCTTTTAGAAGGAAAGGATGTAATTGCGGAATCGCCAACTGGAACAGGAAAAACATTAGCTTATTTATTGCCGCTATTAAATAAAATAAATGCTGAAGAGAAAAGTATGCAAGCAATTATACTAGCGTCTTCTCAAGAGCTTGTTATGCAAATTTTGGGTGAAATCCAAAAATGGGGAGAAGCCAGTGGAATTAGGTCAGCTTCTTTTATTGGAGGAGCCAATGTTAAAAGGCAGCTAGAGAAGTTGAAAAAGCATCCTCATATAGCAATATGCACCCCAGGAAGAGCGCTTGAGTTAATGAAGCAGAAAAAGCTAAAAATGCATGAAGTCAAAATGATTGTATTGGATGAAGCAGACCAGCTGCTAGTTGCTGAACATATTGGGACAGTAAAACAAATTGTAAAAGCAACATTATTAGATCGTCAAGTAGTACTGTTCTCTGCGACTTTAACAAAGGAAACAGAAAATCTGGCGAATGAGTTAACAAAAAATGCAGAAATCATTCGAGTAAAAAAGGATGAAACGATTAAAGCTGCAATCGTGGATCATGTTTATTTTCAGGCAGAATATCGGGATAAAATAAAAGTAATGGAAAAAATTTCACGACTAGAAAACAGCAAGATACTTGTATTTGTTAAAGATATAGGCAATTTAACTGTAATCCATGAAAAATTGGCTTATAAAAATATTCAAACAAGCATGCTTCATAGTGATTTAAACAAAATGGAACGCTCGAAATCCGTTAATGGTTTTCGCAAAGGGAAAACCAATGTATTATTAGCAACAGATGTAGCAGCGAGGGGCCTTGATATTCAAAATATTACACATGTTGTACATTATGATTTGGCAAATGATATAACTCAATATATTCACCGTTCAGGCAGAACTGGCAGATTTGGTGCACAGGGCACAGTGATAAATATAGTGACAGAACGTGAAGAAAGAGAATTGAAGCAGTTTGCAAAAGAGCTGAATATCCCTTTAGCTAAAAAAGTATTTTATGATGGGAAAATAGTAGATTTTTCATCTCAAAAAATAGCAAAAAGAAAATAAGATGAATTTGTTAAATCCTCCTTGGAATAATTTTCTAAGGGGGATTTTTTTATGAAATAAGCTCTGTTAAACTTGCCTGTTGATTGCAGCGAGAGGAGTTCGCTTCCGCGGACCGTCCGAGAGCTCCGAACCGCTTAAGGGTATCCCTTTGACGCGCTCTTCTCACATATCCGCTCCAATAAACAAATTATAAGAATCAATAATAAGCGTTAACATAGCTATGAAATAAAGAGAAAAATTTTCTTTTATAAGAAAATTAGCATAAAGTTGGAGAAATTTCACAAGATATGAAAAGAAAATAAATGGTTTTAGGAGAATAAGGATGGTTACGTTTGCTTATATGCTAATAATAGGAATGTTAAGTGTACTTACAATTTCTTTAGATATGTTTGTATATCATAAAGGCTTTATGTATTGTCTAAAAAATATTTACAGTGCAGAAGTCGGAGCAGGAGCAATTACCATTGTCATTACAGCAATTTTTGGTTTTCTTTGGTCAGTTATAGTGGATATTCGTTTGAGAAAAAGCAAAAAACAGTCGAAACAAACTGGAAATTAAATAGAATAGACCTATTTATTTTATAGGATAAGATTGTTCAATTTGGCTTATTTTGGACAGCGAGTCCTTCTATCAAGAAGGACTATGAGAATTTAGGTGGATAAAAAATTCTCATAAAAGTTCGATTGTTAGTTAAACCTTATAGCTGTCTATGAAGAAAGGTAATGTGAAAAGTATGTCAAAAGAAAATATTTCTTTAAGTCAGTTAGCAGCCCTTTTATTTAATTTTCAAATAGGAAGCTCCGTTGTTATTGGATTAGGATTAAATGCAAAAGAAGATGCCTGGATTGTTATAGTAATTTCAATGATGATCGGCATATTCATAGTTGCCTTTTACTATTATATTGCTATATTACTTCCTGGGAAAAATTTATATGAGATATTCGAGTACTGTTTTAAGCGCAAAATTGCAATCATCTTATCCCTTTTGTATGCTTGTTATTTTATTTATTATGCTTGTCGCATTATAAGGGATTTTGGTGAGTTGATTGCAACCGCAGTATTGCCATTAACTCCGATTGAAGTCACCATACTTTTATTAGTTCTTTTAATGGGTTATATCCTATATTTAGGAATTGAAGTATTGGCAAGGACATCGGAGATATTTACTCCATATGGGATTATATTCACACTCTTGCTGTTTATATTTTTATACGTGAATCAAAATATTGATGTTTCTAACATGAAACCAATTCTAGGAGAGGGCCTGAAGCCAATATGGAAAACTATTTTTCCATATGAGCTAGTACGGCCCTATGGGCAAATATTAGTATTTTTATGTGTTTTTTGCAATGTAAGCAATATTCAAATAGGCAGGAGGGTTGTTATATTTAGTATTTCCATGGGCAGTATGTTATTGCTTATGTCCTCTCTTTTGATTATTTTATCTTTAGGAGAGGGCATCGCATTGCGTTCTAACTTTCCCCTGTTAAGTGCTGCAAGGCTGGTTTCTATCGGGGAATTCATACAGAGAATAGATGCTATCGTCGTTTTTTCTATGATGCTGGGAAGTTTAGTAAAAAGCTGCGTTTATATATATGCTGGAATAAAAGGTTTAGAGTATGTATTTAAATTGCCATTTCGCTATTTTTCTATTCCAATTTCGTGCACAGTAGCTATGTTTTCTATATTTATTGGTCGTAATTATACAGATCATTTACAAGAAGGCTTGTTGAGCAATCCATTTTTATTACATGTGCCGCTTCAATTTATCGTTCCTGTTTTATTAGTCTGTGTGCTGTTGTTAAAAACGTGGAAAAGTAAAAAAACAAAATATAGTTCTTCAATTACCAAAAAAAATATGTAATAAGGTGAAACTACAATCAGTGGGGGTTCGTATCCTGAGGCCTATAGGGTATGGGTCACACAGATGTTGCCACAGGACGTGGCGTCCTTAGTCTGTGTACTTTATATCGGCTTTTACGGGCAAGCTTCTGCCTACCGAGATTTTTCATTTCCTCTTAGAATTCCTTAGGTGGAGGCATATTGCCCGTTAATGCGGGATAAAAATTGTCTATATTATTTTGATACAAGGTGTTGAGAGCCGTGCTAACAGAAAAAATATCATTAACTCAGTTACTGACGCTAATCATCAATTTTCTCCTTGGTAGTTCTATCGTAATTGGAGTTGGTTTAGAAGCGAAACGTGATGCGTGGATTGTTGTTTTAATCGGAATGGTCATTGGATTAATAGTTATGTTGTTTTATTTTCAAATAAATTCCTTGCTTCCAGATAAGAATTTATTTGAAATATTTGAGTACTGCTTTAAAAGACCTATTGCTATTTGTTTTTCTGCTCTTTATGTTGCATATTTTATCTATGTATCTTGTCGGGTTATTCGAGATTTTGGAGAACTGATTTCCTCTGCTATATTGCCGCTAACGCCAACAGAAATAGTTATACTAACACTAATGCTTTTAATCGGCTATATCCTTTATATGGGCATAGAAGTGCTAGGAAGAACATCAGAAATATTTACGCCGTATACTTTTGCTTTTATGGTTAGTTTATTTATCCTTTTATATGCTGGAGGAAATATTCAACTATTTAATATAGAACCTATATTAGCAAGCAAGCCTAGTGTTATTGCACATGCAGTTATCCCATCTGTAGCAGTATTTCCGTACGGGGAACTAGTTGCGTTCACTGTGATTTTTTCTACTATAACGGATTTTAAATACAGCAAACTAGTTTGTTTAATGGGGGTAGTGATCGCTAGCATAATTTTAGCAACCTCTGTTTTTTTGATTATCGTAACTCTAGGAGAAAATACAGCTTTAAGATCGAATTTTCCTTTATTAAGTGCTACAAGGCTAGTCAGTATAGGAGAGTTTATTGAGAGAATTGATGCAATTGTTGTATTTATGATGATGCTAGGAATTTTGATTAAAAGCTCAGTGTTTATGTATGGGGGACTAAAGGGATTGGAATATATGTTTAAAGTTCCATTTCGTTATTTTTCTATTCCAGTAGCATGTATTATAAGTATGTTTTCTATTTTTATTTCTACCGATTTTTCTGATCATATTACTGAAGGAATACTTGTTAGTAAATATTTGCTTCACTTGCCGATGGAATATGGAATACCTGTCTTTATTTTGGGAATATTACTATTTAAAAAATGGAAAAAGGAACGAAGCTCCCATAAGGAGATGAATGCATGAACTACTTAAAAAGGCTGCTTGCTATCAATAGCAAAAAGGAAATTCCCACTAGTACATCACCTGATAAGGCAAAAAAGATAGACTTAGCAAAGCTGTCTGTTCTTGAATTAAAATCAGAACTATTGCATAGTTTTGGGCATACTGCAGATTTACAAGTGGATGAAGCAAAAGTTGGCAAAAGCAATGTAATGATTGTGTATTTAGAATCCGTTGTGAATACTGATTTTTTAAAAGAAATGCTAGGAAAAACACTAGAAAGTCCAGTAGAAAATGAGGTGAAAATTACTACAGTTGATGACCTCAAAGAGCTAAGCAAAAGAAGCTTTGGGGTATCAGGATATGAAATCATTAAAACACTTGATGATATTGTTTCAGGTATATTGGATGGTAGAGTCATTATTGTTTTTGAAGGGATTCCTGCCGCATTAAGTTTAAGCTATATCAACAGCGAAGGGCGTACAGTTGCAGAACCGACGACACAAACAGTTGTAAGGGGACCAAAGGATGCTTTTGTGGAAGATGCATCGGTTAATCTTAATTTAATTAGGAAGAGAATAAAAAATCATAATCT
This sequence comes from Niallia nealsonii, assembly GCF_002835805.1. Classification (GTDB taxonomy): domain Bacteria; phylum Bacillota; class Bacilli; order Bacillales; family Cytobacillaceae; genus Niallia; species Niallia nealsonii. The sequence goes on along the minus strand of NZ_PISE01000007.1, from coordinate 13,083 downwards.
TCACTTTGAAAAGTTTATGATCGGCAATGAGTCAAGAACAACTGTTTATATGGGATATATGAATGCAATTGTTAATGATAAAATTTTGGCCGAAGTGCGAAAACGTTTAAAAAGCATTAATATCGCTGCTATTTTCGAATCCTCTAATATTGAAGAAATGATTATCGATAAAACGGCTACAGTTTTTCCTTTGGCGATGAATACAGAACGCCCTGATTCAGTCGCTTCCAATTTAATGGATGGAAAAATCGTCATTATTACAGATGGAACACCTTTTGTTTTATTAGTCCCTGTTGTGTTAACAGATTTTTTTACGTCTGCAGAAGATTATTATCAAAATTATGTGATGAGCAGTTTTGTTCGATTAATTAGATATATTTCCTTTATGATTGGATTGTTAATGCCATCCGCCTACGTTGGAGTTTTAACTTTTCACCCAGAGCTTTTGCCGACTACTTTATTATTAAGCATCATTGCACAGCGAGAAGGGGTTCCATTTCCGGCAGTTGTAGAGGTTTTTATCATGGAGATTACTTTTGAAATTTTGCGGGAAGCAGGGGTGAGAATGCCTCGGGCAGTAGGCCAGACAGTTTCTATTGTGGGTGCATTAGTTATTGGCCAGGCAGCAGCAGAAGCGGGGATCATCTCCAATATTATGGTTATTATTGTCGCAATAACAGCGATTGCAAACTTTGTTTTTCCAAATTATAGCTTTGCAAATGCTTCTCGTTTGATTCGGTTCATTCTTATTATTGTAGCATCTATTTTAGGTCTATATGGTGTTTTGCTTGTACTTGTTTTTATGGTGGCACATTTAAGCTCCCTGCGTTCTTTTGGTGTGCCATATTTGGCACCAGTTGCACCATTTGTTGTAGAAGATCAAAAGGATGTATTTATCCGTTTTCCATTATGGTCTATTAATAAACGTCCATCTTACTTAAGCACTAACGAAACAAAAAAACAGAAAAAAACGGATTCTCCTTCACCTCCACAACCGGAAGGCGGGAAGTAAAGTTGAGAAGAAAATTTTTGCTTCTTTTAATTATTTCAAGCTGTCTATTATTATGTGGGTGCTGGGATCGCAAAGAGTTATCAGAGGTTCAACTTGTAGCAGGTATGGCAGTAGATTTAGGGGAGGATGCGAAATATAAAATAACAGTAGAAGGATTAAATGCTATTGAGTTAAATAGTCAAACAGCGAGTGGAAATGCTCCTTCCACTGTGGAAAGTATTGAAGGAGATTCTTTAGCAGAAATCACTCATCAATTTAATCGATATTTACCACAAAGTCTTATTTATTCCCATATGAAAGTTCTTGTCATAAGTGAAGAAGCAGCAAAATTAGGAATGCTTGATTTTCTTGATTATGTAGAAAGAAATAGAGAATTGCGGGATGATTTTAAAATTCTGATCGCAAAAGGAAAAGCGGAGGATATATTAAAAATAACTTATCCATTTAAAAAGGCTTCCTCATTGAAAATTTCTCCTCAAGTCGATAATCTTTTAGGCGAGTGGGGGGGGGATCCTGGTGTACGGATTAATGATTTTATTTCTGATTTAACTTTAGAGGGAAAATCTGCTGTATTAGCAGCAGTGAAAGTGAACGGAGATCCCGAAAAAGGTAGAACCATGGAGAATATAACAAAAGTAGTGCCAGATGCTATAGTCGAAATAGAATCATTAGGTGTATTCAAAGGAGACAAACTAAAAGGATTTATGGATCTAGAAGCTACAAGAAGTTATTTATGGATTACTAATCAGCTGAAACAAACGGCAATTAACATACATTGTGAAGGTGATCAATATAGTGCTATACGGATTTTGCAGTCCAATACCAATGTAGATGTTAAGTGGGAAAATGGAAAACCTGATATTCATGTAAAGATAAAATCAGAGGGGCTTTTAGAGGGAACACAATGCTATAAAACAGTGGATAGCGTCAAAACTTATAGAAAGTATGAGAAATTGGTAAACACAACAGCAGCAAAAGAAATAAAAAATACGATACAAAAAGCTCAAAAAGAATTTGGGTCAGATATTTTTGGTTTTGGAGAGATATTTAGACGGCAACATAATCAACAATTTATGAAGGTGAAAGATAATTGGAATAACTATTTTGCAGAAGCGAAAGTTAAGGTGGATTATGATATTACGATTAGAAGATCAGGAATACGAACAGAAAGCTTTTTGACAAAAACAAAAGAAGAACGTTAATTTTTTTTCTAAGAATGACTATACTGAAAAAGATATTCTGCAAAAATATTTGGAAAATTTATATAAAAAAAAAGACGTGCTGTTATTGAAAAAATATTTGTATATGTTAAGATATGGGTAAATTCATCATAATATTAAGTATCACTAGGGGATCCCTTGATAAGGGCTGAGAAAAAAGTAGCTACTTTTAAACCCTCAAAACCTGAACAGGTTCGTACCTGCGTAGGAAAGTGGAATATATTTTATTTATCTGTGCATTAATGTAATAATCATAATGTATGTATAAATGTTTATGTATTGTAATTTACAACCACTTTCCTTTGAACAGGAAAGTGGTTTTTTTATGGGGAATTTTATCCCTATTTAATGTTTTTTCGACCTCACTGATTGAAGTTTCACTTTATCTTGTTATTTTAATAGTTCTAAAATTTACTTTTCTGAAGAGGAGGAGATGAAGATCAAATTAATGGCTGTTACCGATAATCAGCATAGCATGGAGAATTTGATGTCAATTATTTTAAAAATACACGAATATGTAGATTATATACAAATTAGAGAAAAAAGCAGAACAGCAAATGAAGTATATACACTAGGTAAGCGATTAATAGATGAAGGGGTAGCAAAAGAAAAATTAATTATAAATGATCGTATAGATGTCGCTACTCTTTTAAATATTAAGAATGTTCATCTGCCTGGAAATGGACTGCCTGTGGAGCAAGTGAAGAAACTTAATTCCCAGTATTTTGCAGGTGTGTCTGTACATAGTCAGGAAGAGGCACAAATAGCACAAAAAAATAAAGCAGATTATGTTTTATATGGACATTGTTTTCAAACAAATAGTAAAAAAGGGAAACCGCCTATTGAACTGCAGTCCATTAAGAAAATAAAAAAGCAACTATCTATTCCTATTTTTGTCATTGGTGGAATTACAGAAGACCGTGTGGAACAATTAGCAGATTTAGGAGCAGATGGAGTTGCGATTATGTCAGCAATATTTTCCTCATCTAATCCTTTAGAATCTGTAAAAAAATTAAATGAAAGGTGTTGGAGGTTGTGAAACAGCACTTTGATATTGTTATAGTAGGCGGTGGAATAATAGGATGTGCCATTGGTTACTATCTTGCGAAAGAAAATACAAGTGTTGCAGTATTAGAGAGTCAGAGTATTGGCGGCAAATCAACGGGTGCAGCAGCAGGAATGTTAGGGGCTCATTCAGAGTATAAGGAGTTTAAGCAGTTATACCCTTTTGCAAGAAGCAGTCAACTTTTATATCAAGAGCTATATGACGAAATAAAAGAGTTGACTGGAATCGACTTTGAAATGAAAAGAGGTGGGCTTTTAAAGTTGGCTTTTTCTGCATCAGAAAAAGAAGAGATGGCATCCATTTACAAGCTACCAGCGATTGAATGGCTTAATAGAGAAGAAGCAAAAGAAAAAGTGTCTACTCTTACAACAAGCATAATAGGTGCAGCGTTTCTAAAAGAGGATGTACATGTTACCCCAATTGCGGTATGCAACGGATTTAGTACAGGTGCTCAAACGCTCGGAGCAGAAATCTTTGAATATACAAATGTATCAGAAATAACAAAGCAAGACAGCCAATATAAGATTAAAACTTCTAGAGGAGATTTTACGGCTGCTCAAGTAGTTATCGCTAGTGGAGTCTGGAGTAATTATTTTTTTCAGAATATGGGATTAACTAATCGGATTATTCCTGTAAAAGGAGAATGTATTGCTGCAATGAATGAGGAAATACCATTAAAGCACTCGATTTTCCATGACCAGCATTACATTGTTCCAAGAAATAATGGTCAACTTATTATTGGTGCCACTAAAAAATGGAATGACTGGAACGAAAAGCCGACTCTTGAGGGTATAGAAAGTGTGATTAAAAAGGCAAAAGAAATGATTCCAGCGATAAAAGATATGAAAATGACTAATTGTTGGGCTGGACTTAGGCCACAGACGTTTGATGGAAATCCATTTATCGGGGAGCATCCCGAAATGAAAGGGATATATTTTGCTGCTGGTCATCAAAGAAACGGAATTTTATTAGCACCGGCTACAGGAAAAATGGTGCGAGATTTATTGCTTGGAAATCCTGTTGATAAAAAATGGATAGAGGCTTTTAAAGTTGAACGAAGCATAAGCAAAAGTACTGAATTAGAGGAGGTGAAACTTTGATTATTCAGTTAAATGGAAAATCGCAAGAGCTGACAGATCATATAGAAACAGTAGCAGATTTATTAGCATTTTTTGAGTTGCAGAATCGGATCGTTATTGTAGAAATAAATAAAGATATTATCCAAAAGGAACAGTATTCTATTCAAGATTTGAAAGATGGAGATGCTGTTGAACTTATTCATTTTGTAGGAGGAGGATGAAAATGGAAATGCTGAAAATTGCAAATCGTACATTTCAATCAAGATTACTTTTAGGAACAGGCAAATATCCATCATTTGAGGTCCAAAAAGAAGCAGTTGCAGTATCTGGTAGTGAAATACTGACTTTTGCTGTTCGCAGAATGAATATATTTGAACAGTCACAGCCTAACTTTTTAGAGCAATTAGATTTAAGCCGCTATACGCTTTTGCCAAATACAGCGGGTGCAAAAACAGCAGAAGAAGCGGTAAGAATCGCAAAGTTAGCTAAAAGTTCTGGTTTATGCGATATGATTAAGGTAGAAGTAATTGGCTGTGATAAATCGCTATTGCCTGATCCAGTAGAAACATTAAAAGCATCTGAAATGCTATTAGAAGAGGGATTTATTGTGTTGCCATATACTTCGGATGATGTTGTATTGGCTAGACGATTAGAAGAATTAGGTGTACATGGGATTATGCCAGGTGCTTCCCCTATTGGTTCGGGAAAAGGTATTATCAATCCATTAAACCTACAGTTTATCATCGATCAGAGTTCTGTTCCTGTTATTGTTGATGCAGGCATTGGTTCACCAAAAGATGCTGCATATGCAATGGAGCTTGGAGCAGATGGTGTACTTTTAAATACCGCGGTATCGAATGCAAATGATCCAGTGAAAATGGCATTGGCGATGAAATTAGCCATTGAAGCAGGAAGACTTGGTTATGAGGCAGGCAGAATCAAGGAAAAAAATTATGGAGTAGCAAGCAGTCCATTGACAGGAATGATCACATCTTGACCAATCGTTATTTCAAACAAGAGCTGTTCCTTGGGAGTGCTGGGCAAAACAACTTAGAAAATAATCATGCCATCATTTTCGGTGCAGGAGCACTGGGGTCTTCTATCGCAGAACTGCTTGTTAGAGCAGGCATAGGAGCGATTACTATTGTTGACCGTGATTATGTGGAATCCAGCAATTTGCATAGACAGCTTTTATATACAGAAGAAGATGCAAAGCTTAAACTCCCTAAAGCAATTGCTGCTGAAAATAGATTGAAAAAGATAAACAGCGGTATCACAATAAAAGGAATAGTTGCTGATATCAGTTTTGAAAATGTGGAGAGGATGTTGGAAGGCGTATCTATTATTATGGATGCAACCGATAATTTTGAGACAAGATTAGTAATCAATGATGCAGCTATTAAACATGATATACCATTTATTTTTGGAGCGTGTGTGTCCAGCTATGGATTAACGTATTCTGTCATGTCAAATCAAACACCTTGTCTACACTGTTTGATAGATCATATCCCAATGAATAATATTACGTGTGATACAACTGGCATCATTAGCCCAATTGTTCAGTGGACAGCAGCCATGCAAGTATCACAAGCCATGCAAATTATGACAGACCACCCAGTAAAGCCAATGCTTCGTTCATTTGATATTTGGAAAATGGAACATGCTGAGATTGATGTATTAAAATTAAAAAATAAGAAATGTCCAACATGTGCAGAAAAAGCAACTTTTCCCTATTTGTCTATGGAAAGACAAACAAAAGCAGATATTTTATGTGGGAGGGATGCTGTCCATATTAGACCGCCAGCACCTAAAGCATTAGATTTACAATATCTATCTCAACAATGGAAAAACCTTGTTTCTAACATGACAGCAAATCCATATTTACTTTCTTTTCAATATGAAGAGTATCGGGTTATTCTCTTTCAAGATGGTCGTGCCATTATTCATGGAACGGATGAGTCTAGTAGTGCAAGAAAAATATATAATAGATTATTAGGATAAAATATAAAATAATTTAATAGATGATTAAAAGAAATCCCCTTGCTTTTTAGGCAAGGGGATTTCTATGTATTACAGTAAGCAGGTCATCTGACTCCTCGCTGATTAAAGTCTACTGTGGTAGTAGTTATCCTCAGCCTTAAGTCTTAGAAAAAAATCAAGCGGAAGCACGTTATGGAAAATACTTAAGAAAGTTAACATAGTAGATAAGAAAGGAGCGATTGAGATGAAAAAATTTGGTTTATTAATCGTAGGAGGTATTGCTGCAATAATTTTATTATCACAGCTTGGACCAATTATTGGTTTAGCGATAAGTGCAGCTGTTCTCTATCTTGTATTTAAGCAATTTGTAAAAAGTACAGTAACATGGGAAAAAGTAGTATGGGGAATTGCAGGGCTTATTATGCTAACAGTAACAGCAAGTAATCTTCCTGCCATCATTGGGGTAGCTGCAGCGTATGTTCTTTATCTTGTATATAAAAAATGGAACGGCTCAACTAGTGCTAAAACAAAAAAAAATGATCCATTCACTAACTTTGAAAACCAATGGAATGAATTAAATAAACAATAAAGAGAAAGAGGGAATAAAAAATGAACAACTTTTTTAACCGAATTAAAAATACAGTATTAGCAGATATGAATGAAATTCTTGATAAAAAAGAAAATAAAAATCCGATTGGGTTGCTTAATCAATATCTAAGAGATTGTGAAAAAGAAACAGAAAAAGTGAAACAATTAGTAGAGCGCCAACTTAAATTAAAGGAAGAGTTTCAAAAAGAGCTAAAGCAGGCAGAAGAAATTGCTGAAAAGAGAAAACAACAAGCAGTAATTGCAGAAAAAGCTGGAGAAGAAGAGTTAAAGCAATTTGCTTTAGTGGAATATACGCATTATTCTAATAGAGCTGAGCGCTTAAGAGAATCACTAGCCATTACGGAAAAGCAGCAAAATGAACTAGAAATAAAATATATGGAAATGACACATAAATTAAAAGATATGCATATTAGACGTTTAGAATTGATGGGCAAAGAAAATATTACTCGTGCCCATACAAGAATGGAAAAAGTATTAGACGAAAAAAAGATGGAAGAGTATACGAAATCTTCTTTTCATGATATAGAAAAGTTTATTGAAACAATCGAGCAAAATATCAATACGTCGTATTACAAATATACAATGGATGAGAAAATTGCTGAACTAGAGAATAAGATGAAGAAGGAAGAAAATTCACTTTCTTCTTGAAAAAATGGTATGCTAAAAAAGAAGCAGTAGTTATGGTTCACAGGCTGATGAAAAAAGGTTATCCCTAAAAAAGTTAAATGTTTTCATCAGCCTAATTTCTTCGTACCAACTTTTTAGACACTTAGAGGCGTAGAAATTATACGCTTTTTTGAATTGTATCATGCATTAACGGGCAGTAAAATCCCCACCTAAGGGATTGTAAGAGAAAACGAGAAATCTAGGTGGGGGATAACTGCCCATAAAAGCCTGATTGGTTCAACTAACAATCAGTGGGGATGAAGAAAACCCCCACTGATTGAAGTTTTACTTTATCGTAATAGTATTATATTTAATGAACAAAAACAGTTATTTTCGATTACTCTGAATAGACTAAAAATTATTTTTGTCTATTCAGAGCAACCGAAATAAATAAGGGAACGGAGGAACTCGATTGTTTCAAAGACTAAAAGATAATTATGCCAATTGGGTCATCTTAATCGGGGGAATTCTCCTGTTGTTAGAAGTATTTGTCTTTAATCCAGGCATTATATTTTCTTTGCTTGCTTCTATTGGAATGATTTATTTTTCTAGACAAGGGCAAAAAAGAAAAATGGGGAAGCTGCTTTTTTGGATGGGGTTATTTATACTGCTGATAAGTGTTTTTAATATGTTTACATTTAAGTTTTTAGTAATAAGTATTGTGCTTTATTATATTATTATCTATCTTAAAAAAAATAAGGCTTCTGAATCAATCATGCCGATAATAAAAGAAAAAAAAGAATCAACGGATACATCCGAAATAGTAATTAAAAAGCCCTTTTTCCAAAATCAACTGTTTCAGCACAATGAAACGCCAGATCATGTCTATGAGTGGAATGATATAAATATACAAGCTGGAATATCAGATACGGCAATTGATTTAAGCTATACTGTGCTTCCAGCAGGAGAAACGGTTATTTTTATTAAAAATATGGTTGGAAATGTGAAGATATATGTTCCCTATGATATAGAAGCAAGTGTTCATCATTCTGTCTTATTTGGATCTTATAATATATTTGGAGAGCAAGAAAGTCATGTAATAAATAGAAATATCCAAATAAGACAATCGACATTTGACTCAGCTGAAACAAGGGTGAAAATTTTCACCAGTTTTGCTACAGGCAATTTAGAGGTGAAAAGAATATGAGCATTGTCCAAAGGCAAATTGTTTGGGGAGTTGGCGCATCATTAGTTTTTCTCCTTTTTATATCTGGAAGCTATATGGTCGTTTTTCCCCCGGAAAATTGGATACAATTATGGGATAAAGAATTAATGGGAATTCCATTTTTATTATTTGTCACAACGGCTGCAATTGCGATTGGAATTATTTTTGGAGTAATGACAGGGTATTCTTGGAAAAAACAAATAGATGCTTTGGAAACATCTTTTGATCTTTTTGATGAAAATTCCAAAAAAGATCATTCTATATCTAATTCTTTAGAAGAAATAAGTGGTTTGGCAAAAAAAATAAAAAGTTTACAAATACAATTAATGGAGCAAACAAAATTATCACAAAGGCTTGTTAATGAACAGGCGGAAAATCAAGAAGTAAGAGTACAAACGATTATTACCCAAGAACGCAATCGATTGGCGAGAGAACTTCATGATTCTGTTAGTCAGCAATTGTTTGCAGCGTCGATGTTATTATCGGCTATAAATGAAACAAGACCAAAATCTGATAATAGAGAAACAAAACAATTAGAGTTAGTAGAAGAAACCATTCATCAATCACAGACAGAGATGAGGGCATTATTGCTTCACTTGCGACCAGCGGCTCTTAATGGGAAAACATTAAAAGAAGGAATTATTGAGCTTTTATCAGAATTGCTACAAAAGGTTACATTAGACATATCATGGGAATTAGAGGAATTTCAACTTGATAAAGGAATGGAAGATCATTTGTTTCGAATTCTTCAAGAATCCGTTTCCAATACATTACGTCATGCTAAAGCAAAAAAGTTAGAAGTACGGCTAATGAAAAGAGAAGCATTTATTATTATGCGCATAGTAGATGATGGCATTGGATTTAATGTAGAGAAGCGCAAAGCAGGATCATATGGGCTGCAAAATATGTATGAGAGGGCAGCTGAGATTGGCGGGAAGTTAAAGATTATCAGTTTAGCGCAAAAGGGAACTCGCTTAGAAGCGAAAGTGCCGCTGCTGACAAATAAGGAGAGATAAAGATTGATTAAAGTTCTATTTGTTGATGATCATGAAATGGTGCGGATTGGCGTGTCCTCTTACTTGTCTGCACAATCAGATATAGAGGTAGTAGGAGAAGCAGATAATGGAAGAACAGCCGTGGAATTAGCTTTAAGTTTGCGTCCAGATATTATATTAATGGATCTCGTGATGCAAGAAATGGATGGCATAGAGGCAACTAGACAAATAATAGAAGAATGGCCAGAAGCAAAAATTATTATTGTCACAAGTTTTCTCGATGATGAAAAAGTGTATCCTGCACTTGAAGCAGGTGCGTCAAGCTATATGCTAAAAACCTCAAAGGCGAGTGAAATTGCAGATGCAGTGAGAGCTACTTTTCATGGACAAAGTGTATTGGAGCCGGAAGTAACAGGCAAAATGATGATAAAGATGAGGCAAAAAAAACAAGTGCTGCTTCATGAAGAATTAACAGCTAGAGAAATGGAAATCTTATTGCTAATGGCTGAAGGGAAAAGCAATCAGGAAATAGCTGATCAGCTATTTATTGCTATTAAAACAGTAAAAACACATGTTAGCAATATTTTGAGTAAACTAGAAGTGCAAGATAGAACACAAGCAGTAATCTATGCATTTAAACATTCTCTTGTAGACTAATTGAAAATAGAATAAAAAATTTAAAGTCATTTTAGCCTAAACAATATCAAATTTGTTTAGGTTTTTTTAATTATTTTTCTAATCAAACGTTTGATTAGAAAAGAATTCTCCCTGTCTATTTAAAAATATAAAAATATTTTAATAACTTGTCTCATATAAATGATAAAAAGCATTTGAAACTACGAATATCGTTTGGTGTTTTGTTTATTCGTGAAAAAGTACTGTTAAGGGAGAATTCGATGAAGGCATTTTATAAAGGAACGGTGTTATTAATTGTAACGGCATTTTTTGGTGAGTGCATGGAGTTTTTGATCAATATGATAATGGCAAGAGAGTTGGGGGAAAAAGGACTAGGCTTATTTATGACTGTTTTGCCGACAATCTTTTTAATCGTATTATTGGCCAGTTTTGAATTGCCTATTTCTATTTCAAAATTCATTGCAGAAAAAGATGCAGAATATCATCAAACAATGCTGCATCAAGTGATAAAATGGACGATTATCTTTACGATTTTTTTAACGATTTTAGCTGCTGTCATTATCCCTTTTGTTCCTATATTTCATTCCTATCACCCCATCTTAAAATGGCTTGTCTTATTAATGCTTCCTATTATTTCATTTACAAGCATTGCACGAGGTTATTTTATGGGAAAACAGCAAATGGGAAAAATTGCAGCATCTAATTTTTTGCGGAAGATTGTCCAACTTGGAATGCTCGTGTTTTTATTTCAATGGTTTTCCTTTGATTTAGATACCTCTGTTTTAATTGCATTTTGCACAATAGTTGGCAGTGATATTGTTGTATTTCTCTATTTAATGCATATGTTTTTTCTTCAATATCAGCGCTTGAAAAAAGGAAAAAACAGTTCCCTTGGGGGAAGGGTTATCTGGAAGGATCTATTGTCTGTTTCAGTGCCAACGACTGGGCTTCGGATTTTTCACGCCTTAACACATGCTATCCAGCCTTTTTTAATTAAAGGAGCCCTTGTTTCATCAGGAATTACAGCTGCTAATGCAACAGAACTTTTTGGCATGTTAGCAGGAATTGCTTTAACCATTGGCTTTTTTCCTTCCTTTATTGCCCACTCGTTTATGACGATGTTAATTCCAACTGTTTCTAAAGAATATGCAAATAAAGATTATCGCAAATTGCAAAAGCTGCTGCAGCAAATAGTGGGGATTACTGCAGTATATGGGATTATTGCGGTAAGTATTTTTTATTTTTTTGCAGAGCCAATAACGTCTAAATTTTTCCATTCTTCTCAGGCGGCTATTATTGTTCAGTTATTATGGCCATATTTTTTATTGCATTATTTTATTATTCCGATGCAAGCTTATTTAATTGGTTTTGGTTTGTTAAAAGATGCTGTTTTTCACACAATTTGGTCTACTGTTTTTTCCTATGCTGCCATCTATTATCTTGGGTCATTAAGTCAGTTGCAAATGGGGGGAATAGCAATCGGCATGAATTTAGGTGCAGTTATCCTAGCTGTTTTGCATTATATGACCATATGCAAAAAAATGGGCTTTTCCATTTGGCTCACTCCTGTTAATAATAGGCTGCAATGACAGGTGAATAATAAATTTTAAAAATTTTTATAAAACTGTAGGGGGTTCAATAAGGAAGTTCGTTTATTTAGTGAAGGCGTTATGAAGGGGAAGGAGGAAAAGGAAGAATGAACCCCTTATGCGAAAATGATTTTAGTGATGAAAATTGGCCATTAAAATATGAGTTAATTGTAAAAGAATACGGAAAATTAATTTTTCACTATATTTTTTCTTTAGTAAAACACAAAGAATTGGCAGAAGATATTTATCAAGAAGTATTGATATCCGCCTATATTGCTTATCCTAATTCCACAGATAATAAAAAAATAAAAAGCTGGCTGTACACCATTGCCATTAATAAATGCAGGGACCATTGGAGAAAAGAAAAAAGAACGAAAAAGTTTTGGGAAGAATCTGTCTATACATATGTTCGCGATAGCGCTGATTCTATGCCACCTCCTGAAGAAATAATAATAAATCAGTGTTCGAAAGAAGAGATGATAGATACGTTAGAGGAGTTGCCAACCATGTATAAAGAACCTCTTATGCTATTTTACTATCATAATCAAACTTTAGTAGAAATTAGCGATAAAACAAAAATTCCCCTTTCTACTATAAAAACAAGAATGAAACGGGCAAAAGGTAAATTAAAACCGAAAATGGCAAGTAAATTAGTCAATATATAAGATAATCATAAAAAAACCTTGGCGGATTGTTGGGTATAAATCTGCCAAGGTTTTTATCGTTTTATGCCTGTTTCTGAATTGAGTATAGCAATTAGAGAGAACTTTTACTTGTCTATATTTTTATTATAGTAATTTACAGAATACATGGCTCCTTCATTAACCATATTATTATCTCCTATATCCTCTGGATCTGGGTTTCCTGCTTTAACAAGCAAGTCTTTCTGATTAGAAGAAGATTGAAACATTGTTTTTATTCGATTTATCATTTCTTTGCCCCTAGGAGAGAAAATAAATAAACTGCCAATGCCAGCCCCTACAATAGCTGCAGTACGAACGGAACCTTTTTTCATTTCCATAACATGATTCCTCCTAATTATTATTTTAGGCTGTTTTCGTAAACT